>NZ_JAAQWQ010000002.1:0-932405 GCF_012985565.1 Pseudomonas sp. WS 5010 | reverse complement strand
CGGCCTTGGCGCGCACGATGGCGGCGGAGTCATTGGCGGTGACGGCGCGGGCCTCGATGGCGGCGGCGGCACCGGCACCGTCGAGGCGGTCCATGTTGGCTTCGGTGGCGTGGCCGGCGTTGGCGCCACGGATCACGGCTGCACCGGTGTCTTCGGTGTCGACTTCATCCCAACTCAGCATGAAATACTCCTTCCTGGTCTGTTCTGACGGTGTGTGAGGCCGTCCAGAAAACTTGATAATTGCCGGCATCGCACACTATGTAGTGGTCGGCTGCGTGTGTGGGCACACTATATGGTGTGTAGGGAAGCTGGTCAACGCACAAGATGTGCGGTCTTCGGTCGCTGCCCGGCGCAAGATCAGCTATAACGCCTGGGTTTATTGGCCCTGCTCGGAATCTCAAAGGAATGAAAAATCTACTGATCCGCCCAGCCACCCAGGACGACGCCGAGAGCATCTTCCAGGTGCATAAAAACTCCGTCGAAAACCTGTGCACCGCCGACTATGGTGCCGAACAGATCGCCATGTGGCTTGATGGCCGCTCCCCTGAGACTTACCGCCCGGCCATCGCCGCCGGCAACCTGTGGCTGGCCTGCAGCGATGTGCTCCAGGGCTTCGTGGAGATCGAGGGTCTGGAAGTCAGCAAGTTGTTTATTCGTGGCGAGGCGGCCGGGCAGGGGGTGGGTAAGCGCCTGTTGGCCGAGGCTTTGCAGCAGATCGCCGCAGCCGGGCATACCAGCGCCTACCTGGAAGCGACCCTGACCGCCGAAAAATTCTACGCCGCGTGCGGTTTTCGCAAGATTGGCGAAGGCACCTTCAGCCGTGGCAACAGCCCGGTGTCTATCGAGATCATCAAGATGGCGCGCATTCTGTAGTGAGGGGCGCGCTGCATTTGGTAATACCTTGTGGTTTGCTCTCGGATTTGTCTGTCAGGGTGGCATTGCGTCTGGTGCTAGGTTTTATCACTCCAGGAGCCCTTCACATAAAAGGATATTGAATGAACAAAACCTGTTAGCTGGAGTGATTATGCACGTATCGTCCCTGCCCAATACCTTGTCGTTTATTAGACAAAATCAGTCCGCTCAAACCGCCCCTCCAACTTCCCATGAAGAACGTCGAGAACCATCACCGGGGCAACTGACGACGCAGAACGATGTGCCAGACAAGCGCCGCCTGCGTAGGGGAGTACCGGTGGCAGCTGTTCGCGAGACGGGCAGCGCAGATGATTTTTTTTCAAAAGTAGAAAGTGTCAAACAAAGCCAGGGCCGAGAGGCCTATATGCGAGGGTATAACTCACCGGGGTCCGTGCCGCTGCCGGCTGGTTATTCGGATTTGATGAGTAGTTCCGAGTTTTATAAAATGGCATTGCAGCCCGGGGTGACCGATGAGCAATTAGGCATGCTCAAGCACTTGGCCGAAAAGCGCACTATTATCAAAACACAAGAAAGGGTGATGGAGTTTTCGAACGTAGTTTCGGGTAAAGAAACTAAGTTGACACCCATGCCGCAAAGTTATTATCTGGCAATGATTAACCAATCGAGCGACGGAGAGTGTGCGGGCATATCGCACCTGCTGTCCTTGGCGACAAGGGAGGGCAAGGCTGATATTTTCCTGGGCAATATTTACCAGGCGCTGGCTTCTCCTGATACGCCTGAATCTCAAGCATTCTTTGCTGCAATTGCCAGGGCCCAGAAGTACGCCGGGTATGCCGACAAGGCTCATGATCCGGCCACTGACAGGCTCGGGTCTTACAAGTCAATCGTAGCGCAGCTCCTCAAAGCCCCAGCCCCGACGACGTTGATTATTTCCGCCAGTGGGCATCGTCTATCGGCAGGAGTGACGGCGGGAGCGGACGGTAAACGGACCTATTATTACGCCGACCCCAATATTGGTTTGGTCAGGTTTTCTTCTGCCAAGGCATTTGAAAGCGGAATGAAAAAAATCTTTACCGATCCAGATCTGAAAAAGTTAATTAGGCCATACAACAACGATCTGGATAATCCTAAATACAGGTTCAGCGTATTTAATCCAGAGCATGTCTCGGGGATTAGACCGACGTCCATGCGGATGCAACTGGCATATAATGCGCCCTTGGCCGATCTTGATACGATAAAAGTAGTTGATAGTGCGCACCTGCCTTCCTCGGCTGATTTTAGAAAACATGCAAGGCCTGTTGCGGGTATGGAAGCTGCGGTTTATCAAAATGTTCTGGAAAGCGTGGACAACATACATGCCAAGAAAGGTATGGCCCAGTATCACGCCACCTTCGATTCATTGAAAACCGTTCAGGGCTTTATAAAACAGTACCCCGGTTCCCCGTACATTGGCAGCATGCAGGGGCTTGAGCAAAAGTTGCTGCGCACCTTAGCCCAAGCAACCCCACCTCCCGGTTATCCGTACATCGACAAAGAGATGCAGCGCGATCGCCAGTTGTTTGCCACACACCAGGGGGCGGCGCCTCTTGCCAGGATGGCGACACCCACTGTCATCAACAATACGGGGGAAGTGCAGCGCCTTCAGGCCCTCGATGACAGCCAGCCGCCGATCCGTATCGGCACCCTGGATATCAGTCGCGTCGATCTTTACAAAATGGGCATCCATATCCACGGCAAGCCGATAGATGCCCAGCCTGCAGGTGACCCGAATGGCAAGCTGTTGGCCAATAACCTGCAAATTGATTTTGCGCGTTTCAAGGCATGGTCTGGTTCCGGTGATGTCCGGTTCAGTGACCAGGCAACCAAGCTGTTCTTTGAAATTGCGATTCATCGTGATCCGTCCGCTGGACCGCTGATCCCCAGTACCGAAGTGTCGAAGGTGCCTGACAACTTCGAAAAGCAGATGCAGCAAGTGCACAAGATTTCGGCTCAGATTCAAGAGATGGTTCGTACTAAACAAGCGATGCCTGCGAATTTCTTTGATGCAGGTGGGGTGGACAAGTTTGGAAAAACGCGGGCTGCGGGCTTGGGTTTCCAGGCATTCAGTACATTCCAGGGGCTGCGCAGCGCGATAGAGTCTTTTCACAATGGAGACGTGACCCAAGGCAGTATCAGTTTAGGTGCAGTGGCTGCCCAGTACGGGGGCGACGCGATTGGGGCTTCGCTCAACAAGTTGGGGCAAAGTGTCATTCATAAGGCTGCGCCTTCGATCATGGGATTTAAAGCGTCGAGTGTTGGGCAACTGATTGGCAAAGTCGGCACCGGGGCGGGTGCAGCGGTCAGCGTGCCGTTTGATATCTACAGTGCTGTCGATTCCTTTAAAAAGGCCAGTAAGAGCAGCGGTGCTCAAGCCCAGGACCATTATGTTGACGGTGCTTTCGCGGTGGCCAACGCCGCGACCTCGGTAACGTTGGGCGCCGCATTCATGATGGGGGCGGCGTCGGCTGGGCCGGTGGGCCTGGTCGTGGCCGGGACGCTCATGATGAGCCAGATGATTTACCACTCCGTGCGCAGCGTGGAAGACCTGGATAAGGTCACGCCGCTTTCGGGCGAACAAAAGGCCGTCACCGGTGTGAGGGCGTTCCTGGGTCTGGAGCCTGGATTCGATGTGCTCAAGCCTTACCTGCAGACCCAATACACCCACGAAATCGATGAGCAACGCCAAGCTTGCTATAAAGCGTTCCTGAGCGGTGATGCAAAGAACACCTTCGAGCGGGTGGTCTACGGCTCGTCGCAGGTTGAGGTCAAGCAAGTGGACGGCAAAGTCCCACTGACGCCAAGAGTCTGGTTTTCGCCGGTCACCTGGCTGCTGAATCTGATTCCAGTAACCGGCAGGGTCCCGTCGGTGGCGGTTCGTGATGGCACTGACCGGGTAGGCGTGGATGAAAGCTATTCATCATTTAACGGCAAACCGGTCAAACAGGTTGAAGGCGAGTTGGGTGATGGAAAAGCCACGTTATGGGACCTGGGTGGTGGTGATGATTATGTAAGAGGGGTGGAAAACAAACCCAACGTCTTCTTGCTAGGTACCGGCAAGAAAGTGGTCAGTGGCGGGCGCGCTGATGACACGGTGGTCATGAATGCCGATGCACGCCAGACACTGGAGCGGGCGCGGGAGGTCGAGAAAACGGGAAACAAAGATTTCAGTCCCCGGCAAATATCCCTGGAGGGTGGCGAGGGACGTAACACCCTGGTTTTTTCTGGAGAATTAAGTTCTCCACGCGACGATGTTGGAAAGAAAGAAAGTGTCAGCTACGTAGGGCATGTCATTAATCTGAAAGACCATACCGTCTCGGTAAAAACTGAAAAATCCAACACCGAGGGGGTGAAAAAAATCGCCAGTGTGCAGAACTTTTCCAATGTCACCACGGTGAAGAACGGCGAAAGTTATGTTCAAGGTGATGATCAGAATAATTTGCTGACCCTCAATGGCCGCGAGGACATTGCCCGCACAGGCAAGGGGGCCGATGTCGTGGTGATCAATGGGGGGGCCAGGGTGGTCGCTGAAGGCGGCAGCAATACGTACATCATCAATAAGGGGGCAGGCAGTGTTCACATAGAAGACCTGCAGGGCAGTACCGTTCAACTGGACTACACCGACGCCCAAATCTCGGACTGGCAGGTGACGCCCGCGGGGGATCTGAAGGTGACCTTGGACGGCGGCACTGCCGAGCAACGCCGGTCCGTCGAGTTCAAGGGGGCCTTTTCCAATGACCCGAAAGACCAAGGCAAGTCACGGCCAGTATTCATCACCAGCGATGGGGTGATGATGAGTGTCATTGACCCGCGCAAGCCGGGATCATCCACAGGCACGCCACAGATCCAGCGCCTGAAGGTTGCGGCGGGCTGACCTCAGTGGCCTGTCAGCTCCTCCAGCAATTGTCGCTTGTGCTGTTGCAGCACCGCTGAAGCACGATCCCGTGGGTGGGGCAGGTCGACACGGATCTCGTGCTTGATCCGCCCCGGATGGGCGTCCATCACAATCACCCGGTCGCCCAGGTACAGTGCTTCTTCGATGTCATGGGTGACCATCAGCACCGTGCAGCGCTGCTGCACCCAGATGCGCTGCAGTTCCCGTTGCAGGTGCACGCGGGTCAGGGCGTCGAGGGCGCCGAGCGGTTCGTCCAGCAGCAGGACCTTGGGCTTGTTGATCAGCGCCCGGGCAATCGCGGCGCGTTGCGCCATGCCGCCGGACAACTGATGGGGGTACGCATTCTCGAAACCGCTGAGGTTGACCAGGGCGATGTGCTCGGCCACCTGGCGGTTTTTCTCGGCCTGGGGCAGGTCATGGTTTTTCAGGGCCAGGGCGATGTTCTGGCTGACGGTCATCCACGGGAACAACCGGTGGTCCTGGAACACGATGCCGCGCTCCAGGCTGGTGGCGGCGATGCGTTTGCCATCGAGCAGGATATCGCCCTCGTACTCGGCCTCCAGGCCGACAATCAGGCGCAGCAAGGTGGATTTGCCGCAGCCACTGGCGCCGACGATGCTGACGAACTCGCCGGGTTGCACGTCGAGGTGAATATTATGCAGCACCGGCAACGAGCGGCCTTCGATCCGGTAGGCCTTGTTCAGGCCGCGAATCTGCAAGGCGCCGGTTTGCAGGTGCTGGTGTAAGGCGTGGTGAGCGATTGCATTCATGTCAGGGCCTTTCAACGAAGGTGGCGCCAGCGCAGCAGGTGGCGCACGAGGCGGTTAAACAACAGGGTCATGAGGTAGCCGAGCAGGCCGATGCACAACACGCAGAGCACGATGACTTCCATGCGCGAGCCGGCCTCGGCATTCATCATCAAGTTGCCCAGGCCCGCTGCGGAAGACAGGAATAACTCGCTGCCAATCGTCGTGACCCAGGCAAAGGCCAAGGCGTGCAAAACGCCGGTCGCGATACTCGGCAGCGCGGCCGGCAGCAGCACCTGGGTGAAGCGCTGCACGGGGCTCAGCACCAGCACCAGGCCCACTTCGCGGTAACGCTGCTCGACATGGGTAAAGCCCTGCCAGGTGTTCAGCACCATCGGGTAAAACGCGGCCAGGCTGACGATCAGCACCTTGGAGAACTCGCCATTGCCGAACCACATGGCGATGAGCGGGATCCAGCCAAGCATCGGCACCTGGCGAATGCTATGGAACAGCGGCCCGATCAAGCGGTTGGCCACGCTGGACAACGCCATCAGCACCCCCAACGCCACGCCGAACACAATGCCCAGGGCCAGGCCGCTGCTGGTGCGCGCCAGGCTCGCCAGCAGGTTGACCAGCAACTCGCCGTTGCCGAGCATATCCAGCAAGGCCGTGCCAATCGCCGACAGCGGCACGAACGCATAGGCACCGGCCGCGCCCTGGCGCGAGGCGTATTCCCAGGCAAGGACCAGCAGCAGCGGGAGCAACAGCCCGCGGGACTTTTTCAACAGGTTCGTCATAGAGGGCTCCTAGCGCGTCTGCCAGCGAAACAGGCGCTGTTCGATATGGCGCAACAGGTAGTCGATGGCAAAGCCGATCACGCCGGTGACCACCACCCCGACCATCACAATGTCGATGCGCAGCATCTGCCGGGCCATCTCGATCATCTGCCCCAGGCCGCTATCGGCCGCCAGCAACTCGGTGGCCACCAGCACCACCCAGGCGCGGGTCAGGCTGATGCGAAAGCCGGTGATGATCGGCGGCGCGGCGGCGGGCAGGGCCACCAGGCGCACAAAGCTCGGCCAGCGCAGGCGGTACACGTCGGCGACCTCGAAGTAGCTGCGCGGGATGCCCTTGACCCCTTCGCCGGCCGCCAGGGCCACCGGGAAAAACGCGGTCTTGGCCACGATGATGATCTTGAAGGTTTCATCGATGCCAAACAGCAGCACGAACATCGGAATCAAGGCGATGCTGGGGATCTGGCGCAGGGTATGGAACAGCGGCCCGCAATAAGCCTCGACGGTTTTCGACAAAGCCATCAACACGCCAAAGCCCAGGCCACACAGCGAGCCGATAGCAAAGCCAATGCCCAGCCGTGACAGGCTGTTGCCCAGGTGTTCCTGCAACTCGCCGCTGGCCAGCAGATCGGCAAAGGTCTGCAGCACCTGCGCGGGCGGCACCAGCAGGTTGCGCGGGAACAGCCCCAGGTGCGCGACCCACGCCCACACCGCCAGCAAGGCCAGGGGGGAGATCAGCCAGGTAAGAGGGTTCAGTAAGTGATTCAGGCGCATGGCAGGTCTTATTTCAGCGAAGTACCCAGCCACCATCGCAAGACATGTGCCATAAACCCGTAAACCCTGTAGGAGCCCGGCTTGCCGGCGATGGCGCCCTTCTGCCATGCGCAGGGCATGAGGCCGCAATCGCCGGCAAGCCGGCTCCGACAGGGGGAAATGGTGGTTGGGTGCTGCTGTGGCAACACCCGTTCAGCAGTCGCGTCTAGAAGTCGTAACTCACGCTGGTGTAGTAGAACGCGCCCTGGGCACCTTCTGGGCTGGTGATCGAGTAGATCGGCACGCCGTACAACTGCGCGCCATCGGCCTTGTCCGGGTGGCTGTCGAACAGGTTGATCGCGCCTACCGAGACCTTCAGGCCCTTGTCGAAGGTGTACGACAGGTCCACGTCCGTGACCCACTGCGGGCTGTAGGTCTGGTCCAGGCTGGGGTTGGTGGCATTGCGGCTGATCCATTGGCCATAGCGGCGTTGGGCAACCGTCAGGCCCCAGTTCTCATACAGCCAGTTGGCGCTCAGGGTCAGTTTGGTTTCTGGCGTGCCTTCTTCGATCAGGCCCTGGGTGTTGCGCCCGACAATCTGCGATCCCTTGATATTGCCCACGTCGCGCAACGCCGTGATTGTGGTGCGGTTCTTCGCAAAGCCGCTGCTCAGGTTCAGGCGCCCCCATTGCTGCAGGTTCCACTGATAGTTGCCGGTCAGCTCGATACCATCGGTGCGCGTATCGGCGACGTTGGTGTAGAACGCCGCGCTCTGGATATTGGCGTAGGGCGTGCCGGCAAAAATCGGCGTGACCACCGCAGACGGCAGTTGGTCGGAGAGGGTGATGCGGTTGTCGATATTGATCCGGTACGCATCCACCGTCACCGAGGCGTTGTCCAGCGGGCGCCATACCAGGCCCAGGGAGTAGTTGGTGGACTCCTCGGGCTTGAGTGCCTTGCCGCCCAGCAACCGCGCTTCCTGGCTGTCGGCACGCAGGGTGCGTTGCTGCACTTCCACATAGTTGCCGCTGCCGGGCGGCTGTTCCACCACCTGCACGCTGAACGACGACATGCCGCTCTGCACCAGCGACGGCGCGCGGTAGCCGGTGCTGGCGGTGGCGCGCGCGGCGATCTGTGGGGTGAAGTCGTAGCGCAGCGACAGCTTGCCGTTGGTGGTGTCGCCGAAGTCCGAATAGTGCTCGGTACGCACTGCCACCCCGGCCTGGAATTTCTCGGTGACTTGACCTTCGACATCGATATAGGCGCCCAGCACCTTGCGCTCCAGGGACGCGGCATCGACCTGGGTGATGCCCGAGTAATACCCAGGGATGCGGCGCCCGGTGATCGGGTCGACCGTGTTGAACAGCGGCCCGTTCTGCCAGCCCGCCGCATCACCGGCACTCAGTTGGTAGTTCTCCTTGCGCCAGGCCAGGCCGGCGGACAGGGTCAGCGGCTTGAAGAGCAGGTCGGTGGGGAAGTCGCGCACCCAGTCCAGGGTCAGGTTGGTCTGCTCGTTTTCGCGCTGGCCGGTGTAGATATTCGCCGGGCTGTTGGTGCCCCAACTGGGGTTGATCGCATTGCGATCGGTGGATTCGAGCGTGTTGTTACCGTGGTTCAGCGCCAGGTCGAACTTGCCCAGTTGCTCGTGCTCATAGCGCAGGCCGCCGGTCACCGCATAGTCCTGCAGACTGTAGCGCGTCACCGGCAGGCGTCCGTCGGGGTAACGCTGCAACGCGGTACTGCCGTAGTTGCTGCGCAGGGTGGTCGGCGGGTCGAAAAATCCTTCGGCGTCGGTGTTCTTGTGGGCGTAAGTGGCAAACCCATAGGCGGTCAGGCCGTCGCCGACGCCGATTTCACTGTTGGCCACGAAGTTGTACTGGTCGGAGACATTGCCCGAGCCCCAGCGCCAGGTGCGGTAGCGGTTGTTCTGTTCCCGGGGCGTGTTGATGCTGGTGGAACCTTGATAGAAGATCCGGTTGTCGGGGTTGGTGTCGCTGGCCGGATCCTGGCTGCCGGCGTCGAAGCTCAGGGTCAGGAAACCGTCGTTGGGCAGGCTGAAGCCTTTCCAGCCGCTGAGTTTGCGCTGGATACCATCGCCCTTGTCATAGCCGCCAAAACGGTAGCCGACGTTGCCGCCGTCGTCGTTTTCCTTGAGCACGATATTGATCACCCCGGCGATGGCATCCGAGCCGTATTGCGCCGCCGCGCCGTCACGCAGGATCTCCACGCGCTGGATCGCACTCAGGGGGATCAGGCTCAAATCCACCGCCGCTGCGCCCCGGCCATTGACCAGGCTTTGGCGGGTGATATTGGCGCTGCTGTGGCGGCGCTTGCCGTTGACCAGCACCAGCACCTGGTCCGACGCCAGGCCGCGCAGCGACGCGCCTTGGGCGATAGAGCCGGCGAAGGCACCCTGGGGTGACTGCGGGAAATTGAACGACGGCGACAGGGCGGTCAGCGCGCCAGACAGGTCGCTGGCGCCGGTCTCTTGCAGTTGCTCGCTGGACAGCACATCCACCGGCGCGGCGCTTTGCAGGGCGGTCAGGTCGCTGCGGCGGGTGCCCAGTACCACCACGGTGTCGAGGTGGTCGGCCTTGGCCGTGGGTTGGATTGGTGCGGCAATGGCGGGCACGGCAAGGCTGCCCAGGACCAGCGCGATGGCGCCGGCCAGTGGAGTGTGCTGGAACATAAACGTATTCCTTTCAAACAAGGCTGGCCCTCCAAACAATGCAGATCACCTGTAGGAGCCCGGCAAGCCTGCGATGGCGAGCTCAAGGACGCTATCGCAGGCAAGCCTGGCTCCTACAGTGGGTCTGTGTTGTTTGGGAGAGGGGCTTGGGCTTAGAAACGGCTGGTCACGCTCACGCCCACGGTGCGCGGGTCGCCGTAGGTGATCACGTACTGCCCCAGTCCACCGTTTGGCCGGCCATGCACCTGGTAGCGGCGGTCAGTGAGGTTGTTGACGAAGCCGGTGACGCTGAGTTTTTCATCGGCGCTGTACCAGCTCAGGCGGCTATTGACCAGGGTGTAGTGGGGTTGGCTGAGGGTCTTGTCGGCGCTGCTCTGGCGGTCGGCGAGGAAGTATTCCTTGTCGCGGAAACTGGCGTCGGCCCCGGCCACCAACTTGCCGCCGATCTGCAGCGCGATGGTGTAGTCGCCACCCACCGACACCACATTGCGCGGCGAGCGCACAAAGCTGTTGCCGCTGTAGTCACCGGTGACCGCGCCGGTGTTGGGGTTGGTGTTCTTGAAGTCGGTGTATTCGGTATCGAGGAACGACACCGCCGCCCGCAGGTGCAGGGAGTCGGTGGGCTGGCCTTCCAGTTCCAGCTCGGCGCCCTTGACCTTGCCTTTGGCGCCATTGGTCAGGGCCGTGGTCAGCACGCCGTTGTTGACTGTCAGCAGGTTGACCTGAATATCCGAATAGTCGTAGTAGAAAATGTTCGCGTTGGCGGTCAGGCGGCGGTTGAACCACTCGGACTTGACCCCGAACTCATAGGCGTCGAGTTGTTCCGGGTCCACCGTGGTCAACTGCGCCAGGCTGGTGGACAGCCCGGTGTTGAAACCACCGGAACGGAAGCCGTGGGCATAGCGAAAGAACACTCGTACGTTGTCATTGATCCGGTATTCGGGCGTGACATCGTAGGTCCAGGCTTCCCAGGTCTTGTTCTCCTGGCGGCTGCCATTGGTGCCGCTGCCGGCCAGGGGCACCAGCGGGCCGTTGGCGGTATTGCGGGTCAGTTGGGTGAGGTTCAGGTCGATGTCTTTCTTTTCCTGGGTCCAGCGCAGGCCGCCGGTCACGGTGAAGTTGTCGGTGAAGTCGTAGGTCAGGTTGCCAAACAGCGCGTAGCTGTTGGTCTTGTGGTCGTAATTGAGATCCCGCAGGTCGGTCGCGCCATTGATCTGGTTGGAACCGGTGCCATTGGGCGTCGGGCCGGGGGCAATGAAACGTCCGCCGCTGCTGTCCAGGTCTTCGTGGAAGTAGTGCGCACCGGCCAGCCAGCGCAAGGTTTCCTGCTGCGGCGAGGCCAGGCGGATTTCCTGGGAATACTGGGTGTATTTGTTATCGCTGGTGGACGTGCCGTTGACCTCATAAGGCGTGTAGTCGGCATCGCTGCTGGACTGGCCGCGAATGTAGTCATAGGCGCTGATGGAGGTGAGGGTGTAGTCGCCCAGGTGCCAATTGAGGGTCAGGGACGTGCCGTCATGGTTGAGCTTGGAATCGTCCTTGACGTTGAGCGCGATATTACGGCCTTCGGGGCGCTGGTAGCCGACGTTGTAGTAGCGGCCCAGGGTCAGTGCCCCGTTGGAACCGTCGCCCTTGAACTCGCGGCTGTGGATCTTCAGCAGCGCGTCCAGGTCCGGGTTGAGCTGGGCAAGGAACTGCAGGCGCACGGCCTTTTTGTTGACGTCGCCGTAGGTGTGATCGTCCACCAGGTTTTTCTGGAAGCCGTCGCGCTCCTCGGAGTACAGCGAGATCCGCGCGGCGAGTTTTTCGTCCACCAGCGCGCCGCCAAGGGCGCCGCTGAGGATCCTTTCATTCTTGCTGCCAAAGCCGATGGTGCCGAAACCGTCAGTGTCGAACGCGGGTTTTTTCGAAATGATATTCACCGCGCCCGCCGTGGTGTTCTTGCCATACAGGGTGCCCTGGGGCCCGCGCAGGATCTCGATGCGCTCCAGGTCAAACAGCGGGCCGCCGCCGGCAATCGGTGCGTTGAGGTAAACGTCATCGGCATAAATGCCCACTGGGTACACCGTGGCCGCCCCGGTGTCGCCGGTGCCCAGGCCGCGGATGTACCAGCGTGGGCGGCCGTCGCCGTCGGGGTTCTTCGCCGAGGCGTTGGGAATGAAAGTGGTGATGTCGCCCATCGAGCGCACGCCGTCGGCCACGATGCTGGTGCCCTGGACCGCCGACACGGCCACCGGCACCTCTTGCAAGGTCTGCTCCCGGTGTTGCGCGGTGACGGTGACGGTCTTGAGTGCCGGCTCGTTTTCAGTGTCGGCTGCCAGCACGTAATCGCTGCCAGTGAACAGCAATGCGAGCCACAGGCCCTTGGTGATTGGATTAAGTTTGTGCATGTAAATCTCCCCCGGAAAAGTGTCCTTGAAGGGGTTAGAGCAGAGATCGTGCCAATCCCGATACGAGTATTTATGTTGTTGATATTTAAGGATAAAAAGTTTCTGTTTGGACGTGATTAAACGCGGTGAATCCGGGCTGTCGAGGATCCAGCAAAAACTGCGTGGCCGGTGCTGCTGGAGCAGCACAGAAAGTGCTGCGTGGCCAACACTGTAGGAGCCGGCTTGCCGGCGATGGCGCCCTTGAAAGCACTGCATCACTCAGGGGCGTCATCGCCGGCAAGCCGGCTCCTACAGGTTGTGAGGGGTCAGACTGCGACGCGGGAGGTGGAGCCGATGACTTTTTCCAGCACGCTGAAGTCGATCCAGTCGCGCACATCGAAATGCCGTGGGATGAAGTGCCAGCGATGCAGGAAATCGGTGAAGTCCTGCAAGGCCTCGATCGAGCGGGAGTCCAGGGTGGTGCGCAGCCGCCGATGGGCATCCTCGCCATAGGCCGCCGTCACCCAGTACTCGCTGGTGTTCAGCTCCTGGGCGAGAAAGCGCCGGGTCTCGTCGGGATTGGCCCAGGCCCATTGCTCGGTGCGCAATACCGTATCGACAATCTTCACGCTGGCATCGAAATGCTCGTGCAGCAGGTGGGTATCTACCGTCAGCGTACGCGGCGTGCCGTTGTTGCTGCGGATCAACGGGTCCGGGTGAGAGCCGGTATCGACCACCACATGCAAGCCGAACTCATTGGCCAGGTGTACGGCGTGGGCGCCCTTGAGGAAAATCGCATCGATATCGCCGCGCAGCAGGCCGATCAACTCGTTGTTGCGCCGGCTGAAGCGGCTCACCCCGAGGCTGGCCGGGGTGCCGTACACGTACTGGGTCTGGTTGTCGCTGTAGGTGCCGCCGTAGGGATAGTCCACCAACTCCACATCCGCCACGTTCAGGCCTTCGAGCTTGAGCGCGTTTTCCAGGCCGCGCAGGGCCTGGGCGCGGGTGAAGTCGATCTGCACGTTGGCCCACTTGGGCAGGCCGAAGCGCCGGTTTTTCAAGTCGCGCACGCTTCTCACGCCGCTTTCGGCGGTGGTCAGGATCAACTGCACCTCATCGCTCCACGACAGCCCCAGCACACGGGTCTGGACCCCGCTGGAGTAGGCCCAGATCGCCGGGATATTGCCGCCGTGGCGCACCGAGTTCTTCAGGTGATGGTCGTAGTGGGCTTCGCGTACTTCGCGCTCGGTGGACTCGCGCAGGGATTGGATATTGGTGCCAAATGGCTGGAAGGCTTCGGCCAGTCGCCCGGACTGCACCGCAATGCCAAGCCCGGTGGGCACCGGGCTGTGGGTGTACCAGAGAGTATCGAGTGGTTTGCTCATAAAGGTCTTCGTTCAAATCCCTATGCCCTGTAGGAACCCGGCAAGCCGGGCTCCTACAACGATGTCAGGTGGTTGAGGGGCCGCGCATCGATCCAGGCGCGCACATCAAAGCTGTTGGGGATAAAGCGCCAGCGGTGCAGGAACTGCACAAAGTCCTGCAGCGCGGCAATCGCCTGCTCATCCAGGGCCGTATGCAGCCGCAGGTGGGCATCCTCGCCATAGGCGGCGGTGACCCAGTATTCGCTGCTGTTGGTTTCCCGGGCCAGGTAGCGCCGTGTTTCTTGCGGGTGGGTGTGGGCCCATTGCTCGGCGCGCAATACCGAATCGAGGATACCGGTGGCCACATCCAGGTGGTTGTCCAACAGGTTCAGGTCCACCGCCAGGGTGCGCGGCGTGCCGTTGTTGCTGCGGATCAGCGGGTCCGGGTGCGAACCGGTGTCGATCACCGTGTGCAGGCCAAAGTCATGGGCGTGCTGGGCGGCGCTGGCGCCCTTGAGAAAGATCGCATCCACCTCGCCGCGCAGCAGGCCGATCAACTCCAGGTTGCGTTCGGCCAGCGGCGCAGAGACCTGCGTGCCGGCGATGTTGCGCACCGGGCTGTCGCTGAAGGTGCCGCCATACCGGAAGTTCACCAGCTTCACATCGCCGACCTGCAAGCCTCCCAGCGACAGGGCATTTTCCAGGCCGCGCAAGGCCTGGGCGCGGGTGAAATCGATCTGCGCGCCGGACCAGTCGGGCAGGCCGAAAGTGCGGCCCTTGAGGTCCTTGACCGTTTGGATGCCGCTGCCCCGGCGGGTCAGGATCAATTGCACTTCATCGGCCCAGGACAAGCCGATTACCCGGGTCTCGCGGCCCTGGGCACGGGCCCAGATCGCCGGGATATTGCCGCCATGGCGCACCGAGTTGCGCAAGCTGTGATCAAAGTGCGACTCGCGCACGGCCTGGTCGTTGGACTCGCGCAGCGACTGCACCTCGGCGCCCAGGGCGCCGACGGTCTCTTGCAGCCAGCCTTTTTGCACGGCAATCCCCAACCCGGTGGGCACCGGGCAGCGGGTGTACCAGAGGGTATCGAGGTGTTGGCTCATTCAGGGTCTCCCGCAGCAGTCAGGCGCTGGCGCGCAAAGGTTGGGTGGCCGCCTGTCGATGCACCAGCGGCAAGACTTCCTGGCCAATGCGCAGGGCCTCTTCCAGGTGCGGGTTGCCGGCGAGGATAAAGGTCGAGAACCCGGCGTCGCGGTACTCCACCAGGCGCTCGGCAATGTTCTCGTGACTGCCCACCAGGCCCACGGTGGGCCCCGGCTTGGCCTTGGCAAACCCGGCCCACAGGTTGGGGCCGATGATCAGGTCGTCGAAGCGGTCGACATTCTGGTGATAGGCCGTCTGGCGCGCCGCACCCACCGAATCCGAACCGTTGGTGAAACCTTTGGCGAGCACGCTGCCCTGGCCTTCGAGTTTGTCGAACTGGCGGCGCAGGTCTTTCCAGGCCAGCTCTTCGGTCTCCCGGGCAAACAGGTCGACCCGCAGGCCGAAGCGCACGCTGCGCCCCTGTTTGTCGGCCAACTCGCGCACCCGCTCGATATGCGGCTTGAGCTTGTCGATGGGCTCGGCCCAATTGAGGTACACATCGGCATGCCTGGCGGCCACGTCCAGAGCGGCATCGGAGAACCCGGAAAAGTACACCCCCGGTTTGCGCTCATGGTGCAGGCCAGGGGGCAGGGCGCCGTTTTCCAACTGGTAGATATCACCGTCATAGGAGAACTTTTCCTGCTCCCACAGGCCCTGGATGATGTCGAGGAACTCCCCGGTACGTTTGTAGCGCAGGTCGTGTTCGAGGAAATCCCCATTGGCCCGCTGACTGGCCGGGTTGCCACCGGTGATGATGTTCCAGTCCAGGCGGCCCCGGCTCAGGTTCTGCAGGATCGCTGCTTGCTGCGCGGCGTAGGCGGGCAGGGTCCAGGTGGCCTGGAAGGCAATCAGGAACTTGATACGCCGGGTTTCCCGGGCCAGCGCGGCCGCGACGATCCATGGCTCGGGCCCGGTGGGCAGCAATGCCCCTTCGAAGCCGGCCAACTCGGCGGCCTTGGCCACCTGGGCGATGTAGTCGATGTAGGTGAAACCGTCCGGCTCGCCATTGGGCAAGCGCCCCGGGGCGATATGGCCGGGGCGGTATTGCGCATTGCCCCGGTTGTGTTTGTCAGTGGTCAACTGCGGACCATCGGTGCCCAGCGGCAGGCGCCAGAAAAATTCAGTGCTCATGGGTGCTCCTGATTCAGTCATGCAAGGTGCGAGGACCTGTTGCAGCAGCGAGTGCAACGGCCATGCCATGGCGGCTGCGGCCCCTGCGGGCGGGGGGATGCCTGCGGATGGGGGGCAGGAGCGATGTGGGGATTGCGTCTGTAGCAACACCTGAGCAGCAGTGGCTGTTCAGCGGGCAGCACAAAACTTTTGTCGGCGCTGGCTTGCCAGCGATGGCGGTGTATCAGTCGACACAGGTATTGACTGGGCCGCCGCCATCGCCGGCAAGCCGGCTCCTACAGGGGCACGCACGTCTCGACAATCAATACCCGACCAAAACCATCGGCATTTCTTGATCGCCATCAAGCAGCTTTTACCCCCCGGCTTTCTATCATGGCCCCTGCCAAGCAATGAGGAAGCGACCATGTCAGAGACCTTCACCAAGGGCATGGCCAGGAATATCTACTTCGGAGGAAGCGTGTTCTTCTTCCTGATATTCCTGGCCCTGACCTACCACACCGAACAAACCTTTCCCTCGCGCAGTAACCAGGACCAACTCACCGAATCGGTGGTACGCGGCAAGGGCGTCTGGGAGCGCAACAACTGCGTCGGCTGCCACACCCTGCTGGGCGAGGGTGCGTACTTTGCGCCGGAGTTGGGCAATGTGTTCAACCGCCGCGGCGGCGAGGAAGCGTTCAAGCCATTCCTGCACGCCTGGATGAAGATGCAACCCTTGGGCGTTCCCGGCCGGCGTGCGATGCCGCAATTCAACCTTAGCGACCAGGAGGTGGACGATATGGCCGAGTTCCTCAAATGGAGCTCGAAGATCAACACCAATGGCTGGCCGCCAAACAAGGAGGGCTAAGGGATGCGTACCGTCAATCCATATCTGAAATTCCAATCCCAGGCCGTGGCCAAACCCTACTTTGTATTCGCCCTGATCCTGTTCCTGGGCCAGGTGCTGTTCGGTTTGATCATGGGCCTGCAATACGTGGTCGGCGACTTTCTGTTCCCGTTGATCCCCTTCAACGTGGCCCGCATGGTCCACACCAACCTGCTGATCGTCTGGCTGCTGTTCGGGTTCATGGGCGCCGCCTATTACCTGGTGCCGGAAGAGGCCGACCGCGAGTTGCACAGCCCCAAGCTGGCAATCCTGCTGTTCTGGGTGTTCGCCGTCGCCGGCGTGTTGACCATCCTCGGCTACTTGCTGGTGCCCTACGCGGCCCTGGCCAAGCTGACCCACAACGAGTTGTTGCCAACCATGGGCCGGGAGTTCCTGGAGCAGCCGACCATCACCAAGATGGGCATCGTGGTCGTGTGCCTGGGCTTTCTCTACAACATCGGCATGACCCTGCTCAAGGGCCGCAAGACCACGGTGAGCATGGTGATGATGACCGGGCTGATCGGCCTGGCGGTGTTCTTCCTGTTCTCGTTCTACAACCCCGGCAACCTGGCGCGGGACAAGTTCTACTGGTGGTGGGTGGTGCATCTTTGGGTTGAAGGCGTGTGGGAGCTGATCATGGGTTCGATGCTCGCCTTTGTGCTGATCAAGGTCACCGGCGTCGACCGCGAGGTCGTGGAAAAATGGCTGTACGTGATCATCGCCATGGCCCTGATCACCGGGATCATCGGCACCGGTCACCACTTCTTCTGGATCGGCGCGCCCGAGGTGTGGTTGTGGGTCGGCTCGATCTTCTCGGCCCTGGAGCCGCTGCCGTTCCTGGCGATGGTGATGTTCGCCTTCACCATGGTCAAACAGCGCCGGCGCCAGCACCCGAACCGGGCGGCCACGTTGTGGGCCAAGGGCACCACGGTCACCGCGTTCTTCGGCGCCGGGGTCTGGGGGTTCCTGCACACCCTGGCACCGGTCAACTTCTACACCCACGGCACCCAATTGACTGCCGCCCACGGCCACCTGGCGTTCTTCGGCGCCTACGCCATGATTGTGATGACCTTGATCAGCTACGCCATGCCCCGCCTGCGCGGTATCGGTGAAGCACCGGATGCACGCTCCCAGACCCTGGAGATCTGGGGCTTCTGGATGATGGTCCTGTCGATGGTGATGATCACCCTGTTCCTCACCGCTGCCGGTGCCGTGCAGGTCTGGTTGCAACGCTGGCAAGTGGACGGTGTGGCGCTGCCGTTCATGGCCACCATGGACCACCTGACGGTGCTGTTCTGGGCACGGCTGGCCAGTGGCGTGGTGTTCCTGCTGGGCCTGCTCTGCTACCTGTGGAGCTTCCGGCAGCGGGGCAAAGGCTTGGACTCTGCCACCCCCGTGACCGCTTGAGCGGTCAACGTTAATCCCCAAGAGGGCGGCCCGGCAGGTACTGCGGGCCGTTTTACGTCTGGAGTACTTCACATGGCCTTTACCCTTGAGTTGGAAGAGTGGGTCGGCAGTGTCTGGCACCGCTTTATCACCCGTCGCGCCAATGCCGACTTCCCCGAGGCGCGGGTCGATCTGGTCGACCGCCAGCGCAGCCTGGCCCTGTTGTTCCGCGCCCTGGGCGGTGCCCATGGGATAGCCGTGGAAGCCGCCAGCGAGCGCGACCTGCTGCTGCGCCGCAACCTGTTGATGCGCATCGCCGGCACCTGCCGGCAGGCGCCCCTGGCCTCGTGCGACGGCCATCGCCTGCGCCTGCCGGCAAGCCTGGCGGTGTTTCCCTCGGTGGCCCTGAACCTGGAGCTGTACCGCTGGCTGGCGCTGCTGGCCGCCCATGCCGGGCCGATGACCCACTGGGCCCGGGATAACCAGCGCTGGACCTGGCTGCTGTTGCAGCGTTACCCGGCCATGCTCCCCAGCTATCAGCGCCTGGTGGACGCCCACCTGCAATTGCGCCCCGATCCCGCTACCCTCAACCCCGCTGAAGCCGCCGTGGAAAAAGCCTTGCGCAAGGCCCTGCGCGAACCCGGCAGCGTGCGCCAGCTACCCCGCAGCGAGCGCGCCGCCTGGCCGTTGCCGCTGTGGCTGTATCCACCCTTGCACCTGCACAGCCCACAGGCCGCAGATCAGGACGACGAGGGCGACGACCTGACGACGCGGCCTGGCGAACAACAGGGCGCGCCCAAGCAGGCCAACCGGGTCGACGACAACAGCCGCGACGGTGGCCTGTTGGTGGTGCGCCTGGAAAACCTGTTCAGTTGGACCGAGCACGTCGATCTGGACCGCTGGGCCGACGACTCCGAAGACGAAGATGCCGCGCGGGTCGCCGAAGACCTCGACCAGTTGAGCCTGTCACGCCAGCGCGTGCGCAAGAGCGGCGGGCTCAAGCTGCACCTGGATTTGCCGCCGGCCGATGTCGATGACATCCCCCTGGGCGCAGGCATCAAGCTGCCAGAGTGGGACTACCGTCAGCAGCGCCTGCAAGCCAACTTCGTCAACCTGCAACTGCTGCAACCCCGCGACAGCGCGCCCCAGCCGCTGCCGGCTCGCCTGCTGCCCCAGGCCGCGCGTTTGCGCCGCCAGTTCCAGCAACTGCGCACCGACCGCCAATGGCTGCGCCAACAGCCCCAGGGCGCGGAACTGGACCTGCAGGCGTGGCTGGATTTTTATGTCGAGCGCCAGCACGGCGCATGCGCCGAGCGCGGCCTGTTCAAGGAGCAGCGCCGCACCCGGCGCGACTTGGCCTGTTTGCTGCTGGCCGATTTGTCGATGTCCACCGACGCCCATTTGAACGATACGCAAAAGGTCATCGACGTGATCCGCGACAGCCTGCTGCTGTTTGGCGAAAGCCTGGCGGGCCTGGGCGATGCGTTTGCCTTGTATGGCTTTTCGTCCTTGCGTCGCCAGCAGGTGCGCCTGCAACAGCTCAAGTCATTCCAGCAACCCTACGACGACCACATCCGTGGCTGCATCCAGGGCCTGAAACCGGGTTACTACACACGCATGGGCGCCGCCATCCGCCAGGCCACCCAGACCCTGGGCGCCTGTAGACAACGGCGCAAACTGCTGCTGATTGTGACCGATGGCAAGCCCAATGACCTGGACCTGTACGAGGGCCGCTACGGCGTGGAGGACACCCGCCAGGCCGTGCTAGAAGCGCGGCGCCAGGGCCTGGTGCCGTTCTGCATCACGATCGATAAACAGGCCGGGGAGTACCTGCCGTACATGTTCGGCGCCCACGGTTACACCCTGATCCGCCAGCCGGAACAACTGCCGCTGCGCTTGCCGCAGCTCTACCGGCAGTTGACCGAAGATCAGTAAAAGTCCCGGGGCAGCCAGAAGAACATCGTGATGCAGAACACCGCCAGCCCCAGGCAGAACCATTGGAAGCGCTTGAGCCGCCGCGCCTCAAGGCTGGCGGTGGAGACGGGCAGAGGCATGGCGCAGCGTTCGCAGGCCGCGTGGGGTGGCGGGTTGGCATGCTGGCAATACAGGCAGACTCGCGCTGCGCTCATTCAAATTGCTCCAGGCGCAGGCGATCAAGAATGGCGATCTGCCGACCGTCCTGGGTGATGATTTTTTCATCGATCAGCCGGCGAATGATCCGCGAGAACGTCTCCGGCTGGATCGACAAGTGCCCGGCGATCAACTGCTTGGCCATGGGCAGTTCGAACGAACTGTCGACACTGTGCAAGCGCACCAATTGCGTCAGCAAGTAGCGCACCACGCGGTGGGTGGCGTTTTTCAGGGACAGGGTCTCGATCTCGTTGACCCGCTGGTGCAGGCGCACACACAACTTGCCCAGCAGGGCGAAGGTCAGGCGGCTGTTGCTGTGGAGCAGGCGCATATAGGTGGCGTTGGACAGGCGATACAACTGCGTGGGGCACACCGCCTCGGCGCAGGCCACGTAGTTGGGCGTGTCCATCAGCATCATCGCCTCGGCGAAGGTCTGCCGCTCGCCGATCACTTCAAAGACCTTTTCCTGGCCGTCCGGGGTCAGGCGGTAGATCTTCACCGCGCCGGCAATCACAAAGTAAAAGCCATCGGCCGGTTCGCCCTGGCGGAACAGCGGCTCGCCCTTGTCGACACTGAGCAACTGACTGCTGGCCATCAGCTCGTCCATCTGCTCTTCGTTGAGCGGCTCGAACAGGTGATGGCTGCGCAGGATCTGATGATGCACGCGGTGCAGGACCCTCGGCGTGTCGCTGATCATACAAGCCACAACGACAGGCCACTGGCCGCCGCCATCATCGAACCGAGAATCACGAACCAGGCCAGGGGCTGGATGACTTTTTTCATGGGGACTCCGTGGGGGCAGTAATAAGGGATAACCGGCTAGAGCAAGAGCTGGGCCAAGGCACGGGCCGTGTAAAACCTGGGCTGTAGCGCCTACATGGTCAGAATGACCCTGACTGTATGGGTCTTTTTAACCCTCTAATGGTCATTTACACCCTCCTAGGCAACGCTAACCCCCTGTAGGAGCTGGCTTGCCAGCGATGGCATCGCTGCGGTGTACCCACCAGATCGAGGTGTTTGCATCGCAGGCAAGCCAGCTCCTACAGGTGTAGGGCGGCGCACTGGGGCATTCGGCCCGGCCTTTGCAACACTGATTGCGCGACGGCCCCCAGGATAGTGCGCCGCCCAGGAGCCCTGCTTGATCTGCGACAAGGGCCAGGGGCGGGCAATCCCGGATGATCGGGCCGGCAATGACTTGAGGAGTGGTGGTATGCACGTGCTGGATCGACGCAAGGCCATGTCGATAACCCCGTTGTTTCGCCTGGCTTTCCGGCCATTTTTCCTCGGTGGCTGCCTGTTGGCGCTGCTGGCGATTCCCTTGTGGCTACTGGCCCTGGCCGGCGATGCGGGCTGGCAACCGGCGGGTGGCTGGCTGGCGTGGCATCGACATGAACTGCTGTTCGGTTTCGCCCTGGCAATCATCGGCGGGTTCCTGCTGACGGCGGTGCAGACCTGGACCGGCCGCCCCGGCATCAGTGGCGCGCCCCTCGCGGTGCTGGCCGGGTTATGGCTGGGCGCACGCCTGGCGTGGCTGTTCAACCTGCCATGGCCGTTGCTGGCTGTGCTGGAACTGAGCTTTCCCCTGGCGGTCGCCGGGCTGATGGGCTGGACCCTGTGGAAAGTGCGGCAACAACGCAACTACCCGATTGTGCTGGTCCTGCTGCTGTTGACCCTGGCCGATGGCCTGTCCCTGTATGGCCTGCTGCGCGGTGACGAAGGCTGGCAGCGCCAGGCGGTGTTGACCGGGTTGTGGCTGGTGGCGGCGATGATGGGCTTGATCGGCGGGCGGGTGATTCCGTTCTTCACCCAGCGCGGCCTGGGGCGCACTGAAGCAGTGAAGCCCTGGCCGTGGCTGGATTACCTGCTGTTGGCAGGCTCGGCGTTGGTGGCGCTGCTGTATGCCAGCGGTGTGGCGCTGCTGCCCAGCCTTTGGGTTGGCCTGGTGTTTGCCCTGCTGGGGCTCGGTCATCTGCTGCGCCTGGTGCGCTGGCACGACCCAGGCCTGTGGCGCGTGCCGCTGCTGTGGTCGCTGCACCTGGCCTATGCCTGGCTGGCCGTGGCTTGCCTGGGCATGGCGCTGTGGCATTTCGGCGTGCCGCTGAACCCGAGCCTGGCGGTGCATGCGCTGACGGTGGGGGCGATGGGCGGGTTGATCCTGGCGATGATCGCGCGGGTCAGCCTGGGCCATACCGGCCGCCCACTGACGCCACCCAAGGGCATGACCCTGGCCTTCAGCCTATTGAACCTGGCCTGCCTGAGCCGGGTGCTGCTGGTGCTGATCTGGCCGTATGCCGCGCTGTGGCTGGCAGGCCTGTGCTGGACCCTGGGCCTGGGTGTGTATCTATGGCGCTATGCCCCAATGCTGTGGCGTGCGCGGGTTGACGGCCATCCGGGCTAGGAGAACGGGAATGCTCTATTCGTGGTTATTGATCGTGCATCTGCTGGCGGCCATCGCCTTTATCGGCACGCTGTTCTTTGAGGTGGTTATCTGGCACCGCGCCCGTGATGAGCTGGCGTGGTCGGCTCAGTTCACCAGCGACCAGGCGATTGCCCGGCGTTCGCGGCAGGTGCTGCATGGCGTGGTGGTGCTGTTGTATGGCGCGGGCATCGGCTTGGCCTGGCACTACCGCGGCGTGCTGGGCGCGCCCTGGGCCAGCCAGTTTTCGGCGATGTTGAGCCTGAAGATCGTGTTGGCGCTGAGCATCATCGGGCATTACCTGTTGCTCGCGTACTGGCTGACGCAAAAACGCCTGAGCCCGCTGCGGGCGGTGTGGATCCGCCGCAGCATCCTTGGGCATATGGTGCTGATCGTGATCCTGGCCAAGCTGATGCTGCGCTGAGTCCTGTAGGCGCGAACAAGCTCGCGCCTACAGGCAGGGGTCAGGCTGTCAGCGCACGAACAAACAACACGTCATTTTCCAGATGAATATGCTCCAGCAAATCCCCATGAAACACCTCCAGCCCGTGATACAGGGCACGCCAGGTATTGCACGCGTCAGCGGGCGGCTGGATGCGATGGGTCAGCGCCAGCAACTGCTCCAGGGCCTGGCCGTGTTGTTCATGTTCATAGCGCATGACCTGGATCGGCGGCGCGGCCTGGGGACCCATGCCCATTTGCAGCATCGGGAACAGCACCTGTTCCTCCTTGAGCATATGGCCCTCCAGTTCCTGTTCGATATCCCGCAGCAGGTCGGCCAGGCCATTGGGGCACGCCAGGTGATGGCCGTGGACCTGCTCCACACGGCTGGCCAGGCGGATCAGTTCCGGCAGTTGCTCGCGGTGGCGAGCGTGGTAGCGCTCCAGCAAATGTTCGATCAGTTGCGCCTGGGGCAGGCTGTCCGGGGCGATGGTGTTCATCGGCTTTCCTCATCAAGTGAACAGATACACCGCTGATTGCATGCCGTGTGCCATTGCCAACCCATTGAAAAACCGCATTTAATTTTTTGTAGTGGTCAGGATCACCCTGATGCTGCACGGTAGAACCGACCATACAAGGGTAGTAATGACCATGTTGCGTGAAAGTCTGTCGGCCGACCTGATTGTCGAATTGCCCAACGCGGTGCGCCTGCAACGCCTGGTGCAGACCCTGCGCGAATATTTCCATAGCGGCGCCGTGGGCCTGTTGCGCCTGGATGGCGACGACAGCCTGCGTCCGGTGGCCACGGTGGGGCTGGTGCATGAGGCCCTCGGCCGGCGTTTTGTGATTGCCCAGCATCCACGGCTGGCGGCGATCATGGCGTCCCGCGAGCCGACCTGGTTCGAGCCCGACAGCCGCCTGCCGGACCCGTACGACGGGCTGCTGGACACTCAGGTCGGCGAACCGCTGCCGGTGCATGACTGCATGGGCGTGAGCCTGTTCGTCGAGGGCCGGCCCTGGGGCGCGATTACCCTGGATGCCCTGCACGCCGGGACCTTCGACGCCAATGCCCGCGAGCAACTCAAGCGTTGTACGTTGCAGATCGAGGCTGCGGTGCGGGTCACGCGGCTGGAGCAGGAGAACCGCAGCCTGCGCCTGTCACGCCATGAACCGCTGGCGGGTTTGCCCAGGGTCGAAGATGGCGAAATCCTCGGCCAGAGCCCGGTCCTGCACCAGTTGCTCAACGAGCTGGATGTGCTCGCCGATTCGGACCTGCCGGTGTTGCTGCTTGGCGAAACCGGGGTCGGCAAGGAGCTGTTCGCGCGGCGCCTGCATCGCCTGTCGCGGCGCAGTAAAAAGCCGCTGATCCAGGTCAACTGCGCGGCGCTGCCGGAGTCGTTGGCCGAGAGCGAGTTGTTCGGGCATGTCAAAGGCGCGTTCTCCGGCGCCACCAGCGACCGTGCCGGGCGTTTTGACGCGGCCAACGGCGGCACGCTGTTCCTCGATGAAGTGGGCGAGTTGCCGTTGAGTGTGCAGGCCAAACTGCTGCGCACCTTGCAGAACGGTGAGATCCAGCGCCTGGGCGCCGACAAACCGTTGCATGTGGATGTGCGGATCATCGCCGCCACCAACCGCCACCTGCCCGAGAGCATTCGCCAAGGGCTGTTTCGCGCCGACCTGTACCACCGCCTGTCGGTGTACCCGGTGCCGATCCCGGCGTTGCGCGAGCGCGGCCACGATGTGCTGCTGCTGGCGGGGCACTTCCTGGAGCTCAACCGCGCGCGCCTGGGCCTGCGCGGCTTGCGCCTGTCACCGGCAGCCGAGCAGAGCCTGCTTGGTTATGCCTGGCCGGGCAATGTGCGCGAGCTGGAACACGTGATCAGCCGCGCTGCCCTGAAGCAGTTGAGCCGTGGCGGCAATCGCAACCAGATCATGACCCTGGAAGCCGAGCTGCTGGATCTCGACAGCGCCACCTTGGCCCAGGCCCCTGTGCCTGAAGTGCCGGCGCCGGCATTCCAGACCTTGAGCGATGCGGTGGACGACTGCCAGCGCCAGAAGGTGCGCCAGGCCTTGAGCCTGTCTGGCGATAACTGGGCCAGCGCTGCGCGCATGCTCGGCCTGGACTCCAGCAACCTGCACAAACTGGCGCGGCGCCTGGGGCTCAAGTAGCCGGGCTGCGACCCCATGCCGCGGCGCGCAGTTGATCGCGATCAAGGTGCGCAGGGCGTCGGCTGATCAGACTGTGGCGAATTGACCGGAGGTTCGCCCCATGCCCCTTTCCCTGGCACAGATGCGCCGCAACTACACCCTGTACGGTTTGCGGGATGACCTGGTACAGGACGATCCCCTCGTGTTGTTCGGCCAGTGGCTGGAGCAGGCGCGCAAGACCGAAGTGGCGCCGGTGGAGGCCAACAGCATGGCCCTGGCCACGGTCGATGCCCAGGGCCGCGCCCATTGCCGGATCCTCTTGCTCAAGGGCTTTGGTGCCGAGGGCTTTACCTTTTTCGGCCACTACCAGAGCGCCAAGGGCCAGGAACTGGCGAGCAACCCCAGCGCGGCGATGACCTTTTTCTGGCCCGGCCTGGAGCGCCAGGTACGCATCGAAGGCACGGTCGCACGCCTGGAGCCGCAGCTGTCCGACGAGTATTTCCACTCGCGGCCGCTGGCCAGCCAGATCGGCGCCTGGGCGTCGCCGCAAAGCCAGCCCCTGGCCCATCGCGCCGAGCTGGAGGGGCACCTGCGTGATGTCACCCAACGCTTTGCCGGGCAATCACCGCCGCGCCCGGCAGAGTGGGGCGGCTATTGCCTGCAACCCGAGCGCGTGGAGTTCTGGCAAGGCCGCCCCGACCGCCTGCACGACCGCCTCGACTATCGCCGGCACGACGGCACCTGGCAGCGCAGTCGCCTGGCCCCCTGAATCCGCCTAGAGGTACCTCCTCGGAGGAATAGGCCCGCCGGCCTTTGCGGTGCAGGCTGGGGCCATTGCTCATTTATCCCGGGATTTTCACCATGGCACATCTGACTCAACGCAATTTTGTCTCACTGAACATCGCCGTATTGACCATCAGCGATACCCGCAACTTTGACAACGACACCTCCGGGCAAACCCTGTGCGACCGCGTGCAAGGGGCCGGGCATGCGCTGATCGACCGGGCCCTGGTGGTGGACGACATCTACCAGATCCGCGCGCGGATTTCGCAATGGATTGCCGACCCCCAGGTGCAAGTGATCCTCACCACCGGCGGCACCGGCTTTACCGCGCGCGATAACACCCCGCAAGCGGTGCTGCCATTGCTGGACAAGCATGTCGAAGGCTTTGGCGAGCTGTTTCGCCAGGTGTCCCTGCAAGAGATCGGCATGTCGACCCTGCAATCGCGTGCCCTGGCCGGCATGAGCAATGGCGTGCTGGTGTGCTGCATGCCCGGCTCGCCCGGGGCCTGCCGCACGGGCTGGGACAAGATCCTCTTGGGGCAGCTGGACAGCCGCACCGGGCCGTGCAACTTCGCCCCGCACCTCAAGGCCCAAGCCGCGCAAGCGCTGGAACCCTGCGAGGCGCGGTCATGAGCACCTCGGTGTGTGAAAGCGGCGAACTGATCCCGGTGGACGAGGCCATCGAACGCCTGCTGGCCCAGGCACCCCCTCCACCGTCCACCCAGCAGGTGAAAACCGCCCAGGCCCTGGGCCGGGTGCTGGCCAGCGATATCTTTTCCCCGGTCAACCTGCCGGCCTGGGACAACAGTGCCATGGACGGCTACGCGCTGTGCGCCGCCGACCTGCCGGCCGAGGGCGGCTACCTGCGCCTGGCCGGGCGCATCGCCGCTGGCGAGGGCGCAGCCACAGCGTTGAGCAGTGGGCAGACCATGCGCATTTTTACCGGCGCACCCTTGCCGGCCGGGGCTGACACCGTGGTGCCCCAGGAGCGTTGCCGGGTCTACGGCCAACGCATCTGGTGCCCGCCGATGCGCACGGGCGAGCATGTGCGCAAGCAGGGTGAAGAAGTGACCCAGGGCGCCTTGCTGCTGCCGGCCGGCAAGCGCCTGCGCGCCCAGGAGCTGGGCCTGCTGGCGGCGGCCGGGCTGGCCCAGGTCAAGGTCTATCGGCCGTTGCGGGTGTGCCTGTTGAGCAGCGGTGATGAACTGCGCGAGCCGGGCGATCACCTGGCGCCGGGGCAAATCTACAACAGCAATCGCCATTGCCTGGCTGCGCTGCTGCAAGGCTGGGGCGTGGAGGTACATGACTATGGGGTGATGGCCGACGAACTGGCCGTCAGCCGCGATGCGTTGACCCTGGCGTCCTCGGAATGCGACTTGCTGCTGACGTCTGGCGGGGTGTCGGTGGGCGAGGAAGATCACCTCAAGCAGGCGATCAAGGAGCTGGGGCGCGTGGATTTCTGGCGCCTGGCAATCCAGCCGGGCAAACCCCTGGCCTTTGGCGATGTGGCCGGCAAACCGTGGATCGGCTTGCCCGGCAACCCTTCGGCGGCACTGATTACCGCGTTGGTGGTGGTGCGCCCGTTCCTGTTGCGCGCCCAGGGTGTGACTGACGTCACCCCGGTGCCGATGCTGCTGCCCGCCGACTTTACCTGGGCCCAGCGCAACCGCCGCCGCCAATACCTGCGCGCACGCCTGACCCCGGGCATCGACGGCCAGGCGCGGGTCACGCTGCACCCCCGGCAAAGCTCGGCGATGCTCAGCGCAGCGTGCTGGGCCGATGGCCTGGCGATTGTGGAGCGTGAGCAGTTGGTGGAGAAGGGCGGGCTGGTGCGGTTCGTGTCTTTTGCCGAACTGATGCAATAACTGCCGGCGGTGCCGATGGTGGTGATGGTCAATGTGGGAGCGGGCTTGCTCGCGATAGCGGTGGATCAGTCAACATTTAAATTGCCTGACACACCGTAATCGCGAGCAAGCCCGCTCCCACACAAGCCCGCTCCCACAAGGGATATGCGGTGTTGATGATGAATTTTCTGATGAGGATCAACCATGCAACTGGTCTGCCCGGCAGGCAATCTGCCTGCGCTTAAAGCCGCCGTGCGCCAAGGTGCCGATGCGGTGTATGTGGGTTTTCGCGATGACACCAACGCCCGGCATTTTGCCGGGCTGAACATGGACGACAAGCAGTTCGACGGCGCCGTCGCCCACATCCGCCAGCACCAGCGCAAGCTGTATGTGGCGGTCAACACCTACCCGCAGCCCAAGGGCTGGGAGCGCTGGCAACGGGCGGTGGACCGTGCTGCCGACCACGGCGTGGATGCCCTGATTGCCGGCGATCCGGGGGTGCTGCAGTACGCCAGCAGCCGCCATCCGCAGATGGCTTTGCACCTCTCGGTACAGGGGTCGGCGACCCATGCGGCGGCGTTGCAGTTCTACGCCGAGCGCTATGGCATCCGCCGCGCGGTGTTGCCCCGGGTGCTGTCGCTGGCCCAGGTCAAACACGTAGCCGCCAGCAGTTCGGTGCCCATCGAAGTCTTCGGTTTCGGCAGCCTGTGCATCATGGCCGAGGGCCGTTGCCACCTGTCTTCGTATATCACCGGTGAGTCACCGAACCTGTGCGGCGTGTGCTCGCCGGCCAAGGCGGTGCGCTGGAGCGAAGATGCCGACGGCCTGAGCGCGCGCCTGAGCGAAGTGCTGATCGACCGCTACACACCGGACGAACCGGCGGGCTACCCGACCCTGTGCAAGGGCCGTTTCATGGTCGATGGCAAGCGCTTCCATGCCCTCGAAGAACCCACCAGCCTCGATACCCTGGACTTGATCCCCGAGTTGATCGCCATGGGCGTCGAAGCGGTAAAAATCGAAGGCCGCCAGCGCAGCCCGGCGTATGTCGAGCAAGTCACCGGGGTCTGGCGTGCGGCACTGGACGCGCACCGCAGCGCGCCGCAGCGCTTTGTGGTCAAGGACCAGTGGCGCAGCGTGCTGGCCGGTCTATCCGAAGGCAGCCAGACCACCCTGGGCGCCTACCATCGTTCGTGGCAATGAGGAGCCGTACATGAAACTCAGCCTGGGACCGGTGCTGTTTTATTGGGATAAGCAACAACTGGGGCAGTTCTACAGCGAGATGGCCAGCCTGCCGCTGGATGTGATCTACCTGGGGGAAACCGTGTGCTCCAAGCGCCGCGCGTTCAACCTCGACCAGTGGTTGGGCCTGGGCCGCGAATTGCAGTCGGCGGGCCATGCGCAAATCGTGCTGTCGAGCCTGACCCTGATCGAGGCCGCCTCGGAGTTGTCGAGCCTGCGTCGCCTGTGTGACAACGGCGAGGTGTTGGTCGAGGCCAATGACATGGGCGCCGTGCAACTGCTCGCCGAGCGCAAGCTGCCCTTTGTCGGTGGGCCGGCGTTGAATCTGTATAACGGCCATGCCTTGGTGCAACTGCTGGATGCCGGGATGATGCGCTGGGTGCCGCCGGTGGAGTGTTCGGCGGCGCTGATTGGCGATGTGCTGGAGCAGGTGCGTGAACTGGGGCGGCCGTTGCCGCAAGTCGAAGTCTTCGCCTATGGGCATCTGCCCCTGGCCTATTCGGCGCGCTGCTTTACGGCGCGGGCGGAAAACCGGCCCAAGGATGACTGCCAGTTCTGCTGCCTCAACTACCCCGATGGCATGGCCTTGACCAGCCAGGAAGGGCAGGCTCTGTTTACCTTGAATGGTATCCAGACTCTGTCGGCGGAGGTCACCAACCTGCTGGCCGACTACCCGGGGCTGATCAGTTGCGGCGCCGATCTGCTGCGCCTGAGCCCACGGGCGCAAGGCATGGTGGGCATCGTCGAAGCCTTTGACCGGGTCCGCCAGGGCGCCACGCCGCCGGTGTTTGTCGAAGGCTGCAATGGCTACTGGCATGGCCAGGCCGGGATGTTGCGGGTCGAGGAGGTGGGACTGTGCTGAATCGCAAGCAATGGCTGCTCAAGGGCGCCGACCGCTTACTGCCGTTGATGCGCAAGGTGCCGTTCGTGGTGCAGCGCCTGGCCTTGCAACAGGCGCTGAACCGCTGCCTGGCCGAACCTTTGCGCGATGGCGGTTTTGAACTGCTGCGCGGGCGCTGGATGTGCCTGCGCATTCCCGACCTGGGCTTGCGCTGGTACTTGACCCTGGGTCGCGACGGACTGCGCATCGCCGAACAGGCCCAGGCCCAGGTGACCATCAGCGGCAACTGGCGCGAGTTCCTGTTATTGGCCAGCCGCCAGGAGGATCCGGATACCTTGTTCTTCCGCCGGCGGTTGGTGATCGAGGGTGACACGGAGCTGGGTTTGAGCCTGAAGAATCTGATCGACAGCCTCGACCCAGACGTGTTGCCGCCCTGGTTGTGGCGCAACCTGGAACGAGCCGGCAAGGGCCTGGCCGCCTGAAGATCAAGCCCACGTAGCTGCGCCCCTGTGGGAGTGGGCAAGCCCTAATGCCAGTCAGTCAAGCGCAGATCCCCTGTGGGAGCGGGCTTGCTCGCGAAAGCAGTGTGTCAGTCACCGGATATGTCGACTGAGCCACCGCCATCGCGGGCAAGCCCGCTCCCACATTGGCAAGATGACGGGTTAAAAAAAGCTGGGCTATTGCTCCATGGCCTGCAGGATCGCGTGGGCGGCTTTCACCCGCTCGGCATTGGGGTAGTTCTTGTTCGCCAGGATCACCACGCCGATGCCTCTGCTCGGTACATAAGCGATATAGGCGCCAAAACCGCCGGTCGAGCCGGTCTTGTTCGCCAGGGTATTGGCGCGCAACGGCTGTGCCGGGGTCAGCCAGTGGACCGGGTGCGGCTCCATGGCCATGGGTGTGGAATTGCCGTCGACCAAGGCGTCAACACTCAGCGGGTAGGCGTACATCTCCCAACCAAGGCCCTGGGTGGTAGTGCCCACGGTGTAGTAACCGGTATGCGTGGTAGCGATGGCCTGTTGCAGCGGCTGCTCCAGTGACGTCGGGTCCATGTTCAGCGCCATGTAGCGGGCCAGGTCTGCCGGGCTGGTCTTCACCCCATAGGCTTCGCTGTCCAACGCTCCGGGGCTGACGCGCACCGGCTTGCCGGCCTTGTCGTAGCCTTGGGCATACAAGCCCATCTGGGGCTTGGGCACCTTGAGATAGGTGTGCTTGAGGCCGAGCTTGGGCAGCAGGGTCTGTTCCATCGCCACGTCGAACGGTTGCTGCAGGCTCTGCGCCGCCAGATAGCCGAACAGGCCCAGGCTGGGGTTGGAGTACTGGCGGTGGGTGCCGGGGGCGAAAGTGGCTTTCCAGTGCTGGAAGTAGCCGATCATCTGCTGCGCATTGTCCGCCTCGCCGGGGAACTGCAACGGCAGCCCGCCTGCGGTGTAGGTGCCCAGGTCAAGTACGCTGATGTGCTCGAACTGGCTGGCGCGCAAGGCTGGCAAGTAGTCGCTGGCCGGGGCGGAGAGCTTCAACTTACCGGTGGCCTGGGCATAGCCGGCCAGGGTCGCGGTGAAGGTCTTGCTGACCGAGCCGATCTCGAACAGGGTGTTTTCGCTGACGGGCTGCTGGCTGTCCTGCGCGGCGACACCGTAGTTAAAGTATCGGGCCTTGCCGTCCTGCACGATGGCGACAGCCAGGCCTGGGATTGCCTGCTGCTGCATCAGCGGCTTGACGGTGGCGTCCACCACCTGGCGCAGGTCGGTGGCGGCCAGGCAGTTGCCGGCGCCGAGCAAGAGGCTGAGAATCGTGACGTTGCGCACGTGTTGGTACATGATGAGGTCGCTTCCTTGAGGATTGTCGGGGGAATCACGGCCTGCGCAGGCGCCGCCAAGATAGGCAGTTTGCCGGTCCCGGACAACCGATGATATCTCGCACCAGTCATTAGAAAAATTTGGGTTAAGACCATGTTGCGTTCCCATTTACCCCTTAACGCACTGCGCGCGTTCGAAGCCTCTGCCAGGCATTTGAGCTTTACCCGGGCGGCCATCGAGTTGTGCGTGACCCAGGCGGCGGTCAGTCACCAGGTCAAGAGCCTGGAGGCCCAACTCAACGTCACCCTGTTCAAGCGCCTGCCCCGTGGCCTCATGCTCACCCGCGAAGGGGAGACGCTGTTGCCGGTATTGCGCGAGTCCTTCGATCGCATCGCCCAGACCCTGGGCCAGTTCCAGGCCGGGCATTACCGCGAGGTGCTGACGGTGGGCGCGGTGGGCACGTTTGCGGTGGGCTGGCTGCTGCCGCGCCTGGCGGATTTCCAGGCGCGCTACCCGTTTATCGACCTGCGTTTGTCGACCCACAACAACCGCGTGGATGTGGCGGCTGAAGGCCTGGATTATGCGATCCGCTTCGGCGCCGGCGCGTGGCATGGCACCCACGCCTGTGAGTTGCTGGCGGCGCCGCTGACCGTACTGTGCGTACCGGCGATTGCCCGCCAATTGCAAGGCCCGGGCGATGTGTTGAAGCACACGCTGTTGCGCTCTTACCGGGCGGATGAATGGAGCCTGTGGTTCCAGGCCGCGGGCTTGCCCGCCGACACCCTGGTGCCGCGCACCATAGTGTTCGACTCGTCCCTGGCGATGATGGAAGCGGCCTTGCAGGGCAATGGCGTGGCCCTGGCGCCGGCACTGATGTTCTCCCGCCAACTGGCCCAGGACGTGATCCGCCAGCCGTTCGACGTGGGCATCACCACGGGTAGCTACTGGCTGACGCGCCTGCAATCACGCGCCGAAACCCCGGCGATGCAGGCGTTCAAGCAATGGTTGTTGGAGCAGGTGACGGGCCTGTAGGTACCTGGCTTGCCGGACGCCATCGCTGGCAAGCCAGCTCCTGCACTGGGGGGGCCGTTCGTCGATTCAAGCCGGCCCTTGGGCCGGACTGAGACAAGTCCTAGGGGTTGCCCCGACCCTTCTAACTCCTATTGCGCCCCCCATCAACTGACCTCTACTTGCGGTGCGTAAAGTGTCATGGTGGTGGTTTTCTTTCGTGAATTACGCCAGTTGGCGCGGTTCATCGTGACCATGGCCACGGCGACCATAAGACCGGTCTCAAACACCAGGCGAGGGTCAATACGCCTCAGTTGGCAGGGGTGGCCATTGGTGGGTCAAGTCCACAGCCGTTGGCGCAGGACAAACGTCTCGATGGTGTGGGCGGCGTGTTCGATCGAGGTGTTGGCGCTGTCAATCACGATGTCGGGGGCTACCGGGCGCTCGTAAGGTGAGTCAATGCCGGTGAAGTGCTTGATCAGGCCTTTGCGGGCCTTGGCATAAAGGCCCTTGGGGTCGCGCTGTTCGAGGACCGGCAGCGGTGCGTCGATGAAGATTTCAATAAAGTCGCCAGGGGCGAACAGCGCCCTGGCCATGCGTCTTTCCTGTTCGAAGGGCGAGATCAGGCACACCAGGGTGATGACCCCGGCATCCACCATCAACCTGCCGACCTCGGCGGTGCGTCGGATGTTTTCCTTGCGGTCGCTGTCGGCAAAGCCCAGGTCGGCGGTCAAGCCCTGGCGCAGGCGGTCGCCGTCGAGCAGGCAGGTGTGCAGCTGTTTCGCGTGCAGGCTGGCCTGCACGCAATTGGCAATACAGGACTTGCCGGCGCCCGACATCCCGGTGAACCACAACAGCAATGAGCGATGCCCTTTAAGGTTGCATTGGGCCTGGCGCTCGACATCGAACGGGTGGGGCACCAGGTCCGGGGTTTCCTGGGGGCGAGCGAAGGGAGGCATCAGGGGCATCTCCTGGGGGCGCGCACGCCAGTCAAAACTCGATCACCGCGCGGTAGCGCACAGTGTTGTTGCGTAGGGCGTCGAGGGCCTGGTTGATCTGCGCCGTGGGAAAAATATCCACCAGGGGCCACACATGATGTTCGCTGGCAAATTCCAGCATCTTGAGCATGTCGTGGCGCCCGCCGACGTTGGCAGTGCTGACGGTCAGGGTCTTGTAGGTCATGGCCGCAATATCCAGCGTGACCGGGCCGGGCATCCCGGCAAAGCACAGGGTGCCGTGGGGGCGCAGCAGGGCGATGGCGCGCTCCCAGTCCTGGTCGTTGGAGGCGGTGACCAGCAGGAAGTCCAGGGTGTTTTCCTGGGCCTGCAAGGTGGCCGGGTCCAGGCCGTGGAAATGACGGGCCCCCAACTGCAAGGCCTGGGTTTTTTTGCTGGTGGAACTCGACAGTGCGGTGACGGTGCAGCCGAACTTGGCCGCAAACTGGATGGCCAGGTGGCCGAGCCCACCGATGCCCAGCACCCCCACGCGCATGCCCGGGCGGGTGCCGCGCAGCAGCGCGGTGAACACGGTCTGCCCGGCGCAGAACAACGGCGCAGCCACATGGGAGGGCAGGTTGTCGGGGATCGGGAACACGAACCGGCTGTCGCAGGTCATGAAGTCGGCAAACCCGCCTTTTTGCCCATCGGCGCAGGTCGCCACCACCGCCGCACAGTGTTGCTCCTCGCCCTTGAGGCACCATTCGCACGCCAGGCAGGCGCCCTTGTACCAGCCCACGCCAACGCGCTGGCCGGCAGCCAGGTGGGTGACCGCCGAGCCGCAACGCACCACCCGCCCCACGACCTCGTGGCCGCACACTTGAGGGTATTGGGAGGCTTCGCCCCAATGGCCTTCAATCAGGTGCAGGTCACTGGTGCAGGCGCCGCAATGGGTCACCTGGATTTCCACGTCGTTGGCCCCCGGGTCCGGGCGCGGGTAGGTGAAAGGTTCCAGTGGCGAGCCCGGGCCATAGGCGGCCCAGCCGTGGGTGGTGCGTGTCATGGGGTCACTCCTGTGTAAGGGTTAAGGCCGCGAGATAGTGCTGGGTCCATTCGGCGTCGATTACCGGGCACTTGAGGTGATCGAGCAGCAGCGGCGGTGGCGGGTGGAAGTGGCTGAAGTCGTCGATGATCATTTCCAGGATCAGCAGCGTGCGTTGCAGCACGGCCTGGCCCGGGGCCTGCGCCTTGAGTCGGGCTTGCCATTGCGCCAGGGGTAGGGGCGCGAACTGTGCGTGGCCCAGCAGCGTTTGCATCCAGGCGCATAGCTGCGTCCAGGGCAGGTTCGGTGCTGGGTTGTACAGGTGCTGGAGCGGCGGCAAACCCAGGGCCTGGCCGTGGAGGGCGGTGTGGGTGAACACCTGTGCGACATAGTCCACGGGGGTCAGGTTCAGCGACCAATGGGCTTCGTCAGGCCAGGCCTTGAGCGCCAGGCAGCTGCGAATCAGCAGCCCCACATAGTCTTCCTGGTTGATCGATGAACCACTGCCCGGGTTGGCGGGGGCGCTGATGTCACCGCAGCGCAGGATGTTCAGGCACAGCCCACGGCTTTGGCAAAAACCCAGCGCGAGTTGTTCGGCCACCAGCTTGGCGCGGTTATAGCCGGTGGAGGGGACCGGCTCTGGCAGGGTCGAGGCGAACACCACGGCCGCACCGCTTGCGGCGGCCAGGCCCAATACCTCGACTACGCCACCGACGTTGGTCTGGGCCAGGCGTTCATAACTTTTTAGCCAGTTGACGTCGGCGGCGCAGTGAATGATGCAGTCCACTTCCTGGCACAGGCTTTGATACGCCGCGCTCGACATGCCCAACCGTGGTTGCGCCAGGTCCCCGGCCAGGCCCACGACCCGTGCGCTGCCAGGTGTCAGGCCTAGTTCGGCGATGCGCCGCTGGGCCTGGGCCGGATCATCGGCGCGCACCAGGCACAACACCGTCTGCACCCCGGCGCTGTGTTGCAGCTCGGCAACCACCCTGCGCCCCAGATACCCGGTGGCGCCGGTGACCAGCAGCGTGCGTCGGGCCAGGCGGGGTGGCACCTGGGGCAGGTTCGCCACGGCCGTGTTCAAGTGCGCCAGATAACGCTTGGCGTGTGCCGCGACCGAAAAGGCCACTTCCAAAAGCGGCGCGCCTTGCAGCCGATGGGCCAACTGCCGGCTGATCCCGGCCAATGTCGAGTCACGGGTGATGTCGGCAATCGTCAGGTCGGTGTCGAACGCGCGGTTGATGCGATTGATCAAGTCCAGCAGCAACAGGCTGCCGCCAATCTCGATAAAGTCGCTGTCCGGCCCCAGGGTGACGCCTTGCAGGTTCATGCAGCGCGCCCATAACCGGGCCAGGCGGGTTTGCAGCGGCGTCAACGGCGGTTGCTCGTCGGCCAGCGGTGTCAGTGGCTGTTGCAGCAGGGCCTGGGCGCCCAGGCGCTTCTGGCTGGCACCTGCCGGAATCGAGGCGGCCAAAAAATACCCCAGCGGCACGCTGAAGGCGGGCAGGTGCTGGCCCGCCCACTGGCGCAGGGCGCCGGGAGTGGGGGGCTTGCCGGAGTCCACGGCGCAGATAAACGCTACCAGCTGCAAGTCCGGGCCTTCGCCACGGGTGGTGACCAGGGCGCTGCGCACCTCGGGATGGGCCATCAACACGCGCTCGACGTCGGCGCTGAAGATCTTGAAGCCGCGCACCTTGAGGTGGGTGGTCGCGCGCCCGATCAGGTAGACCTCGCCGGCCTCGTCCAGGCGGACTCTGTCGCCGGTGCGCAGCAGCCGCGGGGCCAGCGCTGGGCACTCCTGGGCCAGTGGGTTGGCCACGAATGCGCTGCGGTTGGCCGCATCGTCCTCCAGGTAGCCGACGCTGAGCCCCGGGGTCTGCACGTACAGTTCGCCGTGGCCACCCAGTGGGGTGCAATCGAGGGCCGGGTCGAGCACGTAGGCCTGGGTGCCAGGGGTCCATTGCAGATGGCCGTCGGGGGCGACTAACGCGACGTCGCCCGCTTCATTGGAGCCATACAGGTCGATCACCCGGCAATTGGGCAGGCAGCGCACCAGGTTCTGCCGCGTGGACGGCGGCAGTTGTTCGCCGCTTAGCCACAGGCACCGCACGCCGGCAAAGGCCTGTTTGAACGCGGGCTCATCGTGCATCAGGCCTGCGGCCAGGCTGGGGGTGATCATCAATTGGCTAAGCTGGCCATGCTCGACGAATGCCCGCAGGGCCTGGGGGTCGAGCACCATGGCGTCGGGCATCAGGCACACGGTGGCGCCGCTGAAAATCGGGTAATACACATACCCGGCCATCCAGGCGTTGAGGCCCACCCGATCACCCGGGCGGATGTGCTGTTGCCACAACGCCAGGGAGTCCAGGCGGCCGTGCTCGCCGATGGTGACGATCTTCGCCGTGCCGGTGGTGCCGGACGTGAGCAGGCCGTAGGCCAGGTCATTTGCCCCCGGTACCCGGTGGGGCAAGGTGGCGGGCCGGGCGGGCGTGGCGGGCAGTTCATCGAACACCAGGCTGGGGTAGCCGGGCGGCAGGTCATTGAGGCTGCTGCTGTCGCCGATCACCACCACCGGCCGCAGATTGGCCAGGGCCTTGGCAGTGGCCTCCAGCCCATACCAATGGGGGATGTCGAGGTAGGGCCAGCCCAGCAGGCTGCACGCGGTCATGCTGATCAGGCTGCGCAGGTCCTTGTCCAGGCGGATCGCCACCCAGCCGCCGTGGGCACACTGGCTCGACAGGCGCTCGGCCAGCGTCACGGCATGGGCGTGTAGCTGCCGCGCATTTAGCTGCCTGTGGGGCGTCATCGCGACCAGGCTTTCGGGAGCCTGCTCCAGCAGGCGCAAGAAGTGTTGCTGCCATGACAGGCCCGGTGCGATGGCCGCACTGGCGTAGCGGTTGCTGGCGATTTGGCGTGCGCGGCTGTGCAGGCTTGCGTTGCGCGCGAGGGTGGCCAACTGAGCACTGATTCGCGGCCCCTGTGCAGCAGGGGTGTTTGGCTCGAGGGTAATCAGTGGCAGGCCAAGGGCCCTGGCCGAGGCCGTATCCGGGGCCACCAGGCACAGGAACCGCTGGCGCGCCTGCTCGGGCGAGCAATAGGTCAAGTGCTCGTTGGCCGTCAGCAGCACCAGCGGCCCGTCCTGCAACAGCGCCAGTTCACGCAGGGTCTGGTCGCTCAGGGTGTGGCTGGCGCTGTCCAGCAGCCAAAGGGCATAGTCGTCGGGCAAATGCGCCGCCAGTTGCAGGGCGCGCTGGCACTGCTCGTCGGTGTGGGCCAGTAACAGCACCTGGAGCCGCGTGGTGGCGGGTTCATGCAGGCACTTGAGGTGATCGGCTGTATCAGCCTGGCGTTGCCAGGTGGCGCACAGCTGGAAAAACCGATAAGTCACCTGCTTGTCCCGGGCCGTCTGTTCGACGATAGGTGGGAAATCCATGGCCGGGTGCGTCACCTGGGCGAACCCGCACGAGCGCTCGGCGTCATCATGCCAGCCCTTGAAAAACTGCCATTGCGCGACCTGTTCCGGCTGCCACGCCAACAGCCTTGGGGAATACTCGATGCCGGCAAAATCGCAGAAGCGCAGCAGGGTGCCCTGGGGGTCTGCCATCAAGTCGGCGTCACTGTCCAGGTACAGCACGTGATCGCTGGGGCAATGCTCCAGTACCAAACCATGAATGCGTGCCAGTTCATCGAAACCCGACTCGTCGGCATCGAAATAGGTGGTGCCGCCGCCCTGGCTGACGCGATACAGCGACTGCATGACCGCCAGCGGCTGGCGCACCAGGAACACATGCTTGAATGCGGTCAACCAGGCGCCATCGATGGCCTGGAAGTCGAAGAAATAGGCGATCTCCTTGGCACATTGCAGGTGCTGGGGTTCGGCCGGACGTTGGCTCAGCAGGGCCAGCGCCTGGCTGTAGTGGGTGATCCCCGCAGGGCCTTGCGCGGCCTGGCGGTTGCGCTCGATCAGCGCATGCTTTGCCGGGAAGTGTCGGGCCAGGAACGGCTCCGACAGTTGTTCATGCAGCACCTTCACGCCCGGGTGTTGCATCACGGCGCGCTCGAAGGCGGTTGAGCGGCTCCTGGAAACGGCCCACACAATCACATTGGGCAGATGAGATGACGTCAGCATAAACAGCTCCTGGGCAGGGCCTGTGCACGTGAGGTATCTACAGCTCGCCAGCGGGTTTTTTCAGCGCAAGGAAACCCGAGAGCAGAATGAGGACCAGGCCGGTGGCGGTTCGGCCGTTGAGCATTTCGTTGAACAGCAGGGCGCCCCAGGCGATGGCGAAAATCAGGTAGGTGTAGTCAAACGCGCCGATGATCGAGGTCTCGCCAATTTGATAGGCCTTGGCGATCCCGATGCTGACCAGCACCATCAACACCGCCAATACGATCATGATCCACCAGTCGGCCTGGCCCATGGCCGACCAGCCGCCGATCAGGAAGCGCCAACCTTCATTGCTCGGGAAATGCGGGCCGGTCTGCATCACCACCAGGCTGCCGAGCACACCGATCACCAGCAGCGCGGCATTCATGGCCAGTGCCAGCAGCATGGGGTCCTCATCGGCACATTTGCCCTTGGTCACCACCACGGCGAGGGCGTACAGGATGGCGGCGAGTACCGGCAGCAGGGCATAGGTATTGAATTCTTCGGTGCTCGGCGCCAGGGTGATCAAGACCCCGACAAAACCCAGGCCGATCGCCAGCCATTTGCGCAGGGTCACGTCTTCCTTCAGTGAAAGGGCCGCGAACAACGCAATGAACAGGGGCGTGGTGTAGATTGCCAGGGCAGCGATGGTCAGGCTGATAAAGGGCAGGGCGCCGTAAAAGGCGATCCACATCAACGACAGCAGCAGGCTTCTTATCACCACCCACAGCGGGGACAGTGGGCGCAACTGCGCGGCGCCGCGCATGTGCACCACTAACGCCAGCAGAATGGCGCAGGCCAGGACGGAGCGGATCACATACAATTGCCACATTGAAGTATCGGGACTGGTCGCCTTGATGATGGCGTCTGACACCGACAGCAAAAATACCGAACCCACCACGATAAGAATGCTTTGTCGGTTATCGGTGGCGGTTATCGTAGTGCTTCCAGACATGAGTTTTCCTTGATTGGCCTGCAGTAAGGATTTTGGGTGAGCACTGGTTGTATTTAAAGTGACTTATGGTTACGCAGAAGGACTGAAAATTATGGATAATTTCAAACGCTCACTGCCTCCACTGTCCAGCCTTGTGCCTTTTGAAGCGGCGGCGCGACTTGAGAGCTTTTCCAAAGCCTCAGAAGAGTTGCACCTGACCCAGGCAGCCATCAGCAAACAGGTCCGTGCCCTCGAAGAATTTCTCGGTGTTGCTTTGTTTACCCGTAGAAACCGCGCGGTGTTCCTCACGGCGGCGGGGGTCGAATTTCGCGATACCGTGCGCACCGCCTTCCTGGGCATTGCGTCGCAAGCCGAAGACCTGAAAAAAGGCCGGGACAACAGCGAAGTGGTGCTGGTAGCGCAACTGTGCGAAGCCTTTTATTGGCTGACTCCCAATATTCCCGCGTTGCACAACAAGCACCCCGAGATCGAGGTGCGGCTTAACGCATCGACCCAGCCCATTACCGAAACCGCGGATAAATTTGATATCGCCATCCAGACCTCGGGCCGGGCATCTGGTGACCACACGCGGTTGTTTACCTTGAGCGACGAAATCTACCCGGTGTGCAGCCCCCGTTATCTCGCGTCCTTTGGCAGTACATCACTGGCCCTGGCAGACCTGGCCAACCTGCCGCTGCTGCACCATGTCGCGGTGCCGCAGGACTGGAGCACCTGGAACGATTGGTTGCTGGAGTACGGCATCAAGCTGGGCGACCCCAAGGGCAAGTTCTTCGACAGCTATCCGGTGATGATGCAGGCCTGCGTCGCGGGCTTCGGTTTTGCCCTGGGGTGGCGCAGGACCACTGAAAGAATGCTGGCCAGCGGTGAGCTGGTGCGGCCCTTTGCGCAATCGACCCACTTGCCGCAAGCCCTGAGCGTCTACAAGTGGCGAGACGCCAACCTGGGCCCGGCAGCCCGGCAGTTGCTGGAATGGTTGAAGTCGTCGTTCGCCGACTGAGGCTAAGCGCTGCCCAGCACATGGGGGGAGCGTTTGTGCCCTGGCTGAACCGGCAAGCCGGCTCAGTCAGGGGGCATCGGCCTACACGGGGCTTAGCGATCTTCGGCGAGCAGCAGGCCGAGGGCTGCCCGGGTTTTTTTCTGGATGTCATGCACGGCGTGTTCGCTGTTGGCGCCCAGGCCTGGGTCGACGATAAAGCGCCCCTGCTGGTAGCCATCACTGCTCAAGCCGCGCTGCACGCTGGCGCACAGCGGCACATCTTCTTCACGAATCACCGCCACAAAGTCGATGACTTCCTGTTCTTCGCGCGTGGGGGTGGCCGCCTCGCAGAACCATTCGACCACCTGCACGGTGTGATCCACCGCGAGCGGGATGTGATGCAGCACATTCATATAGCCTCCTGGGTAAACCTCCAGGCAAAAATTCGGCCATAGGTACCAGGCGCCAAACTGGCGGGACTGGGCTGAGGTCTGCTTCATCGTATATCCCTGGTTCTCACCGCTGTCGTGGCTGACATGGGCGTGGTAATGCTCATGGATCGCCACGTGGTAGCTCTTCAGGTCCAGGGTGGCCATGGACAGCGTCGGGTGGCACATCGGGCAGTGATAACACTCCGAATAGTTCTCCACCGAAACCTTCCAGTTCGACTGCACGCTGTAGTCCTTGGAGTAGGCATGGACCAAGCGTTCCGGTGCGGGGGCGAACGCGCGGATGGAGTCCTCCAGGCCGGGCAGCAGGGTTTGCATGGAGGCGCAGTGGCTGTCGAAGTTGATAAAGATAAACCCGCAAAATACCTCAAGGCGGATGGGTGCGAGTTGCACCTGCGCGGTGCTGAAGTTCTTGACGTGTTCGGACTTGCGCGCACTGATCAGTTGGCCCTGGGTGTTGTAGGCCCAGGCATGGTAAGGGCAGGTCAGCAGCCCGGGCACATGCCCGCGGCCCTCCACGAGCCGATGTGCACGGTGCTGGCACACATTGTGGAAGGCCTTGAAGGCGCCATCCTGGTCCTTGACCACCAGGGCACTCTGGCGGCCCAGGTCGCGTACGTAATAGTCGCCGACCTGGGCCAGGGCTGACACGTGGCATACGTACTGCCAGGTCTTGCAGAAAATCAGCTGCATTTCCTGCTCGAACAGCCCGCTGTCCACATAGTGTTCGCTGGGCAAGGTGAAGGATGCAAAGGGGTCGGCGGCAAAGCCTCGAGCCAGGTGCGGGGACGATGGGGCGCTGGACATGGAACCTCCATGGATCAACGGGGATAAAGGGGTGGGGGGCTCAGCTGTACTGGGCGAGCGCCGATTCGAAACACCGGGGGTCAAGGTCAAGCCCCAGCCCCGGCCTGTCCTGCACATAGGCGCGGCCCTGGCGAATATCGAACCCGCCCGCGGCCAGTTGCACATCGTGGTGGCGGCAACAGTTCCAGCTCGCACGATGAAAACGCGCCGGCGTCGCGGTGGCCAGGTGCATGACGGCGCTGTCGGACACCAGCGTGCCGCCGACGTCCTCGATGTTCATCTGGATCCCGTGATGGAGGCAGAAGTCGCGCAGTTGCCGGGCCTTGGTCAAGCCGCCGACCCGGCCGATTTTCAGCCCGATGACCTGGGTGATGTTATGGCGCTGGGCGTACACCAGGTCGGCCAGGGTCACGATGGACTCATCCAGGATGATCGGGTTGCGGGTCAGCTCGCGCACGGCGCGGCATTGGTCCATGGATTCACAGGGCTGTTCGAAACACACCGTGGGATCCTGCACGCTGTTCATCACCGCGACGGCATCGGCCACCGTCCAGGCGCGATTGACATCGAAGGTGATCACCTCGCCCGGCAGGCGTTGCTCGATCAGGCTGTTGATCCGCGCGACATCCTCCACGACACCGGTACCCACCTTGCACGAATGGGTACGATAACCCTGCTGGCGGGCGGCTTGCAGGTGCGTCGCCATGTGCTCGGGATCACCTGTGGGGATGCTGCTCTGCAAGGCAATCGAGGCCTGGAATTTGCCTCCCAGCAAGGCATACACCGGCAACTGGCAGTGCTTGCCCAGAATGTCCCAGCAGGCCAGGTCAATGGCCGCTTTTACATAGGGGTGCCCGGGCAGCATGACGTCCATGCGCTCGTTGATCTGCTCCAGGTACAGCGGGTTCTCCCCCAGCAGGTGCGGCGCCAGTTCCGCGATCCCCGCCCGTACGCCTTTGGCATAGGCCGGCAGGTAGGTGGCGCCCCATGGGCAGCTTTCACCCACCCCCTGCAAGCCGCTGTCGGTACCGATCACCACCACGGTGGAGTCCAGCGCGGCATAGTGCAGGCGCCCGCCGCTGAGGCTGTATTTTTCCTTGAGCGGCACATCGAACTGATAGACCTTGATCGACGTTATTTTCATGGCGCACATACCCCCTCGGCGAGGGCCAGGCCCGGTATCCGGCGTGGGATGGCCGCATCCAGGATCGATTGTTGGAAGATCCGGTTGATCACGCTCAGTTGCAGCGCGTGGCGTTTTTGCTCGACCACCGCGATGCTGTCGAAACACGGCTCGTAGCTGTCCAGGTGTTCGGCCACCCAGCTGGGGCCACAGCTCCAGTTGACCACCTGGGTGATCAGCGTCGGTGACAGGCCCATGGCGCTGCCGATCTCAGCCGCTTCGCCAAGGATGACCCGGTTGATGCAAGCGAGAAACTCCACCAGGTGCGCCGCCAGCTTGATCTTCTGATTGTCGGTAAAGGTGATGCCGCAATGGAACGCGTGCGGCAGGGTGGGGGTGATGCGACCGAAGGCATCCTCGGTAAAGGCGCCGCTATGGCGGTAGGCGCGATTGGCTCCGTAGGGCGAGGGCGCCTGGAAGCCCGGCAGGGCAAGGGCAATGCGATTTTCCTGTTCGCTCAAGGCGGCGATCTTGACGTGATTGTCCTGGCTGTCGAACTGTGCGCCTGCCTGTCGATAACGCTCAGCGACGATGCGCCCCAACGGCATCGCCACTCCCAGCTCATCGGCCAGCGCCTCGGTGAGGTTCATGTCCTTGACCGTGATCTCCAGGGTGCAGGAATGGTCATAGCTGGCGTCGAGCATAAAGGGGGTCAACTGGTTGCTGACAAAGCAGTTGCCACGGGAGGTCTTGACGAAATCCCACAGCCAATGCAGCGGGATCTCATGGGCCCTGGCCAATACCAGTAACTCGGCCCACACGGCGGTCGCAGCGTAGAACAGTAGGTTGGTCAGCAGCTTGACGGACTGCCCGGCGCCGATCTCGCCCACGTAAAACGCCTTGCGGCCCATGGTCTCCAACACGTTGCGGCTCAATTGATAACCGCGCTCATCGCCCCCGATGTAAAAGCACACGTTGGCGAAATCCACCCCCATGTGCGACAGGTTGCTGACCGGGGCTTCCAGGCTGTAGATGGATTTTTGCCGGGCCAGCCCGGCGATGTAGCGGGTGTTGTGGTAGTCGGTGGTGGAGGTGTCGATCCACACCGAATGCGCCGCCATCCCGGCCAGCGCGCCGTGCGGCCCGGTCATGTTTTCCAGTACATGATGGGGCAGAGGCAGGCAGGTCACGACCACCTCACAGCCACTGGCGCACAGTGCCGGGGTGGCCTTCCAGCAGGCACCGGCGGCGATCACCGAGCGTGCGTGTGCCGCGTCGATGTCATACACCTGCACGGCGTAGCCGGCGTGCAGCAGGCGCTCCACCAGGGGGCGGCCCATATTTCCGACGCCGATGAAGGCGATTTTGCTTGGCGTTGCGCTGTCCATATCGCTTCTCCTGTGGGGCTGCTTCAAGCGAACTCGCGCGCCCTGCCGGCGCCCTGGCCGGACACCCAGATGGAATTAAAGTTGTCGAGCATCACCTGTTGGCAGGCGACCGTTGCGTCGCCGCCCAGGGGCGTGAACACCGCATCGATGTTCGGGTACACAAAAAACGGCAACGACACTCTGGCGGTGCTGGCGCGGTGGATGACCTGGTGCGGTGTACTGGTGAACAGGCCGTTGCTCCACTTCATCAACATATCGCCGAGATTGACCACCACCTCGTGTTTGCGGCACGGCACGTCGATCCAGCGCCCCTGGGAAAACGCACTGAGGGCGCAGGCATCTCGCGGGTCCTGGAACAGCAAGGTGAACATGCCGTTATCGGTGTGCTTGCCCGCGCCGCTGCCCGACGGCGGGTAATACAGGGCGCGCTGGATCAACACCGGGTCGGAAAAAAAGCCCTGGAAAAATTCGCCATCCAGCCCCAGGGACCGGGCCAGGCCGCGCAACAGCGCGGGCACTACACGGCTCATTACTTCGTGTTGCAGAGCCAGCATGGCCATGGCAAATCCGGGCGCCTGGTCGTCGCTGGGCAGCAGGTTTGGCCCGGTAAAAGGCAAGTCGCAGGCCGGTGCTTCCCGGCCCATGTCGAAATGCTGCTTGCGGTCGGGGCCGGTGGGCGCATGCAGGGTCTCGCCAAACGTATCGACATACCCACGGCACGTCTTGGGGCTGACTACTTGGCGGTCCTGGCCGAACTGCTTTTTGATCGACAGTGGCAGCGCAAAGAACTGGCGCGCCGTGGCCAAGGCATCCTCTATCAACGAGAGCCGGATACCATGATCGGCCAGGTAGAAGAATCCATCATTGACGCAACAATCGCGCAAACGGCTGACTTCATAATCTGCTTGGGTCGATGCAAGGCGCTCAAGGGAGATACTTTTGAGCACATCCATGTTCGACTCCTGATTATTTGTTGACGGCGAACGCCAAGTAGTGGGCTTGCACGTCGTTTAAGTAAGCAGCGTTCATAAAGGAGGGCAGTGCACAAAGTTGTGCAGAGGCGGTTAACTTGTCCAGGAATTTGTCAAAGTGTTCGTCTTGATAAAAACTACAGCGAGTACTGAACAGAATCACTCCACCCTGAGTGGTAATGCGCATAAGTTCATGGATCGCCTCGATGGGTAAGTGGCCCTGGATAAACGCACCGCAACAAAAGGTCGCGTCATACTGGTTATCTGCAATCAATGGATTGTATTCCGTAAGGTCCACCCCGCCATACAGTCTGGCGTAGGCCTGGGTCTTGTGCGCCAGGTGGGTCATGGCCGGCGACAGGTCACACCCGTCTACCGGCGCAAACCCCCGTAGCATCAGCTCTTTACCCACCAGGCCAGTGCCGCAGCAGGCATCCATGATACGCAGCGACTGGCGCTCCCGCGGGGCTCGGTGCAATGAGTCGAAGAGATCTGCGAGCATGCTGGGGCCGCAGTAATTTTCTTCAGAGACATCATTGTCATAATCGGCTGACCAGGTCTCGTAGTAGTTCTTTAGACGCGAATAGTCACGACCAAAGTTGAGTGCCTGATTCACGGAAGTTAATGGTGCAATTGCGACGCCATTGCTTGCATAGTTTTCGCTGGCCATTCTGTATTCTCCGGAAAAATGTTTTTCTGGTTGAATTAGTTAATGGTACTGCGTGGGGTGTTCATTCTTGTTCGGTAACTACGATGGTGTAAAGCGGGGGATAGACGACTTATCCTACAAAATGCGCGACATGGTTAACTGGTCGTTATACATAACGTTTATTGCGCTGATGTAATTCCCCCCACTGGCGTCCAGTCACAGACGCCGGGGGCGATCAAGGGAGGTTGCCCGGGGTGCAGTGCTTTTCACGCCGTGGGAGGTACGCAGGATGTGGGCCGAGCAGGGGGCCTGGAAACACGGTTGGTGGTCGCGGTCACACTTCCTCACCTTGGGCGCGGCCTCAGCTGTGCTGCTGTTGCTGCGCGGCAAACGCCTGCGCCAGAAAGTCGATCAACGTGCGCACCGACGGCAACAGCCCCCTCCTTGAAGGGAAGACGGCGGTGATCACGCCTTCGGTGGGGCGCCAATCGGGGAGCAGGCTGATCAGGCGCCCGTGTCTGATCTCATCCTCGACCACCGCCAGCGGCAGGTTGGCGACCCCCACGCCCTGGAGCACCGCGCTTTTCAGGGTGGGCATGTCATCGCTGATCAGCCGTGGTGCGTGGCAGATCTCGGCCGTCTCGCCTGCTGGCCCGGTCAGGCCCCAGACGTACTGCGCTGTCGGGTTGCCCCAGCAGATGGTCGGCAGTCCTGACAAATCGGCAGGGACCAGGGGCCGTGGATGCTCCTGTAAAAACCCCGGGCTCGCTACCAGCACCTGGGTGCTCCTGGCGAGCAGCTTCATCACCAGGTCGCTGCTTTCCAAAGGTGGAAAGCACAGGTTCAGCGCAATGTCATAGCCCTCGCTGATCACATCGACCTTACGGTTGAAACTCTTCACGTTGAGCTCGACGCTGGGGCACTGCGCCATGAACTGGCCCAGCATCGGCGCCACCCAGTAATTGAGCAGGGCGGTGGTGCAACTCAGGCGAATCACCCCACGCGGCTCGGCCTTGTTGAAGGCGATCAGGTCCTCGGCCGACTCCGCCTCGGCGGTCATCGCCACGCAGTGGCGGTAATAGGCCAGGCCAATGTCGGTGACCTGGAACTGCCGGGTCGAGCGCTGTATCAAGCGTGCCCCCAGCCGCGCCTCCAACTGGCTGACCCGGCGGCTCAAGGTCGACTTGGGCATGTTGAGTGCCCGACCGGCCGCCGCGAAGCCACCATGCTCCACCACCTTGGCGTAGAGGAAGAGTTCATTCAGGTCGAACATGCGCATCGTTCCAATTTTGAGATGGTGAAGTCTAATTCAACCACTACCGAACACCTAGAGTGATGACTAAGGTGGAGCCGCTGTTTGTTTAAGGCCACACACGCGCAGTGAATCACGGTAGCGGTAGGGGGCATATGGGCTGGCACTTGATGGGCAGGACTGGCTCGGGTGGGCATGAGCATTGGCTCCGTTGGGGGTAAATCTGCAGGAATGCAAAAAATGATCGCTTTGCGCTAACAAAAATCGTTGTGCGAAGGCGTTCCATTGTTGGAATTGTCAGCTGTCGCCAGGCGCTTCGAGGCCTGAGGTCCGAAAGCGAACGAACCTGGCGAGTCGTAACCCATTCATATCTGCACAGGACGTGCAGAGCCTGCCGGGCATTTGGCAGGCAGTAATGCCAGGGAGGTTCATCCACGCAAGAGGAAATGCAAATGAGCGCTTCAGGTAACGCTGCAAACTTTAATGGTCAGAAGCCGACGATTGACCCCACCGACACCGCCATGTTGCTGATCGACCACCAGAGTGGCCTGTTCCAGATCGTCAAGGACATTGATATTCCTCAATTGCGCGCCAATGCCATTGCCTTGGCCAAGGCCGCGACTCTGCTGAAAATCCCGGTCATCACCACCGCTTCAGTGCCCCAGGGGCCGAACGGCCCGTTGATCCCGGAGATCCACGAGGCGGCGCCCCATGCCCAGTACGTGGCCCGGCGCGGCGAGATCAATGCCTGGGATAACCCCGAGTTCCACGCGGCGGTCAAGGCCACCGGCAAGAAGACCCTGGTGATTGCCGGCACCCTGACCAGCGTGTGCCTGGCGTTTCCGTCCATCGCGGCGGTGCATGAAGGCTACAAGGTGTTCGCCGTAGTCGACGCGTCGGGCAACCACTCGAAACTGGCCACCGACCTGACCGTCGCGCGCCTGGCCCAGGCCGGCGTGGTGCCGATCGACATCATGGGCACCCTGTCGGAACTGCAAGGCTCGTGGAACCGTCCGGATGCCCAGGAGTGGGCGAACGTCTACACCCAGGCCATGCCGCACTACCAGCTGCTGATCGAGAGCTACATCAAGGCCCAGGAAGTGGCAAACAATCACGAAGAGCTAGACTCCCAGCGCAAGTAAATACGGCTGACCTTCCCCGGTGCGGTCCATTTGGGCAAGCACCTTTTTTATCAGGAGCATCATGATGTCTAAACCTTACGTTCGCCTGGACAAAGACAACGCAGCTGTCCTGCTGGTTGACCACCAGGCTGGCTTGCTGTCACTGGTCCGCGATATCGAGCCCGACAAGTTCAAGAACAACGTCCTGGCCCTGGCTGACCTGGCCAAATACTTCAAGCTGCCGACCATCCTCACCACCAGCTTCGAAACCGGCCCCAACGGCCCGCTGGTGCCCGAGCTCAAGGCCCTGTTCCCGGACGCGCCGTACATTGCCCGCCCTGGGCAGATCAACGCCTGGGACAACGAAGACTTCGTCAAGGCCATCAAGGCCACCGGCAAGAAGCAACTGATCATCGCTGGCGTGGTGACCGAGGTGTGCGTGGCGTTCCCGGCACTGTCGGCCCTGGCCGAAGGCTATGACGTGTTTGTGGTGACCGATGCCTCCGGCACTTTCAACGAACTGACCCAGCAATCGGCCTGGGCCCGCATGACCGCCAACGGCGCCCAACTGATGACCTGGTTCGGCCTGGCGTGCGAGCTGCACCGCGACTGGCGCAACGATATCGAAGGCCTGGGGACCTTGTTCTCCAACCACATCCCGGACTATCGCAACCTGTTCACCAGCTACAACGCGTTGACCGAGGGCAAGTAAGCCCCAGCCCCCACCTCCTGTAGGAGCCGGCTTGCCGGCGAAAATCGTCAACGATAATGCGGGCAACCTGCAGAAACGCAGCCAGTTTGCGTTTTTCGTTGGCAAGCCAGCTCCTACAAAAAGCCGGGGCTCATCTGACCCTGTAGGAGCCGGCTTGCCGGCGAAAAACGTCAACGATAATGCGGGCAACCTGCAGAAACGCAGCCAGTTTGCGTTTTTCGCTGGCAAGCCAGCTCCTACAAAAAGCCGGGGCTCATCTGACTCTGTAGGAGCCGGCTTACCGGCGAAAATCGTCGACGATAATACGGGCAACCTGCAGAAACGCAGCCAGTTTGCGTTTTTCGCTGGCAAGCCAGCTCCTACAAAAAGCCGGGGCTCATCTGACTCTGTAGGAGCCGGCTTGCCGGCGAAAATCGTCAACGATAATGCGGGCAACCTGCAGAAACGTAGCCAATTTGCGTTTTTCGCTGGCAAGCCAGCTCCTACAAAAAGCCGGGGCTCATCTGACTCTGTAGGAGCCGGCTTGCCGGCAAAAAACGTCAACGATAATGCGGGCAACCTGCAGAAACGCAGCCAGTTTGCGTTTTTCGCTGGCAAGCCAGCTCCTACAAAAAGCCGGGGCTCATCTGACCCTGTAGGAGCCGGCTTGCCGGCGAAAATCGTCAACGATAATGCGGGCAACCTACAGAAACGTAGCCAATTTGCGTTTTTCGCTGGCAAGCCAGCTCCTACAAAAAGCCGGGGCTCATCTGACTCTGTAGGAGCCGGCTTGCCGGCGAAAATCGTCAACGATAATGCGGGCAACCTGAAGAAACGCAGTCAGTTTGCGTTTTTCGCTGGCAAGCCAGCTCCTACAAAAAGCCGGGGCTCATCTGACTCTGTAGGAGCCGGCTTGCCGGCGAAAATCGTCGACGATGACGCCGGGTGTCAGGTCTCTTATTTCACCGCAGCTTGGCCCATCGGTACGCGACGCTCCTCGCTCGTCAGCATGCGGATCAGGGGCGAGGCGATAAAGGTACTGATGATGGCCATGATCACCAGCATGGTGAAGTACTCCTTGGGCAACACGCCCAGGTCATAGCCCACGTTGAGCACCACCAGTTCCATCAGCGCCCGGGTGTTCATGCACACGCCGATCAGCGCGCTGTTGCGCGGTGTCTCGCCCAGCCAGCGGCTGGCGCCGTAGGCCCCGAAGAATTTACTGGCGAACGCCACCAGGCACACCAAAAAGCAATTGAGCAGCGCCGTGTCGCCGTTGAGCGAGCCGATGTCGGTGCGCAGGCCGGTGTAGGCAAAGAACACCGGCAGGAAAAACGCATTGACCAGGCCACTGACCTTGGCATTCCACTGTGTGACGAAGGGGCGGTGGGTGTGCAAAGCGACGCCGATGATAAAGCCGCCAATAATCGAAAATACGCCGATCAGGTTGGTAATCACCGCACTGCCAAACAGCACGATCAGCATCAGGGAAATACCCTGGGCCGACAGCGGTTTGCGCTCCAGGTCGCCGATGATCCAGCGCAGCACCAAGGGCCGCACCACCCACAGCACCAGCACGATAAACACGGCCAGCGCAAGGATCCTGCCCAGGGAGGCCCACACGCTGAAGTTGGACGCGATGATCGACGTCACCCCACCGAGGATCAGCCAGCCGCACACATCATCGATGGCGGCCGCGCCAATCGTCAGGGTGGCCACGCGGGAGCGGGACAGCCCCAGTTCCATGAAGATCCGACCGAGGATCGGCAGGGCGGTGATCGACAGCGCCGTGGCAAAAAACAGCTGGAAGGCCAGCAGCGGTGGCTTGTCGCCGACGATCTGTTGCCAGAAATACTCGGCCACCAGGAAGCCACTGGCAAACGGCACCAGCAGCCCACCCAGGCTGATCGCCATGATCGAGCGTTTACGCCCCTTGAGGTGGGCGCCGAATTCAAATTCCAGGCCCACCTGGAACATCAACAGAATCAGGCCGACCTGGGCCGTGGCGACAAAGGCGGTGGAGGTTTGCGGCACAAAGATACTGCTGAGCAGCTCCGGGAAAAAATAGCCCAGCAGGCTCGGGCCCAGGACCAGCCCGGCGAGAATTTCCCCGGCCACCGGGGTTTGCCCCAGGCAGCGGGTGCTGAGCCAGGAAATCAGGCGGCTGGCGCTGAAAATCACGATCAGTTGGATCAGGAACAACAGGGTCAAATGCTCGGCCTGGGAACCCACGGCCGATTGCCCGCCCGCAGGCGCAGGGGCTTGTAGCGTGATAGCGCTGGTGTTGGTTTGCATGGGGATGTCCTAGTACTTGAGGTGTCAGAGCGGGGGCTTGCGCCAGCCGCCGAATTCCATTTCCAGAAAGCGCGCGGCGTCCAGTAACAACGCGTCCTGTCCCAGCCCGGCGACCAGTTGCACGGCCACCGGGCAGCCCTCGTCGAGGCGCCCCATGGGCACGCAAAGGGCCGGGAAACCGAGCACATTGAACAGCGCGCAATAGCCGATATCGAACGGGCGCTTCAGGGCACTGCCATGCGCCGGCGCCACGGTCGGCGTGGCGGGCAGCACCAGCATGCTCTGGCCGTCGAACAGCCCGGCCAGGGCCTGCTGCAAATGATCGCGCTGCTTGAGGAACCGCGAGAGCCCGGGGTTGCCTAGCCGATCGCCGCAACTGTCCATCAGGCTGGCGAGCAGTGGCCCCCGGGAAAACTGCGGCTTGCCGGCGAGGGCGGCATACAACGCCCGTGGATAATTCAGTGGCTGCCCATCCCCGAGGTAGTCGGCCAGGTGGATGCGGGTCTCGCACTTGAGCACGGCCAGCCAGATAAAAAAGGCGTTGGCAAAACACCCTTCATTCCAGGCTTGCACATCCACGCCCTGGTCTGCATAGCGCTGGCCGGTCTCGATCACCGCCGCCGTCACGGCGGGCGAGAGTGGCGTACCCCACTTCAGAGGGTCCGGCAGGCACACGAACACGCGCTTGAGCGTTGTCGCCCGGGCCGGTTGTTGATAGTCCGAGTGGATATTGCGGTCGATTCCGTCGCTGCCCGCGATGACTTCCAGCACGGCGCCCAGGTCCTCTGCGTAGCGGCACAACGGGCCGGCCGCAAAGTGGCTGGCAACGGCCTGGGACACCGGCAGCGACACGCGGTGTTCGTCCAGCGGCAGATGCCCGCTCAGCGGCACCAGCCCCCGCGATGGCTTCAAGCCAAAGATCCCATTGAACGCCGCCGGGATCCGGATCGAGCCGCCACCGTCGGTGCCCAGGGCAAAGGGCACGCATCCGCTGGCCACCAGCACCGAGTCGCCGCCGCTGCTGCCACCGGCGGTGCGCGAGGTGTCGTAGGGGTTGAGTGTGCGGCCATATACCAGGTTGTCCGTCTCGGGCCACAGGGCCATTTCGGCCTGATTGCCCAGGGCCAGGGGGATGGCGCCGGCGGCCATCAGCCGTGCGGCCACCGTGGCGGTGCTGTGGGCGCGGGTGTTGCGGCGCAGGCGTGAGCCGCAGGTCTTGGGCTGCCCCGCAAGGCCCAGGCCCTCCTTCATGGAGAAGGGCACGCCATGCAAGCGTCCCAGTGGCCGCCCCTCAAGCACATCATTTCCGGCCTGGCGAGCGGCGTCGCGGGCCGCCGCGAACAGGTCGACCGCCATCGCATTGCACAGTGGCTGGACCTGCTCCAGGCGCGCAATGCATTGCTCGATCAGCTCCACGGGGGAAATCTGTTTGCCGCGGATCAACCCCGCCAGTTGCACGGCACTCAGTTCCAACAGGTCTGCCCCAACCTGCGCCATGCCGTTCATCCGCGAGGTACCAGGTCGAGGAAGCCACCTTCTTTGCCAAACGGCGACTTGAGCAGCTCCGGCGACTCGCCATATTTGTAGAACAGCGAAGGCCGCAGGCGCAGGACCGCCGCCCGTGCCAGGTCCTGCACGGCGCCACAGCCATGGCGCAGTAGCAACGTGAGGTGACGTGCCGACAGCGACCACTTGACCATTTTCATCAGCCGCACCCGCAGCAGTGCCGAGCGCAGGTAATAGTTGGATGCGTAGATCGGCCGTGCGCGGTTTTCGGCCTTGTACAGGTCGAAGTTGATGGTGCGCGAGTAAAGGTTGGGCATCATCGTCGGGCTCAAGCCCGGGTTGGAGCGGCGGATCTCTTGCAGCAGGCAGGCAAACGGCAGCGGCGAGGGTTGCATCTCGCGGGTATAGCGCGGCAGCAGGTCGGCAAACTGCTGGGCCTGGTGACCATCGAGAAAGTCCCCGGTCATGTACATCGGCAGCACCACATGGAAGTACGCCATGTTGGCGAACAGCAGGGTCCAGCCCATCATGAACGGGTCGTCCATCACCTCGTACCACTTGCTCCAGGTGTCCTGCAGGGCCAGTTGCGCCTGGATATGCGATTCCAGGCAGTTGACGTAGGCGGGCGTGAGGCTGCCATGGATGTCCTTCTCGATCATCGCCGCCACCTGCGGGATCTGCTGCGCCACATAGGCCAGCCCGGCGCTGTTGGCCGGGTCGAAGGTAAAGGCCGCGTCACCCAGCAGGAACCAGCCTTCGGTCGAGTAGTACTGCCGCGCCTCGTACATGTAGTTGTGCATGGCCTGGGTATCGACCAACTGGCCCGACTCGATCAGCTCGGTGATGACCGGGTGGTCGGCCATGACCTTGTTTTTGAAGGCCTCCAGGGTGCTGATTTTTTCCTCGATCATGTCTGGGCGGTAGGTGATACCGATGCTGATCATCTCGTTGCCATCATCGCTGCGCATCGGGATCATCCAGATCCAGTAGCCCTTGCCGTAGAAATGGTGAGTCACGTAGTACGGGTCGTAACAGTGATGCTTGTCCTTGTGCGCGGTGATGCTGGACAAGATGCTGCGGTCGAAGTCCTTGAGCCTGAGCCAGAAGGTACTGCGCTGGTAGGTCGCCTCTTTGTGCAGCTTGAGCTTTTTTGCCATGAAGCGATTGCGGCCTGTGGCGTCCACCACCCAGTCGGCGGTCAGTTGCTGTTGCTCGTCGGCGGCGCTGCGCAGGGTCAGTAGATGGGTGGCGTGCTCGCCGGCGTTGAGGTCGACGGCGGTGACGTCGGCCTCGATCATGTCTACTTGATGCTCGCCGACGATCTGGCGCAGGTCCTTGTCGAAACTGAAGCGGTTGAGGTTGTAGGCCGGCATGCGGATCACGCCGGGTGCCTCGTGGACCACGTAGTTGCGGCACTCGGGGTTGTTGCGCAGCTTCAGGTAGTAGGTCAGGCCGTACTTGTGGTAGTGCTTTTCTTCCAGCAGGCGCCCCAGCCCCAGGCCCTTGAAGAAGTGGGTGGTCAACTCGACCGTGGACTCGCCGACGATCGGGCGCTTGCGGTCCGGGCGCCCGATCAGGATGACTTCGACACCCGGTAGCCTTTTCTTGAAGTACAGCGCGGCCAGGTGACCGGCGACGCCGGCCCCCATGATTGCGATTCGTTTCATGTCGTCAGTCCCTGAACAAGTGGGGTCGCCGAAGGCGTGGGTGCCTTCGGCGAGCGTTGCCGGTTATGCGCGGCTGGCGGCCGTGATCAATACCTGTGGCTCTACCCGTTGCGAGTAGTCCACGTTGACGAAGGCGGCGCGGATCAGCCCGTCCTGGCCGATCACAAAGGCGCTGGCCATCGGCAGGGTCAGGGCGTCGGAGCCGTTGAACAGCTTGAGGTCGGCGCCCAGGGAGCGGTAGACCTCATCCAGTTCGTCTTCGAGCTTAAACACGATGCCGTACTGGCGCGCCAACTGGTTGTCGGCATCGCTGAGCAACAGGTAGTCGAGGCCGAGGGCTTCACGGGTCTTGCGCGAGAACTGCGGGGTCTGCGCCGACACCGCCACCAGGGTGGCGCCCGAGGCCGCCAGGTCCGCGACCATTTGCTGGTAGGCCGTCAACGCCTGCCCGCAGAAGGGGCACCACAGGCCTCGGTAGAACACCAGCACCAGCGGGCCTTTTTTCAGCAGTTGATTGAGGTCCACATCCTGCTCATCAGCATCCTTGAGCACCGCCAGGGGCGCCTTGTCGTTGGCCTTCAGGGCCTTGTCGTCCAGATGGCTGTCGAGCAGCGTCTGCAGCGATGCCTGGAACTTGTGCAGGACCTCGGCAGGCAGCTGGGCCATCTGGTCCTTGACGGTTTGTAGCTTTTCCTTGAGCGACATGGGTGACTCCTGTTCACGGCTATTGAGAGAGGCTGCGGGTAGCCCGGGTAAAAATCCTGCTGGCGGCTTTGCCGCTGGGTGGGTAGCGCTCGAACAAATCCCGCACCCAGTCCGGGCGGGTCTTGCTGGCGTCGTTGATCCAGTTGGCCACCGAGTCCTGGGCGTATTTGTCGGTTTCATCGAGCATGGCAATCAGCAGTGGCTCGGCGATTTGCGGCTCGCTCTTGAGTTGGGCGATGTGTTCGCACCAAACCCCGCGCGGGCGCAGGATTTCCACGCAGAAACGGCGGATCAGCGGGTCGTCGCTGCGGGCATGGCCGCGTAGTAGCACCAGCGCCGCCGCCAGGTCCTGGGCCAGCAGCGGTCGCAAGGCAATCCAGGCCCATTCGCGCACCCCAAAGTGCGGGTCGGTGGCGAACTGGAACTGGCTCAGCAAGGCCTGTTCCAGCTCGCTGTGGCGTTCGCAATAAGCGTTGGCGAAGGCGGCCCAACTGCGCACGGTGTCCGAAGGATGCTCCAGCAGCAGGCGCCAGGTCTGCTCGCGCAAGGGCAGGGCGGTGCTTTCCAGCCACTGCCCCAGCGCCAGGCCCAGGCCGGCGACTTTCTTGGAAATGCCCAGCGCCTGGCTGGCCTGGGCTGCGCCGAGCAGTGTTTGGGCCAGGGTAGGCTCCAACTGCGGGGCAATGGCGCGCGCCAGCGCCACCTGGTCAACGGCCAGGCATTCGCCCAGGTTGCGCGTGGCCAGGCGGCCCTGGTCAATCAGGTCTTTGCGTTCTTCACTCATATCGATACCACCGACGCGGTCGTGGGCTGTTCAGGGGTTGGGCTGGCGGCGCAATAGCGCCCCGGGGAAAGCAGGTTGTCGGGATCCAGTGCCGCCTTGATCCGCGCCCCAAGTTGCCAGGCGGGCCCCTGGGAGTCAGTCAACAGGTGCATGAAGCTGGCGGGCACGCGATACGGCAACACACCCAGCGCCTTGCCTTCGGCAAACAGCTGGCGATAGCACTCGTGGGCACGGGCCGAGGCTTGGGCGTGCGTGCGGTCGAACAGCAGCGGCACGGTGCAGTCAATGGCACGGCTCGACAGGCTGGTCAGCGTCACCGGGCAAGGCATTTGCTGTTGGCGGCACCGACGCTGCAGGGTGCGCACAAAGTCGGCGACTTCCTGGGTCTTGAGCGGCAGGATCGGCGCGTACCAGATCAGCCCGCAGTTATCCCGTGCCGGGTTCAGCGGCGCATCGGGCAGCGGCTTGGCGCCGGCGGTGTAGGCCAGCGGCAAGGCCACTTCGCTGGGCTGGCCTTCCATCAGGTCGATGCCTTGCAGCATTTTGCCCAGGGTCAGTTGCCAGCGCCGGGACCAGCCACCGGGCAGATACCCCAGCAGGCGCCGTGCCGCAGTCAATTGGCCCCGGGTCTTGAACAGCGATTTGCTGGCGAAGGGCTCAAGCTCAATGCTGATCATGCGTTTGAGCGAGGCGTGCTGCGCCTTCTGGCAATAGATCGAACCCACGCCCATCCACGCGGGCAGGCCCAGGGCATCGGCGGCGGCCCGTTGCTGTTCTTCGCTCATGCCCACCACCTGGGTGTCTTCACTGGCCATGGTGAGCAGCCGCGTACGGTTCATCAGGTTGATGCCGCCGATCTGCCCGGGGGCCAGGTCAAGCATGCGCTTGATACCCGCCAGGGCTGCTTCCAGCCCTTGTTCTTCATCCACCCAGAAGTAAAACGGCTGGATAACCTCGGGCTTGCGCACCAGGGCAATCGACATTTGCGTCACCACGCCCAGCCCGCTCTGGCTGAACAGGCCGTCGAGGTACGGCCCCACGCCCCATTTGAAACAGGGCGCGCTGCCTCCCAGGGCCATGGGCGAGCGGTACAAGGTTCCGTCTGCCAGCACCGCTTCAAGGCCCAGTACCGCCTGGAAATGGTCGGTATGGGGGGTGATGCCGAAGCCTCGCTCAAGGGCATTGCCGAGCACGCTGCAGGTCGGGCCGGCGCCGGTGACTGGCGTCATCCAGGGCAGGTTGTGCTCCTGCAGGTAGCGAGCGAGGTCGCCCTGGGTCACCCCTGGCTCCAGGGTCACCACCGACAGCGCCTCATCGAACGCCAGAATCCGGTTCATTGCGCTCAAGTCCATCAGCACGCAGCGGGCGTCGGTGGTCGAAGCGGTGCCGTAGCCCCAGTTGTGCCCGGTGCTGATCGGGTGCACGGCAACCCCATAGCGCCGGGCGATCGCCATGCACGCCGAAACTTGCTCGGTGCAGCGTGGCGCAATCACCACACTGGCATACGCGGCGGAGCACATGGTGTCTTGCTGGAAGCGCTCGATGCTTGCCGGGTCGACGCGCACCCCCGCGTCACCGAGCACCTCGCGCCACTGCTGCTGGGCGAGCGTCAGGTGGGCGGATTCAAAAGGCACTGGCCAAGCCTCCGAGGCGCAGGAACAGGCGCAACTGGTTCACATCCGCCTGGCGACTGGCGGGCAGCGCACTGTAGCGGCGGCGGAACTCGGGTTTGAGCACCCTGACGCAACGGCGCTTGGGCGTGCGGATCACCATCATCAACGGGCTGAACGCGGTGCTGTAGACCTTGGCGCAAGGGCCCAGGTAGCTGGCGGCCAGGGTCTGGAATTCTTCCAGGGAGAACGCGGCCAGCAGCGAATTGCGGTAGTCCAGCAGGGTTTCGGCGTCTGCGCCGTCGCTGGCGCGCTCGACAAAGTAGTCGACGGACTCGATGGTTTTCAGGCGCCCGAAGTCATTCAGGTAGATCGCCCGGTCATTGCGCAGCACCCGGGAGATATTGCGAAAAGTGCCTTCCAACTGGCCGAGGTTTTCCAGGTGATGCAGGGCCATCGACGAGATCACCACATCCACGCTGCGGTCAGCGATCGTGGCGAGCCGGGTCATGTCATCTGCAATCAGCTGGACGTTGTCGATGCCTTGCTGGTGGCACGCTTCACGGGCCACCTCCAGCATATTCTGCGACAGGTCCATGCCGATGAATTCGGCCCGTGGGTTGAGCCGTGCCACTTGCAGCAACAGGGCCGCCGGGCCGCAGCCGATGTCCAGCACCACGTCGCCGGGCTTGATCAGCGCGCACATCTGCGCACAGTGATAAAGGTGGGTGCCGGACAAGGCCTGGCCCTGGGCGGCGCTGTCGGCGTAGGACGCCACACTCTGCTGCTGTTCCATGACCAACGCAGGCTCGGGTATACGCTCGAAGGGCTGCTTGATCGTTATTTCTCTGAATATCGCGCGCAGCAATCCGCTGTCCATACTGCTTCCTCCATGAAATGACGTTTGAACGTGCTTACGCCAGGGCCAGCGCCCGCTGGATCCGTGGCGACAGGTTGCGGCCATGCACGCCGCAGCGGGCCATATGGGTCAGCACTTCGTGCGCGTCCCAGTGGCGTACGCTGCCGGTGGCGGGCAGGCGGATGTGGGCGTAGTCGCTGCGGCAGAAAAAATCGAAGAAGTGCGTGCGCTGGCCTTCCACGGCAAACCCCAGGGAGGGACGCTGATAGGCCTGCTGGAATATCGCCGGCGCTTCGCCCAGGTCCAGCGACAGGGGCAGCGACAAGGCGTTGTTGAGCTTGGTGTAGGGCTGCACCCGGCCCATGGGCGAGAAGAACAGCACATTGCGATAAAACGCCCCCGCCCGTGGGTGCACGGCGATCAGCAGCCGCTGCACCCCGCGAAAATGCATGGCCCAGCGAAACATCGCGTTGTAGAGCATCAACGGCACACCCTTGCCGCGATACCCGGCGGCCACGGCCAGGGTGCCGACCTCGGCCAGCCGCCCGCCCGCCAGGCGTTGCAGCACCACCTCATTGCCATGCACCTCTTCCAGGGGCAGGCCGAGCATGGAGTCTTCGATCAACGACACCGTGCCGACGATCTGTCGGTCCTTGATCGCCACGAAGGTGGTAGTGCTGGGCAGCAGATGAAACGCGCAAAAGCGCATGCCGGCCCGGCACACCGTAGAGATACCGCGCCGCGCATAGCTGTCGTTGACCAGGCGCAACGCCTCTTCGAGTTCGAACAGGCTTTGCACCGGGCGAAACTCAAAGCCTTCGATGGCCAGGGGATGGCGGGCGATACGCTGGATAAACAGGCGCCGATACAGCGCCGGGGGAATGTAGCGCTCCAGGGAAACCATGCTGTGGCGGATGACATCGACGCCACTGTGAATGCGTGGCTTCCTGCCGAAATTGGTCATCACTCGTTGACTGTGCAGCATCAAACACCTCCTTGTGTGACTACCGCGATTGAAGCAATTGACGCCCGGGCCTAATGCCCATCCGGTAGTTGCTGGGACAGCGCGTGGCTGGCCGAGATGCAATAGATCGACTCGGACAACGCCTGGCGCTGTTCAAGGCTCAAGCCCTGGATGATGCCGCTGATCCAATCGGTGTGTTCGGCAAACACCTCATCGACCACTCGCTTACCGTCGGCGGTCAGGCTGATGATCAGCTTGCGCCGGTCGGTAGGGTCGGTCTTGCGCTTGATAAAGCCGTCGCCCTGCAGGCCATCGAGCAAGCCGGTCACGGTGCCGGTGGTGATCGACAGGCGCGTCGCCAATTCCAGTGGCGACAGTTTCCCGCCGGCGCTCTTGAGGGTGAGCATGATGACGAAGCGGCCCTCCGACAGGTTGTAGCGGGCCAGGCGGATGGCACACACACGATTGATCGCGGCCGCAGCCGACAGCAGCTCGAAGCACAGCTTGACGCTGTCCCTGACCTCGGCTGGCACCCCGTCAAGCTCGCGCAGCATGATGTGGTGTTTGTTCTCTAAAATATTCATAAGGCGCAGTTTATCTTGGCGCCTTACTAAGTCAACATTTTGTTTATTCTTCGTTGCAAGCACGGGGCAGGGCGCTTCGATCGGCAAGGTTTGTGGTGCAAAACCACAGTGAGTATGTTTGAGGCGGATGCCAGTTTTTGGGCGAGCATTGTCAGTGGCCGGCAACTACTGACCGCGCTCAACCGAGGAGTTCTTCGCCGAGCAGCACCCCGGCAATCACGATCATTGCCGCGCCCGAAACGCCGCTGACATAGCGCGCGGCAACCGGACGTGCCTGCAACACGGCCTGCGCGCCAAACCCCACTAGCAGGTAGACCACCGCACAGCTGAGGGTATGAATCAGCCCTAGCAGCACCATCTGCAGCGACACCGGCCAGGTGGCGCCAGGCTCGGTGAACTGGGGCAACAGCGCGAGGAACAGCAGGAAAACCTTGGGGTTCAGTCCACTGATGCACAACCCCTTGAGCATCCAGCGCTGCCAGCTATTGGCCTCCCGGCTGGCGTGCGCATGGGGTGTGGCAGGGTGGGCCAGCATATTGATGCCGAGCCACAGCAAGTAGCCGGCCCCGGCAACCGTCAGCACTGACAGCGCAGCAGGGTGACGGGTCACCAGGCTACCCACGCCGCCCGCCACGACCAGGGTGGCAAGTAAGTGGCCGCACAGCAGCCCAGCCACCGCGGGGATGACCCTGCGCCCCTTCAAGCCCGCCGAAATCGCGTAGGCCCAATCGGCGCCGGGCGTCAGCACAAACAGAATCGACACTGCCCAAAAGGCAAGCACAGCGGTCCACGTCATTGTTTCGTTCTCCCTGTAGGAATGTGCAGGAAGAATAATGAAATGCAGTTAGAATTTGCTTTCAAAGATACCTGGCACAAGGCCTTGAATTGGGAGAATCTTCTAAGTGGACCGAATTGATCGAAAGATTCTCTGCGAGCTGCAAAAAGACGGGCGCCTGTCGGTCACCGAGCTTGCCGACCGTGTGGGGCTGAGCCTTTCCCCGTGCCATCGACGGGTCAAGGCCCTGGAGGAGTCCGGGGTGCTGCTCGGCTACCGCGCCTTGCTGGACCCCGGCGCAGTCGGCCTGAACTTCTCGGCAATGGTCTTTGTCACCCTGCGCGAAGGCGACCGGCCCGCAGTGGCGGCCTTTGAAGCGGCGTTGCTGGAAATTGCCCAGGTAGTGGATGCCCAGCGCCTGTTCGGCGAGCCGGATTACCTGCTGCATGTGATCACCCAGGATCTGCCGGCCTTTCAACGGCTCTACGATGAGAGCCTGTCGACACTGCCCAACGTGCAGCGCCTGACTTCGACCCTGGTGATGAAACGGGTGATCCAGGACCGTCCGCTACCGTTGTGATCATGGCGTAGCGCCTCATTGGTGCGGCGCTCCCATGCGCCGTGAGGCCCCTACGTCACCTCGGTGCGCGGCTTGCTCACCGACCGGCTGGCCAGCAGCCCCAGCTCGAACAGAATCCACATCGGCACCGCCAGCATGGTTTGCGAAAACACATCGGGCGGGGTCAGCAGCATGCCCACCACAAAGCAGCCGACGATCACATAGGGCCGGCTCTTTTGCAGGGTCTGGACATCGGTAATCCCGGCCCAGATCACCAAGAAGGTGGCCACCGGGATTTCAAAGGCCAAGCCGAACGCCAGCAACAGCGCGAGGATGAAGTCCAGGTACAGGGCGATATCGGTCATCATCGCCACGCCGTCCGGGGTCACGCTGGTAAAGAAGCCGAACATCATCGGGAACACCAGGAAAAACGCAAACGCCATGCCCGCGTAAAACAGCACTACGCTGGCGGCCAGCAGCCAGGCGGCGGTGCGGCGTTCCTGGCGGTACACCGCTGGCGCGATCATGCCCCAGGCCTGGTGCAGCAACAGCGGCATGCTGATGAACAGGGCGATCATCATGGTCAGCTTGAGCGGCGCCAGAAACGGCGAGGTCACCCCGGTGGCAATCATGGTTGCGCCGCTGGGCAGGAAATCGCGCAACGGCTGCGAGACGAAACTGTAGAGCTGCTGCGCAAAGGGGAACAACGCGCAAAACACCAGGAGGATCGCCAGGACGCAGCGCACCAGGCGCGAGCGCAGCCGGGTCAGGTGGCCGGTCACCGACAGGCGCGGGGCAGGCAAGGGCAGGTCGCTCATGGGGCAGGTTGTCCTGGGGAGGTGATGGTGGCTGGCGGCGGCGGGGCCTCCAGGCGGATACCGTCGCGCAGTTGCTGCTCCAGTTGCCGCAAGGGTTGCTGGTCGATGCTCTGCAACAGGTGCTCGTGGTCCAGTTCCTGGGTGACCTGGGCCTTGAGCGTATTCATCGCCCGCTTGGCCCGGCCCAGCCACAGCCCGGCATTGCGCGCGGCAATCGGCAGGCGTTCGGGGCCCAGCACCAGCAGAGCCACCAGGCCCACCAGCAGCAGTTCGCTAAACCCGATATCGAACATCAGTGTTTGCTGTCTGCAGGTCGCTGAGGTTCGCCTTGCACCTCAAGGCTGGTCTTTTGCGCCGCCTGGGCGCCGGGCTCGTTGCCCATGGAGGAGCGAAAGCCCTTGATGGCCTCACCCACATCACTGCCCAGGCCCTTGAGGCGCCGGGTGCCGAACAGCATCACCACGATCAGCAGCACGATGACCAGTTGCCAAATCCCTATACCACCCATAACGCCACTCCAAGCCATTGATTTGAAATATGAAGGCGCAGTTTGCCGAGGCTTTATGACGGCGCGGTGACGTTTTTGCGGGAATTGTGTGAGCCTGCCACCTGGTTGAAACATCCACTGTGTTGACTGTCGCCAGGATCTACATAAAAGGTGGCTGGGCAATGGACAGAAATCGGCAGCAGGGGGCGGCGTTGTTGATGGTGCTGGTGGCCCTGGCGATGCTGGCGGGCGGCATGGCCTGGATGGTCGAGCAGGGGCGCCAGCAGGTCGACAGCGTGCGTCTGGTGCAGCAGCGCGTGCAGGCGCGGGCGATCGAGCGGGCGGCGCTGGCCTTTACCGAGCAGGCCCTGCAAGACCCGTTGTGGCGCGCCAGCCCGTTGTTCTGGCAGGCCATGCGCGGGCAGCCGCTGGCTTATGACTTCAAGGGGGGCAAGGCGAGCATTCAGATTCGCGACCTGCACACCTGCTTCAACGTCAACGCGCTGATCGGCCCTGAAGCCGAGCGTGCCCAGCGTCAATTGGTGCATTTGCTGGGGGCGGACATGGCCGCCGAACGCCTGGCCCAGACCCTGGCCGACTGGCTCGACGCCGACCAGCAGACCCGCCTGCAAGGTGCCGAAAGCAACGAATACCTGCGCCAGTCGCCACCGCGCCTGGCGGCCAATCAACGCATGCGCGATATCAGCGAGCTGAACCTGCTGGCGCTGCCCGACCCACTGCGGGCGTTGCGCTACCCGCAGTTATGCAGCCTGGACGAGACCGCCGGCTGGCGCCTGAACGCCAATGCGCTGAACCTGGAAATGCTGCCGCTGCTGGATGCGTTGTACGAGGGCGAAGTGTCGCGTTCGGTGCTGACCCGCCTGGTCAGCGCCCGCCCGGCGGGGGGCTATCGCGATGCAGGCGAACTGCGCCAGGCGCTGGGGGCGATGGATGACGCGATGTTTGAGCGTTTGAGCGAAGGTCTGCAGCTCAATGGTGACCACTTCCTGCTGCAACTGGACATCGACCTGGATGGCCAGCGGTTTCGCAGCCAGTACCGTGTCGAAGCGCAGGGCGTGGTGAAATGGCATGCGCGAGTGCCGGCGCAGGGCATGTTACTGCGCTCGCGGGAGCCTTTGCCGTTATAGCGCGATAGCCCAGGCAGTGTAAGCGTTGGCTTGCCCGCGATGACGGTGGTGCAGTTACCATTTTTGCCGGCTGGTAGACCGCTGTCGCAGGCAAGCTCCCCCATGGATCTGCCCGGTTGTAGATTTTGAGTGCAGCATGAACCCTGTAGGAGCTGTCGAGCTTTAGCGAGGCGGCGATAGCGGTGGCCCAGCCAACATCAATGCCAGCCATACCGTCGCCATCGCAGCCTCGCTGGGGCTCGACAGCTCCTACATTATTTTTTGCCCGGCTGGCATGACGTGTTCGCTGTAGGTCGCCAGCGTCAAGGGTCCGCAGATCCCGATGAACCCTGTAGGAGCTGTCGAGCCCCAGCGAGGCGGCGATAGCGGTGGTTCAGCCAACATCAATGCCAGCCATGCCGCCGCCATCGCAGCCTCGCTGGGGCTCGACAGCTCCTACATTATTTTTGCTCGGTTGGCATGACGTGTTCGCTGTAGGTCGCCAGCGTCAATGCTCCGCAGATCCCGCAAACCCCAATGAACCCTGTAGGAGCTGTCGAGCTTTAGCGAGGCTGCGATAGCGGTGGCCCAGCCAACATTCGTGCCAGCCATACCGCCGCCATCGCAGCCTCGCTAAAGCTCGACAGCTCCTACATTATTTTTGCCCGGCTGGCATGACGTGTTCGCTGTAGGCCGCCAGCGTCAAGGATCCGCAGATCCCGCAACCCCCAATGAACCCTGTAGGAGCTGTCGAGCTTTAGCGAGGCGGCGATAGCGGTGGCCCAGCCAACATCAATGCCAGCCATACCGCCGCCATCGCCGCCTCGCCGGGGCTCGACATCTCCTACATTATTTTTGCCCAGCTGGCATGACGTGTTCGCTGTAGGCCGCCAGCGTCAAGGGTCCGCAGATCCCGGATGAACCCTGTAGGAGCTGTCGAGCTTTAGCGAGGCGGCGATAGCGGTGGCCCAGCCAACATCAATGCCAGCCATGCCGCCGCCATCGCCGCCTCGCCGGGGCTCGACAGCTCCTACATTATTTTTGCCCGGCTGGCATGACGTGTTCGCTGTAGGCCGCCAGCGTCAAGGATCCGCAGATCCCGCAAACCCCGATGAACCCTGTAGGAGCTGTCGAGCCTTAGCGAGGCGGCGATAGCGGTGGCTCAGCCAACATCAATGCCAGCCATGCCGCCGCTATCGCAGCCTCGCTGGGCGAGACAGCTCCTACATTGATTTCCCTCCGGTGTTTCAGAACCGCAGGGTAGCCCCCGTCGTCAGCCAGCGGTCGCGATCCCCGGTCAGGTTGTGCCCGACCACCAGGTCCACATCCACTTGCTGACCCAGATGCACTCGCGGCCCGGCTTGCCAGGCCTGGTCGCCGCCTTGCTGGCCATAGCGTTCTGCCAATAGCGTCAATGAGTCCGCCAAGCGGTATTCCAGGCCTGTGCCCCAGGTCAGTCGGTGGTTTTGTTCGCCATTGTCATAGGCATGGGCCCAGCCGGCATTGAGGTTCAAGCTCAGTGTCTCGAACGCTTGCCAGGTCAGCGGCAGGCCCAGGTCGGCGCCGTCGAACGGATGCCGGCGGTCCAGCGCGATATGCGCCGCCGCCGCCCAGGCGATCTCCACGCCCGCATCCTGCCAGGCCCACAATGAACCCTTGAGTTGCGGGCTGAGCTGGGTCTGCTCAGGGTCATCCTCGAGGGCCGTGCCCCATTGCAGGTTGGGCAATGCCCTCGACGTACAGGCTGTAGAGAGCGTGGTGCGCTGTGTTGAACGGGTGTAGCCGGCGTCGACATTGCATTCGCCGGGGGCGTTGATGGCGCCATCATCGACCACGTAGGAACCGCCTGCGGCGAACGCCTTGGACACCAGGCCAACGGCCAGGGTCGCGCCGATAAAGACCAGGTTGCGGCGCAGCGCTCGTTGCCGCGACGCCGGCAGCCACTCGAAGGCAGCCAGGAAGGTGTGTTTGTGCATGGGATTATGCTCCGGCTCAGTACCACTGCTTGAAGCGGCGGATGTAGATCGTCTTCATCAGTTGTGCCACGCAGCAGTAGGCGAGCAAGGTGCCGACCAGCCAAGGGAAGTACGCCCACGGCAACGGTTGCAGACCCACGATCGTGCCCAGGGGCGAGAAGGGCACATAGATCCCCAGGGCGATGACCAGGCTGGTCATCAGCAACACCGGCCAGGCGGCGGTGCTCTGGAAGAACGGGATCTTGCGGGTGCGCAGCATGTGCACCACCAGGGTCTGGGAGAGCAGCCCCTCGACGAACCAACCGGACTGGAACAGGGTCTGCATTTCCACACTATTGGCCGAGAACACGTACCACATCAGGGCAAAGGTGGTGATGTCGAAGATCGACGAGGTCGGCCCGATCCAGATCATGAAGCGCCCGATGTTCTGCGCGTCCCACTTGCGTGGCTTGGCCAGGTATTCCTTGTCCATCTTGTCCCACGGCAGGGCCAGTTGGGAGATGTCGTACATCAGGTTTTGCAGGAGCAGGTGGATCGCCAGCATCGGCATGAAAGGAATGAACGCACTGGCCACCAGCACCGAAAACACGTTGCCGAAGTTGGAGCTGGCCGTCATGTTCAGGTACTTCATGATATTGCCGAAGGTCTCGCGGCCTTTAAGCACACCTTCTTCGAGGACCATCAGGCTCTTTTCCAGGAGGATGATATCGGCCGATTCCTTGGCAATATCGGTCGCGCTGTCCACCGAGATGCCGACGTCGGCATCGCGCAGGGCGGGTGCATCGTTGATGCCGTCGCCGAGGAAGCCCACGGTGTGACCATTGGACTGCAAGGCCTTGAGCACCCGGGACTTTTGCAGCGGGGTCAGCTTGGCGAACACCGTGCGTTGTTCGACCTGCTGCTTGAGGGTGGCATCGTCCATGGCTTCGATGTCCACACCCAGCAGTGGTTCGCCGGGTTCCAGGCCGACCTGGCGGCAGATGGTGCGGGTGACCACGGCGTTATCGCCGGTCAGCACTTTGACCGCGACCCCGATCTCTTGCAGCGCGGCAATCGCCGGGCCGGCGGTTTCCTTCGGCGGATCGAGGAAGGTCAGGAAACCGTGGATCACCAGGTTGCGTTCATCGGCGGGAGTGTACTGCTGGCGCGCCAGGGCCTTGGGAATATTGCGGGTGGCCACCACCAGCACGCGGAAACCGTCCTCGTTGAACTCGTTGGCGGTGCGCAGCAATTCCTGGCGACGACCCTCGTCCAGGGCCACGGCGCTAGCGCCTTCCATCACATGGGTGGCAATGCCGAGCATTTCTTCCACGGCGCCCTTGCACACCAGCAGGTGATCGCCGTGGCTGTCCTTGACCACAATCGACAGGCGCCGGCGCACAAAGTCGAAGGGCAGTTCATCGACCTTGCTGTAGGCAAACGGCACCTGGAACTTGGGGTTGTGCTGGGAGAACGCGAGCACCGCCTGATCCATCAGGTTCTTCATGCCGCTTTGGTGATGGCTGTTGAGCCAGGCCAGGGACAGCACCTGGTCGTCCCGCTGGCCGAAGGCGTTGACGTGGTGCTCGAGGATGATTTTGTCCTGGGTCAGGGTGCCGGTCTTGTCGGTGCACAGCACGTCCATCGAACCGAAGTTCTGGATCGCGTTGAGGCGCTTGACCACCACTTTGCGCTTGGCCATGGCATTCGCACCCTTGGCCAGGTTGGCGCTGACGATCATCGGCAGCATTTCCGGGGTCAGCCCCACGGCCACCGCCAGGGCAAACAGGAACGCGTCGCCCCAATCGCCCTTGGTAAAGCCGTTGAGGAAAAACACGATGGGCACCATCACCAGCATGAAGCGGATCAGCAGCCAGCTGACGCTGTTCACCCCACGGTCAAAGGCGGTTTGCACCCGGGAGCCGACGATGGCCTTGGCCAGCGAACCGAAATAGGTACGCGGCCCGGTCGCCACGACCACCGCCCGGGCGCGGCCGCTGACCACGTTGGTGCCCATGAAGCAGATGTTGGGCAGGTCCAGCAGGTTGCTCTGGTCCGGCGCTTGAAGCGTGGCGGATTTTTGCGTGACGTCGCCCAGGGTGTCGTACTTTTCTACCGGCAAGGCTTCGCCGGTCAGCACGGCCTGGCTGATAAACAGGTCGCGGGAGTCGATCAGGCGGATGTCGGCCGGGATCATGTCGCCGGCCGACAGTTGCACGATATCGCCGGCCACCAGTTCACGCATCGGCACTTCACGCAGGGTGGGCTTGGCGCCGACCTGCTCGCGACGCAGCACGCTGGCGGTGGTGCGTACCATGGCCTTGAGGGCTTCGGCGGATTTTGCCGAGCGGTGTTCCTGCCAGAAGCGCAGCAGGCTGCTCAGGGCGACCATGGTCATGATGATAATGACCTTGGTCAGGTCCACTTCTTCACCGGCGCGCAGCGGCAGCCAGTAGTCGGTGACAAAGCTGATCACCGCGAGGGTCAGCAGTACGTAGATAAACGGGTTGTTCAGGGCCTGGAGGAACTGCACCACCGCGTGGGGCGGCTTGTCGTGGGCCACCTCGTTATAGCCTTCGCGTTGCAGGCGGGCGCTGGCATCCAGTTCGGTCAGGCCGTCCTTGGTTGCCCGGACATTGGCCAGGGTCGCTGCCAGGCCGTTTTGCGCTTCGCGGGCGGCACGCATCGACAATTTGCTGTCGTGGGCGGTGCTGTTTTTGTTTGCAAGTTGCGTGGTTTTTACGGAGCTCATGATTTTTACTCCTGTCGACATACCCGTTACTTGCCGTCAGGCAGGCGAACACAGGCACGCCGAGTCGCAGTTTTTGCGATCGGGTCTAATAACTTTAACGAGGCGAGTTAATTAACGGGCGCGCAGAAAACTACGGCTGGCTTAGTTCGCAAGGAACGCCAGTTAATTAATTGACCAATAATCAGGAAGTTGCTGTTTCCAGTCGGCTTATGCCGCGCGCGCGCTCAGGCTCAGGCGCACTTGGGCAAGCCGGCTGGAAACGTTCCGTCTCTGCGGATCTTGAGGGTCGGCATGGTCCCAATGCTGGACCAGATGGCCGGTGGTGGGGCACAGGCGCCAGTGCGCCTGCAGGTGTTGCACATTGATACGCGGGGAGGGGGAAGCCAAGGCCAGGCGCACCGGGGCAACGCCCATGGAAGCACGGCACAGCTTGGTACGCAGGGCTGAGGCCAGCGTGCGTACATCAGGTAGAACAAGGGTCTGGAAATTCATAACACACCTCGGGACCGGACTGCGCCGGCTCAAGGCAGTTACGTTGGAGCATCAAGCTCTAGCGCAGCTTACCCGGCCTGGAAGGCGAGTCCCGTCATTACTCTGGGTTTGGCGCCCGCCCCCTGTATTCACGGGGAGCGGACAGCGACTAGATACTGTGTCCATTGGCTTCTTTTGTGAGGTTGAAAAAAGGCCCTAGTTGCAGGCACGGGCAATTTACTCAGGCAGGCAGGGGATGTCAATCTGTAATGAACTTGTTTGTTGTCCGTTCAGACTTTATTCAGATTGGCCTGATTGGCTATATAAGTTCATAGACTGTATGCGGCCAATAGTGCGAGATAAATCAGTACTAAGCCGCAGGCACCATGACTGACCCGCTGCCAAGTTGCCGAGGCGTTCTTTCGCAAGACATTGACCAAGCCTGCAATCAAAAAACACGACAGGATCGAGGCCAGCATAAAACCGGCGAAGAACACCAGGGTCTGGCCATGACTCGGCGTGGCGCCGACGATGCCTGACAAGGCACTCCCCAGGGCGCCCCAATACACGATGTTCTTGGGGTTGGCCAACGAGATGGCGGCCCCCACCATCAGCGCATTGCGCCCGGTGCTGGGCGGTGCGCTGTCGGGTTGCGGCAACTGCCAGGCATCTTGCAGGCTGCGCAGGCCGAGCCAGGCCAGGTACAGCGCGCAAACGGCGGTCAGCGGCACACGTACCGCTTCGTGCTGGATCAGCAGGGCCATGCCGGTCAGGCCGATTACCGCCCAGGTCGCATCGCCCACCAGCGAGCCTATTTGCACCAGCAACGCTGGGGTGAACCCATGCAACAGGCCGCGGCGCAGGGTTTCCGCCAGCACCGCGCCAGGGGACAGGCAAAACACAAAGCCGAATACCAGTGCGCAAAAAAAGATCGTCAACATCGCCATCCCCATAACTGCCATCGCCGGCAAGCCGGCTCCTACAGGTCAGTCTGAGGCTGGGGGCACGCAGGGGTCTTGGACCAGATTGCGCTCTGATAGCGGCCAGGGGTAATCCCGTACGCCGCACGGAAGTGCCGGTTGAGATGGCTCTGGTCGGCAAAGCCCAGGTCATGGGCAACCTCGGCGGCGCTCAGGCCGCTGCGCAGCAAGCCTTTCGCGCGGCGGGTACGCAGTTGCATGGCCCACTGGCGGGGGCTCAGGCCGGTTTCTTTCTGGAAGGTGCGCAATACGTGGAATTTCGACAGGCCCAACTCGTCACCCAGGGCGTCCAGTGCCACACCCTGATGCAACTGCGCGGCGAGCAACTCCTGGGCCTGGGCGACTAGCCGTGACCCGGCGCTGGCGCCATCCGGCAGGCGCACACCACTGAGCTTGACCACCTCGCCCAGCAGCACCACCAGGGCATCTTCGTTCAGCCCCCGCAGCAGCGGGTCGGCGCTCAGCGCGCCCTTGGCGGCGTGTGCCAGTTGCGCCGCCAGGGAGGGGGCAAAACACAGCGCGCGATCAAACTCCAGGTGGGCCAGCCCCAGGTCGTCGGCCAGGCGATCGGCACCGGCGTACAGGCTGACAAAGTGCCAGGGCGCCCCCTCGGCAGCACCGCCGCCCTGGATCTGGCCAGGGTTGTACAGGGTGATGCTGCCGGGCCCGGCCTCGAAAGTGCGGCGCTCCAGCCACACCTGTTCGGTGCCCACCAGGTTGACGCCAATCACGCATTCGTCGTGGCTATGGCGGGCAAACGTCAGGCCGCTGCAGGTGGTGCTGCTGATTTCGTAATGGCCCAGCCAGGCGTGGTGCGGGGAACTCATGGGGTGGGCTCAGTGGCGGCGGGTGCGGCAAAGCATACCTGTTTAGATACTCAGGCGCAGGGCCAGCGCGGCCAGGGTGATCAGCAGCACCGGCAGCGTCAGCACGATGCCGACCTTGAAGTAATAGCCCCAGGTGATCCGGATGCCCTTGCGCGCCAGGATATGCAGCCAGAGCAAGGTTGCCAGGCTCCCAATGGGCGTGATTTTAGGCCCCAGGTCGCTGCCGATCACATTGGCGTAGATCATTGCCTCCTTGACCACGCCCACGGCATGGCTGGCCTCGATCGACAGCGCGCCGATCAGCACCGTCGGCAGGTTGTTCATCACCGAAGACAGCAGCGCCGTCAGCAAGCCGGTGCCCAGGGCGGCGCCCCACACGCCGTAATTGGCGAAGGCGTCGAGCCAGGTGGCCAGGTACGTGGTCAGCCCGGCGTTGCGCAGGCCGTACACCACCAGGTACATGCCCAGGGAAAAAATCACGATCTGCCAGGGCGCTTCCTTGAGTACCTTGCGCGTGGAGATCTTGTGGCCTTTGGCGGCGATCACCAGCAGGAGCAGGGCGCAGGCGGCCGAGATGGCACTGATGGGAATGCCCAGGGGCTCGAGGGCAAAGCAGCCGACCAGCAGAATGCCCAGCACCCACCAGGCAGCGTGGAAGGTTGCCGGGTCATGAATCGCGCTGGCCGGCTCGGGCAGGTCGGCGGGGTCATAACTGTGCGGGATATCGCGCCGGAAGAACCACAGCAGCACCGCCAGGGTCGCGGCGACGCTGACCAGGTTGACCGGCACCATCACCGCTGCGTACTGGTTGAAGCCGATGTTGAAATAGTCTGCCGAAACGATATTCACCAGGTTGGAGACCACCAGCGGCAGGCTGGCGGTGTCGGCGATAAACCCTGCACCCATCACGAAGGCCAGGGTAGCAGCGGGTGAGAAGCGCAGGGCCAGGAGCATCGACATGACAATCGGCGTGAGGATCAGGGCCGCCCCGTCATTGGCGAACAGCGCCGAGACCAGCGCCCCCAGCAACACCATATAGGCAAACAGCCGGCGGCCCCGGCCCCGTCCCCAGCGCGCCACATGCAACGCGGCCCAGGCAAAAAAGCCGGCCTCGTCGAGGATCAGGCTGATGATGATCAGGGCGACGAAGGTGCCGGTGGCGTTCCAGATGATCTGCCACACCACCGGGATATCCGCCAGGCTGATCACGCCACAGGCCAGGGCGAGGATCGCGCCCATGGTTGCACTCCAGCCTACGCCAAGACCCTTGGGTTGCCAGATGACCAGGACAATGGTGAACAGGAAGATGGCGAGGGCAGCAAGCATCAAGGCATTCTCTGTGGGGGGGATTCGACGTTTGATTGACCTGTGACAAGGTACCGAGGTTCTGTGCCAAGTGGTTGAAATTAAAATGAAACACAACTGTCCTAAAGTGCCCGCCATTGGTGATAAAGGAAGTAACGGTGTGACCCGTGCCACTCGCAACCTGCGCAAGACCCTCGATTCTGTCGCGGACAACAACGAAACCGCGGCTTTTGACTTGATGCGCGCCGTCGAAAAACTCAGCGATGAAGTGCTGCGTCAGCGCCTGCTCAACACCATTCACCGCCTTAACCAGGATGCCCATGAACTGCGTGAGGCCCGGGATGCGGTAGAGCGGGTGTCGGTCAAGCTGGCCTGATAATGGCACGTAGCCGTTCGGCGATTGGGGGGTGACGATCGAGCCGGCTGCGCTGACACTGGGCATGGTCGCGGTTGTCCGCAAGACCCCATGCTCAATCCACAGGAAGTCATCGAATGAGTGAAAAACCGGCAATTGTCCTGGTACACGGCTTTTGGGGCGGCGCAGCCCATTGGAGCCGAGTGATCGTCGAACTGCAGAAAAAGGGCTATCGCGACTTGCACGCGGTGGAAATTCCCCTGACTTCATTGGCCGACGACGCCGAACGCACACGCAAGATGGTGGCCCAGGTCAAGGGGCCGGTGTTGTTGGTCGGGCATTCCTATGGGGGCGCGGTCATTTCCCAGGCAGGCAACGAGCCCAACGTCCAGGGCCTGGTGTTTATTGCCGCGTTTGCCCCGGATGCGGGGGAAAGTCCGGGCGCAATCACCCAGCAACACCTGCCCGAGGCCGCCGCCAACCTGGTGCCGGACAGCGATGGCTACCTGTGGGTCAAGCCCGAGTTGTTCCATGAGAGCTTCTGCCAGGACTTGCCGCAGTCAGAGGGCGACGTGCTGGGAATTACGCAGAAGGCGCCCCTGGCCAGTACCTTTGGCGATGAAGTGAGCAATCCGGCCTGGAAGAACAAGCCGTCGTGGTATCAGGTGTCCACCCAGGACCACATGATTCACCCCGATAACCAGGTACGCATGGCCGAGCGCATCAAGCCCCGGGAGATTCTCACGCTGGACGCCAGTCACGCCTCGCTGGCCTCCAGGGCAGGCGAAGTGGCGGCATTTATCGACAAGGCCGCCACGGCCCTGCAGCCATAAATCAGGCAGGCAACATTCCTTCCTGGCGTCGGGGTGTTGCCTGCAAGATCGTTCAAGACAATCCTGTTTGGCGCTGCCATGCTTGCCGACTGTCTGTCGATGAGCCTGTTGTCCATGCCTACTGCCTTGCCGCATTACGCCTTCGCCCGTGGCGCGATTGCGATTATTCCCCTGTCGTTGGCGTGCGCCCCGTGGGGCCTGCTCGCCGGTTCCCTGGCGATTGACGCTCAATTCACCCCGCTGGAAAGCCAGGGCCTGTCGGCCATTGTGTTTGCCGGTGCCGCACAGTTGGTGGCGATTGGCATGGTCAAGAGCGGCGCGAGCCTGATCGCCATTTTGCTCACCACCTTGCTGCTGACCTCCCAGCACTTGCTGTATGGCATGCATATGCGTAGCACCCTGTCGCCCTTGCCGGCGCGCTGGCGCATGAGCCTGGGCTTTTTGCTGACCGACGAATTCTTCGCCCTGGTCAGCCAATACGACCGCCAGACCTTCAACCGCTGGTATGCCCTGGGCGTGGGCCTGACGTTCTACGTGGCCTGGAACCTGTTCACCCTGGCCGGCATCGTGCTCGGCAAGAGCATCCCCAACCTCGATCAACTGGGCCTGGAGTTCTCCATCGCCGCGACCTTCATCGCCTTGATCACCCCGGTTGTGCGTGATGTGCCGACGGTGGTGTGCGTGGCAGTGGCCCTGCTGTTTTCGGTGCTGCTCAGCTACTGGCACTGGGAGTCGGCGGTGGTGGTGTCGGGGTTGTTGGGGATGAGCGCAGGGTATGCCTGCAAACGCTTGGGAGTGGGGCAGCGATGATTTTTGTGATGATTATCGGCATGGGCCTGGCGGTGTTTTTCAACCGTTATCTGTTTCTTGAACCGCGCTTGCCGGTGCGCCTGAACCGCGGCGCCCGGGAGTTTCTCGGGTTCGCGGTACCCGGCATGTTGACGGCGATCTGCGGGCCGATCATTTTCCTCGCCGAGCACAAGCTCAACCTGAGCCCCACCAACCCCTACCTGCTGGCCGGGATCTGTGCGGTGGCCCTGATGTTCTGGACCCGCAGCGTGTTGACCACGGTGCTGTTGAGCATGGCGCTGTTCTATCTGTTTCGCTGGTTGTTGTAGGCAGTGGTACAGTCGCGTTTTTTTCAAGGAAGCGATGGCATGCGGAAGGTGGTGATAGGTGCGTTGGTCGTGGCGGCGCTGGCCGGTTGCGCAGGTTCGAAGATGAAAGACGCACGCGCTGGCGCGCCCTATAAAACCCTGGCGTCTGATAAGGCGGCCCTGGTCGTAGCCCAATGCATCCAGTTTGGCTGGCAGGACGAGGCGGTATTCGGCGTCGACGCCGGCGGCTTCATGGAGCCTGCGCAAGGCGGTGGCCATACGGTGTACACCACGGGCGGTGACTACTTTGTCGATGTGCGCAGCGCCGGTACCAGCACCACGGTCAGTTACTACGCAGTGCAGGACAATTGGGCCGCCAAGCGCCGTCTGGCCGCCTTGGCGACCTGCCTGTAGGTTGTTTCTTTAGAAATCTTCAGAAATGCCCAGCGGACACTGCGCCGGCTTTGTCTTAAAATGCCAGCGCTTGCCCGACATGATGGCTCTTTACCAGTACATGGATGTCGAGGCCTAAATGTCGGGCAGGCACCTTTTCAACGTGGCATATAGCCCAGGTGCCAGCGCCGCGGAATCTTCAGCGACACCAGGCCCAGCAGCGCCGACAGCAGGCCGCTGACCAACAGTGCCCGGATCCCCATCTGGTGCTCCAGCACAGCACCGATCACCGCGCCGACAAACATCCCGGCCCAGGGAATCAACTGCACGCGCCAGCCATTGCGGCGCTCCCCCAGCATCCAGCGCCCCAGGCCGCGACCGAAACGCGACAACGCGCCGGTCACGTAAGTCAGCCCCACGGGCAAGCCATTGACCTGTTCCACCGCCGCATTGAGCATGCCCATGGCAATGATCGCAGCCAGCACTGCCGGCAACTGCTCGGCCATCGGCCACGCCGCGGCGCCGCATAATAGCGTGGCAATACACAGCAACAACGGCAGCGCATGGCGCTTGCTCACGCGGCTGATGATCACCCCCAGCGCATTGCCCAGGATAAACGTTGCCACCAACAGGGTGAGGCGCCCGGTCAGCCCCAGGTCACCCTCACTGATTGCCACCGCCAGCCGCGTGGTGTTGCCGCTCATGAACGAGACAAAATCGCCACTGGCCATGAAACCGATGGCGTCGGTCATGCCGGCCAGCACCGAAAGGCTGGCCACCAGCGTCAGGCCGATGCGCCCCCGCCATTTGTGCTGGTGCTGCAAGGCAGTATTGACCATGGGCTTAGGGGAAGAGGGCAGCACGGCGAGAGGTTCCTCTATGAGATTATCCGGCCACTACCGTAGGACGCTTTCCGGTTGACTGCAATGACTTGGCACATCCTTCAGTTCACTTCCAAGCGCCAGCCCATGACGTCCCAGCTCAGAACGTGAGTCGGCGCCAGTGCCTTGAGAAACGCTGCGTCATGGGAGACCGCAATCAGCGCCCCGGTAAACCCCTGTAAAGCCTGTTCGAAGGCCATCACCGACTCCAGGTCCAGATGGTTGGTCGGCTCATCCAGGAGCAGCAATTGCGCGGGAACCTTGCGCCATAAGGCAATCGCCATGGCAGCCTTCAAGCGCTCGCCACCGCTGAGCTGGCCGATGGGCTGGGTGACGCGCCATGCATCCAGTTGCAACAGCGCCAGACGGGTGCGCAGTTCGGCTTCGGCCATTGGCGTGTCCATCAATTTCAGTTGCTCGACGATCGACTGCTGGTCATCGAGCAGGGTCAAGTGCTGGTCGAGATAGGCGCTGGGTACATGAACCGTGCATGCGCCGCTGACAGGTTGCCAATGCCCCGCCAGCAGCTTGAGCAGGGTGGACTTGCCGCAGCCATTGGGCCCGTGGACCGCAACCCGGACCGGCCCGCACAGGCTCGCGTTGATCAGGGTGCTCGGCGCGCGGGGATCGAGCCAGGGCAACTGGCAGTCGGTCAAGGTTGCCACTTGGCGGCCCGCCGGCAGGGGTGTGCCGGGCAAGGCAAGGAAGGTCGGCGTTTGGTCCACCACCCGTTCGTGGGCCGTGCGCACGCGTTCGTTCAAGGCCTGCTTGTGCTGCACATGGGCGCTGCGCACGTTGCTGACGATTTCATTGGCGGCGCCTTTCCAGCGGGATTTGGTGAAGGCATCGACATTGGCGGTCTCTGCATGTTTACGGGCACTGGCGGCGTGGCGCTGGAAACTGTCGATAGCCTTTTTCAGGCGCTGGTGCTCGCGCCGCCGATCCAGCCGGGCATGTTCCAGGGCGGCCTGAGCGGCCTGTTGCTCGGCATCACGCTGCGCCCGATAGTCATCGTAGTTGCCGCCATAGAGCCGGGCCCCGAGGGGCGACAGTTCGATGATCCGCCCCAGGGTATTGAGCAGGCGTCGGTCGTGGCTGACCACCACCAAGCCGCCGCGCCAGGCGCCAAGGGTCGCCAGCAGCCAATCGCGGCCGGCACTGTCGAGGTGGTTGGTGGGTTCGTCGAGGATCAGCAACTGCGGCGCGCCCAGCAGGCCACCAATCAGGGCGATCCTGGCCAGTTGTCCACCGCTGAGTTGGCCGGCGGGCTGATCGGGGTCGATCTCGGCCAGACCGGCGCCGTCCAGGGCCTGGCGCAGGCGTTCGGCCAGGTCCCAGCGATCATCGATCACTTCCAGGTCGTCGGCCTGCGCGCGTCCCGCGGCCAGGCGCTCAAGTGCCGCCAGAATAGGCGCGCAACCGCAGACCTGGGCCACAGTCTGCCCCGGTAACAGCTCAATGCTTTGTGGGACATAGGCGATACGCGCCGAGGATTTGATAACCCCATGGGATGGCTCAAGCACGCCGGCCAGCAGGCGCGCCAACACACTCTTGCCCATGCCATTCCGGCCGACAATCCCGGTCGGGGTGCAATCGATGGACAGGTTGAGGTCTTCCAGCAAAGTCTCGCCATCGGCGAACTGAAAACCCAGGTGATGCAAGGAAACAAGTACAGGCAGCCGGTTGACGTCAGTCATCAGCACCTCCAGAACAATGTGGCACAAGCCAACAAGCGCGCCAGGCGGCTCGTTGCGTTTACATGTTGGAAGGCTTAGTTGTTCACGTCGGCGGTCGTCCTGCAGTCGGGAGGGATTGGTAGCCTAGCGCAGTTCAGTCATTTTTCCTACATCGGTGGCGTCAGTGCCTACAGTTGCTCAAGAAACATCGCCAACCCCACTTCTTCGGCTTTCAAGCCCTTGCGCACCCTGGGCCTGGGCAGTTTCGCCAGGCCGCCCAGGCTGAAGTGCTCCAGCACGGCCGGGTGGATGTAGCATTTGCGGCACACCGCCGGGGTATTGCCCAGTTGCCGGGCGACATTCTTGACCATCTCCACCACATGCCGTTTTGCATCCGACTCCGGTTGCCATGCCAGTTCGCGCAACACGGCCAGGGCCAGGGCACTGCCGGCCCAGGTGCGGTAGTCCTTGGCGGTAAAGTCGGCGCCGGTGAGGCTGTGCAGGTAGGCGTTGACGTCGGTGGAGCTGACGGTATGCCGCTCGCCGTTCTCGTCCAGGTACTGGAACAGGTTCTGCCCCGGCAACTCCAGGCAGCGCTTGAGCACGGTGGCCAGGCGCCGGTCCTTGATACTGACCTGGTGCTCGACGCCGCTCTTGCCACGGAACTGGAACTGGATTTCGCTGCCCTTGATATCCACGTGGCGGGTACGCAGGGTGGTCAGGCCATAGGAGCGGTTATCGCGGGCGTACTGGCTGTTGCCGACGCGGATCAGCGTGGCATCGAGCAACAGCACGACGGTGGCCAGGACCTTCTCGCGGTTGAAGCCCGGCGCATCGATTTGCGCTTGTAGCTGCTTGCGCAATTTGGGCAGCGCGTTGCCGAACTGCTGCAGGCGCGAATACTTGTCGCTGTCGCGCACTTCACGCCAGCGTGGGTGATAACGGTATTGCTTGCGACCACGGGCATCGCGGCCGGTGGCCTGTAGATGGCCCTTGGGGTCGGCGCAGATCCACACATCGGTATAGGCCGGCGGGATGGCCAGGGCGTTGATGCGCTGGATTTCGTCGGCGTCGCTGATGCGCTGGCCGTCGCTCTGGAAGTACTGGAACTTGCCCCGCAGTTTACGGCGGCTCAGGCCCGGCTGACTGTCGTCAACGTAGTGCAGGTCACGGGGCAGGTCGACGGGCAGGGTGGAGTCGGGCATGGCAGAGTCCTTGGCAACAAATCAGGCCGGTATGCCTGATTGACCGCAGCACCGGGCCGTGCGTTCAAGCCAGTACGGCGACCGCCTTGATCTGTGCCCATAACGCCTGGCCGGGATGCACTTGCAACTGGTCCCGGGAATAACGGGTGATGCGCGCCAGCAGCGGCGTACCCGCCGCGTCGAGCCGTACCAGCACATGCGCACTGTTATCGGCAGGGATCTCCTGGGTCACGGTCACGGGCAAGCAATTGAGGATACTGCTGTGCTCCCCAGGTTGCAGGCTGAGGCTCACGTCCCGGGCCTGGACCTTGAACCGCAAGTGTTTGCCCAGCTCCAGCGGCGCGTGGGCTACGCGCATTTGCAGTGGGCTGTCGGGCAATTGCAGGGTCAGCAGTTGGTAATGGGCGTCATGCTCGCTGACCGTGCCGTTGATCACCACGCCGGCATCGTCGCCCAGGGCCAGCGGCAGGTCGAGCCGCGCCAGAGTCTCGCCAATCGGCCCGCTGGCCAGGGCCTTGCCCTCACTGAGCAGGACAATATGATCGGCCAGGCGCGCCACTTCATCCTGGGCATGGCTGACGTACAGCACCGGGATTTCCAGTTGATCGTGCAGGCGTTCCAGGTAGGGCAGGATCTCGCCTTTGCGCTGGCTGTCGAGGGCGGCCAGGGGTTCGTCCATCAGCAATAGCTGCGGGCTGGTGAGCAGGGCGCGGGCGATGCCTACGCGTTGGCGCTCACCGCCGGACAAATGCTGGGGGTGGCGATCCAGCAGGTGGCCGATCCCCAGCAAGTGCGTGGCGTGGGCCATGTCCACGCGACGCTGGGCCTTGGGGATCCGCTTGAGGCCGAACTCCAGGTTGGCCAGCACCGACAGGTGGGGAAACAGGCTGGCTTCTTGAAACACATAACCCAGGGCGCGCTTGTGCGGCGGCACAAACACGCCGTTGCGGCTGTCTTGCCAGACCTGATCGTTGATTTGCACAAATCCATCGCCGGCCCGTTCCAGCCCGGCAATGCAGCGCAGGCACGTGGTCTTGCCCGAACCCGAATGCCCGTAGAGCGCGGTGACGCCGCGCCCTGGCAGCTTGAGGTCCACGTCCAGGGCAAATCCGGAGTAGTGCAGTTGCAGGCGCACCTCAATCATCGACATCAGCTCCAACCCGCTTTGGTTTTACGGCTGGAGTAGAGCGCCAGCAACACCAGGAAAGAAAACACCACCATGGCCCCGGCCAGCCAGTGGGCTTGGGCGTATTCCATGGCTTCGACGTGGTCGTAGATCTGCACCGAGACCACGCGGGTCTTGTCGGGGATATTGCCGCCGATCATCAGCACCACGCCAAACTCGCCCACGGTATGGGCGAAGCCGAGGATCGACGCGGTGATAAAGCCGGGACGGGCCAGCGGCAGGATCACCGTGAAAAATGTATCCCAGGGATTGGCCCGCAACGTCGCGGCAACTTCCAGGGGACGGCTGCCGATGGCCGAGAACGCGTTTTGCAACGGTTGCACTACAAACGGCATGGAATAGATCACCGAGCCAATCACCAGGCCGGCGAAGCTGAACGTCAGGGTGCCCAGGCCCAGCCATTGGGTGAACTGCCCGAGGTAGCCATGGGGACCCATGGTCAGCAGCAGGTAGAAGCCAATCACCGTCGGCGGCAGCACCAGGGGCAGGGCGACCACCGCGCCAATCGGCCCGCGCCACCAGGAACGGGTGTGCGACAGCCACAGAGCGATGGGAGTGCCGATAATCAGCAGAATCACGGTGGTCAGCGACGCCAGTTTCAGGGTCAGCCAGATCGCGGAAAAATCGGCACTCGATAGTGGCATTTACAGTTGATAACCGTAGGATTTGATAACGGCAGCGGCTTTCGGCCCCTTGAGGTAGTCAACCAGTGCCTTGGCGGCCGGGTTGTCCTTGCCTTTGTTGAGGATCACCGCGTCCTGTTTGATTGGGTCATGCATCTCGCCCGGCACGATCCACGCCGAGCCGCTGCTGACTTTGCCGTCTTTATAGATTTGCGACAAGGCGACAAAGCCCAACTCGGCATTGCCGGTGGACACAAACTGATAGGCCTGGGTGATGTTCTGGCCTTCGACCAGCTTGCTCTTGACCTTGTCGGTCAGGCCCAGCTTGGCCAGGACCTGGGTAGCCGCGAGGCCGTAGGGTGCGGCTTTCGGGTTGGCGATGGACAGGTGCTGGTATTCATTTTTTTGCAGCACCGCGCCCTTGGCATCCACATAACCTTCCTTGGCCGACCACAGCGCCAGGGTGCCCACGGCATAGGTGAAGCGCGAGCCCTTGACGGTGTCGCCTTCGCTTTCGAGCTTTTGCGGGGTGGTGTCGTCGGCGCTGAGGAACACTTCAAACGGCGCGCCGTTCTTGATCTGGGTATAGAACTGCCCGGTGGCCCCGTAGGCGGCGACCAGTTTGTGCCCGGTGTCTTTTTCGAAGTCGGCGGCGATCGCCTGGATCGGCGCGGTGAAGTTGGCGGCGACGGCCACTTGCACTTCATCGGCGTGGGCTGTGCCCAAGGTAAAGAGGGCGATCAGGGTGGCCAGGCCGGTGGGGGCCAGGCGTTGGGCGCGAATCATCATGAAGCAGCTCCTTGGGGTGCCGACGTGGCGGCTTGTTATAGTTAATCGCTATGTATGGGAATATATAGCGGTTCGCCATCGTCGGTACAGTGCAAAGTTGTCTCAGGGGTCTAGCCCTTGTTGAGTTGCGCCAGCGCCTGGCGGGCCAGGCTCAGGGTCAGCTCGCGGGTGGACAGGTCTTGCCCCAGGCGCAGCGCCTGGCCGGCCCACAGGCTGCTGAAGTCGGCTGCATCCAGGGCGCGCAACGGCAGCAATGCACCACCGGCCAAGGGAAACGCCGGGGCGGTGGGATTGATTGGCCCAAGTTCGCGCATCACGCGATTGATGATCCCCCGCGCCGGGCGGCCGGTGAACAGGTTGGTCAGTGCCGTTTCGCTGGCCTGGGCGCTGTGCAATGCCTGATGGTGGGCGGGGGTGATAGTGGCTTCGGGCGTGAACAGATAGGCCGTGCCGATCTGCACCGCCGAGGCGCCGAGGGCGAACGCGGCAACCATGCCCCGCGCATCGCCAATCCCGCCGGCGGCGATTACCGGCACGCTGACTGCATCGACGATCTGCGGCACCAGGGCCATTGTGCCGATCTGGCTGGTGAGGCGGTCGCTGAGAAACATCCCGCGATGCCCCCCGGCCTCATACCCCATGGCGATGATTGCATCGCAGCCGTGCTGCTCCAGCCAGATCGCCTCCTCGACGGTGGTGGCGGACGACAGCACTTTTGCCCCGGTGGCCTTGACCCGGTCCAGCAGCGCTTTTTCCGGCAGGCCAAAGTGGAAGCTGACGACTTCCGGGCGGAATTCTTCCACCACCTCGCAGCTGGCATTGTCGAACGGTGCGCGGTTGGAGAGCGGGGTGGGCGCGTCAAAATCTGCACCCAGCTCACGGTAGTAGGGCTCCAGCAAATCCTTCCACTGGCGATCCCGCTCGGGGTTGGGGGCCGGTGGCCGGTGGCAGAAGAAGTTGACGTTCAAGGGGCGGGCGCTGGCCTGGGCAATGGTGGTCAACGCCTGGCGCAGTTGCTCGATGCTGAGTGTGGCCGTGGGCATCGAGCCCAGCGCCCCGGCCTGGCTCGCGGCGATCACCATCTCGGGGCTGGTGCTGCCGGCCATGGGCGCCTGGATGATCGGCAATTCAATGCCCAGCAGGTCGAGAATGCGGGTGTCTGGCCAGGTGCTCATGGATCGCTTCTCCAATGATGGAACGCTCAGGAAGGGCTGCCCGGCCCTTTTAACAGGGCCGGCCGGGGCAAGGCCAGTCTGTATTATTCACTGGACGCCGGCTGTGGTTCATGCGGGGTGTGGCGTTCGCGCTGGAGCAACAGCTGTTTGCGCTCCACGCCCCAACGGTAACCCGATAGATGGCCATCGCTGCGTACCACGCGGTGGCAGGGAATCGCCACGGCCAGGCTGTTGGCGCCGCACGCCTGGGCAACGGCACGAAAGGCGCTGGGTGCGCCGATGCGCTTGGCAATCTCGGCGTAGCTGGCGGTGCTGCCCACCGGGATTTCCCGCAGTGCCTGCCAGACCCGCTCCTGGAAGGCGGTGCCGCGCAGGTCCAGGGGCAGGTTCAGGCCCAGGGCAGGCGCCTCGATAAACCCCACCACCTGGGCAATCAACTGTTCAAAGCCGGGGTCGGCACCGATCACATTGGCCTGCGGGAACTGGTCTTGCAGGTCGCGCGCCAGTTGGTCCGGGTCGTCACCCAGGAGGATCGCGCAGACCCCGCGATTGCTCTGCGCCACCAGAATCGCCCCCAGGGAACACTCGCCGACGGCAAAGTGAATATCGTTATGGATGCCACCGGCTTTGTAGTCGCTGGGCTTCATGCCGAGCAACTGGTCGGCTGACGCGTAGAAGCGGCTGTTGGAGTTGAAACCCGCGTCGTACAGCGCATCGGTCACCGACTGGCTGTCCTGCAGGTGCGCCCTGACCTTGCGTGAGCGATGGGCGCGGGCATAGCCCCGGGGTGTCAGCCCGGTCAGGGTCTTGAACACGCGGTGGAAGTGGAACGGGCTCAAGCCGGCGCCGTTGGCCAGGTCTTCCAGGGCGGGCAGGGTCTGGGCCTGTTCGATATGACGGCAGGCGGCGGCAATCAGGTGCGCATGGCGTTGCGCAACCTGGGTCTGGTCGGCCGAGGTGCGTTTGTTGGGGCGGTACCCGGCGGCTTCGGCTTGCTGCGGTGTGTCGAAAAACTCGACATTCTTGCGCAGTGGCTGACGTGCGCTGCTGCTGGGGCGGCAATACACGCCGGTGGTCTTGACCCCGTAGACGAAGGTCAGGTCGGCCGTGGCGTCGCGGGCGACAATGGCTGCCCAGCGCAGATCATCTTCAGTGCTCATGGCAATAGCTCGGCAATGGATCAGTGGCCAGGATAATAAACCGGGGGCGCCCGGGCACTCCGTTGCTTGCGGTGGAATTCACCGGGGTCAGCCGGCCCTGCGAAACGTCAGGTTGATCCGTTGCGGCCCCATGCGCGGGTGCACGCCTTCCTTGATCGGCAGCACCCCATGAAAGCGCAGGCGATCGACGCCGCCCCAGACCGCTACGTCGCCATGGAACAGCGAGATCTTTTGTGTCTTGTCACTGCGCTGATGGCCGCCAAACAGAAACACCGCCGCCAGCCCCAGGGACAATGAGACCACCGGGGCGCTGTAGTCGCGCTCGTTCTTGTCTTGATGCAGGGACATTCTGGCGCCGGGTACATAGCGGTTGATCAGGCAGGCGTCGGGTGCAAAGCCGTCGAAGCCGGCAGCCCTGGCCGCGTCGATCGCCAGTTCGCGCAGCACGGCCGGCATGCTCGGCCAGGGTTGTTGGCGCTCGGGGTCCAGAGGGCTGTAGCGATAGCCCTGGCGGTCGGTGGTCCAGCCCAGTTCGCCGCAACTGCTCAGGGCTGCCGACATGGTAAAGCCACCGGGGGTGACCATCTGCCGGAACGGTGACTGGCCGAGGACGGCACGAAGCTCGGGCAATACACGCTCAAGCCAGGGCAGGGCATAGCCCCTGAGGACGTAGGATTGTTCGCCGATTTGCTCGCGACGGGCCGGTTGTTGCAAGGCCTCGTCGCTGAACAGGTCACCCGTGGAATCAGGTTGCACAATCACTCCGCTGCTGGTCGTAGTTTTACAGGGCCTTGCTCACGGTGATCTCAGTGATTTCGTCACTGGCATCGTGAATTTTCGCCAAGGCCTCTTGGGCCTCTTCGATGCTCGCCGCGTGCAGTTGGGCAAATTCGAAGCGGCGTTCGCCGTTGAGTTTGTACTTGATGACGTATTTGGTGGTTTGAGTCACGGTGATTCCTGTGGCTTGGGTGGCAATCAGCTGAGTTTGGTGCTGGTGCGGCGAACAATGCGGATCTTATGGGACAACGCTGGCTTGCGGGTAACGCTGATGGCACGGCGCGTCACCACATCCAGGGTGATGTTCCAGAACCCGGTGCTTGGCGCGGTGATCTTGGCCGGGAACTTGTCGAAGGCGCCACCGTGATAAGTGTGGCGACCGCCATTTTTGAAGCTGCGAAAATTCGCATCGCTCATCAGGCGGATATTGCAGGTCTGGGAGCATTCAATGACGACAATATCCCCTTCGTTCAAGTGTTCGCGCTGGTGGATGAATTTCATGGGGGGGTGTCTCCAGAAGGGCTTTTTCTGAAAAATCAGAACGATACGTAGGTTAAGATGGAGTTTATCAGCCCCAGCACGTTTATTATCGGGTCGTCGTCGACGTCTTCGACAATTTAAAACAGTTATTTACCGATATATCAGGGATAAATCCTACGTGGGCGGGAGAAAAATACCATCTCCGCTGTCGTAGGGTCTTTATCGGAGGTTTTGTATGAAGTGGAGTGTATTGGTTCTGGCCCTGGCAATAGGTGGATGTGCTTCGGTTTCAGACATCAAGCAGACACCGCCAACCCTGGCGGTTATCTCCGGGAAAAAACCGCAGGAATACGCGGCGTGTGTGGTGCAGAAACTGTCGTCGACCCGTCGTCCGCCGCAGATCGAGCCTCACAAGGAAGGTGTGCGGGTGATTGTGCCGCAGAAGTTTTCGGCTGACCCATCGGCCATTTTCGAGATTGAAGACCGCTCCAGCGGTAGCAGCATCAAGCTCTACGAGAGCATGTCCAATGTGCCGATTCGTCCGGGTGACGTGAAAAAAGCTGCGGAAGACTGTATTTCCGGCTGAGTCCACGCCGCCGCTCATACGCGATCAACTCCGATCAAAAAGCCCGGCCTGCGGTTGCAGTGCCGGGCTTTTTATTGTCGGCAATTTCTTACATGGCGGTTGTGACTGTCGGCTCATTACCCTACCATTTGTAGGCTTATGCATTGTAGGTCTAAGCATATAACTATAAAAATGGAGTCGTGATGATGTCTGTGGAGAGAGTGTTGATGGGTGGCGTCTTGCTACTCATGCTCGGCAGCGCGCAGGCGCTGGAGGGCAACAAGATATTCAGTGAAGGTGGCGCGCAGCCTGGCGCGGCGGCGTGCATGGCATGCCACGGGGCGGATGGCCTGGGGTTGGCTGCTGCGGGTTTTCCGAGGCTTGCGGGGTTGCCGGCGGCTTATTTGAGCAAGCAACTGCATGATTTCAAGAGTGGCACGCGCAGCAACCCGGTGATGACGTCGCTGGCCAAGGCGCTTACCGAGGAAGAAATCGCGGCGGTGACCCAGACACTGGCGGCGATGCCGGCACCTGCCGTGGCCGTCGGCCATCGTAGTGCTACGCCGAACAGTCCAGCTGCAAAACTGGCGCTGCAAGGCGCCTGGGAACGGCAGATTCCGGCGTGCGTCAGCTGTCATGGCCCCTCGGGCGTGGGGGTTGGCGAGGCGTTCCCGCCGCTGTCCGGGCAGTCCGCGGCCTACCTGGCTGCCCAGCTCAATGCCTGGCGCGGTGGCACTCGGCACAACGACCCCAATGACCTGATGGGGCACGTGGCCAAATCCCTGACGGATGACGAAGTGCAGGGTATCGCCAATTACTTCGCCTCCTTGCCTGGCCAGGAGGTCAAGCCATGAAGAATCTGTCATTTGCACCCGTGTTGGCCGCGTTGATCAGTGTGCCGGCGTTGGCCGCACCGATTGCCATGGAAGATCAGTCGCAACTGCAGGTGCCGGCTGCGGTGCCCGCCGCCAAGGCGTTCCAGCCGCCCCAGGAAAGCGAACTGCCTGACAACGCCTACGGCAAGCTGGTGATGCAGGGCTATGCGTTGTTCGTCGATACCAAGCGCCTGGCGCCGCAGTTTGTCGGCAACGGCCTCAATTGCAGCAACTGTCACCTGGATCAGGGGCGCCTGGCCAATTCCACGCCCCTGTGGGGGGCGTACCCTATGTACCCGGCGTACCGTAAGAAGAATGACAAGGTCAACTCCTTTGCCGAGCGCCTGCAGGGCTGTTTCCAGTTCAGCATGGATGGCGGCACGCCACCGGCAGCGGACAGCCATGAGATTGCCGCGCTGTCGACCTATGCCTACTGGCTAGCGAGCAAGGCACCCTTGGGCGTGGAGTTGCCGGGGCGTGGTTACCCGGAGGTGCCACAACCGGCCAAAGGCTACAACCTCGCGCAGGGTGCCGAGGTGTACAAGGCGCAATGTGCGGTGTGCCATGGCGCCGAAGGGCAGGGGCAGAAGGTGGGCGACAGCTACGTGATGCCACCGTTGTGGGGTAAGGATTCCTACAACTGGGGCGCCGGTATGCATCGGGTCAACACCGCAGCGTCCTTCATCAAGCACAACATGCCGCTGGGCAAGGGCGGCAGCTTGAGCGACCAGCAGGCCTGGGACGTAGCGGCCTATGTCAACCGCCATGAGCGCCCGCAGGATCCGCGCCTGGTAGATGGCTCGGTGGAGAAAACCCGCGTGAAGTTCCATGCCAATGATGGGGTGAACCTGTACGGGCAAACGGTAGACGGCGTGCTGATTGGCCAAGGCATCCGTTAAACTGTTGCCTGAACACAACAAATGCCGCTCAAGCCCCGGGGTTTGAGCGGCATTGTCATTCTGGAAAAGCAATTATGAAACGTGAGCGCGTCAAAGAGCGGCATGCAGAGGGTCATATCTCTGCGACCCATGTGATTCAAAATCCGGCCAATTCGGGGGAGTGGATCGTGTTTTTCAAGAAAAGCGGCGGGCGCAGCTTTTTCCTGGTGGATGACCAGGACGAGGTCGAATCCTTTGAAAAACTCGATGACCTGATCGACACCATTCGCAGCCTCGGCATCAAGTTCGCCGAGATTCACATGTAGCCGCCCAGCTTACTTGCAGACCACCACTACACTGCGACCCTTGAAGTTGCCCACATCGGCGCCCAGGGTCTTGTCGCTTTCCTTCAAGGCTGGCGTGCCTTCGGTGCCGACGATGCGGTAACCGGTGCCGGCGCAGGAGGCATCGGCCTTTTCGTAGCAACTGGCCCAGGAATTGGCCTCGCCCGAACAGTCAATGGTCAGGCCTTGTTCGCCGTTTTTCAGGTAAATGTCGGAAGTGGTGGTGCAGCCGGCGAGCGCCAGTACCGAGGTCAGTGCCAGGATCTTGTTCATGTAAGGTTCGTCGTTGAGAAGTGTTAAGGGGCGCGCTGACACTGTTGTGGGGCGTTTCAGCGAGATTATAGCGAACGGCCATCAAGGTACAGACAATCACAAAAAAGCCCCGTTCACCGGGGCTTCATGCGCAACCGCAGAGGCTTATTTGCCCTTGGGTCGCTTGCTCGACGCGTGGCCGGCTTCATCCACAAATACTTCGGCTACCGCAATCGCCTGGCTTTCGGTGGCGAATACGCCGGCAACGCTGTCGCCGTGAAAGTTGATCAGGTGCCAGCCGTCTGCTCGCTTGGTGATCAGGTAGCCGTTTACGCCTTTGGGTTCTGACATCTATTAACAATCTCGTGGTCTGGTGTTCAAGCTGGCAATGATAGCGCCAAATGCCATGGGGGCGCGTAAGTTGTTGCAGGTCAGTGCCGAACCCCATAAAGCGTGCTAAAAAGGATATGGCCCTTTGAAATCAGGGGATGCTGGGTTTTCTCCGGTGCCGTTGGGGCCGCTTGTTTGAACATGGGCGGAACTAACGCCGACATTTTTTCTCTATGTTGACATCGCAACGCCAGCAGCGCCCATTGTAAGGTGGCTGCGGCCTGATTAGACTGCGCCGAATTTCGTACGCACAGCCCTTATTAAGGACTTATATGATCAAGAAATGCTTGTTCCCAGCAGCCGGTTACGGCACTCGCTTCCTGCCAGCGACCAAGGCCATGCCTAAAGAAATGCTGCCGGTGGTAAACAAGCCACTGATCCAGTACGGCGTCGAAGAGGCACTGGATGCCGGCCTGAACGAAATCTCCATCGTCACCGGTCGTGGCAAGCGCGCCCTGGAAGACCACTTTGACATCAGCTATGAACTGGAAAACCAGATCAAGGGCACCGACAAGGAAAAATACCTGGTCGGTATCCGCAAGCTGCTCGACGAGTGCTCGTTCTCCTACACCCGTCAAACCCAGATGAAAGGTCTTGGTCATGCCATCCTCACCGGTCGCCCGCTGATCGGTGACGAACCGTTTGCCGTGGTCCTGGCGGACGACCTGTGCGTGAACCTGGAAGGCGACGGCGTCTTGACCCAGATGGTCAAGCTGTACCAGAAATACCGCTGCACCATCGTTGCAGTGCAGGAAGTCGATCCTTCGGAAACCAACAAGTACGGCGTGATCGCTGGCGACGACATTGGCGATGGCCTGATCCGTGTGCGCGACATGGTCGAGAAGCCAGCGCCGGAAGATGCCCCGTCGAACCTGGCGATCATCGGTCGCTACATCCTGACCCCGGATATCTTCAAGCTGATCGAAGAAACCGAGCCAGGCAAGGGCGGCGAAATCCAGATCACCGACGCATTGTTGAAGCAGGCCAAGGACGGTTGCGTCATTGCCTACAAGTTCAAGGGTCGTCGTTTTGACTGCGGTGGCGCCGAAGGCTACATCGAGGCGACCAACTTCTGCTACGAGCACTTCTACAAGACTGGCAAGGCTTACTGATTAAGCATGGCCTGTTGAGTCTCAAGAAAGCCACCTTCGGGTGGCTTTCTGGTTTTTTGGGTACAAGCGGGTATCCTGATGCCCTGCCGAGGAGAGTGAAATGGCCTACGATTTTGATCTTTATGTAATTGGCGCCGGTTCCGGTGGCGTTCGGGCGGCACGCTTTGCCGCAGGGTTTGGCGCGAAGGTCGCCGTGGCGGAAAGCCGCTACCTGGGCGGGACGTGTGTGAATGTGGGCTGTGTGCCGAAAAAGCTGCTGGTCTATGGCGCGCACTTTGCCGAAGACTTCGAGCAGGCCAGCGGTTTTGGCTGGTCCCTGGGCGAGGCGGACTTTGATTGGGCGACGCTGATCGCCAACAAGGACCGCGAGATCAATCGCCTCAATGGCATCTACCGCAACCTGCTGGTCAACAGTGGCGTGACCCTTCACGAAGGCCACGCGCGCCTGACCGGGGCGCACGAGGTCGAGATCAATGGAGAGCGCTTCACCGCCAAGAATATCTTGATCGCCACTGGCGGCTGGCCGCAGATTCCCGAGATTCCGGGGCACGAGCACGCTATTGGCTCCAATGAGGCGTTCTTCCTTAAAGAGCTGCCCAAGCGTGTGCTGGTGGTGGGCGGTGGTTATATTGCGGTGGAGTTTGCCGGGATTTTCCATGGCCTGGGCGCACAGACATCGCTGCTGTATCGCGGCGATCTGTTCCTGCGTGGCTTCGATGGTGCGGTGCGCAAGCATTTGCAGGAAGAACTGACCAAGCGCGGCCTGGACCTGCAATTCAACGCCGATATCGCGCGTATCGACAAACAGGCCGATGGCAGCCTCAAGGCCACCCTGAAGGACGGTCGTGTGTTGGAGGCCGATTGCGTGTTCTACGCCACCGGGCGGCGTCCGATGTTGGACAACCTGGGCCTGGAGCACACCGGGGTCAAGCTGGACGAGCGTGGTTTTGTCGCGGTCGACGACCTGTACCAGACCGCCGAGCCTTCGATCCTGGCCATTGGCGACGTGATCGGTCGCGTGCAGTTGACGCCTGTGGCATTGGCCGAAGGCATGGCCGTGGCGCGTCGCCTGTTCAAGCCTGAGCAATACCGCCCGGTAGACTACGCGATGATCCCGACGGCGGTGTTCAGCCTGCCGAACATCGGCACCGTAGGCTTGAGCGAAGAGCAGGCTAGGGCCGATGGGCATAACGTGCAGATCTTCGAAAGCCGCTTCCGGCCGATGAAGTTGACCCTGACCGAGTGCCAGGAGCGCACCCTGATGAAGCTGGTGGTCGATGCCGACACCGACAAGGTGTTGGGTTGCCACATGGTTGGGCCGGAGGCGGGCGAGATCGTCCAGGGCCTGGCGATCGCCCTCAAGGCGGGGGCGACCAAGCAGCATTTCGACGAGACCATCGGCGTGCATCCTACGGCGGCGGAAGAATTCGTCACCATGCGCACGCCAGTGGCTGGCTGATCAGGCCTGGGCCGCTGCCTCTGGCGTCGTTGCAACGACGGCAGCCAGGCGCAGCGCCTCGATGGTGGCCTGGGCCTTGATCAGGTCCAGTTCCACGGCTTTGTAGCTGTGCTGTTGCTCGGCCAGTGCCTCCTGGCGTGACTGGCTGTCCAGCACCGCTACCCGCAGGCGCTCCTGGAGCAGGGTGCGTTCGCTGTCGATCACGCTCACCTGTTCGCTCAGCTTGAGTTGCTGGGCCTGAGCCTTGCGGCTTTGCTCCTGCAGGGCAGCCAATTCCTTCGCCGTAACCCGGTGTTCAATCAATAGCCGCTCATTGTCGCGATGCAGTTGGGTGATCTCGTCCTGGCGCACCAGGGCGCTCTGCTGTGCCTGGCGCAATTCAGCCTGCAGTTGTTGCAGCTGGCCTTCGTGGCGGCGCTGCTCCTGTTCGCGCTGATCCTTGATGGCATTGCGGTAGTGCTCAAGGGCATCGCGGGCGTGCAGGTGCTTTTCTTCCAGCGAACGAATCTGTTCGTCCTTGTCCGAGAGCCGTAGCTCGTAGTCGCTGCACGCCTGGCTAAGCCCGGCGTTACGGGTTTGCTCGGTCTGCAGGCTGGTGCTGGCGGTTTGCAGCGCGGCGCTTTCTTCGGCGAGGGCGGTGCCCTGGATATCAAATTGCTGCTGGAGTTGGCTGTGTGCGGCTTCAAGCGCTTCTACCTGGGCGAGCAGGGCGCTTTTTTGCTGTTCGAACTGGGCCAGGGCCAGGTCGATGGGCTCCTGGGCTTTCTCTTTCAGGCGCTGGGCCAGGCGTGTCACCAGTTCGCCGAGCTCGTCGTCGATGGGGGCTTCGGTGATGGTGAGGCGGGTTTCGCTCTCGTCGAGCTCTTTTAAATAGCGGTGAATGGTGGTTTTCGAGCCGGTATTACCCATTTCGATGCGCACCGCATCAATGCTGGGGTTTTCGCCGCGGGCGAGAATTGCCATGCGTGCCGTTTGAACTACTGCTTTGTTGATGCCACCGCGTGCCATGGGGTCTCCGTCGATTTGATACTGTGGTATGTATTATGTACATACATACTATATCACGAATAAAAACACGTTGAAATTCATCATTTAACAGGTGGGATATTGGCGTATTATCCCGTGTCATGACTTGCCGGACTCTCTCCGGGCGCAGTTCCCGTACACCAACCTCTGTAGGAGCCGGCTTGCCGGCGATCGCGGCATGAGTGAACTAGATCGATACCTGAACGCCGCCACCCGCGATAACACCCGTCGCAGCTATCGCGCTGCCATCGAGCACTTTGAGGTGAGTTGGGGCGGCTTCCTGCCCGCCACCAGCGACAGCGTGGCGCGATACCTGGTGGCCTATGCCGGGATGCTCGCGGTCAATACGCTGAAACTGCGGCTCTCGGCGCTGGCGCAATGGCACACCAGCCAGGGTTTTCCCGATCCGACCAAGGCGCCGGTGGTGCGCAAGGTGCTCAAGGGCATCCGCGCCTTGCACCCGGCCCAGGAAAAACAGGCCGAACCCTTGCAGCTCCAGCATCTGGAGCAGGTGGTCGGCTGGCTTGAGCGTGATGCCGAGCAGGCGCGGGCAGAGGGCGATCGACCGCGCTGGCTGCGTGCCAAGCGCGACACGGCCTTGATCCTGCTGGGCTTTTGGCGCGGCTTTCGCAGTGATGAGCTGTGCCGTTTGCAGATCGAGCATGTCCAGGCGGTACCAAGCGCGGGCATCACCCTGTACCTGCCGCGCAGCAAGAGCGACCGCGAGAACCTCGGCCAGACCTATCAAACCCCGGCGCTGCTGCGGCTGTGCCCGGTACAGGCCTATAGCGAATGGCTGAGTGCCTCGGCCCTGGTGCGCGGCCCGCTGTTTCGCGGGATCGATCGCTGGGGCAACCTGGGTGAGGAGGGGTTGCATGCCAACAGCGTGATCCCGCTGCTGCGCCAGGCCCTCGGGCGGGCCGGCATTGCCGCCGAGCAATACACCAGCCACTCCCTGCGCCGTGGCTTTGCCACCTGGGCCCATCGCAGCGGCTGGGATTTGAAGTCGCTGATGACGTATGTCGGCTGGAAGGACATGAAGTCAGCCATGCGCTATGTTGAAGCGACGCCCTTTCTTGGCATGACTCAGGCCCGCGAACCGCTGCTTTAAGATTTCTTCTATTAATACAGCTGGTTGATAGCCAAAACCAATCGCAAGCATCAGGTTTGCCAATGAGCCATCGGCGATGAGACTGGGTAGGATTCACCCATCAACTTACTAACCCCTGACGGAGAGTCAACGATGCCTATCATCAACAGCCAAGTAAAACCGTTCAAAGCCACCGCTTACAAAAACGGCAACTTCGTAGACGTGTCGGACGCTGACCTGAAAGGCAAGTGGTCTGTCGTGTTCTTCTACCCAGCCGACTTCACTTTCGTCTGCCCAACCGAACTGGAAGACCTGGCTGACAACTACGCCGAATTCCAGAAACTGGGCGTCGAGATCTACAGCGTGTCCACCGACACCCACTTTGCCCACGCTGCCTGGCACAACACCTCGCCAGCCATCGGCAAGATCCAGTACACCATGATTGGCGACCCGACCCTGACCATCTCCCGCAACTTCGACGTGCTGATCGAAGAAGCTGGCCTGGCAGACCGTGGCACCTTCGTGATCAACCCTGAAGGCCAGATCAAGATCGTTGAGCTGAACGACGGCGGTGTTGGTCGTGACGCTTCAGAACTGCTGCGCAAAATCAAGGCGGCCCAGTACGTTGCTGCCCACCCAGGCGAAGTGTGCCCAGCCAAGTGGAAAGAAGGCGAGGCTACCCTGGCTCCGTCCCTGGACCTGGTCGGCAAGATCTAAGTCTGTGAAGTATCAAGGGCGGATTGCCGCACCTTAAGTAAGCTGCACCGCCCTCAAAAACGCCCGGGCGAGATTCGCTCGGGCGTTTTTTTTTACCGAATTGATTTGAAATAGGAAATCGCCCGTATGTTGGACGCCAATCTTAAAGCTCAGTTGAAGTCATACCTGGAACGGGTCACCCAGCCGATCGAGATCGTCGCCTCCCTCGACGACGGTGCGAAATCCCAGGAAATGCTTGCCCTTTTGCAGGACGTAACCAGCCTCACCACGCTGATTAGCCTGAAAACCGATGGCAATGACGCGCGCAAGCCATCGTTCTCCATCAACCGCCCGGGTGCCGATATCAGCCTGCGTTTTGCCGGCATCCCCATGGGTCATGAATTCACTTCGTTGGTGCTGGCCCTGCTGCAAGTCGGTGGCCACCCGTCGAAGGCCAGTGTCGAAGTGATTGAGCAGATTCGCAGCCTGAAAGGCGAGTTCAGCTTCGAGACTTACTTCTCGCTGTCCTGCCAGAACTGCCCGGACGTGGTCCAGGCGCTGAACCTGATGGCTGTGCTCAACCCGAACATCCGCCACGTCGCTATCGACGGCGCACTGTTCCAGGCTGAAGTCGACGAGCGCCAGGTCATGGCAGTGCCCAGCGTCTACCTCAACGGTGTGAACTTCGGCCAGGGCCGCATGGGCCTGGAAGAAATTCTCGCCAAGCTCGACACCAGCGGTATCGAAAAAGCGGCCGAGAAAATCAGCGCCAAGGACGCCTTTGATGTACTCGTCGTCGGTGGTGGCCCGGCAGGTTCTGCCGCGGCTATCTACGCCGCGCGTAAAGGTATCCGCACGGGGGTGGCCGCCGAGCGTTTTGGTGGGCAAGTGCTGGACACCATGTCCATCGAGAACTTTATCTCGGTACAGGAAACCGAAGGCCCGAAACTGGCCAGCGCCCTGGAAGCCCACGTGCGTCAGTACGACGTGGACATCATGAACCTACAGCGCGCCAGCAGCCTGATCCCGGCGAAAAATCCCGGTGAGCTGCACGAAATTCGCTTCGAGAGCGGGGCGACCCTCAAGTCCAAGACCGTGATCCTGGCCACCGGCGCGCGCTGGCGTGAAATGGGCGTGCCGGGCGAGCAGGAGTACAAGGCCAAGGGTGTGTGTTTCTGCCCACACTGCGATGGCCCGCTGTTCAAGGGTAAGCGCGTGGCGGTGATCGGCGGCGGTAACTCCGGTGTTGAAGCGGCCATCGACCTGGCCGGTATTGTCAGCCATGTCACGTTGCTCGAGTTCGACAGCAAGTTGCGCGCCGACGCGGTATTGCAGCGCAAGCTCTACAGCCTGCCGAACGTTGACGTGATCACCAGTGCGCTGACCAGCGAGGTCAAGGGTGATGGCCAGAAAGTCACCGGCCTGGCCTACAAGGACCGCGATACCGGCGAGTTCAAGACCATCGACCTGGAAGGCATCTTTGTGCAGATCGGTTTGCTGCCCAACACCGATTGGCTCAAGGGCACGGTGGAGTTGTCGCCCCGTGGCGAGATCATTGTCGATGCCCGTGGCGAGACGTCACTGCCAGGCGTGTTTGCCGCAGGTGACGTGACTACGGTGCCGTACAAGCAGATCGTGATTGCGGTGGGCGAGGGCGCCAAGGCTTCCTTGAGTGCTTTTGATCACCTGATCCGAGCGTAAGGCCTGAAACTAAAAAACCCATGAGAGATCATGGGTTTTTTGTGGCCGTTGCTTTTGTGGGCGCTGGCTTGCCTGCGGTGCAGGCAAACACCACGGTGATACCCTCCTGCTGGGGCATCAAGCCGGTTTACAGCGGTGCTGGCTGGATGATCTCAACCCAGTACGCGTCCGGGTCCTTGATAAACGCCAGGCTTTTCATGCGCCCATCCGTCAGGCGCTTCTGGAAGTCACAGCCCAACGCTTCAAACCGCTCGCAGGCCGCCACGATATCCGGCACCGAAATGCAGATATGGCCAAACCCGCGCGGGTCGGTGTTGCCATTGTGGTAGGCAAAGTCGGCATCGTTCTCGGTGCCGTGGTTGTGGGTCAGTTCCAGGATGCCCGGGATCGACTTCATCCACTGGGTACGTGCGGCGGCATCGGCTGGGATCTGCGCCTTGTCGACCAGGGCGAGGAAGTACAGGCTGAATTCGGCTTCCGGGAAGTCGCGCTTCTCAACCAGGGAAAAACCCAAGACGCGGGTGTAGAAGTCCAACGACTTGGTGATGTCCTTGACCCGCAGCATGGTGTGGTTGAACACGAAGTTCGCAGTGGCGGTGTCGGGTTGGGCGGTGACGCCCGGGAAGGTGTTCAATTCGTGCAGGCTCATGGGCCCTCCAGAAAAAATGGGGCAGACGCGGCTCGTGACTTGAGCGGTCCTTTGGCTTGCGGCTGACAGGCATCCGTGCAGCCGGGCCATGATACGCAAGCCGCGCCAGCCACGCCAAATGAAAAAGCTGACGCGGGCCTTGCGACTATCCTACGTGCAGGCTCAAACTTTGCGGCTTGAACTCCGAGTGTTTTTTGCAATGAGCCGACTGAACAAACCGCTGTTGAGCACCGTGTGCCTGATCTTGGCCAGCACTGCTGTATTGGCGGCAGATCCCGAGATTCACTGGCCCAGCGGTTGGCAGGTGGAGGAAGTGGTGGCGGATGCCGATGCACCGGCCACGCCGTCGCCGGTATCTCGCCAACGTGCGATAAAGAACAACGAAAACGGCGAGACACAGATGGTCATGGAGCTGACGGGCACCCCGATCGAGCCTGGGCATGTGGTCAATCTGCAAGGTGTGCTGCTGGAAATGCGCAAGTCCATCCAGAAGGACTTTGCCCGCAGTGGTTATCAAAGTGTCTGCAACAAGATGCACCCGACTACCTTGAGTCATCTTGAGGCCCTGGAAACTACCTGCGTGATTACCGAGAATGGTCGGCATGTGCTCTCGCAAACACTGGTAGGCGCTGTTGATGCGAATAAGGCCTATGTTTTTTCATACGCCGGGCAAGCTCAAGCCTATGAGTCGAGCAAGGAAGAAGTCAGTGAGGTACGTGCAAGCCTGAAACTTTGATGGGCGATGGCTAGATGCCTGACATGGCGCAGTTACAAAAAAACACATAACTATAAGGGCGCAGCGTACAGCCACTGGTCGGTGAATTTGTACCAAGTGGAATGTGTTTAGAAGTCCACGTTCCAAAGCCACGGGCCGCGAAATCGCAGTGCACAAACAAAAAAGCCCCGCATCTGCGAGGCTTTTTATTAGTGCGCCGGTATTAGCCGCGCAACCAGGAATCTACAGTGGCTGCGCCATACTGTTCTTTCCAGGCCTTCAGGCCGCGGTGGTTGCCGCCCTTGGTTTCAATCAGTTCGCCAGTGTGTGGGTTGTGATACACCTTGACCACGCGTGCGCGGCGGGTTTTAGGTGCGGCTGCCGCTTGGATTCCCGATTTGCCCGGGTTTGGATCAAGGATGGAGATGATGTCACGCAGGCTCTTGCCGTAGGTTTTCATCAGCCCTTGAAGCTTTTCTTCAAATTCGATTTCTTTCTTCAAGCCAGCATCGTTCTTCAGGGATTCCAGCTGGGCGAGCTGCTCTTGAAGGGCTTTTTCTGCGGCACGAAATTCGGCGAGTCTGGACAAAATATTTACTCCAATAGTGTATTTGGCTGATACCAACTGTAAACAAAGCTATAAGCCAAGAGCCTCAGCATGACTCGGTAAAAGTGGCTCTCCTGCCGATTCAGCACAGGCAGGAAAAATTGTAGTAGTTAATGAGCCACGAGTAAATCATGTCCTTTGTATAAATAACAATATTTCATGATGATGCTAGATCGATATTCAAGCACCACGCAAAGACTTAATGAATGCGTCAAAAGGCACTGGGCGGCCAAACAGGTAACCTTGCAAAAAGTCCACGCCTTGCGCTGCCAGATAATCGCATTGCTCTTGGGTTTCCACGCCTTCGGCGACGATGCCCAAGTCAAGCTTGCCCGATAACTCGATGATGCTATCGAGTATATGCCGCGATAAAGCATCGGCCCCGATCATTGCCACAAAGCTTTGATCAATCTTCAAGTAGTCAACATTGAAGTTGCGCAAATAACCCAGGCTGGAGTGGCCGGTGCCGAAGTCATCAATGGCGATCATCACCCCCAGTTCGTGCAGGGCCTGGAACAGCTGGCGGGTCACGTCGGTGGGCTCGATCAGTTCGCGTTCGGTCAGCTCCAGGGTCAACAGGACTTGCCCGGGCTGGAAGGCCGCGAGAAATTCCCGACAGTCCTGCACCAACTCCAGGTCCTGGCAGTGCCGGGCGGTGATATTGATCCCCACATGGAAATTACCGCCCAGGCGATCGGCATGGGGTGCCAGCTGTGTGGCCACCTGGCGCATCAATGCCCGGGTCATGGGCACAATCAGCCCTGAATGCTCGGCCAGGGGAATAAACAGGTCCGGGCGAACCAGGCCTTCTTTTGGATGCTTCCAGCGCATCAGCACTTCACAGCCGGCCCATTGCAGGTTGTCACCGCGCACCACCGGTTGGTAATAGGGCACGAATTCATTGGCGCCCAGCGCCCGCTGCAGTTCATGGGTCGGTGCGCTGGAGCGCTTTTGCAGCCAGTGCGCGAGCACGCCGGCCAATACGCCGAAAAACACCAGCAGGCTGAACAGTGGCGGGTACCGGGCTTGCATGTAACGCCAGACTTCCCCTTCGGGCATGCCGGCTTCCACGCTGTAGGCGTAACGCTGGGAGTCGAGGTGGTGATGGGCCACGGCAAACACCGGTAGCGCAGTGTCGCGCACTTTGCCGTCGCTACCCAGCCAATTGGGCCCGACCTGCAATACCAGGTCGGCATAACGGCTGATCAGGCGCAGGGCGTTTGTCAGGTGGTAACCGTCAATCGAGGCAAACGCCGCTTTGTCGCCGTCCACCAGCCGATAAACCAACAAGGCGGTATCGGGGGTGACGGGGTTGCCCTTCATCAGCCACAGGCGACCATTGACGTAATCGTCCGGGTTGACCGGTGACACATAGTCGCCGCCAAACAACGAGCTGCAATAAATGGACTTTTTAAACGACAGGGTGGTTGCACGGACAAAGGGGCGCCGGGTGACTTGCTCGCGCAGCGCCAGTTTTGCCGCATTGTCACAGTCCTGGCCCGCCAGCGGCAGTAGGTCCTGGGCGGCGAGGGCAGTGTTGTCGAGCATCAGGTCGAATTGGCGCACGGCCTCGATAGCCGTCTGCGCGGTGCTGTTTTCCAGGGTGCGCTGGGCCTGCAGGTACAGGATCACCACCCCTAGCAGAATCGGCAGCATGCCGCACAGGACCGTGATCAAGTAGCGGGCGGCGCGCTTGCGCGGGCCTTTGATGGTGAGTGGCATTTACGCGGCCTGTAGCAGAATGAGGGAGGGGCCTGGCAACGGCTACAGGCGAGGCGTCAGATACACGAATGAAATGATAGTTGCCCTATGGAAATAAGCACTTTAAACGCGTTGACCTAGCTACTTGGCCAGTTGTGCGTGTTTTTCAACCTTGCCAAACCTTGCAACATATTTTGACGAGGAAAAGCTGATTGGTCTATTGCGTTATTGCCTGGATCAATGCTTGTCAAAAAAACTGCAGCCCCATATAGACGCTGCATTCAAAAACCAACTCTTTCGCGTCATCAAGCCCAAATTGCGCGGGCGGGCTTATGCCTGCGTGGCGTTTGAGCGGGGCTCGATCTAACACATAGGAACACGTGCGTAATGAAAAACAATGTCCTGGCCATTGCCCTGCTGCTTGCTTGTGGTTTCGTCATACCTACGGCCTCTGCTGCCGACGGCACCATCACCCTGACCGGCGAAATCACCGGCACCACCTGCACCATCAGCGGTGGAACCGGCGGTGCCCCAGGCTCCGGGGCGAACTTCCCGGTAGTCCTCGACAAGGTCCAGGCCAGCGCCCTGTCCACGGCGGGGGCAACCGCCAGCTCCAAACCGTTCTTTATCTACGTGGGCGGCGGCGCCAGTTGCGCAGATGCGACCAAAGTGGCGGTGCTGTATGAGAGCACCAGCCCGGCCATCAACCCGGCCACGGGCAACTTGCGCAATACCGCGCCCAAGACTGCGGCGGCCAAAGTGGAAGTGCAAATTGTCGACGGTGCAACCCAAAGGCCCATGGATTTGCGCAGCGGCCACGCCTCGACCACGGCCACGGTCACCGGCGGGCTGGCGACCATGCCCTTTGCGGCACGTTACATCGCCACCGGCGGCGCGGCGGGAGTCGGGCTGGTGACTACGGCGGTGCAGTACTCGGTGATCTTTCCCTGATCGCCTGAAAAATCGAGGGTACGCAGCATGGGTTGCCTATCACGCCTAAAGGTTGCGCTGTGCCTGTGCCTGGCCTTCGCGCAGGCACAGGCCGGGGTGATCCTAAGTGGTACACGCCAGGTCTACGCCGAGGCGCGCAGGGAAATCACCGTACAGGTGCGCAACGATGATCAACAGGCCGCACGCCTGGTGCAGGTGTGGATGGACGACGGTGATGCACGGCAGTTGGCGGAACACAGTGAGGTACCGTTCAGCATCAGCCCGCCGGTGTTTCGCCTGGACCCGGGCAAGAGCCAGTCCATACGCCTGGCCTATACCCGGGAGCCGCTGGCCGGGGACAGGGAGTCGCTGTTCTGGCTCAACGTGCTGGAGGTGCCGCCCCAGGCCCGACCGGCGCAAACCGAGGCCGAGGAGGAGCGCCAGAACCAGCTGCGGTTTGCCTTTCGCATTCGCACCAAGGTGTTTTTCCGGCCCCAGGGCCTGACGGGCAACGCCCATGATGCGCCGGGGCAACTGACCTGGACCTTGCATACCGGCAAGCCGGCGGTGCTGCGGGTAACCAACCCGTCGCCCTTCCATGTGACATTCCATGAGGTCGCGCTGGTGATGGGCGGCCAAGCGGTGCCCACCGACCAGCAAGGCATGGTCGCGCCCTATGCCAGCCTCGACCTTGCCCTGCCTCCTCTGGTGCAGACGGTGCCCGCCGACGCCCGGGTGCAATTCCAGTACATCGACGATTTCGGTGGTTTCTCCGTGCCGCGCTGGGCGCCTCTTTAGTAACGCGAAGCCTGACTTATGTTTTTTTACCTGCAACGGTGGGCGCGGGGGTGTATTGCCCTGCGTGCCCTGTACTTTCCCGCAATGGTGGTGGCCTTGATCTGCCCCGAGGTCCTGGCAGCTTCGGTCACCTTCGACCTTGAGGCGTTTTCCAGTGGCCTTGCAGCGGGCGTGGATATTTCCCGCTTCAACCGCCACGACACCCTGGCGCCCGGCAAGTACCGGGTCGATGTACTGCTCAACGGCGCGCCTGCCGGGCGCCATGCGTTGGACTTTATTGCGGTGCAGGACGACGTCGTGCCGTGCCTGGACTGGCCGCTGTTGACCCGACTGGGCGTGGCGCCAAACCAGCCCGTCTCCCCAGGCCCATTGTGCGGGGATCTTGGCCAATGGATCCCCATGGCCTCCAGCAGCGTCGATAGCGGTGCGTTGCAGCTGGCCCTAAGCGTGCCCCAGCTCTACCTGACCCCGACGGCCCGTGATGCCATCGACCCCCGCCAATGGGACGAAGGCATCAATGCCGGCTTGCTCAGCTACAACTTCAGCGCCTCAACCATGACCGCCGGCAGTGGCGAAGACCGGGCCTACCTGGGGCTCAACACCGGCCTCAACCTCGGCAGTTGGCGTTTGCGCCACCAGGGCGCGCAGGCCTGGAACTCGCGAAGCGGTGCCGAGCGCTACCAAAGCAGCGCGATCTATGTGCAACGCAGCCTCGCGGCCTGGCAATCGCGCCTGACCCTGGGCGACAGCTTCAGCAGCGGGCAGATCCTGGAGAGTACCCGCATGCGTGGCCTCAGCCTGGGCACCGACGAGCAAATGCTGGCGCCTTCGCAACAGGGTTATGCGCCAGTGGTGCGAGGAATGGCCGACAGCAACGCCACCGTCACCGTCAGTCAGAACGGCTATACGCTCTACGAAACCACCGTGGCCCCCGGTCCGTTTGTGATCAGCGACCTGTACCCCACAGGTGGCGGCGACCTGAGCGTCAGCGTCAAGGAAATCGACGGTCGCCAATACAGTTACAGCGTGCCGTTTTCCGTGGCACCGCACCTGCTGCGGCGCAGCGCCAGCCGGTACGGCATGACCCTGGGCCAGGTCCGCCAGAATGGCGTCGAGGGCCGGGCCCCCCTGGCGTTTGAAGGGACACTCCAGCATGGTCTGCTGGACGACCTGACGCTGTATGGCGGCAGCAGTTTTTCTGAAGGTTACGCCCAGGGCAAAGCGGGTGTGGCGCTGAATACCACCCTGGGTGCATTTTCGCTGGACGCCACCGATTCGCGCACGCATGTCCCTGGGCAGGGGGTGCTGTCGGGGCAGAACGTCGGCCTGGGCTTCGACCGGCAACTGTCGCAAACCGGTACGCACCTGGTATTGGGCGCCTATCGTTTTTCCACCGAGGGCTACCTGAACCTCACCGACGCAGTCAATGTGCGGGAGCTGGGGCGCCGGGGCCAGGATATTGGCAGCTACGCCCGGCAAAAGACGCGCCTGGACCTGACCATCAGCCAGCAGGCGGGGGCGGGCACCCTGGGGTTCTATGCCAGTTCGACCCAATACTGGGGCCCGCGCCTGGGGCGCGAAACCGCATATCACCTGAGTTATGGCGCCAGTTGGCGCCGCCTCAACTGGAACCTCAGCGCCCAGCGTTCGCGGGTCCAAGCCCCAGACCGGAGCAATCATCAAGACGAACACGCGCCGGTATTGCTGGCCCGTTCGGATAACGCCGGCCACGTCGATAATCGCGTGATGCTGACAGTGTCCCTGCCCCTGGGCAGCAGCCCGCGCGCACCGAGCCTGACCAGCACCTTGACTCGCAGTACCGGAGGCAGTCGCGGCAGCCAGCAACAACTGGGCATCAACGGCATGCTCGATGATGACGCCACGCTCAACTACGGCATCGCCGGCACCCGCGCCTCGGCCGAGGGGGCGAGCCAGGGCAGTGTCAATGCCTATGCTGGGTACAACGCCAGCACGGCCGCCCTGCGGCTGGGGTATGGGCAGAACCGCGACAGCAGCCAGCTTTCATTGAGCGCCGACGGCGGCCTGGTGGCCCATGCAGACGGCCTGACGTTCTCGCACTACCTCGGCGAGGCGGCCGCCCTGGTCCATGTGCCCGCTGCCCAGGGTGCACGGTTGAGCAATGGCAATCACCTGCGGGTCGACCGCAACGGCTACGCCGTGGTGCCGTCGCTGCGGGCGTTCCAGGCCAATACCGTGGGTATCGACCCCGAGGGCAGCGCCTATGACGTGGAACTGCAAGAGACCAGCCAACGCATCGTGCCCACCGCCGGGGCCATCGCCCGCTTGCGCTTTGCCACGGTGGTCGGGCGGGCAGTGGTGGTCAAGGCCCTGCGCGAGAACGGCAAGCCGTTGCCATTCGCCGCCCAGGTGTTTGATGAGCACGGCAGCGAAGTCGGGGTGATTGGCCAGGCCAGCAAGGCCTTTGTCAGGGGCATTGCCGAGCAGGGCACGCTCACTGTGAAGTGGAGCGAGACCGCCGCTGACCGTTGCTACATCCACTATCGCCTGCAACCCCAGGCAACGCGGCGCCAAGCCCACGCCGACCTGTTGCAAGGGCAATGCGTAGGCGTGGCGGCCGGGCGCGAGGTGACCGCACGATGAGCGCCAAGGCATGCCTTCTTGGCCTGCTCGCGCTGCTGGCCGCCGCCGAGGTGCACGCCAATGCCAGTTGCACGCCCGCGCCCCCCGTGGCGCTTTCGATTGCCTCCATCAGCGTGCCGGCTAACCCCCGGGTGGGCCAAGTGCTGGGCGACCCCCAGGGCTATGCGCTGCAATCCCCAGACGCGCAGGATTGCACCTATGGCGTGGGCGTGAGCGTGGATCATTGGTCGTATATCAGCGTGGCAAGGAACATGCGCTTTACTGGCAAGTATTTTGGCCTCTCCGGGTTATCGCTGCCGATCTTTACCACCGGCCTGCAAGGTGTGGGCTATGGCTTGATGGCACAGGACCGCGATGGCGGTGAATGGAAAAGCATCAATCAAGGCGTGTCGATCCTGCGCGGGCCGCTACGTCCCGGCCTGGCCTCCTGGGGCGTGCGCGTGCGCGTGGTGTTTTTTGTCACCGGTGCGATCCAGGGTGGGGTGGTATTCGCGCAGCCCTTTGCAGAGTTCAGGGTCCATCCTGATTTTCACGCGGTCCATTTGTTCACCTTCGCCACCGTGGTGGTGGGGCCGCCGTTGAAACCTACCTGTTCGGTATCCACACCCTCGGTGCCGATCGATCTGGGCAGCGTGGCAGCCACCGCGTTCACCGGCGTGGGCAGCGTCGCCGGTGGTGCTAGCCGCGAGATTGAGTTGCAGTGCGCGGGCGGCACAGGGGGCAGGCTGGATGTGTGGGTGACACTCACCGACCAAACTCAACCGGCCAACCGTGGCGAGCGCCTGACGCTGACGCAAGATTCCACCGCCCGTGGCCTCGCCCTGCAACTGCTGCACGGCAACGCCGTCGTCAGCTACGGGCCGGACGCCAGTGGTATTGGCAACCCCAACCAATGGTCGGCCGGCAGTACGGGCAATGGCACGGTTCGCATACCGCTGACGGCGCGGTACCTGCAAACCGAGCCTACCGTGCATCCCGGCACGGCCAAGGGACTGGCCACCTTTACCTTGAGCTACCGATGAGCGGGGCCTGGGCACGTCTGGCAGCGGGCGTACTGGGTTGGCTGCTGGCCTGGAGTGCCCATGGGGAAATCGTGCTTGACCGCACCCGCCTGATTTACCCCGCAGCCGTGGGCCAGGTCACGCTCAACCTGAGCAATGAGGCGGATAACCCACGGCTGGTACAGGTCTGGATTGACGCAGGCGACCCCCTGGTGCGCCCTGAATACAGTGACGTACCGTTCACCGTGACCCCGCCGATCCTGCGCATGGACGCCGGCCAGGCCCAGGCGTTGCGCGTGGCCTATGATGGCGAGCCGGCGCAGGGGGGCGTGGAGCAGGTGTATTGGCTCAACGTACTGGGTATCCCGCCGCAGACGGATGTGTCCCACAGCGTGCAGTTCGCCTTGCGCAGCCGCATCAAACTGTTCCTGCGCCCGCCACTGTTGCCAGGGCGAGCGGAGGATGCCGTCGAAGGCCTGGAGTGGCGCTTGCCCAAGGCGGGCACTCTGCATGTGCACAACGCCAGTGCCTACCATGTGAGCTTGACCAGCATTGTGCTGGGGAGCGAGGGGCGCCAGTACCGCAACGATGACCCGCCGATGCTTGCCCCCCGATCCAGTGCAATCGTTACCTTGCATGGCGCGCCAGGGCAGGCGTCGGTCGCGGCGCTGGTGCACTTCACCACCCTGGACGACCATGGCAACACCCGCACTCATGTAGCGCACACTGTGCAATAAACCCCTTGCGTCCGTACGGGCATAAGGATTTGATAAGGAATACGGACAAAGCTGTTTACGCTGTGTAGAATCCGTTTACGCATACAAGAATAAGCGCCTGTTTCCATGCAGGCCTCGTCCGTCAGAGACGCCCGTAAGAGAATGACTCAACCATGAAGCTACTCGGGTTCCAACTCATCTACGGTGACTTCCTCGCCCGCAGCGTGCGGGGCATTTCCTGTGCGCCACCTGCCCACCTCATCCTTGCTGGCAATTAATTTACTTAATTCTAAAAAAGATGATGAGGCGCCAAATCATGGCAGATCTATACGAAAACCCAATGGGCCTGATGGGCTTTGAATTTATCGAATTCGCATCGCCGACCCCGGGCACCCTGGAGCCGATCTTCGAGATCATGGGCTTCACCAAGGTGGCAACCCACCGCTCGAAAAACGTGCACCTGTACCGCCAGGGCGCGATCAACCTGATCCTCAACAACGAACCCCACAGCATCGCTTCGTACTTTGCCGCCGAGCACGGTCCATCGGTGTGCGGCATGGCGTTTCGCGTCAAGGATTCGCAACAGGCCTACACCCGCGCCCTGGAACTCGGTGCCCAGCCGATCCATATCGAAACCGGCCCGATGGAACTGAACCTGCCGGCCATCAAGGGCATCGGCGGCTCGCCGCTGTACCTGATCGACCGTTTCGGTGAAGGCAACTCGATCTACGATATCGACTTCGTGTTTATCGAAGGCGTGGACCGCAACCCGGTGGGCGCCGGCCTCAAGGTCATCGACCACCTGACCCACAACGTCTATCGGGGGCGCATGGTCTACTGGGCCAACTTCTACGAGAAGCTGTTCAACTTCCGTGAAGCGCGCTACTTCGACATCAAGGGCGAATACACCGGCCTGACCTCCAAGGCCATGAGCGCCCCGGATGGCATGATCCGCATCCCGTTGAACGAGGAGTCGTCCAAGGGCGCAGGCCAGATCGAAGAGTTCCTGATGCAGTTCAACGGCGAAGGCATCCAGCACGTGGCGTTCCTCACCGACGACCTGATCAAGACCTGGGACGCGTTGAAGAAGATCGGCATGCGCTTTATGACTGCGCCGCCGGACACCTACTACGAAATGCTCGAAGGCCGCCTGCCAAACCACGGCGAACCGGTGGAGCAGTTGCAGTCGCGGGGTATCTTGCTGGACGGCTCGTCCGTGGCCGGCGACAAGCGCCTGCTGCTGCAGATCTTCTCGGAAACCCTGATGGGCCCGGTGTTCTTCGAGTTCATCCAGCGCAAGGGTGACGACGGCTTCGGCGAAGGCAACTTCAAGGCCCTGTTCGAATCCATCGAGCGTGACCAGGTTCGTCGTGGCGTACTGACCACCGACTGACATGGCTTTTTGTAGGAGCGAGCTTGCTCGCGATGGACGTCAACGATAACGCGTACTGCCTGAGGTGGCGCGGTGTCTTTGAGTCCTTCGCGAGCAAGCTCGCTCCTGCAGTTATTGGGTCAGGCTCTACGCTGGCGCATCAGGTGCTTGAAACCCTCGAACACCAGCACCATCACCGCCAGCCAGATCGGGATGTAGGTCAGCCATTCACCCGGCCCGATGCTTTCCCCCAGCAGCAACGCCACCCCCAGCAACAGCACCGGCTCCACATAGCTGAGCAGGCCAAACAGGCTGAACGCCAACAAGCGGCTGGCGATGATGTAGCACACCAACGCCGAAGCACTGATCAGCCCGAGCATCGGGATCAACCCATATAGCCCTTTGTGTGCATCCAGCACGGCGAAGCCCTGTTCGCCACTTTGGACAAACCACAGCGCCACCGGCAGCATCAGCGCCATGTCCAGCCACAGGCCGCCCAGGTGGTCGGTCGCCAGGCGTTTGCGCAGCACGAAGTAGATGGGGTAACCGATGATCACCAGCAGCGTGGCCCAGGAGAAGCCGCCCACCTGGTACAGCTCGTTGAGCACGCCAATCGCCGCGAACACCACCGCGATCAGTTGCAGCCGCGAGAGCTTTTCGCCATACACCAGGCGCCCGGTCAGGACCATGGTCAGCGGCAGCAGGAAGTAGCCCAGGGACACATCCAGGCTGCGGCCGTTAAGCGGCGCCCACATAAACAGCCACAGTTGCACGCCCAGTAGCACCGACGACAGCACAATCCCACCGATCAATCGTGGCTTGCCCGCGAGCAATCGCAGCAGTTCCCACACTTGGCGCCACTCACCGCTGACCACCATGAACACGGTCATGCACGGCACGGTCAGCAACATGCGCCAACCGAAAATCTCCAGGCCACTCAATGGCGTGAGCAGTGATGTGAAGTAATACATCACGGCAAACAACACCGAGGCCGCTACCGATAAAACAACGCCTTTAGACACGCAGTCCTCGCCAAACCGATTCAAACAAAAGAGGGGGAATTTCAGGTGGGAATATATTGCTTTTGAGGTGAGACGTTTGCTCTGTTTTGCGGCATCTTATGGGAAATTTTCTCACGCCCAAGGTTCGCCAGCATGCCCGTCAGCCCCCAGCCGCCCCTGGATGATTTCGACCGCGCGATTCTCAAGCACCTGCAACGCGACAACACCACCGCACTGCGGGTGATTGGCGAGCAGGTCAACCTGTCGACCGCAGCGGTACAGCGGCGCATCAAACGCATGGAGCAGAGTGGGGCGATCATCGCGAATACGGCGGTGATCAATCAGGATGCAGTGGGCAAGCCGATCACGATCCTGGTGGAGGTGCACGCCGAGCGCACCCATATCGAAGACCTCGATGTGCTCAAGGTGCAGATGTCGATCCCCGAGGTGCAGCAGTGCTATTACGTCACCGGCGATGCCGACTTCATGCTGGTGATCGTGGTGGAAACCATGAAGGCCTACGAAACCCTGGCCCGCACGCTGTTCTACGAGAACCGCAATATCAAATGGTTTCGCAGCATCGTGGTGATGGACCGGGTCAAGGTCAGCCTGGATGTGCCGCTGGGTTGATGTGGGAGCAGGCAAGCCAGCTCCCACAGGGGGTCAGGGGCGGTGAATGCGCCCCGAGACAAAGTGCCCTACATCATTGAACCCCGGTGTCGACGCATGCCCCGGCGTCACCAGTGAGTCAATAAACGCCTCATCCTCGGCACTGATCTTCACATCGAGCGCCCCGGTATAGGCATCCCACTGCGCCTCGGTGCGCGGCCCGACAATCGCCGAGCTGACCGCCTGGTTGTTCAAGACCCAGGCAATCGCAAACTCGACAATCCCCACGCCACGGCCCTGGGTGTATTGCTGGATCTGTTGGGCAATGCGCAGTGACTCCACGCGCCATTCGGTTTCCAGGATGCGTTTGTCCTGGCGTGCGGCGCGGCTGCCGGCTTCGGGGCTGATATCCGGTGCGTACTTGCCACTGAGCACGCCACGCGCCAGTGGGCTGTAGGGCATCACGCCCAGGCCATAGGCCGCCGCGGCGGTGATCTGCTCCACCTCGGCCTGGCGGTTGACGATGTTGTACAGCGGCTGGCTGATGATCGGCCGGTCGACCCCCAGGCGCTCGGCCACGCGCACCACTTCGGCGATGCGCCAGCCGCGATAGTTGGACAGCCCCCAGTAACGGATCTTGCCCTGGCGGATCAGGTCGCCGATCGCCGAAATGGTGACTTCCAGTGGGGTGTCGTGGTCTTCGCGGTGCAGGTAGTAGATGTCCAGGTAATCGGTGTCGAGGCGGGTGAGGCTGGCTTCCAGCGCGTTGAAAATGCGCTTGCGGTTCAGGCCGCTGCGGTTGGGCAGGCCGTCCGGCGGGCCAAAGCCGACTTTGGAGGCGACGACCCAGTCGGCGCGATGGCGGCTGATGGCTTCACCGACGATTTCCTCGGAGCGCCCGCCGGTGTAGACGTCGGCGGTATCGATGAAGTTGATGCCCTGGTCCCAGGCCTTGTCGATGATCCGCAGCGAGTCTTCGGTGTTGGTCTGTTCGCCAAACATCATGGTGCCCAGGGTCAGTGCGCTGACCTTGAGCCCGGACTGGCCCAGTGTGCGGTAAATCATGGTGAACTCCTCAAAAGCGCAGACAGTTGCTATGCAATACCAGAGAGCAAGGCTCTAGAACAAGCCCGACGTCGGTGGCTCGGTGCCCTTGAGCCGATAGGCGCCGACCACCGCGGCTTTCCAGTGCCGGGGATTGTGGTTGGCCACGGTGCGCGCATTGCGCCAGTGCCGGTCGAGGTTATGGCTGCGCCCGGTGGTGGAGGCGCCGCCGACGTCGAACAGCAGCTCGCCAGCCTTGAGTGCCGACTCGGCGGCGATGTATTGGGCCTGGGCCACATCGATGGCTGCGCGGGTCACGGCCTCATGGCTCAACTCCTCGGCCCAGGCCGCGTCGAGGGTGTCGGCGGCGCGCAACACCACCGCTTCGGCGGCAAACGCACGGGCCGAGATCTCACCCACGGAAAACTCCACATAGGGGTCGTCCACCGAGCGGCTGGCGCTGCTGTGCTTGATCGGCCGCGCATGGTCCCTTGCAAAGGCCACCGCATCGTTCAAGGCATTGCGCGCGATGCCGGCCTGCACCGCGCCGAGGAACAGTTGCAGGAACGGTGTGATGATCGAACGCTGGCCTTCCTCCACCACCCGCGTGCGGATTTCCTCGCGGCGCACCAGCACGTTGTTCAGGCGCGTGGTGCCGCTGGCGGTCAGGCGCTGGCCCATGGCGTCGAAATCATCCACCAGCTCCAGGCCTTCGCGGTCGCGGGGCACCACGAACGACACTGGCTCGTCGTTTTCATCCAGCGCCACCGCGCTGACCCAGTCGGCATACAGCGCGCCCGTGCTGTAGTACTTGCTGCCATTGGCGCGAAAGTGCTCGCCCTGGGGCACAATCCGCGCGCTGACCTGGCCGTTGGCGCCACCGATTTCCCAGCCGGCATTGCCGAACACCTCGCCCTGCAAGTAGTGGGCAAACCACAGCTGGCGCTCGGCTTCGGACTTCTGCACCAGCAGGCTTTCGATAAAGGCAAAGCTGGGGCGCAGGGACTGGGCGATATTGGAGTCCACCGCCGCCAGGTCGATGACGAACTGCACCACCTCGCGCACGCTGGACTCGCTGCCGCCGTAGCGCTGGGGAATACGCAGGGTCAGCAGGCGCGCTGCGGCCAGTTGGCGGATCTGCTCATGGGGCAGTTGCCGGGTGCGCTCGCGTTCGGCGGCGCCCTCGGCGATCTGCGGCAATAACACAGCGGCACGCTGCAACAGCTCTGGCACGGACAAAAAGCTCATGACAATCCTTATATGGCAATGGCGTAGGTAATGAAGTGGTGCTCGGGCACCGGGGCGGGCCGGTCGATCTGCGGGATGGCATCGAGCAGGGCGCGGGTGTAGGCATGCTGCGGGTGGTCAAACACATCGCGCACAGGGCCGCTTTCCACCACCTCGCCGTCCTTCATCACCAGCACCCGTTCGCTGACCTGGTTGATCACCCCCAGGTCGTGGGAGATGAACAGGCAGGCCAGTTTCAGGCGTGACTTGAGGTCGGCCAGCAACGCGAGGATCTGCGCCTGCACCGACACATCCAGGGCCGACACCGGCTCGTCGCACACCAGCACCTGGGGGTTGGGCGCCAGCGCCCGGGCAATGGCGATGCGTTGGCGCTGGCCGCCGGAAAGCTCCAGGGGGCGGCGCTCGAGCACGCTGGCGTCCAGGCGCACCAGTTGCAGCAGCTCCAGGGTGCGCGCCGGCCATTCGCGGCGGGGCAGGCCGGCCACCTGCAACGCCTCGTTAAGCACGCGGGCCACGGTGTAGCGCGGGTCGAACGAGCTTTGCGGGTCCTGGAACACCACCTGGATGCGTTGGCGCAGTTGGCGCCGTTGTTGATCGTTCAGGGCGCTCCAGGGCCGGCCGTTGAGCCACACATCGCCGGCGTCCGGGCGCTCCAGGCCCAACAGCATGCGGGTGAGGGTGGTCTTGCCGCTGCCGGACTCGCCGACAATTCCCAGGGTTTCCCCGGCGCGCAGGCTGAAGCTGGCGTTGTGCACTGCAACATGGGGCTGGCCGTCGGGGCCGATAAAGGTTTTTTGCAGGTTGCGCGCCTCGATCAACGGCAGGTCGAAGCGCTCGGCGCTGGCCACTTTCGGCGCCGCCAGGGCCGGGCGCTGGAAATGCACCGCTCGCCCGGCCCGCAGTAGCGACTGGGTGTAGGGATGCTGCGGGTCATGCAGGATCGCCTCCACCGGGCCTTGCTCGACAATCACCCCGTGATGCATCACCGCCACCCGGTCCGCCAGGCGCGACACCACCGCCAGGTCGTGGCTGACCACCAGCATCGCCATGGCCTGGGAACGCAGGGACTCCAACAGCGCCAGGACCTGGGCCTGCACCGTGGCGTCCAGCGCCGTGGTCGGTTCATCGGCAATCAGCAGGCGCGGGCCGGCGGCAATCGCCGAAGCGATCAGCGCCCGTTGGCGCAGGCCGCCCGACAGTTGATGGGGGTACTGCAAGGCGCGCAACTCGGGCTGCGGCACGCCGACCGCGCGCAGCAGTTCGATGACCCGTGCCTGGCGCTCATCGCGACCCAGTGGCGTGTGCAGGCGCAGCGGTTCGGTAATTTCCTTGCCTACCGGGCGCAGCGGGTCGAGGGAGCCGAGGGCGTCCTGCATCACAAAGCCGATCTGCGCACCGCGCAAGGTTTGCCAGGCGCGGTCGTCCAACTGGCGCAGGTCGGTGCCGGCAAACGCCAGGCGCGCGGCCTGTACCCGTGAGCCTTCGCCGCTCAGGCCGCTGAGGGTGCGCGAGGTGACAGTCTTGCCCGAGCCGGACTCGCCCACCAGCGCCAGGCATTCACCGGCGGCCAGGCTGAACGATATGCCCTTGATAATCGGCGTGTGGCCAAACTGTACCCGCAGGTCTTGTACCTCCACTAACGTACTCATCGGGATTTACCTTCGCTGCGCGCCAGCCAGTCCCGGCCAAGGGCGGTGATCGACACCACCGTCAGGATGATCGCCACACTCGGCCAGGCGACCAGCCACCAGGCATTGGCCAGGTAGTTGCGGCCCATGGCGAGCATCGAACCCCATTCCGGCGCGGGCGGCGAGGCGCCAAAGCCGAGGAAGCTCAGCGCCGCGCCGGTGATGATGTTGTGGCCGATGCCAATGGTGGCGAGGATCAGGATCGGCTTGATCGCATTGGGTAGCACATGCCGCAACACCACGGCTGCGCGATGCCGGCCGAGGGTGGTAGCGGCTTCGACGTAGGGTGCATCGCGCACCACCAGGGTCTGCGCGCGCACCATCCGCGCAAAGCGCGGGATGCTCGCCACGCCCACTGCAATCAGGGTGATCCACAGGCCCTGGCCCCAGAACGTGATGATCACCAGGGCCAACAGCAGGTCGGGAAAGGCCAGCAAAACGTCGATCAGGCGCATGATCGCGCCATCCACCAGGCGCGGGCCGAGGCCGGCCGCCAAGCCGAGGATGATCCCGGCGCCCAGGCCGATGGCCGTGGACACCAGGCCCATCAACAGTGAAGGGCGCACCCCGTGGATCAAGCGGGCGAGTACATCGCGCCCGTTTTCATCGGTGCCCAGCCAGTGGCTGGCGCTGGGTGGCAGGTAGGCGTTGCGGGCGGCGGCGGCCAGGGGGTCGACGCCGGTCAGCCAATGCGGCACGAGCGCCGCGATCAACAAGCCAATCACAAACAGCCAGGCCAGTGACAGGCCGGGGCGAAAGGTGCTCGGCAGCGCCAAGGGCAAGCGCCAGGGCAGGGTATAGGTGCTCATGCCCGGCTCCTCGCATACTGACTCTGTGGGTACGGCAACCCCAAGTGCTCACGCAGCGTGCTGCCACTGTACTCATGGCGAAATACCCCGCGCTTGCGCAGCAGCGGCACCACTTCATCGACAAATACCTCGACCCCCGAGGGAAACATGTCCGGCATGATGTTGAAGCCATCGGCGGCGCCCGCGAGGAACCAGTGTTCGAGGGTGTCGGCCACCTGTTCCGGGGTGCCCACCAGCAGGCGATGGCCGACCAGGATGCGCCGCGACAGTTCGCGCACCGTCAGGCCTTCGCGGCGGGCCAGGTTGAGTTGGGCTTCGAGAAACCCCTGGGAGCCTTTCTCATAGGTGCCCACTTCACCGATCCGCGCCCACGGCAGCGGCGCATCCAACTGCAGTTCCTCGGCGGGGATGCCGATCCGCGCGGCCACTTGCTGAATCAGGCCATGTTCGCCATGGTAGGCATTGAGTTGATCAAAGCGCGCATGGGCTTCGGCCTCGCTGCTGCCGATCACCGTGGACAGGCCCGGCATGATTTTCAGGTGCTCGGGGTTGCGCCCCCATTGGCGCGCGCGCTGCTTCATGTCGCGGTAGAAGTACTGGCCATCTTCCAGGCTGGTCTGGGTGGTGAAAATCGCATCGGCATACCGCGAACCCAGGGCCTTGCCACCCTCCGATGAGCCCGCCTGCACCAGCACCGGCCGGCCCTGGGGCGAGCGGGGCAGGTTCAGCGGGCCCTTGATGGAAAAATGCCGGCCGACAAAGTCCTGGCTGTGGATCTTGTCGGGATGTGCGTAGCGGCCGTTGCCGGCATCGCCGATGATCGCGTCGTCTTCCCAGCTGTCCCAGAGCTTGCACGCGATGTCGATGAATTCTTCGGCGCGGGCGTAGCGCTCCCCGTGTTGCAACTGGTTGGCCAGGCCGAAATTCTGCGCGGCGGCGTCAGTGGCGTTGGTCACCACGTTCCAGGCTGCGCGGCCGCCGCTGATATGGTCCAGGGAGGCGAAGCGCCGCGCCAGGTTGTAGGGGTCGTTGTAGGTGCTGGAGGCGGTGGCGATCACCCCGATGTGCTGCGTGGCCAGGGCCACGGCGGTCAGCAGGAGGGTCGGTTCCAGGCGGCCTACCGGTTGCGTGGCCACATCGCCCGCCAGGGCCGGGCCGTCGGCGAGGAAGATCGCATCCAGGCAGCCACGTTCCGAGATGCGCGCGATAGTGCGGTAGTACTCCACATCCAGGTAGGCATCGGCCGGCACTTCGCCGACGCGCCAGGCCGCCGCGTGGGCGCCGAAACCGAGGATGTTCATGCCAATGCTCATGTGCTTTTTCATGCGGGTTCCTGGGGTTAGACGGCGCTGGCTTCATCGCGGGCGCTGGCATGCTCGGGGTGGTCGGCCACGGCCTGTTCCTGGGCGGCGCGCCAGGCGGCAGCGGGGCTGACATCGTTGAGGTAGAAGTCGCCCAGGGCCCGCTCGCGGTAGATCGCCGGGTTGTGCGAGGCCAGGGTGCGGGCATTGCGCCAATGCCGGTCAAGGCGGCGCACCTGGCTGGTGGCCGAGGCGCCGCCGACTTCGAACAGCAGGCTGGTGGCCTCCAGCACCAGCGGCAGGATCACTTGCTGTGCCTGGTAGGTGCGCACATCCGCATCGACGTATTGCGCCTCGCTGATGGAGCCGTCGAGCACCGCCTCATGGGTGCTTTGCAGCACCTGCGCGGTGGCCTGTACCAGGCTGTCGGCGGCATAGGACAGGCTCGACAGCTTGCCGATCACCCGCTGCACCAGCGGGTCCAGGCGCGGGCTGGATTGCCCGGGGATGCCAAACGCGCGGGTGCGGCCCTGGACAAAATCGACGGCGTCGCGCAACGCGGCGCGGGCGATCCCGGCCAGGGTCGCGAGGTGGAACAGCTGGTAAAACGCCGAGATATACGATTCGGCGCGCAGCTCGCCGGGCTTGAAGCGCCGCAGTACCTGATGCTCGGGCACCGCCACCTGCTCAAAGCGCGTGGTGCCGCTACCGCTCAGGCGCTGGCCAAAACCGTCCCAGTCATCCACGCGGGTCACGCCGGGCGCATCGGTGGGCACCACCACGCTGATAAAGTCGGGCCCGTCGGCGGCGGCCACGGCGATCCAGTCGGCATACAAGGTGCCGGTGCAGTAGTACTTCTGGCCGTCCAGTTGCCAGCCTTCGGCGGTGGGTTTGAGCGTCACCGAGTTGGTGGTGGTGTCACTGCGCTCGGCCATGGCTGCGCCCCACAATTGCCCGGCGACCACCTTGGGGAACCAGTACGCCTGGGACTCGGGGTCCTGGCTCACCAGCCGGCCCTCGACGAAGCCAAAATGCGCGCGCACGATCTGTGGCAGGTTCGAGTCGGCGCTGCCCAACTCGATCAGCAGGGCGAACAACTCCGGCAGGCTGGCGCCCAGGCCGCCCTGGCTGCGGGGCACGCCCAGGCCGCCCTGGCTGCGGGGCACGCGCAGGGCGCCGAAACCTGCGGTTTTCAGCCAATCGACGGCGTCGAAGGCCAGGGTGCGTTCTTGCTCGCGTTGCACCGCGCCCTGGGCAATACGCTGGAAAACCGGGGCGAAGCGTTCGTGCAGTGGGGTGTCGCTCATGTTCGGTTCCTTACTTGAATACAGTATCTGAAGCTGTCGGTGATCCACTGTAGGAGCGGGCTTGCCCGCGATGACGGTGTATCAGTCAACTATTTATCAACTGACCCTCCGCTATCGCGGGCAAGCCCGCTCCTACACAAGCCCGCTCCCACATAAAGCAGCCTGTGTGAATCAGCCGTCATCGCGGTTTAACCCGTGGATCAATCAACCCGTTGAGTACATCCACCAACAGGTTCACCACCACATAAACCAGTGCCGCCAACAAGGTGATCCCCAGCACCACCGGCGCATCCTTGGCCACGGCTGCATCAAGCATCATTCGCCCGATACCCTGGCGGGCGAACAGCATTTCCGTGACCACCGCACCCCCCAGCAGGCTGGCGAAGATGAACCCGGACAAGGTCACCAGCGGCACCAGCGCATGGCGCAATGCGTGGCGCAGGCGCACGGCGGTCTGCGACAGGCCGCGGGCACGGGCCATGGCGATAAAGGGTTGTTCGAGGATGTCTTCCAGTTCCTGGCGCAGCACCTGGCTAAGCATCCCGGCAATCGGCAGGGCCAGGGCCAGGGTCGGCAGGATCAGGGTTTGCCAGCCGTTGGAGCCGGCTGGCGGCAACACCGGCCACTGGAACGAAAACACCAGCAACAGCAAAATCCCCAGCACGAATGACGGCGATGACGACAGCACCAGCTCGCTGGCCGAAGCCACGCGACGCACCCAGGGGTTGCGCTTGGCGGTAAGCACGGCGCTGGCCAGCGCCAGGCCGATAGCCAGCAGGGCGGCACTCAGGGCCAGTTGCAGCGTCGCGCCAATCTGCTTGCCGATGGCCTCGGTGACGGGAATGCGCAAGCGGTACGACTCGCCGAAATCACCGTGGGCGATCCGCCCCATATAGCGCCCGTATTGCACCCACAACGGTTGGTCAAAGCCGTATTCCTCACGGACCTGGGCCAGTTGCTGCGGGGTGGGGATGGCGTCCGGTCCGCCGAGAATCGCCAGCACCGGGTCGCCGGCACTGAAATGGATGGCAACGAAGGTCAGGGTGGCCGCGCCCCACAGCACGCCCACACCGGCCAGTAGTCGAGCGGCAAGCCGTTTCATGGTGCCTCCTGGTCCAGCCAGACGCTGGTAAAAAATGGGGTGTTGTGCACGGTGTCGAAAATCAAGCCCTTGACCGCCGTGCGATAGGCAATCAGCACCTGGCTCTCGAAGTCCGGCACCGCCGGCACCACTTCGGTCAGGCGTTGTTGCGCGGCGCTGTACAGGGCTTGCAGTTGCACCGGGTCATGGGAGCGGCGGGCGTCGCTGAGCAACTGGTCCAGGCGCGGGTCGCTGAGGTTGCTGAGGTTGTTGCCGCTTTTGCTTGGCGAGGCGCGCGAGTCGCTGTGGTACAGGATGTACAGGCCGTCGGGGGTGTTGGTGTGCCAATAGCCGCCGCCGATGGCGTCGTAGTTGCCCGCCGTGCGGCGGTCGGTGAGCTGGGCCAGGGGCATCATTTCGATAATGAACTGCATGCCGACTTTCTTGGCATCCGCCTGCACCGCCACCGCGACGCTGCTGGGGAACGGCGGGCTTTCAAAACCCAGCAAGTGCGCCGATAGGCGCCGGCCGTCCTTGACCCGATAGCCCTCGGCATCGCGTTGGGTCCAGCCGGCGTCGTCCAGTTGGCGGTTGGCGGCGTCGACGTCGTATTTCAATACGTCGCGGTAGGCCGGGTCGTAGAACGGCGTGTTCACCGCCAGGTAATCGCTCTTGGGCAAGAACTCACCGAACCCGGCAATCCAGGCCAGGCCGTCACGGTCGATGGCCTGGGCGATGGCCTTGCGCACCCGTACATCGTCGAATGGAAAGCGCAGGGTATTGAACGTGAGGCTGCGGTAAGGGCTGGCCATGCGGATCCGGTTGCGCACCACCAGGTTCTGCGAAGCACGCATCGCCGCGGTATTTTGCGCCGGTGCATCCAGGGTGAAGTCCGAGCGTTTGGATTGCAGGGTGCTGTAGCGGGTCATGGCCTCGGGGACGATGCTCAGCTCGATACGGTCCAGGTAAGCCGGGCCAATGTGCCGGGTCACCGGCGGTGCCCAGTGGTAATCGGCGCGCTTGATAAAGGTCGCGCCTTGTTCGCGGGTATAGCTTTGCAGCACGAACGGCCCGGATCCGATGGGGTGCTCGGCGATGCTCTTGGGCGCTTCGCGGATCTGTTTGGGCGAGACCATGCTCAGCCACGACTGCGCCAGCACATACAAAAACGGCGAGTAAGGCTCGCGCAGGTGCGCCTCAAAGGTGTAGTCGTCGATGATCCGGCCATCGACGTAGGGCGCGATGTACGCCGCCGCCAGCGGTGATTTGGTGGCCGGGTCGCGCATATGCTCCAGGTTGACCCGCAGCGCCTGGGCGTTGAATTTTTCGCCGTCGCTGAAGGTCACGTCGTCGCGCAAATGGAAGGTGTAGGTCTTGCCATCCTCTGAGACGTCCCAGGACTTGGCCAGCCAGGGCGAGAGCTTGCCGTTTTCGTCCTGGTACAGCAGGCAGTCGTAGACGATGCGCGCCAGCCATTGCACGTTGCCGTGGTAGCTGGAATGCACATCGAAGGTGCCGGTATCCAGCGCGGCCGACACGCGCAGGGTGCCGCCCGGCGTGCCCTGGCGGGTTTCGTGGTAGTCGCTGGGGTCGTAGCTGAGCAGGCCCTGGGCGTCCAGGTGGCCGTCCACCCGCTGCACCGAGCTGGGCGGTGGGGCGTCCGGCGAGCAGGCGCCCACCAGCAGCAACCCCAGGAGCAGGGCGTACCTGCTCCAGTGATTGATCGGCATCGTCAAGGCTCCCACCTTAGAAGTTGAACGCCACGCCGGTGAATGCGCCAAAGCCGTCCCCCGGATACAGCGCGGCAACGTCCTTGCCCTGGGCGTCATAGATCGGCTGGATGGCGGTGACGTAGTTCTGGTCGGTGAGGTTTTTCACGTCCAGGTACACCTGCCATTTCTTGCTCGGGGCTTCATACCCCAGCTTGGCGCCGAAAATCGTGTAGGAGGGCGCATACAGGGTGTTGGCGTAGTCCACGGCGGTACTCGATACCGAGCGCACATTGACCCCGGCGTAGAACCCGTCCGGATGGCGGTATTGCAGCTCGGCCTGGTACACGTGCTTGGGCAGCCCCGGCAGCTCGTTGGAGCCAAAGCGCGCGTCGTTGCGGTAGTAGAAGTCGTTGAGGGTGTAGGCCTGGCGCAGGCTGACGGTTTCGCCGCGCGCGCTTTGCCACAGCGCGGTATCCAGGCCGGCTTCGATGCCCTGGTGGATGGTCGGGCTGGCGTTGGACGTGGAGTTGACCGCCGCCGTGGTACGGGTGGCCGGAATCACTTCGACGGTGAGCAGTTCATCCTTGATCCACGAGCGGTACACCGCCAGGCTGCCATCGAAAATCCCGGCTTTGCCGCGCACGCCGAACTCAACGGTATTGGCCTTCTGCTCGGTGAGGGTCTTGGCGTAGTTGCTGGCCACCCCGGAGCCCGACGACGACCAACTGCTGGGCGGGTCGATGGAGCGGCTGACGTTGCCGAACACCTGGAAGTCCGGCGTGATCTCGTAGCGCAGGCCCAGGCGCGGCGCGACGTTCCAGCTGTCGTAGTCGTAGTGGTCCGGGTAGGGCGAGGTATTGGCGCGGTCCGAGTAGCGCACCTCGATATCGCGCTTGATCTGGCTCAACGACAGGCCGGTGGACAGCCATAGGCGGTCGGTCAGTTGCAGGTCATTGCCGGCGGCAAACACGCGGTCGAACGAGCCGGTGTAGCGTGCCTGTTTCTGCAAGGCGCCGTAGGTGCTGGAGGCCGGGTTGCCGTTGTAGGTCTTGACCCCGGCCTGCAGGTGCTGGGTGCTGGTCAGGCTCAGGGAGGTGTTGCTGGTGTGCCCCTGGATCTGGTCGCTGCGGTTATAGGTCAGCGACAGGTTCAGGTCGCGCCAGTCCCAGTAGTTGGGGTTGACCGTGCTCTTGCGGTACAGCACCTGGGGATAGTTGTGATAGACCAGGCCAAAATCCAGGGTGGCGTCATCGTCGAAGGTATAGGTGGTCTTGCTGCCGACCCAGGTCGAACCACGCTTGGTCGAATCATCGCGGCTGGCCAGGGCCACCGGGTTGGTTTGCGACGAGTCGTGCTTGAGCTGGGCCTTGGTCAGGGTGCCGGAGCTTTCGTGATACTCCTCGCGGTAGCGTACGAACAGGCGGGTTTCCAGCTTGGGGTTGAAGCGGTAGCCGAAGTTGGTGACCACGCCTTTGGCCTTGGTGAAGGTCCAGTCCTGGTAACCGTCGCGTTCGGAGTTGCTCAGGCTGACGTAGTAGTCGCCGTTGTCCACCACGCCGCCGGTGCTCAGTTGTTGCTTGCGCCAGCCAAAACTGCCGGCCTCCAAGCGCACGTGATTGCCCGGCGCAGTCAGGCCGGAGTTGGTCACCATATTGATCGCGCCACCCAACGACAGCGCGCCGTACTGGAAGGCATTGGCCCCGCGCAGCACTTCGGTGTAGTCCAGGCCCTGGGTTTCCAGCAGCTCATACGGCGTGCCGCCGGAGCCGGTCAGGGCCAGGCCGTCGAACAGGAACTTGGTGCCTTCGCGAAAATACCCCGGCGAGGTATTGGCCCCGGAGCCACGGATGGAAATCTTGATTGCATCGTTGCCACCCGCCGACTGCGCATACACGCCGGGCTGATAGGCGAGGGTGTCTTCCAGTGTTGCCGAGCGGCCGCGTTCGACGTCAGCGGCCTTGACCAGGCTGACGCCGCCGGCCACCTCGTCGAGCTTAAGCTGGGCTTCTTCGCTGGCGGTGACCTTGCTGGCCTGCACCGTTACGGTCTGCAGGCGCGAATCTTCGGCGTGGGCCCATTGGGCGGCGAGGATCAAGGTTAGGGCGCTGACGGTTTTAAACGAACTGGAGGCGAGTGGCGGCAGAGGCCTTGAGATCAACTTCAATTGTGCATTCCCTGTGATTGGCTACGAGTGGAGGCGAGTTTCTATTCGTATAGTCAATCTCTGGCAGGGATAGAGCAGAAAGCATGCCAAGCGCCAAAGCGGGTTTTTGCGGGGTATTTGGTTTTAATCAGCGGGTCTCTTATGCCAAAAAACCACACCTGTGTTGAACTGCTGTTGGATTTTGAACAGTGCCGAGGGGCCCGCGCTAGAGCGTTTTTGCCCTGTGTTGCGCTGATTCGGCGAGCAATTCGCCAGCGCGCGCCTGCAAGAAGCGATGCAGGACTTTGACCCGCTCCGACACTTGCAGGCGATGGGGGCACATCAGGTTGAAGGGCGTGGGTTCGCCTTGCCATTCGCCGAACAACGGCACCAGGCGCCCGGCCTTGATATCGCCGGCCACGTCCAGGTTCGCCTTGTAGGCAATACCGTGGCCGGCCAGGGCCCAGCGCCGCACGATTTCCCCGTCATCACTGAGGTAATCGCCGCCCACTTCGACCTCCTCAAGCAGCGTGCCCTGGCGAAAATACCAGGTGCTGTTGGCCCGGCCCTGGCGCATGTAGCGCAGGGTGCTGTGCTGCGCCAGCTCGGCCGGCACCTGGGGTGTGCCGTGGCGCGCCAGGTACGCGGGGCTGGCGCAGGCGATACGGCGGTGATCGGCGACCACCGGCAGCGCCACCAGGCTTGAATCCCTTGGCACGCCAAAGCGCAGGGCGATGTCCACGGTTTCGCGGAACAGGTCGGCGTTGCTGTCGTTAAGCAGCAATTGCAGGCGGATATTCGGGTGCTCGCGCTTGAACTGATCCAGCCAACCGAGCAGTACATTGCGCCCGAAATCCGAGGGCGCGGACAGTTGCAGCAAGCCGCTGAGGCTCTGGCCGTGTTGCTTGATCGCCTGTTCGCCTTCCGCCAGGGCTTCCAGGGCCACCCGCACGCTGTCCAGGTAGCGCCGGCCTTCTTCGGTGAGGCGCATGCTGCGTGTGGAGCGGGCCAGCAGGCGCATGCCCAGGCGGGTTTCCAGGCGTTTGAGGGCAATGCTGGCGGCGGCCGGGGTCAGGCTAAGGCTGCGGGCGGCCGCCGAGAGGCTGCCACTGTCGGCGGTGCGTACAAACACTTCCAGGTCGAGGATTGAGCTCATTTGTAAAAATCCCTTAAAGATCCTGTCGTTTTACCGGGATTTTTCCGCGATTGCCAAGCTGGGAAGATGAACGCTCATTTTTCCGCACGAGGCAGTTCCCATGACATCTCCCCTCAAGGGCAAAACCGTGGTGGTGATTGGCGGTAGCAGCGGCATTGGTGCCGAAGTCGCCCAACAGGCGGCATCCCGTGGCGCGCAGGTGGTACTGGCTGGGCGACGCCTTACGTCGACGGTCGACAACGGCGTGCGCAGCGAGCCGGTGGACGTCACCGACAGCGCCTCCCTGCAACGTCTGTTCGAAGCGGTGGGGCGTTTTGACCACCTGGTGTTCACCTCAGGCCCTGCGGTCCAGGCCAAACACCTGCAGGACACCGACCTGCCACTGGCCCAGGACAACTTCAATGTGAAGCTCTGGGGCGCCTTGCGCGCAATCCAACAGGCGCTGCCTTTTCTCGACGAGCGCGGCAGCATCGTCCTGACCTCGGGGCAGTTGGGGCGCAAGCTGGTTCCGGGGCAATTTATCAAGGTTGGCATCAATGCCGCGACCGAAGCGTTGGGCAAGCAGTTGGCCAAGGAGCTGGCGCCACGGCGGGTCAACGTGGTCAGCCCTGGGGTGATCGACACGCCGGCATACGCGGGGATGCCTGAGGAACAGCGTCAGGGCATGTTCGCCAAGGTGGGCGGGGCGTTGCCGGTAGGGCGGGTGGGGCAGGCGGAGGAAGTGGCGGCGGGTTATTTGATGGCCATGGAGAATGGCTTTATCACTGGCAGCGTGATCGATATCGACGGCGGTGGGTTGCTGTAAACACCGAACCCAATGTGGGAGCGGGCTTGCCCGCGATGGCGGCGTGTCAGTCAATATATAGGCTGACTGATCCACCGCTATCGCGGGCAAGCCCGCTCCCACATTTTTTGTGCCGTGTCAGGCCTTCAGGGTACGGGTCATGCGCAGCGCCAGCACACTACCCGCGACGATCACCGCCGCCAGCAGGTACAGCGCCAGGTCGGTGGAGCCGGTCGCATCCTTCACAAACCCCACCACATACGGGCTTAAAAAGCCCGCCATCTGGCCCATGGAGTTGATCAATGCCAGGCCGCCCGCGGCCGCGCCGGCGCTGAGCATGGCGGTAGGCACCGGCCAGAACATCGGCAGGCCGGTGAGGGCGCCCATGGTGGCGATGGTCAGGCCAAGGATGGCAATGGCCGGGGTGGTGGCGAAGTTCACCGCGATGATCAGGCCGACAGCGCCCATCAGCATCGGTACCACCAGGTGCCAGCGGCGCTCTTTGCGCAGGTCGGCAGAGCGGCCCACCAGCAGCATGAATACCGCCGCCAGCAAATAGGGGATCGCACTGAGCCAGCCGATCACCAGGTTATCGCTAAAGCCCATATTCTTGATGATCGACGGCAGCCAGAAGTTGATGGCGTACACGCCGCTCTGGATGCAGAAGTAGATCAGGCCGAACGCCCAGATCGCCGGGTTCTTGAATACTTCCAGCAGCGAATCAGTGGTGGTCTTGGGCTTGTTGGCCAGGTCGGTGGCCTGGTCGGCCTCGAGCACTGCGCGCTCATGGGCGGTCAGCCACTTGGCGTTGGCGAAGCTGTCGCTGAGCAGGAAGTAGGCGAGGGCACCGAGGATCACCGTCGGCACACCTTGCAGCAGGAACATCCACTGCCAGCCCGCGAGACCGCCCTGGCCCGCCGCGAAGTGGTTGAGGATCCAGCCGGAGAACGGGCTGCCGAGCAGGCCCGACACCGGGATCGCGGACATGAACAGCGCCATGATCCGCCCACGGCGGAAGGTCGGGAACCACTGCGAGAGGTACAGCACCACGCCCGGGAAGAAGCCCGCTTCAGCGGCACCGGTAAACAGGCGCAAGGTGTAGAAGTGCGTCGGTGTGGTCACAAACAGCAGGCAGGCAGACAGGGTGCCCCAGGTGATCATCATCAGCGCAATCCAGCGCCTGGGACCGAACTTGGTCAGCGCCAGGTTGCTCGGCACGCCACACAGCACGTAGCCGATAAAGAAAATCCCGGCGCCGAGGCCGTACACGGTCTCGCTGAACTTCAAGGCGTCGAGCATCTGCAGCTTGGCAAAGCCGACGTTGACGCGGTCCAGGTAGTTGAACAGGTAGCAGATGAAAATGAAGGGGATCAGGCGCAGGGTGATGCGCTTGTAGACGGCGTTTTTGTCGTCATCGTTGGCCAGGGTAGCGGCGGCGCTCTGTGACATGGCGTTCTCTCTTTATTATGATTTTTCGCGATGCGAGGGTAACGTTGATCGCCCCAAGAGTCTCGGTCACGGGACGGTGTCGTGTCTTTGTGCCCCCGCACAGCGATCCATCCATTGCGCTGTGCCTTTGAACAATCGCTTAATGCAGCGCTTTCAAGGAATTTAGCCCCATGTTCGAACTCGATCATGACCTGGCGCAGGATATCGTCAATCGCACGATGGCCATTTTGCCCTACAACGTTAACGTCATGGACAGCCAGGGCCTGATCCTCGGCAGCGGCGAGCCGGAGCGCATCAATACCCGTCATGAAGGCGCGCAATTGGTGTTGGCCAACGGTCGCGTGGTGGAAATCGACAGCCAGACCGCCAAGCACCTCAAGGGCGTGGCGCCGGGGATCAACCTGCCGCTGCTGCATGACCAGCGTCTGATCGGGGTGCTGGGCATCAGCGGTGAACCGCAGTTGCTGCGCACTTATGCCGAACTGGTGCGCATGACTGCCGAGATGCTGGTCAGCCAGCGCCATCAGCAGGCGGAGCAGCAGTGGCGGCGCCAACGCTGTGATGATCTGCTGGCGTTGCTGCTGGCCGACAGCGGCGAATCGCCGCGCCTGGTGGACGAGGCCCAGCAACTGGGGCTCAAGCCGCAGTTGCCGCGAACCCCCTATCTGTTTGAGCTGGGCCCGGGCCAGACCGCCGAAGCCCTGGCTGCCTGGCTGGCTTCGCGTTATCCGGACAGCTGGTGCGTCAGCAGCGCACAGTTTTCGTTGCTGTGGTGTCGCCCGGCAGCGGTGCCGATGGACAACCCGCGCCTGCTGGAAAAACTCGAGGCCTCGGGCTGGAACATCCTGCGGGTGGCCGTCGGTGGCCAGGCCGACGGGTTGGCCGGCTTGCGCCGCTGTTATCGGCGGGTGGCGGACTTGCTCGCCTATGGCCGCGATGTGCTGCCGCAGTCGCGCCTGCTGACCCTCAATCGCTACCGGTTGCCGGTGATGCTCTGGCGCCATCGCAACGACGATGCCCTCGACGAACTGCTTAACCCATTGCGCAAGGTCCTGGCCAAGGACGCCAACGGCCAACTGCAGGCGACGCTGCGCAGTTGGTGTGAGCACGACGGGCAAAGCCAGGCCTGTGCCGATGCATTGGGCATCCACCGCAACAGCCTGCGCTACCGCATGGAGCGCATCGCCGAATTGAGCGGTGTCGACCCGTTGACCTTAGATGGCATGCTCGCGCTGTACCTGGGCGTGCAACTGCTGCCCCAAACCCCTTAGGAGGCGCTTTTGTAGAAATGAACAACAAACCCCAGCCGCGCTTGTGCATCGGACAGGCGTCATTGCCGGTGCCAACTGGCAGCATGGGCGTCATAAAAATCGGAGAAAGCCCATGAAAGTCATCATCGCCCCCGACTCGTTCAAGGACAGCCTGAGTGCCGAAGGCGTGGCCCAGGCCATTGCCGAAGGCCTGGCTGAGGTTTGGCCGCAGGCCGAACTGATCCAGTGCCCGATGGCGGACGGCGGTGAAGGCACGGTGGAGTCGGTGCTCGCGGCCTGCCATGGCCAGTTGCGCAGTTGCACTGTGCAAGGCCCGTTGGGCGGCGCCGTTGAGGCGCGCTGGGGCTGGTTGGCCGAAAGTGCCACGGCAATCATCGAAATGGCCGAAGCCAGCGGCCTGCAACTGGTCCCGCGGGAGCAGCGCGATGCCTGTTCCAGCAGCACCTTTGGCACTGGTGAGCTGATCCGCGCCGCCCTGGATGCCGGTGCCCGGCGGATCATCCTGGCGATTGGCGGCAGTGCCACCAATGACGGCGGCGCCGGTGCCATGCAGGCCCTTGGCGTGCAACTGCTCGACGCCCAAGGCCACAGCCTGGCGCGTGGCGGCCTGGCCCTGGCGCGCCTGGCACGGATCAATCTTGAGCAGTTGGACCCGCGCCTGGCCCAGGTGCGTTTCGATATCGCCGCCGACGTCAACAACCCCCTGTGCGGCCCCCACGGTGCCTCGGCGATTTTCGGCCCGCAAAAAGGCGCCAACCCACACCAGGTCGAGCAGCTGGACCAGGCCCTCGGACACTTCGCCGACCACTGCGCCGAAGTCTTGCCCCGGGACGTGCGCGACGAGCCGGGCAGCGGCGCGGCCGGTGGCCTGGGCTTTGCCGCCAAGGCCTTCCTCGGCGCTAGGTTTCGTGCAGGCGTGGAGGTGGTCGCCGACCTGGTGGGCCTGGAACACGCCATGCGCGGCGCCGACCTGGTGATCACCGGCGAAGGCCGCTTCGACGCCCAGACCCTGCGCGGTAAAACCCCGTTTGGCGTGGCGCGGGTGGCCAAGCAACAGGGTGTTGCGGTGATCGTTATCGCCGGCACGCTGGGCGAGGGCTACGAGCAGATGTATGCCCATGGCGTCGACGCCGCGTTTGCCTTGCCTGGCGGGCCGATGAGCCTGGAGCAGGCCTGCAGCGAAGCGCCGCGGTTGCTGCGTGAGCGGGCGGCGGACATTGCGCGAGTGTGGCGCTTGGGCGCGCAGCGCAGTGGCGGATGACAGCGCTTGTTATCGCCGCCTACACTGATCGGCCACTTGTCTTTCAAAGGATGAAACACAATGCCTACACATGACACCAATATCGTGATCCAGCGCTTTGCCGAAAGCCATCTTCAAGGCATGCATGCGCTCTACAACGATCCGGCCGTGTGCCGTCAGGTGCTGCAGATGCCGTTCCAGTCGCTGGAGGTGTGGCGCAAGCGCCTGGCCGATACCAATGAGCGACTGCTCAGGCTGGTGGCGGTGCAGGCGGGTGAGGTGCTTGGCAGTTGCACCCTGGAGCAGTACGCGCGCAGTCGGCAAAGCCATGTCGGCAGCATCGGCATGGGGGTGGCGGTGGCCTGGCAGGGCAAGGGGGTGGGCACCCAGTTGCTGGGCGCGGCGCTGGAGGTGGCCGACAACTGGATGAACCTGCACCGGGTGGAACTGACGGTGTATGTCGACAACGAGCCGGCCCAGGCGTTGTACCGCAAGTTCGGTTTCGAGACTGAAGGCCGGCTGCGCGATTACGCCGTGCGCGACGGCGTATTTGTCGATGCCCTGAGCATGGCCCGCCTGCGTCAGACCGCCTGATCGCCCAGGGCAAACGCCACCGCAGCCTGCGCATGCAGCAAGGTGGTGTCCAGCAGTGGCAGCTCGCTGTGCTCAGGCTTGATCAGCAGGCCGATCTCGGTACACCCCAGGATAATCGCCTGGGCGCCACGGGCCGCGAGGTTGGCGATGGCCTGCTGGTAAACCTGGCGTGAGGCTTCGTTGATCACTCCGACGCACAACTCTTCATAAATGATCCGGTGCACGGCGTGGCGTTCTGCTGCGTCGGGCACCAGCACGTGCAAGCCCTGGGCTGCCAGGCGCGCCTTGAGAAAATCCTGTTCCATGGTAAACGCCGTGCCCAGCAGGCCAACGGTCAGGGTCTGGGCCTTGACCGCCGCCGCGCCCGCCGCATCGGCAATGTGCAGGAACGGCACCGACACGCCAGCTTCGATCTGCGGCGCCACCAGATGCATGGTGTTGGTACACAGCACGATGCAGTCCGCGCCACCGGCTTGCAGGCGGCGTGCGGCGTCTTGCAGGATCAGCGCCGCGTCATCCCAGCGCCCGGCGTGCTGGGCTTGTTCCACCGGGCCGAAGTCGACGCTGTACAGCAGGATTTGTGCCGAGCGCAGCGGCCCCAACCGGTCGCGTACCTGCTGGTTGATGATCCGGTAATACTCGGCGCTGGACTCCCAGCTCATGCCGCCGATAAGGCCGATGGTGCGCATGCAAAGCTCCTCAAGCTGTTGGGCGAAAGCTACACCTTACCCAACACGCGAGCGTTAGTCATACGCGCCGGTGCAGCATCTGCCATGATCGTTGTTTGCAGCCCCCGAGGAACACCGCAATGGACGATGTACAGCAATTGGGCGAGATGCTTCGTCATTACGCCGACAGCGAAGCGCACAAGCGCCAGCAGTTCGAGGTGCAGTCAGCCCGCTGGACCCAGAAAATCACTGAGCTGTACGGCGAGATCGAGCAGTGGTTGGCGCCGGTCAAGAGTGATGGTTTGCTGGAGGTTCAGCGTGAGGCTTATGTGGCGTCTGGCCCAAGCGTGCCGGTGGAGACTTCGACCTTCAAGACCGAGAAACTGACCATTCATATCGCGGGCAAACCGGTGGAGTTTGTGCCGGATGTGATGGGGGCGGGTGGGTTGATTTCGTTGTCGGTCATGGGGCTGACCGCGGCCCGTTACGGCAGCATATCCCTCGTGCTGCTGCCGGGGTCCAATGATTGGTTGTGGAAGAAAACCAATGGCTTGAAAGACCCGGACACCTTTGCCTTCGATGCCAACTTCCTGGCCTTGCAGTTGCAGAGCCTGATTCCGCGCGAACGCGGCTGATCCCCAGGCAAATGTGGGAGCAGGCTTGTGTGGGCTTGTGTGGGAGCGGGCTTGCCCGCGATAGCGGTGTGTCAGGCAAGTATTCCTGACCTGATATACCGCCATCGCGGCATGAGTATTTAGACCACTCTTTTCTGGGTTTGTGTACATATCCGTTGCTGCGGTCACGGCGGCTATTGGTTCCGCCCTTACGGCGGGTCACTTTTGGAAAAGAGCCCGGAGTGCCGGCCCAGCCAAAAGTAACCAAAAGGGCTCTTGCCCCACCACTCGGCACCTCGCCCAGGCTCGGATGACGGGCAGCGTGGTTTAACGGGGCGCCTAAGATCAAAATCACAAGCAAAGCGGCCTGACAGCCGACCTGATCGTCAAGGCGTGCGCGTACCCCTGTAGGAGCTGGCTTGCCTGCGATGGTCGTTAACGATGACGAATGAATACCAGATACTCTGATGTGTTCTTTCGGGCGTCATCGCAGGCAAGCCAGCTCCTACAGGGGAATGCAGCTTCGCGCTCTGGTTCTGCTGTTGCTGTTGCTCTGCTTTTGATCTGGCTTTTGATCTTAGGTGCCCCGTCAAACCACGATGGCCGCAGGCAGGTATTGCGCAGTGGGCACCCCGGCATGGATGCCGGGGTAGCCGCGACACCTCCATGACCGCAGCAACGGATATGTACTCACACCCAACTACAAAAAAAGAGCGAGTTGTGTAGACACCTATGGCCATCGCGGGCAAGCCCGCTCCCACACAAGCCCGCTCCCACAAAAAGCCAACACCGAGCTTTAGAGCTCGACATTACCCCAGCCCGGCTTGGCCTCCTCAGGTGCCACCGCCTTGACCTGTTTGCCCGTCGCCAGCTCCACCCGCCGCGCCACTTCCGGGTCGTCGGCAAACGGAATCAAGCTCGCCTCATCCAAGGTTTCCCCCGATTGCCCGCGCAGGCAGTACTCCACGGCGCCATACAGGCAGATCACCGCCGCCAGGTTGAAAATGACCTCCCACATCAGGCGATCTGCGCATCATTGTGCGCCACCTTCAGGTCGGCCACCCGTACGGTGCGCCAGGTGTTGTAGGCCATCAGCAACATGCCGCCAAGGAAGAACACCCCACCGGCAAACCGCACCACAAACCCCGGGTGGCTGGCCTGCAAGGCCTCTACGAACGAGTAGGTGAGGGTGCCGTCGTCGTTGACCGCCCGCCACATCAGGCCCTGGGTGATGCCGTTGACCCACATCGAGGCGATGTACAGCACCGTGCCGATGGTTGCCAGCCAGAAGTGCAGGTTGATCAGCGGCACGCTGTACATCTGCTCGCGACCGAAGACTTTCGGGATCATGTGGTACAGCGAGCCAAAGGTGATCATCGCCACCCAACCCAGGGCACCCGCGTGAACGTGGCCGATGGTCCAGTCGGTGTAGTGGGACAGGGCGTTGACCGTCTTGATCGCCATCATCGGCCCCTCAAAGGTCGACATGCCGTAGAACGCCAGCGACAACACCAGAAAGCGCAGGATCGGGTCGGTGCGCAATTTATGCCAGGCGCCCGACAGGGTCATCATGCCGTTGATCATCCCGCCCCAGCTGGGCGCCAGCAGGATCAGCGACATGGCCATGCCCAACGACTGCGCCCAGTCCGGCAGCGCGGTGTAGTGCAGGTGGTGGGGCCCCGCCCAGATATACAGGGTGATCAGCGCCCAGAAGTGCACGATGGACAGGCGATAGGAATACACCGGCCGCCCGACCTGCTTGGGCACGAAGTAATACATCATTCCCAGGAACCCGGTGGTCAGGAAGAACCCCACCGCGTTGTGCCCGTACCACCACTGCACCATGGCGTCGGTGGCGCCGGAATACACCGGGTAGGACTTGAACCAGTCCACCGGGATCGACAGGTGGTTGACCACATGCAGCATGGCGATCACCACGATAAACGCGCCGAAGAACCAGTTGCCGACGTAGATGTGCTGGGTCTTGCGCTGCACCACGGTGGTGAAGAACACAATGGCGTAGGCTACCCACACCACGGTCATCCACACCGCGCCGGAGAATTCGATCTCGGCGTATTCCTTGGTGGTGGTGTAGCCCAGGGGCAGGGTGATCAGCATGATCACAATCACCGACTGCCAACCCCAGAACGTAAAGGCGGCGAGCCAGTCGCTATACAGGCGCACCTGGCAGGTACGTTGCACCGCGTAGTAGCTGGCGGCAAATTGCGCGCTACCGGCAAAGCCGAAAATCACCAGGCTGGTGTGCAGTGGCCGCAAGCGGCCAAAGGTGGTCCAGGGCAGGTCCAGGTTCATGTCCGGCCACACCAGTTGGGAGGCGATCCATACGCCCATGGCCATGCCGATAACGCCCCATACCACGGTGGCGATGACGAATTGACGGACAACCTTATAGTTATAGGCCTGCCCGGTTGATGCTGTGCTCATGGTCAGTCTTCCACGGTTTCAAGTCCCGGGCACTGTAGGAAATCCATGAAAAACAAAACAGGCTCAGAAAAACTACATTAATACGGATCAGAATATATCCCTTAAAACATGGGGCATTGCCAGGCTGATATGGTTTTTTAGTTTTTAGCTGAATCTGTGACGCATTGAGCTGTAAGTGCATAGTCGCTCCCATAGAAACCGCTGCCGTCGAGCGCGGTCAGCCATGATGAGGTAGCGAGATGTATCGGTACGATGAGTACGACCGGGCCCTGGTCTTGGAGCGTGTGGCGCAGTTTCGTGATCAGGTCGAACGGTTTGTCGCTGGCGACCTGAGCGAAGAAGAATTCCTGCCGCTGCGCCTGCAAAACGGCCTGTACCTGCAAAAACATGCCTATATGCTGCGGGTGGCGATCCCCTACGGCACCCTCGGTGCGCAGCAGTTACGCACCCTGGCGAGCATTGCCCGGGATTACGATCGCGGCTACGGCCACTTCACCACGCGCCAGAACATGCAGTTCAACTGGATCGAGTTGCAGCAGGTGCCTGACATCCTCCAGCGCCTGGCCGAAGTCGACATGCATGCGATCCAGACCTCCGGCAACTGCGTGCGCAACATCACCACCGAAGCCTTTGCCGGGGTGGCCGCCGACGAGTTGCTGGACCCGCGCCCGCTCGCGGAAATCCTGCGGCAATGGTCGACCATCAACCCCGAGTTCCTGTTCTTGCCGCGCAAGTTCAAGATCGCCATCTGCTCGGCGCGCCAGGATCGGGCGGCGATCATGATGCATGACATCGGCCTCTATCTTTACCAGGACGCCGGCGGCCACATGCTGTTGCGCGTACTGGTAGGCGGCGGCCTTGGGCGCACGCCGATCCTCGGCTTGCAGATTCGCGATGGCTTGCCCTGGCAGCACCTGCTGTCGTACGTCGAGGCGGTGCTGCGCGTGTACAACCGCCATGGCCGGCGCGATAACAAGTACAAGGCGCGGATCAAGATCCTGGTCAAGGCCCTGGGCATCGAGGCGTTTTCCCGGGAGGTGGAGGAGGAGTGGCAACACCTGCGCGACGGCCCGGCGCAATTGACCGAGGATGAGTACCAGCGCGTGGCCTCGGCCTTTGTACCACCGCATTATCAGGCGCTGCCCGACACCGACCTGGACTTTGGCACACACATGGCTGACAGCCCGGCGTTCGCGCGCTGGGTGACACGTAACGTGCAGCCCCACAAAGTGCCGGGCTACAGCAGTGTGGTGCTGTCCACCAAGCCGGGGATTGCCGCGCCGCCGGGCGACGTGACGGCCGAGCAGATGGACGCCGTGGCGCAGTGGGCCGAGCAGTTCGGCTTTGGCGAAATCCGCATCGCCCATGAACAGAACATCGTACTGCCGGATGTGCCCAAGGCGTGGCTGCATGCGTTGTGGTCCCTGGCCTGCGAGCAGGGCCTGGGCAGCGCCAATGTCGGCTTGCTGACCGACATCATCGCCTGCCCCGGCGGCGACTTCTGTGCCCTGGCCAACGCCAAGTCGATCCCCATCGCCCAGGCGATCCAGCAGCGCTTCGACAACCTCGACTACCTGCATGACCTGGGCGATATCAGCCTGAATATCTCCGGCTGCATCAATGCCTGTGGGCATCACCACATCGGCAATATCGGCATCCTGGGCGTCGATAAAAATGGCAGCGAGTGGTACCAGATCACCCTGGGCGGCGCCCAGGGCAAGGCCAGTGCGCTGGGCAAGGTGATTGGCCCTTCGTTCAGCGCCGCACAGATCCCGGATGTGATCTCACGCCTGATCGCCACCTACGTCCGCTACCGGGAGAGCGACGAACCCTTTATCGACACCGTGCAACGCATCGGCCTGGAGCCGTTCAAGGAGCGGGTGTATGGCAGCGTGGTGCAACCGGTATGAACAATCTGCTGAGCCTGGAACAGGGCGTGGCCCGTATCAAGCAGGATGACCCCTGGACCCTGGTGCGCGACGCCACTGGACCGCTGCCCGATGGCCCGTTGATCCTGCCGCTGGCCCTGTGGCTGAGCCGGCGTATTGCGCCAGAGCCGCCGCAGGACGCGGTGTGGCTCGGCCCGGACGATGAAGTCGAACACCTGCAGCCGTGGCTGGAGGTGTTGCCGCTGATTGCCCTGGACTTCCCCAGCTTTCGCGATGGCCGGGCCTACAGCCAGGCCTATCTGCTGCGCACGCGCATGGGCTGGCAGGGGGAGTTGCGGGCGGTGGGGGATGTGCTGCGCGACCAACTGAGCCATATGCGCCAGTGTGGTTTCGACGGGTTCGCCGTGCGCGAGGACAAGTCGGCCGTCGACGCACTCAAGGGCCTGGCGGGCATGAGCGTGAGCTATGGCCGCTCGGTGATTGAGCCGCGGCCGCTGTTTCGGCGGCGGCAGGTGCTTACTTCAATGCCGGGTCGCCAGGATTGAGTTTTTTCCAGCCCTGCATCACCACTTGCGCCTTGGGTTCCTGATTGTTCTCCAGGTAGTACTGGATCAGCGACAGCCGCGCGTTACGGTTATACGGTTGGCGCTGGAGCAGTGCTTCCAACTGCTGGCAGGCCTTGTCGACCTGACCACCGTCGTGCAACGCCACCGCCAGCACAAAGCTGTACTGCCCGTTGCCCGGTTCCAGGCGGGCGGCTTCGCGCAAGTGCGTCAGCGCCGACGGCGTATGGCCCTGGCGAATCAGCATCAACCCTTGGGTATGTTGCAGCAGCGCGGCCTCGGGATGTTGCTTGAGGTTTTCGGCAACCAGGCGGCGGGCTTCTTCGCCCCGGCCATTGGCCTCCAGCCACTGTGCGAGGGTCACCAGCGCCGGGTAGAAGTCCGGGTCGCGCAGCAGCGCCGTGCGCAGTTGGGCTTCGACCAGGCCGGCGCGCCCGCTGGCCTGGTACAGCATGGCCAGGTTGAGGTTGGCTTCGGCGCGCTCTTGCAGGCTCCGTTGCACGTTCTCGTATTCACCGATGGCCTGTTCCCAGGCCGGGCCCAGGCCTTGCGCTGCGACGCTGAGCAGATCCCGCGCGGCGAGAATGCGCACCGCCCGCACCGGGTCCTTGAGCAAGGGGCGATACAGCGCCACGCGCTCGGCAGGCGGCAGCAAGGCGCTGGCCGCCCGAAGCGCACTCTCGCGCACCTGTGGGGCAGGGTGGCCCAGGTCTTTGGTCGCCAGCTTCAACGCCTGCTCACTGGGGTAGTTGGGCAACTCGGCCAGCAGCGTGGCGCGTTGGATCGCCGGCAGGTTGCTGCGCGCCAATTGCTCATACAACGCGTGTGCCGCACCCGGCTGGCCGCCGCGAATCAGCGCCAGGCTTTCGTCGTAGCGTGGGGCCTGGAGTGTCTGGCTGTGGTCCCACAGTTTGAATTGTGCACTGATCTTGTCGCCGGCCTTGCCCTGGTGGCAGCTCAGGCAGGCGTCCGGGGTGCCGAGCCTGGCGGCGCGCTCGGGGTTGGGGATGCTGAAGCTGTGGTCATGGCGAAAGTCGTTGCCCATGTAGAACTTGCCGGGCATATGACAATCGACGCAAAACGAGCCAGGCTGCCCGGCGACATGGCGCGTGTGTTCCGGCGCTTCGTAATTCCTGGCCTGCAACCCGCGGCCATCTACCGAGGCAACCGCAGTCTTGCCCGCCGTGTTGTGACATTGCAGGCACACACCGTTGCCGGGGGCCTTCAACTGGTTGCTATGGGGGTTATGGCAGTCGGTGCAGCGCACGCCCTTGTCGGCCATCTTGCTCTGGGCGAAGGAGCCGTGCTCAAACACTTCGTCCTTGATCTTGCCGTCCAGGGCATACAACTCGCGGGTCAGCACGCTGGGCAGGTAGTCATCCATCAGGCGCTTGCCCACGGTATAGCCGTCACCCAGTGGGGCGCGGCGTGCATGGCAGCGGGCGCAGGTTTCAAGCTCGACGGTGGCGTCCTTGTCCTTCAAGTCCACGGCAAAGCCTGCATGCAACAGGTCGCCTTTCTTCGCTGCCCATTGCATATGGTTCGAGGCCGGGCCATGGCAGGCCTGGCAGCCGACACCGAGGCTGTTCCACTGGCTGTCGAAGCGGTTGTTGGGCGCATCGAAATTGCGCTGGTAGCCGGTGGTGTGGCATTCCACGCACATGAAGTTGGCGTTTTGACTCGGCTTGCTCCAGTGCAACGGGTTCTTGAAGTTCACGCCCTGGCCGGGATAGAGGTGGAACCAGCGGTTTTTTTCGGTATCCCAGGCTACGCCCAAGGCCTGCAAGCGTCCGTCGCCGACCTCGATCAGGTACTGCTGCAAAGGGGCGATGCCGAAGGTGTAGGCGACCTTGAAGTCGGCAGGCTTGCCATCGACCCCCGGGGTGTTGACCCAGAACTCATCGCCCCGGCGCAGGAAGCGAGTGGTTTCGCCTTCGCCCTGGAACGAGGCATTGTTGAAATCGGCCGGTACCGTCTGGGGGGTTGCCTGCTGCATTGCCAGTTGATGGTGAGAACCTTGCCAGTCCTTGGCCTGGGGTTGATGGCAGCCCTGGCATTGCTGCTCGTCCACCATGTGCGCAGGCGGCGTCGGCGGTTTAGCCACAACAGCCACCGGTGTGGGCGCCGGCAGCGGCAGCTTGGGCGTACTGGCCTGGAGGAACAGCCAGATCGCGGCCATCGCCAGTAGCAAAACGGCAATCAACAGTGGGTAGAGATAACGACGGGATGAATCACGGTGGTTGACCTTGGGCATGCGACTTCCGATGTCCGATGCATTGACGCTCTATGGCGTGCTTAAGCTGTGTGCAGCTTTGACGCAGGTCAGGGCCCTGTCAAATCAGGGGTGTGAAATAAGCCGCACTTATGTGCCAGTAGTAGGATATTTTTCCAGAGTTGGCTATACCTGTTACTTCACGTTTCGACGATAAACGCCAAGGAGTTGCGCCATGAAGCTAGGGCTCATGATCAGTACGCTGTGTATTGCCTCACTCGGGGTGACCGGGTGTGCAAGTAAAGTCCCGCAGCCGGATGAGTATTCGGGATTTCTGTCCGACTACAGCCAGTTGCGCGAAGCCAAGTCGCCGTCGGGCGCAGAGGTGATGCGCTGGGTCGATCCCAAGCTCAATCTGAACCGCTACACCTCGGTGTATATCGAGCCGACTCAATTTTTCCCCAAGCCCCAGGCCACCGCGCAAATCCCCGAAGACACCTTGCGCAGCATCAACGAGTACTACAACCAGGCGCTCAAGCGTGAGCTGGTCAAGTCCCTGCCATTGGCCAACGCCCCGGGCCCTGGGGTGATTGTGGTGCGGGCGGCGATCACAGCGGTCAGCCGCAAGACCGAAAGCCTCAAGCCGTACGAGTACATTCCAGTCGCCCTGGTGGCAGCCGCGGTGAGCACCGGCACCGGGATTCGTGACCAGGAAACCACCCTGGGCACCGAGGCGCAGTTTCTCGATGGCGACAGTGGCCGGGTGATCGCCCAGGTCGTGCGCAAAGGCACGGGCAAGCCTTTGGACAACGATACCCAGGTGATGAAAGCGGCGGATGTGAAGGCGGTGATGGATGGCTGGGCGGCGGATCTGCACCAGTCCTACCTCAAGCTCAAGGCCAAGTAACCCACCCAACGCCTACAGGGAATGGGGCTTCGCGCTCCAGCTCTGCTTTTGATCCTGATCTTGGGCGCCCCGGCATGGATACCGGGGTAGCCGCGACACGCCCATGAGTGGCCGTTATCGCAGCAATGGATATGTGCACAAGCCCAAGAACCACTACACAGTTGTGTAGATACTCATGCTCATGGGCGGCAAGCCAGCCCCCACCCATCAATCCCCGACAAACCACCGGTAATACGGATTGGCCCCATCCTCCTGCAACACCTGGCGGATATCCCGGCCCCAGGCCGCACGATCACCGTCATAGGCGTGCAGGCTGGCGCGGTAGAACTGCATCAGGCGTTGTTGTTCGGCCTCCAGGGTGCGCAGCAATGCCCCATCGGCATTCAGCAAGGGCGCAGGCACTCGCAAGTCGAGCAAGGCCGGCAACACCCGCTTGATCTCCTGGCTGCGCACCCACGGGGCATATTCGATACGCGGCTGGTCATCGGTGACGGCCAGGGCCTGCCCGGCAAAGCGCTCCAGCCCGTTGCGATCGGTAACCCAGGTCGCCAGCAGGGTCGCGGCCGAATCAATGCCAACCTCGGCCAGGGCGCTGCGCACCGGGGCTTGCTCGAAGCGCTGGCGAATACGCGTGGCGTCCAGCTCGATTGGCTCCATGGAGCCCACCAACATCATCTCGTGGAACTCGCTGGTCCACAGCGTGGCGTAGGGGAACACGTCGAGGAAGCTGCGCACCAATGATTGCGAGTCTTCGATGTTCTGCGTCGGCAGCGGTAGCCACTGGGCCAGCAGGCCGTGTTTTTCCAGGCGCCGCGCGGCCAGTTGGTAGAAGTCGCGCGAGTACAGGTTGACCACGCCGGCGGCGGAGGGCGGTGGTGGTTCCAGGGTGATCAAGTCATAGGCCTGGGGGCTGCGCAGCAGTTCCTGGCGACCGTCGCGCAAGCGCACCTGCACGCCGGAATCGCTGGCAGCGTTGTAGTTGCCCTTGAACAGCGGCGCCGCTTGCACCACAGCAGGCAGCAGTTCTGCGACGACCCGTTGCTCCAGCCCCGGATAACGCAACAGTGCGCCGGCAGTGATGCCGGTGCCAAAGCCGATCACCAGCGCCGCACGGGGCTCGGCGTTATGGATCAGCAACGGCAGCAGGGCCTGGATGCGCATATAGCGCAGGGACGGCATGGCGTCGCCGGTGTTGGACACGCCCTGGATGTACAGGCGCTGAAAGGCCCGCGTGCCCTTGCCCTGGGTGACCACCGCGACGGTCGCGCCACGGCCTTCCTGGTAAAACGCCAGGCTGGCATTGCGTGCGCCGGGCAGCAGGTTGGCCAGGCGGTCCACCGGGGTCAGCAGGGCCGCGGCCAATGACAGCAGGCCGATGGCCACCACGGCCTGGCGGCGACCTTTTTTCACCCCATGGCCACGGCGCACCGCGATGTAGCCCACCACGCCGGCAATCACCGCCAGCAGGCCCAGGGTGCGCACCAGGCCGAGCCAGGGGATCAGCACAAAACCGCAGAGCATCACCCCGACAATCCCGCCCAGGGTGTTGAACGCCACCACCGCGCCCACGTCCCGGCCTACCTGCGCGCCGCCCACACTCAGGCGCAGCGCCAGGGGAAACGCCGCGCCGAGCAACAAGGTGGGCACAAACACAATGCACAAGGCGGCCATTGCAAAGCGTGCGCTCATGCCTGGCAATTCGCCGCCACCGAAGCTCAGTACCAGCGCTTCAGCCTGGGTTTGCAGGAGCACCAGCCAACGGCCCAGCAAGGCGATTTCCAGCAGGGCCACCAACCCGGCACCGGCAATCAGCAGACCGAAGACGCCCCACGGATCGCGAATGCGTGCGACCCGGCGCGCCATCAGTTGGCTGCCGATAAACAGCCCGGCCAGGTAGGTAGCCAGCACCACGGCAAAGGCATAGGTGCGGGTACTCATGAATTGCACGATGGACTGCGACCAGACCACTTCATAACCCAGGGCCACGCCGCCGGCGATGGCATACAGCACCAGCGCCAGGCGCGCCGGTTGGGTCTTGGACGGGGCATTGACCGACGTTGCGCGATGGCGCACGTACAACAAGGCGCCGACGGCGGCGAGCAGGTTGAGCAAGGCGGCCACCAGGGCACTGCCGCGCACGCCAAAGGTGGCGATCAGCACAAAGGCCGTGAGCAAGGTGCCAACGATGGCCCCGGCGGTGTTGGCCGCATACAGCCGGCCACCGGCCTGGCCCAGGTCCTTGGCATCGGCGTTGAGGGCGCGCACCAGCACCGGCAGCGTGCCGCCCATCAACAGCGCAGGCAGGCCCACCAGGGCGAAAGGCAGGACCCAGGCCAACAGGCCGATGCGCTGTTCCAGCCAGGCAAACGGGCTGGCGGCCATGCCCAGGGCCAGCGTGGCGCTGACTCCGAGCACGGCGACGAGAATTTCCAGAGCGGCGTAAAGCACCAGCGGCCGTGCGAGCCGATCGGCCCAGCGGCCAAACAGCCAGCTACCCAGGGCCAGCCCGGCAAAGAAGGCACTGATCCCGGTGGTGATGGCATAGACCTCGACCCCAACCACCAGTGACAGCTGCTTGATCCAGAGCACCTGGAACACCAGAGCGGCGCTGCCGGAGATGAACAGCAGCAGGGCGGGGATCAGCAGGGTGGAGGTCTGGAGACGGGCCAGGGGTTGGCTGGCAGTGCGTGAAGACATTGCAGATTGCCTTGTTCAAAGGGAACAAATATTTCAAAACTGGCGAAGATGCCCGGTGCAAACCGGGTTTAGTGTGGGAGCGGGCTTGCCCGCGATAGTGCAGTGTCAATCAATGCATTAGGTGACTGATCCACCGCTATCGCGGGCAAGCCCGCTCCCACACAAGCCCGCTCCGACCTTTTACTGCGCCGGCGCTGCCTTCATTTTCTCGGCAATTTTCGCATCCACCGCCGCGCGAATCTGGTCGATGCTGAAGCTCGCCGGTTTCTGGCTGGGTGGGTACTCGATGAAGGTTTCGAGGAAGGCCGCCGATTTGGTCACCGCGACGCCCGCCAGGTACACGTTCTTGGTGCTCCAGTCGTAATACTGGTCAGACACCACGTCCGCCCGCTCGTACGGGTCCATGCGCAAGTTGAGGATCTTCGGCACCCGCAGGCACACGAACGGCTCGCTCCAGACCCGGAAACCGCCAGGCTGGCGTTGTTCGCAGAACACCACTTTCCAGTTGTCGAAGCGCATCGATACCAGCACCCCGTCGTCGTTGAAGTAGTAGAACTCGTTGCGTGCGCCTTTAGGTTGCTGGCCGGTCAGGTAGGGCAGTTGGTTGAAGCCGTCCAGGTGCACTTTGAAGTTGGCGCCGCCCGCGACCGGGGCCCAGCCTTTGAGCAGCTTGTCCTTGACCTCGGTATCGCCGGCCGCCGCGAGCAGGGTCGGGAACCAGTCCATGCCCGAGAGCATTTCGTTGGAGACTTCGCCGCCCTTGATCTTGCCCGGCCAGCGAATGATCGCCGGCACCCGGTAGGCGCCTTCCCAGTTGGAGTTCTTCTCGTTGCGAAACGGCGTGGTTGCCGCGTCCGGCCAGGAGAACTGGTTGGGCCCGTTATCGGTGGTGTAGACCACGATGGTGTTGTCGGCGATTTTCAGGTCGTCGAGGGTCTGCAGGAGTTTGCCGACGTCACCATCGTGCTCCAGCATGCCATCGGCGTACTCGTTGCCGGGCATGCCGCTCTGGCCCTTCATCGAGTCGCGCACGTGGGTGAACACGTGCATGCGCGTGGTGTTCATCCAGACAAAGAACGGCTTGTCGGCCTCGGCCTGTTTCTTGATGAACGCCTGGGCGGCGGCGGTGGTTTCGTCGTCGATGGTTTCCATGCGCTTGGTGGTCAAGGCGCCGGTGTCTTCGATCTTGCCGTCGGCAAAGCTGTGGATCACCCCGCGTGGGGTGTTGGCCTTGACGAAGGCTGCGTCGTCCTTGGGCCAGTAAGGGCGTTCCGGCTCTTCTTCGGCATTGAGGTGGTACAGGTTGCCGAAGAACTCATCGAAACCATGGTTGGTGGGCAGGTACTCATCGCGGTCGCCCAAGTGGTTCTTGCCGAATTGCCCGGTGGCGTAGCCCTGGGACTTGAGCGCCTGGGCGATGGTGATGTCGCGCTTTTGCAGGCCTACCGGTGCACCGGGAATGCCGACCTTGGACAAGCCAGTGCGCAACGGCGTCTGGCCGGTAATAAAGGACGAGCGCCCGGCGGTGCAACTGTTCTCCGCGTAATAGTCGGTGAACATCATGCCTTCCTTGGCGATACGGTCGATGTTCGGGGTCTTGTAGCCCACGACGCCCATGGAATAGGCGCTGATATTGGTTTGCCCGATGTCATCGCCGAATATCACCAGGATATTCGGCTTTTCGGCGGCCAGGGCTGTCGCCCCGACCCCCATCACTGAAACCGCCACCAGGGCCAGTTTCGGTAGCCACTTGCATATGCGAGTCATGAGACCTGCTCCTTTATCGGCTTGAGTCGCACTGCTGCGACCAACGTTTACTACAGTCCATCGCGACGTCTTTGCTTATTGCACCTGCTTTTGCACAACCGGCTCGAACGGGTAGATACGCCGCCAGTCGGCGGCCATATCGACCACGGTCCAACCCTTTGTATTGGCCTCGTCCAGGGCCTTGTCCAGGCGCCCCACCGAAGAGTTGCGGTCATACGCCCACTCCCGCGCAGCGTCGGTGTGGTGCACCAGCCCCATGAAACGTTTCCCCGCGCCTGCCGCCGTCCATTGCAGCATCTGCAAGTCGCCGTCGGAGTTGCCGAAGGCGAGGATCGGTCGCCGGCCAATCACCGCATCGATGCTTTCCGGCTTACCCGGGCCATCGTCGTTATGGGCCAGCTTGGCGGTACGCAGGATCTGCGGCTTGCCGTCGTTGATCTGGAACTGCGTGACGAAGCTGCTGCCGATCACCTGTTCCGGCGGTACGCCATAGACCACGTCGGCAAAGGCGCGCATGAAGGCGGTGTCGCCGCCGGACACGATGTAGGTCTTAAATTGCTGGCTGCGCAGGTAGTCGAGCATTTCCAGCATCGGCTGGTAGATCATCTCGGTGTAGGGCTTGCCGGTTTTCGGATGGCGGGCCTGGGTCAGCCAGGCCTTGGCATTGGCGATAAAGGTCTCGGTGCTGATCCCGGTATGGGTCGCACCGATGATTTTCAGCAGGCCGTCCATGCCGCTCTGGGCCAGGGCCTGGTGGTCGTTTTCCAGCACGGCCTTGAACGGTTGGGTGGTTTTCCAGTCCGGGTGCTGGGGCGCCAGGCGCTTGATTTCATCGAACGCGAACAGCACCTGGAAGTACGCCGGCTGCTCGGTCCACAGGGTACCGTCGTTGTCGAACACGGCGATGCGCTCGGCGGGCTTGACGTAGTCCGTCGAACCTTCGGCGGTCACGGCCTGGACGAATTCGATGATGTGCTGTTTGCTCGGTCCTTCATTCCATGATGGCAGCGGGTCGCTGGCCCATGCGGGAAAGCTCAGGCACAGCAGCAGGGGCAGGGAGCGGCGCAGAGACGTCATGGGAAATCCTTTTCGCGACGGGGGTTCAGTGGTAGCAAGCGTAGTCGACGGCAGACCCGGCGCAATGTCGCCCAGGCGCGGCGCCACAGTGCTGGCAGCCGTGGCCAGAGCGAGTGGCCGAGGTAGCCGGCCAATAGCAGCAGCACCAGCGCCGCGCTCCAGGCCAGGCCGTGGCGCGACAGTTGCCAGCGCGTGTGTTGGCCCAAGTCCTTGAGGTCCTGGGCGATCGAAAAGGTCGGGCGGTAGTCGCTGCCAGCCAGGGCTTCGACGCTGATGGCGGGCAACTGCGCCACTTGCAGGCGATGGTTGCGGCTGTCCCACCATTTCACGCTGATGGCCGGTAACTGGTAATGGCCGCCCTGTTCGACCCGGTATACCCAACGGTCCACGCGCTGGCCGCCGCTGACAGTACCGCGCCCGTCGTCCAGGTTGCTGATCAGCGCCGCCTGCGGGTAAGCGCGCAGGCCTTCGATCGAGGCTTGAGGCGGCGCCGGCAAGGACAGCGCCGGGGTGTTGTCGGCTTGCAGGGTGAGGGTGCGGGTCAGGCTGTCGCCCACCTTCAGCGGTGTGGCCGAGGTGCTGAGGTGTTGGCTCAGGCGCACCCCTTCGGCCACCAGCAGGTTCTCGCCGGGGTTGAATCCGGGTGGCAGCGTGGCCTTGAACGCCAGTGGCGCGCTGTGCGCAGTCAGAGGGGCGCTGGCCTGACCGGGTTGGGCGCTGACGGCCAGGGACGGCACGTTGAACTGCTGTGCCACGTTGGGAGTGATGCGGTAGCGATAGCGCATGCCATAGAAGTTCTGGCCGTCGATCACCTGGGTCAGGTGCTCGGCCTCGCCCCCCGGTGCCTCGACCCGGGCGCCCGGCAATTGCAGGGCGGGCAGGCTGGCGGCAGTGGTGAACCAGGTGTCGGTCAGCACGTCCACCTGCAACTGCGCTTGCTCGCCCACCATCACTGCCGGGCCGGGCAGCAGTTGCACGTGCACCTTGAGTTGCGGCTCGCCGGCCATGAGCTGTGTGCAGAACAGCAGGCCGAGCAGGGCAGGCTTATTCATGGGCGCCGCCCTGGTCTTGCAGGCTGAATTTGCGCCGCAGGAAGTTGGCCGGCGAGGTGGTCAGGTTCTGCAACCACAGGGCGTCACTGCTGGCTTGTTCGGTCTGCACCGCCTTGGTTTGGCCCTTGCCGGGCGTCTTGTCGAACTTGATCGCGTCGGGCTTGACCTCGGGGGCGTTGTCGGCGGCGCTTTCGGTGTCTTTTTTCAGGGCCATGGCCAATGCCAGGTTGGCACTGGCCTCGGGGAACTGTGGCTGGCGCTGCAAGGCTTGCTGGTAGGCGCTGATGGCCTGGTCGAACTTGAAGCGGCGCACATGGATATTGCCCAGGTAGAACGCCGCCTGCGCGCTGTCGAGTTGGGCGAAGGTGGCCTGGGCCAGATCGTAGTCGGCGGCGTTATAGGCCGCGATGCCTTTCCAGTAGGGGTCGACAAACAGGCGGGCGGCGGCGGGGTAGTGGTGGTGCTCGAAGGCCCAGCGCCCTTGTTGATCGGCTGTCAGAAAAGCATCGGCCAGCCCGTTGGCCTGGGCCGGCGCGGGTTGCAGGAACAGGCCCAGCATCACCACGGCGGCCCAATTCAGGCTCCAGCCCCGGCGCACGCCGAACAGTGCCACCAGCAACAGCGGCCAACACAGCCAGTAGCCTTCGTCTTTCCATTGCAGGGCGCGCTGTTGTTCATCGGCCGCCTGGAAGTGCTGCTGCGCGTGCAGCTCCACCCAGTCCAGGTCGTCGTCATTGAGGGTCAAGCTGCCCAGCGGCGCATCGGTGGCGGCGGCCAGTTGCTTCAAGGCCGGGGCGTCGAAACTGCCGGGGTTGCTGCCCACCGCCAGGACCAACACTTGCAGCGGGCTGTCGGCCAACAGGGGCTTGAGCCGCGGCAGTTGGGCGACGTCGGCCCCGTCGCTGAGCAGCAGCAGGGTGCCGGGGGATTTTTCTGCGTCGAGCAGGCGCCTGGCTTGCTCGATGACCGCAGCCACGTCCTTGCCCGGCCGTGTGATCAGTTCGCTGGCGAGGGCCTGGATAAAGCTGTCCAGCAGCGCCGGGTCATCGGTGGGCGGCAACACCAGGTGCGCGCTGCCGGCGTAGACGATCAGTGCGGTTCTTGCGCCTTTGCGCCGCGCAACCAGGTCATGCACCTTGTGTTTGGCCGCTTCCAGGCGGGTGGGCGGCACGTCGATGTTGTCCATGGACGGGGACAGGTCGAGGGCAATGATCAACGGTGCGCGATTCTCCAGGAAAGCCGGTCGGTCCTGCTCCCAGGTCGGCCCGGCAGCGGCGAGGGCGCCGAGCACCAGCAACGCACTGGCCAGGTGCACCGGGCGCAGGCGATGGGTATCGCTGGGCGTGAGCAACAGGTGCGGCAACAGGTGCGGGGCGATATTGCCGCGCAGGCGGCGTTGCAGGTCGCGGTTACGCCGCCAGAGCAGGGGCAGCAGCACGCCGATCAAGGCCAGTAGCAGCCAGGCGGGGCGCAGGAAGTGCAAGTCACTGAGGTTGAACGCCATCCGGCACCTCCCGTCTGGTGCGGTACGGCCATGCTGCAGCGATCAGGTGGTATACGGCGAACACACTCAAGGCTGCGCCCAGGGGCAGCCAGAACAGATCGCGCTTGGGTTGGTGGCTGAGGGTCTGGACCTGATGGGGGGTGAGCTGGTCGAGGGTGCTGTAGATCTGGTCCAGGGTGTCGCGGTTTTCTGCACGGAAATAGCGCCCGCCGGTGGCGTCGGCAATCTGTTGCAAGGCGCCCAGGTTGACCTTGGCCTCGCCCGACGCGCCGGGGTCGCCAATGCCGATGGTATGGATTACCACGCCTTTGGCCGCAGCCATGCTGGCGGCGTGGTCCGGGGTGATTGCGCTGCTGGTGTCGTTGCCGTCGGTGAGCAGGATCAGCACTTTCTCCTGCTCGTGGGCCGCGTCCAGCAGCTTCAAGCTCAGGCCGATGGCATCGCCAATGGCCGTGTTGGGCCCGGCCATGCCGATGCCGCTGTCATCGAGCAGCAGCGCGAGGCTGGCATGGTCCAGGGTCAGCGGTGCCTGGGGGTAGGCGCCGCTGCCAAACAGGATCAGGCCCAGGCGGTCATCCTTGCGCCGCTGGATAAACCCCTGCACCACCTGTTTGACTGCGGCCAGGCGGTCAATCTTCTGGCCGCTGGCGTCGGTGAAGTCCTGGGTCTGCATGGACTGGGAAATATCGATGGCCAGCATCAGGTCGCGCACCGGCTGTTGGCGTTCGATAGGTTTTTCTACCCAGACCGGGCGCGCCACGGCCAGCACCAGAAGGGCCCAGACCAGCAGGTTGAGCAGCAGTTGCCCGCGATTGCTGCGGCTGCCGCTGGCTGCCGGGGCTTGCCCCACCGCGCGGCTCATCCCGGCGAAAAACGGCACCCGCACCGCGCTGCGCGCCTCGTGGTAGGCGGGCAGGTAACGCCAGGCCAGCCAGGGCGCTGGCAGCAGGAGCAACAACCAGGGGTAATCAAGCTGCCACATGATGCCCCTCCACCCAGGTTCGGCACTGGGCCAGCAGGCGTGCACGCTGTTCGGCGCCCAGCGCCTCGGGCGGCGCGTAAGCCAGTTCGGCCAGTTGCCGGCTGAGGTCCGCCGGCACCTGCCCAGCGCCATGGCGTTGCAGGAAGGCTTGCCAGTCGGCGCCACTCAAGGTCGGCACGCGTTGCAGCTCTTCGGGGGCCAGGGGCATCGACAGCGCCACGCGCTTGAGTAACACCGGCAGTTCCCGTAGATCCTCCAGCGCATCCAGGCGGGCCAGGGCCTCACGGCGATAGGCATTGCGGCGCCACGCAAGCCAGGCCCTGGCCGCCCACACCAGCAGGCCGAGGATCAGCAGGCCGAGCAGCAGCCACCAACCCCAGGTCTGCGGCCAGTAGCTGACGGGCGCGGGCAAGCCCAGCTCTTGCAGCTGTTCGATGCTCGGCACCTGGGCGTTCAACGGCGCCTGCCCAGTTCGTCGCGCAATTGCTCGGCGGCGGGCAGGGCGCTGCTGAACATCAGCACGGGCACCTGGCTGCGCCGCAACAGGTTGGCGACATCCTTGAGGCGGCCGCCGAGAAAATCCCCCAGGGGTTGGCGCACCTGCTGTTGTTGCACGGCCAATTCCACCTGCAACTGGCCCTGGGTCACGCGCAGTTGGCCACTTTTGGGCACGTTGAGGGCCAGCGGATCGTAGACCTGCAAGGCGAGCACATCGTTATGGGCCGACAGCTGGCGCAGCAGTTGCAGGGTGCGCGGCCCGGCGCCGGCAAAGTCGCTGACGATGCAGATCAAATGGTCATGCCCGGCCAGCGCCAGGCAATGCTGCAAGACCTTGTCCAGTTGCCCGTCGCCCTCATGGTCCGGATTGCGCGCATTGAGCGCCTGGTTGTGCTGCACGATACGGCTGCACAGGGCCTCGACCCGCTTGCGGCTGCGCAACGGGGCCACGGCGTCGATGCGCTCATCGTTGAACACCACGCCGCCGACCCGGTCGCCTGCGTTGAATACCATCCACGCGGCGAGCGCCGCCAGTTCGGCGGCGACGGCTGATTTGAAGCTGCGCACCGAGCCAAAGAACATCGACATGCGCTGGTCGACCACGATCAAGGCCGGGCGGTCGCGCTCTTCGGTAAAGGCGCGCACCACCGGCTTGCCGGTGCGCAGCGAGGCGCGCCAGTCGAGGTGGCGCAGGTCGTCACCGGGCTGGTAGCGCCGCAGTTCATCGAAGTTCAGGCCGCGCCCGCGCAGGCGTGACGCATGGTTGCCCGCCAGGATGCTGCCCTGGGGCTGGCGTGCCACAAAACTCAAGCCCCGTGCCTGGAACTGCAGGGCCATCAACTGCCCGAGGGACACGTAGACCTGACCGTCGGCGTTCATGCCGGGATCGCCACTTTGGCCAGCAGGCGGTCGAGCACCTGATCGGCACTGACTCCATCGGCCACCGCGTCGTAGCTCAGTTGCAGGCGATGGCGCAGTACTGGATGCACCACCGCTTGCACGTTGGCCGGGGTGACGAATGCCTGGCCCTGCAACCAGGCATCGGCGCGTGCGCAGCGGTCCAGGCCGATGCCGCCACGGGGGCTGGCGCCGAGGCTGATCCAGCGTGCCAGGTCCGGGTCGTAGTCGCCGGGATGGCGGGTGGCGTTGATCAGGTCGATCAGGTAGCGGTCGATGGCCGGCGCGACCTGCACGGCGCTGACTTCCCGGCGAGCGGCGAAGATCACCTCTTGTGCCAGGTTGAAGCCCTGAGTGACAGGGGCGTCGCCTGCCTGTTCTTCGGCCCGCAGCAAGCGCAGCACCTGGCTTTCATCGTCGGCGCTGGGGTAGTCGAGGAGGATTTTCAGCAAAAAGCGGTCCATCTGCGCTTCCGGCAGTGGGTAGGTGCCTTCCTGTTCGATGGGGTTCTGGGTGGCGACCACGATAAACAGTTCGGGCAGCGCGTGGCTGGCGCCGGCCACGGTGATTTGCCGCTCTTCCATGGCTTCGAGCAGGGCGGCCTGGACCTTGGCCGGGGCGCGGTTGATTTCATCAGCCAGGATCAGGTTGCCGAACAAGGGGCCGGGCTGGAAACGGATCTGGTTCTGCCCGTCCACCTGGTGCAGCACCTCGGCGCCGGTGATGTCCGAAGGCAGCAGGTCGGGGGTGAACTGGATCCGGCTCATCTGCGCGTCGAGGTGCCTGGCCAGGGCCTTGACCGTGCGGGTCTTGGCCAGCCCCGGCAGGCTTTCCAGCAGCAGGTGACCGTTGGCCAGCAGGCCCAGGAGGATCTGCCGGATAACCTGGTCCTGGCCCAGCACGCTTTCGGCGATGCTGGCTTGCAGGGCGTTAAGATCGTTGAGCGCTGTCATCACAATCATCCTTGAAGCATTGGATCACCAGGGTGCGGCGACCACGATGTACTGCACGGAACTGCCGACGTACTGCGGTTGGTACCAGGTCGGCCCGCAATGCTGGTAGGCCACGCCATTGGCGATGACCGACACGCAATCGACCGGCACCGTGTTGACCCGCGTGCCGATGGCCAGGATCGTCGCGGTGGTGGCGCCGATCACGGCGGCCGTGGCCCAGGGGTGATACCAATCATCCGGCGGCGGTGGTGGCGGTGGTGGCGGCGGTGGCATCGGGTAAGGATGCGGCCCAGGCCCTGGTCCCGGCCCGGGATACGGATGCGGCCCCGGCTGCGGGTGTGGCTCGGGATGAGGCGGCATGGGCCGGGGCGCCGGCATCGGGTGCGGCGGCGGTGGATGGAAACCGCCACCGCCATGGGGCACGACGAAGGTCCGTGCGCCACCACCGCCGCGCATCTGCCAGGCGTGGGCGGTCAGCGGGTTGAACAGGGTCAGCAGCAAGCTGGCAGTGAGCACCGCCGCCATGGGCTTCATGGTTGTGCTCCTGCGGGGGCCAGGGGGATTGCCCGGGCACCGGCTGGCGGGGTGAATTCAAAGTCGCGGTCGTTGCTCGGGGCGTCCAGCTGCCAGCGATAGTCGACGCTGTGGCGCGGCTGCCCGGCGCTGTCGCGGCGGCTGATCACCAGGCGGCACGGCAGTGGCTGCGGGCCCTGGCGCACCCACAGTTGCCAGTCGATGTCCGGTTGGCGATAGGCGTAGTGATCGCATACCTGGCCATTGAGGGTCTGGCTGTCGATCCATAGTGCGTCGCTCAGACCGGCGGCCTTGGCGGTAGTGGCGTCCCAACGGAACAGGTCGGCCAGGGGCAGTTCGATGCCGTACCGTTCACTTAATTGGGCGAGCAGGCTGGCGATATCCGTGGGAGCGGCCTGCTCGGTGAAGTAGCCGCTGCGGCTGTCGTAGAGGGTGAAGCGCTGGCCGTTATAGAACAGGCTGCGGCGCTCGCCATTGCGTTCCACCTGCACCCGCAGCTTGTCGGGCTGCCTGGCCTGCAGGTGAGTCTGGTGATTGAACTCGATGACCTGGCCGCTCTCCAGGACCTGGTCGGTGCGGCTGTCGGTATCGAGCCGTAACTGCTGCACGCTGCGCAGATAGCTGCCCATCTGCTCCAGGGCGGCCAGGGCCTTGGGCTCCAGTTCGCCGGCCACGGCACCGCCGCTGACAAGCAGCAGGCCCAGCAACATACGATGAAAGCGCGACATGGCGTACCTCACGAATGCGATTACCAGACGTATTGCATGCGCAAGGTCCAGGTGTTCACGTCGGGCGAGCCGCGTCGCTCGGCAATGGTGTCGGAATAGGCCAGCAACCCGCCGAATTGCGGCGTGAGCATAAAGCCCAGGCTTGCCCCCAACAGGCCGTTTTCCTGCTTGTTGTCCTGCCAGATGCCGTCGATCTTGCTTTCACCACCCCGGCTGTAGGTGGCATCCAGCGAGGCCCAGAGCGCGCGATTGATGGTGTAGCTGTAGTGACCCTCGATGGCGTACAGCGGCTTTTGCTCCAGCTTGCTGTCGCCGTGGTACTCGTCGTTGTCGCCAAACAGCGAGACCCAGGTATTGATCTCAAGCCAAGTGGGGCCCAACGGCGTGCCGAAGCCCAGTTCTGGCTTGACCACCCAGCGGTTGGCGCCGATGTTGATCACGCGGTCCTTGTCATAGTCACCGGTGGGCACGGTGACCCACAGGGCACCGGTCAGGAAGGTCTCGGGTTTCCAGCTGGCGAACTCCGCCGCCGTGAGGGCCGGGCCGCCGAAGATGTTATGGGCGAACACCACCTGGGCATCGCCCATGCCGCCGTTGTGCTTGGTGCCATCGAAGAAGCGCGCGTTATCGAAGGACGCCGAAACATCGGCATAGGGCTGGATAAACTGGATGGCACTGTTACGCCCGTCGATGCCAAACGAGCGCGCGTAGCGCAACAGATACACATCGGCGTTGAGCGACAGGCCATCGATGGGCAGCGTGGTGTCGATGGGGGTGTTGGTGTCCACCCGGTTGTAGTAGCCGAACAGCATATTCAGATCGGTAGGGGTGTTCTGCCAATCCCTGGCATTGTCCGCAACACTTATCCCTGGCACCAGCGCCAGCGTGGCGGCGGCGAATGCACTCAGTCGACTGCGTGAAACCATGGCGCTACTCCTTGTCTGGGCCTGATGTCAGGGGTGTCGGGGCGGTTATTTCACCGGGGTCAGCGCCGGTAGTTTCCACTGGCCGTTACCCACCTCAGGCTTGGGCAGGTAAATGCGCAGTACGGCGTAGAACGGACCGGGTGGTGCTGGCAGCCAGTTGCTTTGTTCGGCTTTGGGCGGTTCGTGATGCTGGACCTTGAGCGTCAGGCCGCCATCGGCATCGAGCTTGAGCTGGGGCAACATCCGCGAGTTGATCAGGTAGCGTTTCTTGTGGTTTGCCACCAGCAGCTTGTTTTTGCCGTTGTACATGGTCAGTGACCAGAACGCGTCGGCGGGCGGCAGTTGACCCTTGGCAAAGTGCAGGGTGTAGCTGTGCTTGGCGCCGTTGGCCGGCTTGCCCTCGCTGTCGACGAAGTAGCCCATGTAGGCGGCCTCATCGGTGGAGTTGCCGAAAATCCCCATGTCGGCACCGGCGTAGCGGTACAGGTAATTGTTTTGCAGGTGGTCGCGGCTGCCGAACAGGTCACCGCTGGCCACTTGATGGGTGTCGACCTTGTCTTTCTTGAAGGTGGCGAACTCGGCCTTGCCATCGGCGATCCCGTCTTCCAGGGCCTTGCGTTGTTCGGCGCTCAACTGGGCAACCTTGAACGGCGCGCCAGGGGCGATCCCGATCTTGGCAAAACGCGCCAGCAGCTCTTTTTCACTGTCCTGGGGCGCGGCGAAGGCCAGCATGAAGTTCAGGTAGCGGAACAACTGCGGGCTGTCGCTCATCTCGGCGACCGGTTTGGGCCACTCGATCTTCGCCACCTTGGCCGGCGCTGCCTGTTTGACGTAGCCGCTCAGGGGCTGGACCTTGTAGCCGGCCTGGATCTGCTTGACCTTGGCCAGGTCCTTGTCATCGAACAACTGGGTGCGATACAGGGCGTAGGCGATATTGCTTTCGCTGTAGACCACACGGTCCACATCCACCGGTTGCTGGCCCTTCCAGTCGGGCCCGGCGACCATGTAGTGCCCGCCATTGTTGCCGGTGCTGCGGGTGCCCAGGTAGGCGAAGTTCTGCGTATAGAGGTCGATCAACTGCACGGAGTAATAGCGGTTGTCCTCGATTTTCGGCAGGGTCAGCACCATCGGCTCGCGGCGCAGGTCCAGCCAGACAAAGGAGTAGGGGGTGTCCGAATTGGGGGTGACGAAGGCCGTGTCCTTGGGGGTGAAAACCTTGGCGGTGTTGCCGATGTGGTTGAACGGCGCCTTGAAGTTGGCGCCGCCCTTGTCCACCGCCTGGGTGTAGAGGGTCTTGTACATTTCCACTACCGGGAAGCCATACAGGTACGCTTCCTTGGCAATGGCCCGGGCTTCGCCGGGGGAGGCGGTAAAGTCCGCCCAGGCGCCGGTACTCAGCAGTATCGAGAGGCTCGCCAGCAGCAGGCGCGTCGGTTTTCCAATCATGTTGGTGCGTCCTTCCTTCAAACCGTCAGGGAACAGGGGTGATGTCGTCGAGCTTCCAGCGCTTGTCGAAGTAGGCCTCGGTAGGGGCATACAAGCGGAAGTAGCTGAACCAGTGTTTGCCCGGCAGAGTTTGCACCCAGTTGTTCTCGAAGTCTTTTGGCGCGGTGGGGCCAAAGTACAAATCCACCGAACCGTCGGGATTTTTCTTCAGGTCCTGGCGAGAAGACAGGTCGGCCTTGCGTTGCGGGTTGTCGATCAGGCAGCGGCTGTCGATGTCGTACACCGTCATCGACCAGAACTGCTTGGCCGGTGGGTTGGCGCCCACGTGCAGTTTGTAGTGCTTGGCGCCATCGAGCCATTGGCCCTTCTGGTCGGTGTAGGCGCCGAGATAGGTCTGGCCCAGGCCCGGAGTCTTGGAGACCATGCCCTTGGTGTTGGTCACCGCTTCATAGAACCAGGCGCTGCGCTCCCATAATTGGTCGTAGAAGGTCACGCGCTGGGAGGGGGCGGCGATGTTCAGCACCGTATCCCACTGGCGGTCCGGCCAGTACTGGGCCTGGGGGAAGCGCTTGGCGAAGGCGTTGGCCTTGGCGATCAACTCGCCCATCTGCGCACCTTGCTCCAGGGCCTGGCGCTGGTGCTCGTTGGGGTTGAACGGCCGGTCTTTCTCAATGCCCAGGCTGGCGAGCATGGCCATGTAGAAACGGTCGCGCTCGTTGACTGGCTCCTTCTGGATGATCCCGTGCAGGCGCTCCCAGTACGCCATGCCGCGCGGCTGGGTGCCGGACCACGGCTTGCCAGCGGGTGACAGCAAGCGCGTTTTGCCAGGGTTGGCGCGCTGGGCGTAGGGGTACATGCGAAATTGCTCGACCAGGGCCTTGCCCTTGGCCGGGTCGGGGTCGAGCACGCGAAAGCCCACCAGCACGTTCATCGTTTGCGACTTGGCCAGGTAATACTTGCCCGCATCGGCGGGCGGTTCGTGGCCCGGTGGCAGCACCAGGTACTTGCCGCCCTTGCCTTGGTCCGGGCCGGTCTGGCCCATATCGATGATTGCGCGCTGCCAGAAGTCGCCAATGCCGCCGGCGGTAGGCCCCGGTGGCAACTCGATCACCAGCGGGCCGGTCTCGTTGAGGTCGACAAACCCCAGGATATACGGGGTGGTGGCATTGGCCGTGATCACCCCGAGCTTGTCTTCGTAGGTGGTGAGCACCATCAGGTCGCCACTGCGCGCGCCGAGCTTGGTACTGAATTCGTCCTGCCATTGGGCGTAGGACACCAGCGGCAGAGCCCAGAGAAAACTCTGGGTGGCCTGTTGGAAATCCAGCTCGCCGTACAGCTTGGCGATTTCACTGTGGGCGGGCAATTCGCCCTCCATGGTGATCGGGCCGATGCGGGTGTCGAGGGTCTGGGCGTGCACGCCCACGCCACAACTGGCGGACAGAGCCAGGAGGGTGAAGCCGGCATTGCGCATCAGGGCCTGCATAAATCGTCCTTATTTCCCGAAAGTCACGTTGATCCCGGCGAACAGGGTGAACTGCGGCAGGCCATCGCCCTTGCGCGCCACCGTCCACTGCGGCTCGACGTAGGCGTTGAGAATATTGCTGCCGGCTTTCCAGGCCTTGCCCGCACCAAAGCCGATGGGGATGTAGTGGGTGTCGTTCTTCAGGTCGAAGGTCCAGGTGCCCGTGGAGCGCAGGTACCAGCCCTTGGGCAGGTTATGGATGATGAAGGGCTGGAAGGTCGCGCTTTCCACGTGGGCCCGGTCGCGGTCGCCGGCAAACGAGCTCTGGTACTGCACCAGCGCGCCCAGCAGGCCACGGGGCGAGGCGTCGATGGCCACGGCTGCCAGGCCGGCCTGCCATTTGCCGGTGCCCAGTTCATCGTGCTCGGCAGTCGGCGCGGTGAGCTGCGGGCCGATGCCCAACTGCACACCTTCGGTCTTGAGCAGGAAGATATCGAACAGGTTCAGGTCACCGATGCCGGTGCTGTAGCCGCTATGGGGATCGGGGCGAGTGCTCAGGGGCAGGGTGGCGCGCAGCAGTTGGGGCACGCCGATAAAGTCCGAGGGGGCAATGGGCAGGGTGCCGCGCAGCAACACGTCATTGGTATGGGCATTGGTGTCGTACAGCCTGGGGGTGTAGTAGTCCTGCAAGTTGGCGCCGGGTGCCATGTTGAGCGGGTTGTTGCTCTTGTTGGCGGTTTCGGCGTTATCGGCCTGGGCAGAACACGCGGGCAACAGTAAAGCGGCCAACATACATGCTGGAAGTCGCGGTGCTGTGAACATGATGATTCCCCAGTTCCTTGGTCACTGACCCGATAGCGCTTTCGTAGGGCTGCCGGTAGTCCTTATTCGAAAACCTGGTAGGACATGTCGTTTGAAGCTAGCAGTTAAATTCAGACTCGCTAGTCACTCGAACGAATTAATGACTTTGTGTGGGGGCAATCACGGTTTGTTTGCGGGGATACGGGGGGGTGAGTCAACCCAGCATGCTTTTGACTTTATCGCGCAGTTGATCGATGGAGAATGGCTTGGCAATCATCTGCACACCTGCGGGCAGCTCAATGTTTTCGGCATAGCCACTGGCAAGCAGGATGGGCAGGCTTGGGCGCAATGTGCGTGTTCGCTGCGCCAGCTCCTTGCCATTCATGCCCGGCAGGCCCCAGTCGGTCATCATCAGGTCGATCACATGGATGTTGTCTTCTATGAATACCAGGGCGGCTTCGGCGTGTTCAGCCTCGAGCACCTTGAACTCCAGTTCTTCGAGCACATCGACGATCAACATGCGCACGATGGCATCGTCTTCGACGACAAGGATGGTGGAGGCAGCGGACATAATGAGGGTTCCCAGATGATGGTGTTAACGAGACCATCCTCTAGTGAGTTGCGTCGATCCCGGCAAGTTCCCCAAGCGGGGTGGGTATTGTGCCGATAATCCGGCGCAATGTCCTGAGTGTGTCGTTGAAATACGTCATAAACGTAGCCCTTACCGACGATTTTGGGGCAAACTCCCGGTTTTTCCGCTCTTGGCCAAGGCACGCCCATGACTCCCGCATCGTCCGTCGATGAAAACAGTTTCCGCAAACTCCTGAGCCGTAACGTGGCCTTGCCATTGGGCGTGGGTGTGCTCAGCGCGGTGTTTTTCGTGTGCCTGATCACCTACCTGCTATCGGTGATCCAGTGGGTGGAGCACACCGATCGGGTGATCAATAACCTCAATGAAACCGCGAAACTGACCGTCGACCAGGAAACCGGCATGCGCGGTTTCCTGATTACCGGGGATGAGCATTTTCTCGACCCCTACGAAGTGGCCAAGCCACGGATCATTTCCGACCTGCGCAATTTGCAGGCGCTGGTGGCGGATAACCCCCAGCAAGTGGACCGACTCAAGCGCCTGGAGTCGCTGCAACTGGAGTGGAACAACTACGCCCAGACGATGATTGACCTGCAACGGCAGAACGGTGATTACCGTGGCGCGGTGAAAGCCGGGAGGGGTAAGCGCCTGACCGACGAAATTCGCAAGGAATACGACGCCGCGGTTGCCATGGAGCAGCAGTTTCGCATCGACCGCAATGAGGACGTGACTCGCACCACAGTCCTGAGCGTGACCTTCTACCTGCTGTTTGTGCTGGGCCTGAGTGGTTTCCTGGCCTACGTCGGCAGAAAGAATCTGATGGTGCTTTCCGACAGTTACAGCGCCAACTTGGCCTCGCAGATGAAGATCGCCAAGCGCCTGGAACAGCAGGCCTGGCTGCGCAACGGGCAGACCGAGCTGGCCGAACAGGTGCTTGGCCAACTGACCCTGAACCTGCTGGGGCGCAATATTTTGCAATTCTGTGCCCAGTACATGGGCTCGGTGGTGGCTGCGCTGTATGTGCGCGAAGAACATGGCGGCCTCAAGCGTGTGGCCGCGTATGGCTTTTCCCGGGAGCAGGAGCAGCAGGAGCAGGCGATCTACCGCGATGAGGGGATCGTCGGCCAGGCGGCACAGCAGCACCGTTTGATTCGCCTGGACGATGTGCCGGTGGATTACTTCAAGGTCAGCTCGGGCCTGGGTGATGGCGCGCCGCGTAGCGTGCTGGTGGTGCCGACCAGTGATGATGACCGGGTCAATGGGGTGATCGAGCTGGGCTTCTTGCGCCCCCTGGACGACCGCGATGTGGAGCTGCTGGAGCTGATCGCGGGCAATATCGGCACCTCCATCGAGGCGGCGCGCTATCGTCAGCGCTTGCAGGAAGTGCTGGCCGAGACCCAGCAGCTCAACGAAGAGTTGCAAGTGCAGCAAGAAGAGCTCAAGACCGCCAACGAGGAACTCGAAGAGCAGTCGCGCATTCTCAAGGAATCCCAGGCGCACCTGGAAACCCAGCAGGCGGAGCTGGAGCAGACCAACGAGCAATTGGCCGAGCAGACCCAGATCCTTGCCGACCAGCGCGACGCCATGGACCGCAAGAATGTCGAGCTCAATCGCGTGCAGGTCGAGCTGGAGGACCGCGCCGACGAGTTGCAGCGCTCCAGCAAGTACAAGTCCGAGTTCCTCGCCAACATGTCCCATGAACTGCGCACGCCGCTCAACAGTTCGCTGATCCTGGCCAAGCTGCTGGCGGAAAACTCCGAGGAAAACCTCAGTGCCGAACAGGTCAAGTTTGCCGAGTCGATTTACTCGGCGGGCAACGACCTGCTTAACCTGATCAATGACATCCTGGACATTGCCAAGGTCGAGGCCGGCAAGCTCGATATGCGTCCCGAGAACACCAGCGTGGCACGCCTGGTCGAGGGCCTGCGCGGGATGTTCGAGCCTATGGCCCGCGACCGCAAGCTGGGTTTCCAGGTGGAAGTGCAGGCCGGCGCGCCGCTGATGCTGTTCACCGACCGCCAGCGCCTGGAACAGATCCTCAAGAACCTGCTGTCCAACGCGGTCAAGTTCACCGAGAAGGGCCAGGTCAGCCTGACCATTTCCCGCCAGCCGGGGGAGGGCATTGCCTTTACCGTGCGCGATTCCGGCATTGGCATCGCGCCCGACCAGCAGCAAAGCATCTTCGAAGCCTTCCGCCAGGCCGACGGCACCACCAACCGCCGCTATGGCGGCACCGGCCTGGGGCTGTCGATTTCCCGCGACCTGGCGACCTTGCTCGGCGGCTACATCAACGTCACCAGCGAGCCGGGCCAGGGCAGCATTTTTACCCTGGTGCTGCCAGAGCAGTACGTGGAGCGCGACGAAGACGCGCCGCTTATCGAGCAGCCGCGGGCCATGGTGGCCGCCCCGGCCCCTGTGGCGCCGGTACGGGTTTCACCGTTGCCGGTGGCGGATGAAGCGTTGATCCCGCGCTTTGCCGACGACCGCGAGCAGGCACCGTTCGTTACCCGTTGCATCCTGGTGGTGGAAGATGAGCCGAACTTTGCGCGCATCCTCTTCGACCTGGCCCATGAGCTGGGTTACCACTGCCTGGTGGCCCATGGTGCGGACGAGGGCTATAGCCTCGCCGAACAGTACCTGCCCGACGCGATCCTCTTGGACATGCGCCTGCCTGACCACTCCGGGCTCACCGTGCTGCAACGCCTCAAGGAACACGCCGAGACCCGGCATATCCCGGTGCATGTGATTTCCGTGGAGGATCGCGTGGAAGCCGCCATGCACATGGGCGCCATCGGCTATGCGGTCAAGCCCACCACCCGCGAAGAGCTCAAGGACGTATTTGCGCGCCTGGAGGCCAAGCTGACGCAGAAGGTCAAGCGCATCCTGCTGGTGGAAGACGATGATTTGCAGCGCGACAGCATCGCGCGCCTGATCGGTGATGACGACATTGAAATCACCGCTGTTGGCTTCGCCCAGGAGGCCTTGGACCTGCTGCGCAGCACGGTGTACGACTGCATGATCATCGACCTCAAGCTGCCGGACATGCTCGGCAACGAGTTGCTCAAGCGCATGGCCACCGAGGATATCTGCTCGTTCCCGCCGGTGATTGTCTACACCGGGCGCAACCTGACCCGCGACGAAGAGGCAGAACTGCGCAAGTATTCACGCTCGATCATCATCAAGGGCGCCCGTTCGCCGGAACGGTTGCTGGATGAAGTGACACTCTTTCTGCACAAAGTCGAATCCCAGCTGTCCCAGGAACGACAGAAGATGCTCAAGACCGCCCGCAGCCGCGACAAGGTCTTCGAGGGGCGCAAGGTGCTGCTGGTGGACGACGATGTGCGCAATATCTTCGCCCTCACCAGCGCCCTGGAGCACAAGGGCGCGATTGTGGTCATTGGCCGCAACGGCCGTGAGGCGATCGAGAGGCTCAATGAGGTCGAGGACATCGACCTGGTATTGATGGACGTGATGATGCCGGAGATGGATGGCTACGAGGCCACCGCCTTGATCCGCCAGGACCCGCGCTGGCGCAAGCTGCCGATCATCGCGGTGACGGCCAAGGCCATGAAGGACGATCAGGAGCGCTGCCTCGCGGCGGGCTCCAACGACTACCTGGCCAAGCCGATTGACCTGGACCGGCTGTTTTCGCTGATCCGGGTGTGGTTGCCCAAGATGGAACGCATTTAAGTGGAAATACACTAAGTGGATCGAAGTAATGATATTGAACTGCGCTTGCTGATCGAGGCGATTTACCTCAAGTACAGCTATGACTTTCGCGACTATTCCGGGGCTTCGGTCAAGCGCCGTGTGGCCCACGCCTTGCGCCAGTTCGACTGCAAGACCATCTCGGCCTTGCAGGAGCGGGTGCTACACGATCCCACGGCGTTCATGCAGTTGCTGCAGTTCCTGACCATCCCGGTCAGCGAGATGTTTCGCGACCCATCGCACTTTTTGGCGATTCGCCAGGAAGTGGTGCCGCTGCTCAAGACCTACCCGTCGATCAAGATCTGGATCGCCGGCTGCAGCACCGGGGAGGAGGTGTATTCGATGGCCATCCTGCTGCGCGAGGAAGGCTTGCTGGAACGCACTATCATTTACGCCACCGATATCAACCCCAATTCCCTGGAGAAGGCCAAGCAGGGGATCTTTTCCCTGGAAAACGTGCGTGCCTACACCCACAACTACCAGCAGGCCGGAGGGCAGCGTTCGTTTGCCGACTACTACACGGCAGCCTACGATTACGCGATCTTCGACAAGACCCTGCGCGAGAACGTAACGTTCGCCGACCACAGCCTGGCGACCGATAGCGTATTTTCGGAAACTCAATTGATTTCATGTCGTAACGTACTGATTTATTTCAATAAAAAATTGCAGGATCGGGCGTTTGGGTTGTTTCATGAGTCGCTGTGTCATCGCGGCTTCCTGGTGCTGGGCAGTAAGGAAACCCTGGATTTCTCCGCCTACAGCAAGCAATTCGAACCCTTGGTCAAGCAAGAACGGATCTACCGCAAATCATGAACCAAGCAACTGCCAGCCCGGCCCGTGTGTCGGGTGTCCAAGCCATTGTCGTTGGCGCATCCGCCGGTGGGGTCGAGGCGTTGCTGAGTATTTTCGGGGCCTTGGCGCCTGGGTTCGACCTGCCGATCATTGCCGTACTGCACCTGCCGGATGAGCGGCGCAGCCAGTTGGCCGAGGTGTTTGACCGGCGCGTGGCAATGCATGTGGTGGAGGCGCGGGACAAGGAGATGATCCAGCCCGGCACCCTGTATTTTGCCGGCCCCGGCTACCACCTGTCGGTGGAGCAGGACCGCAGCCTGTCCTTGAGCCAGGAAGAGCGCGTGCATCACTCGCGCCCGGCCATTGACTATCTGTTCGAGTCGGCCGCCGATGCCTATGGCCCGCATCTGCTGGCGATCCTTTTGACCGGCGCCAACCAGGACGGCGCGCGTGGCCTGGCCCACGTCAAGCTGCGTGGCGGCACCACCGTGGTCCAGGACCCTGCCGAGGCCCGGGTGGCGGTGATGCCCAAGGCGGCACTGGCATTGCATGCACCTGACCAAATTCTTACCTTGAGCCGGATTGGCGCTTTGCTGGCTTCCCTGGAATCTTCCCCATGTTAAGTACTATCCAGGCCAAACTGCTGATCGTCGACGATCTGCCGGAAAACCTGCTGGCCCTTGAGGCACTGATCAAGCGCGAGGACCGCCAGGTCTACAAGGCATTGAGCGCGGACGAAGCCTTGTCGCTGCTGCTCGAGCATGAGTTCGCCATGGCTATTCTCGACGTGCAGATGCCCGGCATGAACGGCTTCGAACTGGCCGAGATGATGCGTGGCACCGAAAAGACCAAGAACATTCCCATCGTGTTTGTAAGTGCCGCCGGTCGTGAGCTCAATTACGCCTTCAAGGGCTACGAGAGTGGCGCGGTGGATTTCCTGCACAAGCCCCTGGACATCCACGCGGTCAAGAGCAAGGTCAATGTATTCGTCGACCTGCACCGCCAGAGCAAGGCCATGAAGCAGCAGGTCGAAGCCCTGGAGCAAAGCCGGCGCGAGCAGGAGTTGTTGCTCAACCGCCTGCAGGCGACCCAGGCCGAGCTGGAGCAGGCGGTGCGCATGCGCGATGACTTCATGTCCATCGTCGCCCATGAGGTGCGTACGCCCCTCAACGGCCTGATCCTGGAGACCCAGTTGCGCAAGATGCACCTGGCTCGGGACAACGCCGCTGCCTTTACCCTGGACAAGATGCACGCCATGGTCGATCGCGATGAACGGCAGATCCAGAGCCTGATCCGCTTGATCGAAGACATGCTCGATGTGTCGCGGATCCGCACCGGCAAGCTGTCGATCCGCCCGGGGCAGTTCGACCTGGCGCAGTTGGTGCGTAACCTGCTGGAGAACTTTGCCCCGCAAGTGGCGGCGGCCGAGTCGTCGGTGCAACTGGATGCGCCGCAGCCGGTGGAGGGCAAGTGGGATGAGTTTCGCATCGAGCAGGTGGTGTCCAACCTGTTGACCAACGCCCTGCGCTACGGCGCCAAGAGCCCGGTGGCGGTACGGGTGTATGCCGAACATGGCGAGGCCAGGGTGGAAGTCCGGGACCGCGGGATCGGTATCAGCGAAGACAACCAGAAGCGGATTTTCCAGCAGTTCGAGCGCGTATCGGCCAACCATGCGGTGGCCGGGCTTGGCCTTGGGCTGTTTATCTCCGAACAGATCGTTGCGGCCCACGGCGGCACGATTGAAGTCGAGAGCCAGATAGGAGAGGGCGCATTGTTCCGTGTGTGCCTGCCCCTGGGGGCCGGGGCGTGAAATCAATCGTCACCCCGACGCAACCTCTGCGTGACCCTATGGTCGTATCAGCAGCAATTGACCGGACAAAGGCTTCCCATGAGTGAAGATGCGCAAGATGTTGTACTGATCGTCGAGGATGACGAGTCGATCATGTTCGTGCTGGGCGAGTACCTCGCGGGCCTTGGGTACCGGGTTCTCAAGGCCATCGACGGCGAGCAGGCTTTCGAAATCCTCGCTTCCAAGCCGCACCTGGACCTGATGGTGACTGACTATCGACTGCCTGGCGGGATTTCCGGGGTGCAGATCGCTGAGCCTGCGATCAAGCTGCGGCCGGAATTGAAGGTGATCTTTATCAGCGGTTACCCGCAGGAGATCCTCGACTGCAACAGCCCGATCACCCGTAACGCGCCGATCCTGGCCAAGCCGTTTGATCTGGATACGCTGCATGAGCATATCCAGCGGCTGCTGGCCTGAAGCTTCAGGCGCGTGCTGGCAGGTCCTGACCGTGCAGCGACGCGGGAGCGTTTTTTGCAAATGCCCCCGCATGTCAGGCCTGAATCATCTCCCGCACCTTCGCCGTCAACAGGTCGAAGGTAAAGGGCTTGGTGATCAACTGCATGCCCGGGTCCAGGAACCCGCCGCGCACCGCCGCGTGCTCGGCATAGCCGGTAATGAACAACACCCTCAGGTCCGGACGGATCTGCCGGCCGATCTCCGCCAATTGGCGGCCGTTCATGCCCGGCAAGCCCACATCGCTGATCATCAGGTCAATGCGCTGGCTGGATTCGATAATCGGTAGCGCACTGTCGGCATCTCCCGCCTCGACAAAGGCATAGCCCAGCTCACTCAGTACCTGGCTCACCAACACCCGTACCGCCGGGTCATCCTCGACAATCAGCACACACTCGCCGGCGTTGGCAAACGGCAGCAATGCCGGGTCCTGCGGGGAATCGGCAGTGACTTCACCGACAAACCTGGGCAGGAACAGGCTCACCGTGGTGCCTTTGCCGACCTCACTGTGGATGATCACATGGCCACGGGACTGGCGGGCGAACCCGTAGATCATCGACAGGCCCAGGCCGGTGCCCTGGCCGATGGGTTTGGTGGTGAAGAACGGGTCGAAGGCGCGGCTGATCACGTTTTCCGGCATGCCGCAGCCGGTGTCGCTGACGTTCAGCTCCACGTAGTCGCCCGGGGTCAGGGTGCCGTAGGCGGCGGTGAATACGTTATCGAGGTGGCGATTGCGCGTTTCGACCACCAGTCGACCGCCGTCAGGCATGGCGTCGCGGGCATTCAGCGCCAGGTTGAGCAGGGCGCTTTCCAGCTGATTGGGGTCGGCTTCGGCGGTCCACAGCTGCCCGCTCAATTGCATCTCCAGCACGATGCTTTCATTGAGGCTGCGTTGCAGCAATTCGCCCATGGACGTCACCAACTGGTTGATTTCCACCGGCTTGGAGTCCAGCGACTGGCGGCGGGAAAACGCCAGCAGGCGGTGGGTCAGGCCGGCGGCGCGGTTGGCCGAGGTCACGCCCAGGTCGATCAGGCTGTCGAGGTCGTCCAGGCGGCCCCGGGCCAGGCGCCGGCGCAGCAGTTCGAGGCTGCCGATAATCCCGGTAAGCATGTTGTTGAAGTCGTGGGCGATACCGCCGGTCAACTGGCCCACGGCTTCCATTTTTTGTGACTGGCGCAAGGCTTCTTCGTTACTGCGCAGTTGCGCAGTGTGTTCTTCGACTTGCTGTTCGAGGGTTTCGAGAGTGCGTTGCAGGCGCAGTTCGCTCTGGCTCAGGTCGATCAGGCGGTCGCGGGCTTCGTATTGCCGTCGGCGCCCGCGCAGGGCGGTGGTCACCAGGCTGATCAGCGTCACCGGGTGAAACGGCCGCTCCAGTAAGGTGATGTTGCCCAGCCTGGCGCTCAAGTGGGATGAGGCGTTCTGTTCGGTGCCGCCATGGTGGGTCATCAGGACGATGGGCAGGTCCGACCAGGCTGGCTGCTGGTGCAGATAGTCCAGCAGCGGTTCCAGCCCGACCCCGTGCAAGGCTTCGGCGGCGATGATCAGCAGGCCCGCGCCCTGTTCCAGTTCGTCGCAGAGCATGGGCAGGTTGGGGGCGGCGATACCGCTGAAACCTGCCTCGTTGAGCATCATCAGCGCCAGCGAGCTGTCCCGTCCCAAGGGCGCGAGAATGATCGCGCGCTCGGAAACGGCCGGCAGGCTACTCACAAGCTCTCATCCTTGAGCAGCGGCTTGCCGGCACCCATGTAGGTGGGCACTCCGCGCAGCACGCCCTGGAAGGCTTCGAGGGGTTCGCCGATGGTCATGCCACGGCTGGCGATGCGGTATTCGCGGATGGTCGATTCATGGCTGCCGGTGCGTTTCTTGATGATGGAAATTGCCCGTCGTACCTTGCCCAGTGCTTCGAAGTAGCGCAATAGGATCACCGTGTCTGCCAGGTAGGTGATATCCACCGGCGCTTGCATGTCGCCGACCAGGCCGTGCTGGGCCACGGTCATGAAGGTCGCTGCGCCACGGCGGTTGAGGTACAGCAACAGCTCGTGCATGTGCAGCACCAGGGCGTTTTCCTCAGGCATCGCTGCCTGGTAGCCGTTGATGCTGTCGATGACCACGGTCTTGATCTGGCGCTCATCCACGCAACGCCGCACCCGGTGGGAAAACTCGCCGGGCGACAGCTCGGCGGCATCCACCTGCTCGATCAGCAGGTTGCCGGTGGCTTGCAGGGCGGCCAGGTCAATGCCCATGTTTTTCATGCGGTCGAACAGCAGGCCCAGCTCTTCATCGAAGATAAACAGCGCGGCCTTTTCGCCACGGGCCACTGCTGCTGCGGCGAAGATCATCGAGATCAAGGATTTGCCGGTACCGGCAGGGCCGAGGATCAGGGTGCTGGAGCCGGTCTCGATCCCGCCGCCGAGCAGCGCATCCATCTCGCGAATGCCGCTGGTCAGGGTCTGGCGGCTGTAACCGCTGCGGTGCTCGGCCGCCACCAGGCGGGGGAACACATGCACGCCATCTTCCATAATGGTGAAGTCGTGAAAGCCCCCACGGTACTTCTGGCCACGGTACTTCACCACCCGTACCCGGCGTCGTTCCGCGCCGTAGTTGGGGGTCAGTTCTTCCAGGCGGATTACCCCGTGGGCCACGCTGTGTACGGTTTTATCCAGGGATTCGGTGGTCAGGTCGTCCAGCAGCAGCACGGTGGCTTCGTAACGCACGAAGTAGTGCTTGATCGCCAGGATCTGCCTTCGATAGCGCAACGAGCTTTGGGCCAGCAGGCGGATTTCCGAGAGGCTGTCGATCACCACGCGGGTGGGCTTGACCCGTTCTACCACCTCGAAGATCTGCCGGGTGGCCTCGCCCAGCTCAAGGTCGGAGGAGTACAGCAGGCTTTGCTGATGCTCGGCATTGAGCAGGCTTTCAGGTGGGGTCAGTTCAAAGATATGGATGTGCTCATCCAGGTCCCAGCCGTGGGACTTGGCGCCCTGGCGCAGCTCGCGCTCGGTTTCCGACAGGGTGATATACAGCGATCGTTCCCCGGCCTTGGCGCCGGCCTGGAGAAACTGCAGGGCCACGGTGGTCTTGCCGGTGCCGGGCTCACCTTCGAGCAGGAACAGATGGCTACGCGATAGCCCCCCGGCAAGAATGTCATCAAGACCTTCGATGCCGGTGGCCGCCTTTGCTGTGAACAGCTCTTTGGATGTAGACAAGAAGTGCCCTCGGGTCACGTATAAGTTGAGGGGCGCGCCGGTCAAGGCGCGCCATATTCACTTGACCGTTGGGCTGTGGGGCGGTTCAACGTTTTCTTGTTTTTGTGCAAGGCAGTCCACAGATTTCAATGCCTGGCGCGCGTCACAGGCCTTGTTGCAGGGCCGGATCGTCCGGGTTTTGCTGCTCCAGCTGGGCCAGCAGCACCTGCACGTTCTGCAACTGGCCGCTTTCTTTCCAATAGTTGATCAACAGCACCCGCGCCTTGCGGTTGGCCGGGTGGCGCTGGACGATTTCTTCCAACTGGCGCTGGGCGGCTTCCAGTTCCTCCTGGTCGTGCAGGGTGGTGGCCAGGTCGTAGCGGTAATCCTGGTTGTCGGGTTCCAGCTCCACCGCCTTGGACAGGCCCAGCAGCGCGTACTCGCGCTCGCCATGGTGCAGCAGCCACATGCCCAGGGCATGTTGCAGGTAGGCTGACTCGGGGTGGGCTTGCAACTGGGTGGCGAGCACCTGGCGCGAGTCATCGACCTTGCCCTGTCTGTCCAGCAGCTCGATGCGCGCGACCACTGCCGGCAGGTTCTGCGGATCCAGGCGCAATGCCTGTTCCAGGGCATGTTGCGCCTCGGGCAGCAGGGCGCTGTGAATGTACAGGCGTGCCAGCTGGATCCAGCCTTCGGGGCTTTCAGGCTGGGTCTTGAGGTACTTCACATATTCATCCAGCACCAGCTGCAAGGGGCCGAAGTACAGGCCCAGGGTGTCGGGCGACAGGCCCAGCAGGGCATTGGCGGCGGCAAACCGTACGCTTTGTTCGTCATCATCGAGCAATGGGCCGAGCAACAGGGTGCGCTGGCCGCTGGGCACCAGGCCGACGATGCTGGCGATGGCCGCCTGGCGCACCAGGGGGGATTCGTGGCTCAGGTCCTTGTCCGCCAGCTTCAAGGCCTGGGGGCTTGGGTAGTTGTGCAATTCGCCGTGCAGGGCGGCGCGGCGGATGTCGGAGAGGTCCGGCCGGCCCAGTTGCTGATACAACACGCGCGCGGCGCCAGGCTCGCCGTTATGTGCCTGTTTCAGGGCCTTGGAGTAACCGTGGGCAACAGCCGGCGGGACGGACACGCTGGGGGTGCGGGAGAAATACCAAAAGATCAGTGCGACAAACAACAGGGCGCTCAGGCCGATGATCGCGTAACGGCGTGACTTTGACATGCAGGCGTCCGAAAGCTGGGCAGCTAGTGCAAAGTGGTCAGCTTCGGTCAGACACCGACGAGTGTCAAACCTGTGTCACGTCAGTACGTAGTCCACGGGCTCCAGGGGCGCCGGCAGGGTGGTTTCGCCGAGAGCCGCGAGGATCTCCCGCTCCAGGGTACGCACGATGGCATTGCACGGCAGGTCGTTTTCATCGAAGCCAAAAGGGTCTTCGAGATCGTCGCCGATCTCATCCAGGCCAAAGAAGGTGTAGCTGACAATGGCGGTGAAAATCGGCGTTAGCCAGCCCAGGGGCTCGGCCATGGCAAACGGCAGGAGGATGCAGAACAGATAGATGGTGCGGTGCAGCAGCAAGGTGTAGGGAAAGGGCAGCGGCGTGCTCTTGATCCGCTCGCAGGCAGCCTGTACCTGGCTCAGGCCGACCAGGCGGGTTTCCAGCTGGGTGTAGCGCCAGTCGCTGATCCGCCCCTGTTGCGCGGCGTCCGAGCAGTGGGCCCCGAGGGTTTGCAGGATGCGGTCGGGCGGGTTCGGGTGGCGGGGTTCCACGTTGATCCACGGCTTGATGGCACTGGCTTCGTCTTCCAGGCGCAGGCGCGCCACCAGGCCGTGGGCAAAGCCGCACAGGCCGCGCAACAGGCATTCGCGCTCGCCGGGCAGGGTAAAAACCTGGCTCTCACGGATCAGCGAGCGGATTTCAATGACCATCTGCCCCAATTGCTTGCGGCCTTCCCACCAGCGGTCGTAGCAGGCGTTGTTGCGAAAACTCATGAAGATCGACAGCGACAGCCCCAGCAGGGTGAACGGCGTGGCGTTGACCTTGGAGAAATAGGCTGGGTGCAGGGTTTCCACCAACACGATCACCGAGGCCAGCAGCGTGACCAGCAGGCTGCGCAGGGCAATGCGCTTGGCAATCGAGCCCTTGAGGGAGAACAGGATGCCGAACAGGTTGGGTTTGGGGCGAACAATCATCGAGGGGGCTTCTTCGGTGGCGCAGGCCCTCAGATTAGAAGCTGGTGGGCGGGGCGTCCAATCGCTTGGGTTGACCGGCTGATTGTTGGCCTCTATGACCCAACGGTTTGTTCCACGGCGCCATTGGCCAAACCAGTCAGCCACATTGAAAGCTTTGACCATTGTCCATGCGCCGCTCTGGCGCCACTATTTGCGCAGCTTCACCCCGCAAAAGCACGCCCCCCAAAACAACAAAAGACACAGGGATTTGCCACGATGCGCGATTATTTGGCTGCGACCACCCAGTTCAACTACCAGCAAACCGTCGAGGCCGCACTGGCCGGCCACCTGCAAGGGCTCAATGCCTGCGTCGAATGCTGTGACCGGCACGTGCTGCCGGGGCGCATTGCCTTGTTCTGGGAGGGCAAGGATGGTCGTAGCGCCACCGTCACCTTCAGCGAGTTGCAGGATCAGGCCGCGCGTTTGGCCAACTTCCTCCTGGCCCAGGGCGTCAAGCGTGGCGACAAGGTGGCCGGCCTGTTGCCGCGCACTGCTGAATTGCTGGTGACGGTGCTTGCCACCTGGCGCATCGGCGCGGTCTACCAGCCGCTGTTCACCGCGTTCGGCCCCAAGGCCATCGAACACCGTTTGAACAGCTCCGGCGCGGCGCTGGTGGTGACCGACGCGGTCAACCGCAGCAAGCTGGCCGAAGTCACCGACTGCCCGACCATCGTCACCGTGGCCGGCGCCAAGGGCGAAGGCATTGTGCGCGGCGATTTCAGTTTCTGGGCCGAGTTGCCCAACTATTCGAATGTGTGCGAACCGGTGTTGCTGGGCGCAGACGATCCGTTCCTGCTGATGTTCACCTCTGGCACCACCGGCCCGTCGAAGGCCCTGGCCGTGCCGCTCAAGGCCCTGGTCGCGTTCCAGAGCTACACCCGTGACGCCGTGGACCTGCGCCCCGAAGATGCGTTCTGGAACGTCGCCGATCCGGGCTGGGCCTATGGCATCTACTTCGGTGTGACCGGGCCACTGTCCATGGGGCATCCGATCACCTTCTACGATGGCCCGTTCACCCTGGAAAGCACCTGCCGGGTCATCAATAAGTACGGGATCACCAACCTTACCGGCTCGCCGACGGCCTACCGCCTGCTGATCGCCGGTGGCGAGCAGTTCGCGCGCTCGATCAAGGGCCGGTTGCGCATTGTCAGCAGCGCTGGCGAGCCGTTGAACCCGGAAGTGATCCGCTGGTTTGCCGATAACCTGGGTGTGACTATCCACGACCACTACGGCCAGACCGAACTGGGCATGGTCCTGTGCAACCACCACGGCCTGGAACACCCGGTGCATGTCGGCTCGGCCGGCTTTGCCTCGCCGGGGCACCGCATCGTGGTGCTGGACGACAACCACCAGGAATTGCCCGCCGGCCAGCCGGGCATCCTGGCGATCGACCGCGAGCAGTCACCCATGTGCTGGTTCGAAGGCTACGACGGGGTCAAGACCAAGGCCTTCGTCGGCAAGTACTACTTGAGCGGCGACACCGTGGAGTTGAACCCCGATGGCAGCATCAGTTTTGTCGGGCGCAGTGACGATGTGATCACCACTTCCGGCTACCGCGTGGGGCCGTTCGATGTGGAAAGCGCCTTGGTCGAGCACCCGGCGGTGATCGAAGCCGCGGTGGTCGGCAAGCCGGACGCCGAGCGCACCGAACTGGTCAAGGCCTTCGTGGTGATCAACAGCCAGTACCGCGCCGACGCCGAGTTGGCCGAGGAACTGCGCCAGCATGTGCGCAAGCGCCTGGCGGCCCACGCCTACCCACGGGAAATCGAATTTGTCAGCGACCTGCCCAAGACCCCGAGCGGCAAGCTGCAACGGTTTATTTTGCGTAACCAGGAAATCGCCAAGGTCCAGGCAGCGACCACGGCTTGATCCCTCTTCAAGGAAACAATGATGCAGATTGAGAACAAGGTATTTATGGTCAGCGGTGGCGCTTCGGGCCTCGGCGCGGCCACTGCCCAGATGCTGGTGGCGGCGGGCGCCAAGGTGATGCTGGTGGACCTGAACGCCGACGCCGTGGCGGCCCAGGCTGCAAAGCTGGGCTCGCAGGCGCGCAGCGTGGTGGCGGATATCAGCCAGGAAGCCGCCGCCGAAGCGGCAGTACAAGCAACGGTTGCAGCGTTTGGCGGCCTGCATGGGCTGATCAACTGCGCAGGCGTGGTGCGTGGCGAGAAAATCCTCGGCAAGAACGGCCCGCATGGGTTGGCCAGCTTTGCCCAGGTGATCAATGTCAACCTGGTCGGCAGTTTCAACCTGCTGCGCCTGGCGGCGGCGGCGATTGCCGAAACCCCGGCCGATGCCGACGGTGAGCGCGGCGTGATCATCAACACCGCTTCGGTGGCGGCCTTCGACGGGCAGATCGGCCAGGCTGCGTATGCGGCGTCCAAGGGCGCGATTGCCAGCCTGACCCTGCCGGCCGCCCGTGAACTGGCGCGCTTCGGCATCCGCGTGATGACCATCGCCCCGGGCATCTTTGAAACGCCGATGATGGCCGGCATGACCCCGGAAGTTCGCGATTCCCTGGCCGCCGGTGTGCCGTTCCCGCCACGCCTGGGCAAGCCGGCCGAGTACGCCGCGCTGGTCCGGCACATCATTGAAAACAGCATGCTCAATGGCGAGGTGATCCGTCTTGACGGTGCCTTGCGCATGGCGGCCAAGTAAGGAGGATTTGTCATGACTCAGCTCCACGATCCCATTGTTATTGTCAGCGCCGTACGCACACCCATGGGCGGCTTCCAGGGCGAACTCAAGGGCCTGACCGCGCCGCAACTGGGCGCCGCCGCGATTCGCGCTGCCGTCGAGCGCGCCGGTATCGCCCACGACGCCGTGGATGAAGTGCTGTTCGGTTGCGTGCTGCCCGCAGGTCTCGGTCAGGCGCCGGCACGCCAGGCAGCGCTGGGGGCCGGCCTGGATAAATCGACACGTTGTACCACCCTCAACAAGATGTGCGGTTCGGGCATGCAAGCGACGATTCTCGCCCATGACTCGCTGCTGGCCGGCAGCGTGCAGGTGGTGATTGCAGGCGGTATGGAGAGCATGTCCAACGCACCTTACCTGCTGGACCGTGCGCGCAGCGGCTACCGCATGGGCCATGGCCGGGTCCTGGACCATATGTTCCTCGATGGCCTCGAAGACGCTTATGACAAGGGCCGCCTGATGGGCACCTTTGCCGAGGATTGTGCCGAAGCCAATGGCTTTACTCGCGAAGCCCAGGATGCCTTTGCCATTGCCTCGCTGACCCGCGCGCAGCAGGCGATCAGTGCCGGGCGCTTCAGCGCCGAGATCGTCCCGGTGCAGGTCACCGTGGGCAAGGAACAAAAGACCATCACTGACGACGAGCAGCCGCCCAAGGCGCGCCTGGACAAGATCGCCACCTTGAAGCCGGCGTTCCGCGAAGGCGGCACGGTGACGGCGGCCAACTCCAGCTCGATCTCCGACGGTGCGGCGGCTTTGCTTTTGATGCGCCAGTCCGAAGCGCAAAAGCGCGGGCTCAAGCCCCTGGCAGTGATCCACGGCCACGCGGCCTTTGCCGATGAGCCAGGGCTGTTTCCGGTGGCACCGGTGGGGGCGATTCGCAAGCTGATGAGCAAGACCGGCTGGAGCCTGGGTGACGTCGACCTGTTCGAGATTAACGAGGCCTTTGCCGTGGTCAGCCTGGTGACCATGAGCAAGCTGGAAATCCCCCACGACAAGGTCAACATCCACGGTGGCGCGTGCGCCCTGGGGCATCCGATTGGCGCATCCGGTGCGCGGATCCTCGTGACCCTGCTTTCGGCGCTGCGCCAGCGGGGCCTCAAGCGCGGCGTTGCCGCCATCTGCATCGGCGGCGGTGAAGCCACGGCCATGGCTATCGAGTGCCTGGATTAAGGAAACTATATGTTGCCCAATGACGAACAACTGCAAATCAGCGATGCGGCCCGGCAATTCGCCCAGGAGCGGCTCAAACCGTTCGCTGCCGAGTGGGACCGCGAGCATCGCTTCCCCAGGGAGGCTATCGCTGAGATGGCCGAGCTGGGCTTTTTCGGCATGCTCGTGCCGGAACAGTGGGGCGGCTGCGACACTGGGTACCTGGCGTATGCCATGGCCCTGGAAGAGGTTGCGGCCGGTGATGGCGCCTGCTCGACCATCATGAGCGTGCACAATTCGGTGGGCTGCGTGCCCATCCTCAAGTTCGGCAATGACCAGCAGAAAGAACAATTCCTCAAGCCCCTGGCCAGCGGCGCGATGCTCGGTGCGTTTGCCCTGACCGAGCCCCAGGCCGGGTCCGATGCCAGCAGCCTGAAGACCCGCGCGCGCCTGGAGGGCGATCACTACGTGCTCAATGGCTGCAAACAGTTCATCACCTCCGGGCAGAACGCCGGGGTGGTGATTGTGTTTGCCGTGACCGATCCTGCGGCCGGCAAGCGTGGGATCAGCGCGTTTATCGTGCCCACCGACTCGCCTGGCTACACCGTCGCGCGGGTCGAGGACAAGCTTGGCCAGCATGCATCCGACACCTGCCAGATTCTGTTTGAGGATGTGAAGGTGCCGGTCGCCAACCGCCTGGGCGAGGAGGGCGAAGGCTACAAAATCGCTCTGGCTAACCTTGAGGGCGGTCGCGTGGGCATTGCCTCGCAATCGGTGGGCATGGCCCGCGCCGCGTTTGAAGCGGCCCGTGATTACGCCCGCGAGCGGGAAAGCTTCGGCAAGCCGCTGATCGAGCACCAGGCCGTGGCGTTTCGCCTGGCGGACATGGCCACCCAGATCGCCGTGGCCCGGCAGATGGTGCACTACGCCGCCGCCCTGCGCGACAGCGGCAAGCCTGCGCTGGTGGAGGCGTCCATGGCCAAGCTGTTTGCCTCGGAAATGGCTGAGAAAGTCTGTTCTGCCGCCTTGCAAACCCTGGGCGGATACGGTTACCTGAGCGACTTCCCGCTGGAGCGGATCTACCGTGATGTGCGGGTCTGCCAGATTTATGAAGGCACCAGTGATATTCAGCGCATGGTCATTTCGCGCAATCTTTGAAGAGGAACGGATCGATGAGTTACGAAACCATTTTGCTCGACGTTCAAGGCCGTGTCGGGCTGATTACCCTCAATCGCCCGCAAGCGCTGAATGCCTTGAACGCGCAATTGGTCAGCGAAGTGAACCAGGCCCTGGACAGCCTGGAAGCCAATCCCGAGATCGGCTGCATCGTGTTGACCGGCTCCAAGAAAGCCTTTGCCGCTGGCGCCGATATCAAGGAAATGGCCGAGCTGACCTACCCGCAGATCTACCTCGACGACCTGTTCAGCGACAGCGACCGTGTGGCCAACCGCCGCAAGCCGATCATCGCGGCGGTCAACGGTTTTGCCCTGGGTGGCGGCTGCGAACTGGCGTTGATGTGCGACTTTATCCTGGCCGGCGATACGGCCAAGTTCGGCCAGCCGGAAGTCAACCTCGGCGTCCTGCCGGGCATGGGCGGCACCCAGCGCCTGACCCGTGCGGTGGGCAAGGCCAAGGCCATGGAAATGTGCCTGACCGGGCGTTTTATCGATGCGGTGGAGGCCGAGCGTTGCGGCATCGTCGCGCGGATTGTGCCGGCGGACGAACTGCTGGACGAGGCGCTCAAGGTTGCGGCGCTGATCGCCAGCAAATCGGTACCGATCAGCATGATGGTCAAGGAAAGCGTGAACCGCGCTTTTGAAGTCAGCCTTTCGGAAGGTGTGCGTTTTGAGCGCCGGGTGTTCCACGCAGCCTTTGCCACTCAGGATCAGAAGGAAGGCATGGCCGCGTTCGTGGCCAAGCGCACTCCAGAGTTCAAGGACAAGTAATGCGTGGGTAGAATCATCTGAAATACAGGTCCGGCGTAGGACCTGTGTTTCATATCTATATGCTGATCAAGGTTGGGGGTGCCTGACCTGAAACGAGATTGTCAGGTCTCCCATCGGAGTCGTCGGACCCGGTACGTGGCCCGGTGGCACAACAAACGTATTGGTCAATCCATCGCTGGGACCGGTCATTTTTTTTGGAAAAATGCCGATGCTCAGGCCTCCAGTCAATTCAGCCATGCCGGGCACCCCCAACTGGGTATTTGTATGGAACCGGCCGACCAAGGCGATCCACTTCTCACCGCCGCTGGTTGCCTTGATGGTTTGTGCGGCGTAATAGTTGAATCGTTCGAGCCGCTCCTTGGCATCAGCAACGCTGTATTCTTTTGTGGAGAGTGTTGGGTTATATCGTTGTGTTAAATAGACATGGTCCAGAGGAAGCACCTCTATGCCATTTTCTTCGAACTTGCGTTTAAGCTCTTCAAAGTTCGGTTGGGTGCGTTTCTGGTTTGTATCCCCAAGCCAGCCAATACCGTCGTCCCTGATGCCTGAAGGGTAATCCGCCACGCCTTCGATATAGACCCTTTTTACTTTTTGCCGAACGAATAAATCCATGTTGTCGTAGAGGAGTTGGAAGCTGGCCCTTTCTCCATGGTTCTCTCCAAACACCAGGCCATCGGATGCCTGTAATCCTTTGGTGATTACTTCTGATGCTGGAACGGGGGTGGGGATAGATGGAATCGCAGGCCGTGGTGGGATGTTGCCTGCATTTGCCGAGTTGAAGTAGGCATGCATATCGCTCTCAAATTTCAACGCGGTATCGACTAATGCATTTTGGCTTGAGAAGTGCTCACCCTGCCATTTTCCCTTCATGCTGAGTGCGTAATCCCCGCTGGGTAGTGCTTTTGGCGGCGGCGGTGGGGCTGCTGGGTAGACCTTGCGCCAGATTCGTTGCAGCGGGTTGTAGCGCCGAGAGTGTGGATGATGCAGGGTGAGCCAATCACGATTGACTGGCATCAACGTGTTCAAGGGGGTGAAATCTTCAAGAGGGCTGCCATAGGCCTGTTGGGTACCTTCATCGTAGGCGTACCATTTGCCCTGTTGCTGCACCGCGAGCGTGTCGCCGGATTGGTCGGCGTACTTGAATGTGCCTGTTGCTGCAGCGTCGTATTTTTGGCTGGCGGCCACCAAGTCATAGCTGTCTGCGCTGCCCCGCAGCGCTTGTATCTTATGGGCTGCTCCCTTGGCGCCCGTTTTGGCGAGTCGCGCTGTGCCCATCAGCAAGTCTCCTACGCCGCTCAGAGGGTTCAGGACCTCGATAGCGCTGACGCCAATCGCTCTTGCCAGTCCCAGTGCCTTGGCCGTGCTGGACGTTGCCGTCGATACCACTTTCCCTGCCCTGGCAGACGTTGCCGCGCCTGCGGTCAGAAAACCCAGCAGGTCCAGCCCCAAATCCATCACGCCGTCGGCGTAGTTGCCCTGTTGAAAGTTGACAATGGCCGATCTCAGCGGAATCAGGTTCAACAGCAATTCATTGACCTTGTCTCGCGAGGCTTGCTCCTCGTCAAAGGTGGTGACCCCCCGCGCCTGTTTGAGCACGTCTGCGTTATCCAGGTCAAAGGCCTCGACAAACGCATCAGCGATATCCTGCGTCCTGACGCTGGAAAAACTCTGTGGCGGCAACGCACTGCCGGGAGTTGCGTCCAGCCGCGCTGGGCGTTCGGCATCGCCGATGTTGAACTCCTCTGTTCTATGGAGCCTGTTGGCGTTACGGAACTCTGTCAGCGACAGTTTTCCCCGGGCGATAGCACCTTTTGCCAGATCAACTTCATACACGATTGGAGGGTTATCGCGTCCGACTTTGATCAGCATTTTTTTGCTTTTTGAAGTGAGGGCGGGCGGCGAAAAAAAATCCGTCGCGATGGTATACGTCCTTTCTTGATAGAAGTGGATCTCCCCCGACTCAAGGTTTTTACGATCGGCTAACGGTAACTGGGCAATCATGTGTTTTATCGCGGTTTTAATGCCTTGTTTTTGTACGCTGATAGTGTCGTCGAATGCTGTTTTGAAACTGTCGAATACGTTGACTTTCTCGCGCGCGTTAAGGCTGTCGATCGGGATGCGACTGTCCGTCGCTTTCCATTTGGGAACGTCGTGATGGTCCATCATCGCGATGTCCAGCATCGAGTAGGTGCCCTGATGAATCTTGGCGCTGCGAAAGTAATAATCAGCCTTGATACATTTTTCTTCGAAGGGAATGCCTTTGCCAAATTGTTGCTCAAGCTTGGCCAGCGCGATTTGCTTCAGGTCGGGTATTGGCGTGCGCAGCTGGCTCGAAGCAGTTGCCCGCTCATCCAGTTGCTGGTTGAAGTCGCTGCGGGCGCGTTCGATTTCAGCGCTGCTGTAAAGGCTGTCATCTTTTTTATCGAGAACGCCGTTGGCAACCGCCCAGTCAATTAACACAGCCGTTTGGGTTGCATCGTAAACAGATGCATCGCTGGCATCGGCGATGCTCATGACCTGGGCGTAACTCATCTGTGGCGTAACGCCTGGTGTGCTGGCTTCTATCTTTGCCACCGCCAGGTGAAAGCTGGCCCAGGACTGGCTGCCATAGGTCACTTTGTCAGGGATATCCTTGACCAGGAACTGAGGTGCAAGACGCGCCAGCAACAGATGCGCTCCCAGTTGAGCGGTCGCCATGGTGGCCTTGCCGGTCGTGACCAGATGGTTGCGCAGGGCGTTGACAATAGAGGAGGGCGACTTGCCCCAATGTTGCTCCTGGGCGAGGTCAAAGCCTGCGACTGTATTTCTCTGGGGGTGGCTGATGGATTCTGAATCGAGCCCCAGGTTGATTGCTGTCAACACGTAGTCGCGGGTGCTGCTTGGTGTCTGGACACCGTTAAGATGAGTTTGGATTGCCTGCCCCAGCGCTTGCCCGCGGGGTGACTGGATAAGTTTTTCCAGCGCCTGGCCGGGGTCCTGGAGTTCGGCCCCGGACAACGGCACGGCGTCGGCAAGATAACCCAGCGGCCCGGCGCGATGGTCTATCAAGGGGAGGTCTGATAAGCCTGCCGAGTTGGTCGTGAAGAGCGTAAGGACAGACTGCTGTTGCGAAACGCTCAGGGGTAAAGGCCAGGACAGTCCACCACCGTAATTGCCGTATGGCGGCTGCAACGCCTGAATTGCCATAGCTTTAGCCAGGTCCGACAATTCGGTTCGGGTACGCGGCAGTCTGACGTCGCTCTTTATCAAGAACCGTTCAAGGTCGACGGTGGTTGTATCCCGGGAAGGTTGTTGCTGAACATACGAAGAGTCGACGTCAGGGGTAAACGTCACCCCGGCCAACGCTGACGCCACGGCTTGCGCGTCGGCTTCGGGTGCCAGGCCTTGGGCCGCCTGGTCAAGAAGCTGCGTCAGGGATTGCCAGTTACGCTGGTCCCCAAGGGCCCGCTTCAGGTCGGGGCTGCGGGTTTCTGCCTGGGTAGGTGGCGTGTTGTGCACGACGGTTGATGGCTCAACCGCTGCCTGGAGCGCCCTGGGGGAAGGGGATATTCCGTTTGTCGCAAAACCTGGAGTGAAAGGTATTACTGCAATTGGGGGCATCGCGGTTCACCTGTGTGGGACGACACTTCTGAAAGCATTCAGGCCTTCAGTTTTCCCAGGCTAAGTGGCGAAGCTGGTCCGATTTATCCCACGGTGAATTGTCAACAGAGATAACTGCCAGGTGATCGGGTGCAAGACAAGCCAAAGTGGCTGATCGCCTGTAACATGAATTCACGCCCACCCTGAGTCATCCCCGAAATAGGGTATGCCCTTGGCATGGCTTGCGATAAACAGTGGATACAACTTTCAGGTTTCAGGAACCCGTCATGACCCAGAAGCAACGCTTGATTTACTCGATTCTAATTTCCCTGGTCGTCCTCGGCACGATGTTTGGCCTGTCCTATTTGCAGAACATCGGCGCCATCAGTGAGAAGACGTTCCAGTACATCGCCATTGCCGTGGCAGTGATTGTGGTGGTGATCAACGGCATCATGCGCCGCAAGGTCAAGCCCAACCTGTAAGTCAGGCACCGGAATCCAGGACCTTCACAGCCTCTTCATGGAGGCTGTAGCTTTTATCGCTGTTGAGGGTGATCAAGCCCTCGCTGCACAGGCGCTTGAGCACCTCGCGCACACTGAGAAACGATAACGGGATGCCCAGTTCCAGCAAATGGCTGTGCACGCCCCGTACCCCCAGCGAGCGGCCGTTGTCGGCTGCCGTGAGCAGGGCGTCGATGACTTTCAGCCGGATCAGGCTGGTGCGCAACCCAAAACACTTGAGCAGATGCCGGATGCGTTGGTTGCCTTGATGCTCGGTTGCCTTGGCGAAGGCTTGGGTATCCGCGCCGAAAGCGGCGTCGTGTGCCATAAAATGTCCGTCCGTGGGCAGTTGCGGGTTGTACATGCAAAAACTCCTTATCAGAGCCTGATCAGGAAAATGATGGTGCTCTTAGTTAATAAGACGTATGAGCCGCGCAAATCATGAAGTCCAACCTGTATAAATTTTGTCAGTATCACGTCTGTCACATTCCTGGCGCCGGTAAATAAGCCGCGCGCGGCCTAAATTTCTGCGGATTTCTACGTCTCTATCCATGGGCTGGCATTGGCGAGTCGGCCCCGCCTTGGGCGTTCAATTTGGCTTGATGATGGGGTCTGCGTGATTATTTCCAACGGGTTGTCCAGGGTTTGCGTGGCGGGTGTGTTGCTGGGGGTGAGCCTGTGTGCGACGGCCCGCCAGGTGAGCGACGTGCAGGCGGGTGCGCTGAGCGCCGATATCCGCCGCACCGGGTTTGGTATCCCGCATATCCGCGCCAACGATGAGCGAGGCCTGGGGTATGGCATCGGCTATGCCTACGCGCAGGACAACCTGTGCCTGTTGGCCAACGAAGTGGTGACGGTCAATGGCCAGCGCGCTCGCTACTTCGGTGCCGAGCAGGCGACCCTGGAAGAGCGCAACAACCTGACCAGCGATGTGTTCTTTACTTGGCTCAATACGCCCGAAGCAGTGACGGCATTCTGGAAGGCTCAGACCCCGCAGATGCAGCAGCGTCTTGCAGGTTATGTGGCGGGGTACAACCGTTACCTGCAAGAACGCGGGACAAAGGACCGGCCGATGCAGTGCCAGGGCGCCTGGGTGCGGCCAATCACTACCAATGACCTGGTCAAGCTGACCCGCAGGTTGTTGGTGGAAGGTGGGGTGGGGCAATTTGCCGAGGCCTTGGCGGGGGCGACACCGCCCCAGCCAGGCGTGGCGGTGCAGGGCAATGTGCGAGCGTTTGAGGTCGCCACCTTGAAGCAGCAGCGTTTTGCCCTGGATCGCGGCAGCAACGCCGTGGCGGTGGGCAGCGAGCGCTCGTTCAATGGGCGCGGCATGTTATTGGCCAATCCGCACTTTCCATGGATCGGCGGCATGCGCTTTTATCAGATGCACCTGACCATCCCTGGCCAGTTGGATGTAATGGGCGCCGCCTTGCCGGGCCTGCCGGTGGTCAATATCGGCTTCAACCAGCATGTGGCCTGGACCCATACGGTGGACACATCCAAGCATTTCACCCTGTATCGCCTGACCCTGGACCCGAAGGACCCAACCCGCTACTTGCTTGACGGCAAGTCGATCCCCCTGCAGAAAACCCAGGTGACCGTGCAGGTCAAGGGCGCCGAGCCCCACACCCAAACGGTCTACAGTTCGCAGTTCGGGCCGGTGGTGCAATGGCCGGGCAAGCTCGACTGGAACGGGCAATACGCTTTCAGCCTGCGTGATGCCAACCTGGGTAATGACCGCGTACTGCAGCAGTGGTACGCGATGAACCAGGCCCGCAGCCTCAAGGACTTGCAAGCCTCGGTACACCGCCTGCAAGGCATTCCCTGGGTCAACACCCTGGCAGCGGACGATCAGGGGCAGAGCCTGTACATGAACCTGTCGGTGGTACCGAACGTCAGTGCAAAAAAACTCGAGCAATGCAGCGACCCGCGTGCTGGTCTGCAGATGATCATGCTCGACGGTGCCCACAGTGCCTGCGCCTGGGATATCGACCCGCGCGCGGCGCAGCCGGGGATCTTCGCCGCTGATCAACTGCCGCAGCTGGAACGCCGGGATTACGTACAGCACTCCAATGATTCGGCCTGGATGGCCAACCCCAAGGCGCCGCTGGCCGGCTTCTCGCCGGTGATCAGCCAGGATCACATAGCCCTGGGCGCCCGTTCGCGTTTTGCCTTGCAGCGCTTGCAGGACCTGGACAAACAGCCGATCACCATCGCCGACCTGCAACATATGGTGCTGGACAACCAGGTGTACCTGGCCGGCCAGGTGATGCCGGATTTGCTCAAGTTCTGCGCGCAACAGACGGATGAAACCCTGAAACCCCTGTGCACCCGCCTCAAGGACTGGGACCAGAAAGCCAACCTCGACAGCGGCCTGGGCCTGGTGCATTTCATCCAGGTCATGGAGCACATGCAGCAAGTGCCGGATGTGTGGCGCGTTGCGTTCGACCCGGATCACGCGCAAACCACCCCACGCGGCTTGCTCATCGAACAGCCGCAGGTGACCAAGGCATTGCGTGAGGCGATGCTGGCGTCAATCGCCCAAGTGAGCGAGTCGGGCTTGCAGGAGGGCGCGCGCTGGGGCGATATCCAGGTCTCGGGCAGCACGCCGATGCATGGCGGGCCGCAGGAGCTGGGCATCTACAACGCCATGCAAAGCGTGCCGAGGGCAGATGGCAAGCGCGAGGTGGTCAGCGGCAGCAGTTACTTGCAGATTGTCACTTTCGACGAGCAGGGGCCCAAGGCCGAAGGCGTGTTGGCGTTCTCGCTGTCCAGCGATCCGGCGTCGCCTCACTTCAAGGACCAGACCCAGGCGTTTTCCGCGAAAAAACTCAGCCCGTTGCCGTTTACCGAGCAGCAGATCAAGGCTGATCCGCAGTATCAACGGCAGGTGATCCACGAGTAGGGGATTTAGTCGGCGAGCAGGCGCGTCACGGCGGCAAAGGCCTGGTCATGCCGCGCCTGCCAATCCCCGCCAATCACCTTGAAGGGCTGGTGATGCTGCTCCAGCCAGTCGCGGCTGGCCTGGAAGAAGGCCTGGCGGTCTGCCAGGTCTGGCTGGCAGCGCTGGCCATCGGCGGTCCAGCCAATGCCTTCGGGCGACAGCAGCAGGTGCAGGTCGTAGTGGCGGGCCAGCAGCGCCTCATCGAGCCATGCCGGGGCATCGCCAAACAGGGTCAGGCTCCAGAGCTTGTTGGTCAGCAAGTGGGTGTCGAGGATCAACAGTTGCGGCTGCCGGGCGCGGCCGGCATCTTCCCAGGCCAGTTGGCCACGGGCGATGTCCGGGATGTCGGCCAGGGTCGTGTCACGCTGGTAATGGTCGATGAAATAGCGCACATATTCGCCCACCAGCACCGCGCCGAAATGCGCTTGCAGCTGCTCGGCCAGCCAGCTCTTACCGCTGGACTCGGGGCCTGCCATCACCAGCACCTTCATGTGCGCAACGCCGGGTCGGCGCGCCATTCGCGCCAGCCTTGCACGGCAATCACGGTGAACAAGGCGTAGAGCGCGGCTGTCAGGTACAGCCCTTTGTAGACAAACAGACCGACAAAAATCACATCGACCACAATCCACAGCGCCCAGCATTGCACGCGTTTTTGCGCCATCCACATCTGCGCCACCAGGCTGAAACCGGTCAGGGCGGCATCCAGCCAGGGTTGCGCGGCATCGGTCCAGTGGGCCATGGCAGCGCCCAGCAACAGGCTGCCCACGGCGCCAATGGTCAGGCTCAGGAGGATGGCCTGGCCGCCAAGGCGGGTGACCTGGCGCCCTTGCTTGACCTCGCCGGCGCGGGTCCACTGCCACCAACCGTAGACTTGCAGGCCGGCGTAGACCACTTGCAGCAGCATGTCCGAATACAGCTTCACTTCGAAGAACACCCAGGTGTACAGCAGCACCATGACCAGGCCGATCGGCCAGCACCATGGGTTCTGCTTGACCGTCAGCCAGACGGCAATCACCCCCAGCGCGGCGGCAAACAGTTCAAGCCCGGACATGGGATTCCTTGGAAGAGTCGAAGAGGAGGGCGATTGTACCCAACCTCCCAGGCAAATGCAGAACCCCTGTAGGCGCTGGCAAGCCAGCCCCTACACAGTGGGCGTTAGACCTTGAACTGGCGCAGCAGGCCGTTGAGCTCTTCGCTCAAGTCCTTCAGGTGCACGCTGGCCACACTCGACTGCTGGGCTGCCAGCGCAGTGCTGTGGGACAGGCCGGCAGCCTGGGTCACGTTCTGGTTGATGTCTTCCACCACATGGGCCTGTTGCAGGGTTGCGCTGGCAATCGAGGCGTTGAGGCCGTTGAGGTTGCGCAGGGCCTGGCCGATGGCATTCAGGCTGGCGCCCGCCTGGCCGGCTTGTTCGATGGTCAATTGCGAGGCCTGGTGGCTGTCGCTGATCACCTTGACTGCCGCTTCGGAATGCCCTTGCAGGCGTTCGATCATGCTCTGGATTTCGGCGGTGGACTTTTGCGTACGCTGGGCCAGCAGGCGCACCTCATCGGCAACCACGGCAAAACCACGGCCCTGTTCGCCAGCGCGGGCGGCTTCGATGGCGGCGTTGAGGGCCAGCAGGTTGGTCTGGTCGGCAATCGAGCGAATCACCTCCAGCACCCCGCCAATCTGCGTGCTTTCGGTGGACAGGGTGCGGATCACTTCCACCGCCTGGCTGATGGTGCCGGACAGCGCGTCGATCTGTTGCAGGCTGCCGTCGATATTGACCTGGCCCTGTTCGGCCTGGGTCTGGGCATCGCGCATTTCGCTGGCGGCGTGTTCGGCATTCTTGGCCACGTCCTGCACGCCGTAAGTCACTTCGTTAATAGCGGTGGCCACCAACTCCATCTGCTGGGACTGCTGCTGGCTGCGGTCATGGGCCTGGCTGGCGTTGCTGCCCAGTTCGGCGGACGACTGGCCCAGGGCATTGGCGCACACCTGCAACTGGCTGACCACCTGGCGCAGCTTGGCAGTGAAGGTGTTGAAGTGCCGCGACAGTTGCGTGACCTCGTCCTGGCCATGGGTGTCAAGGCTGCGGGTCAGGTCGCTTTCACCGCTGGCGATGTTGGCCATGGCATGCACCGCTTCTTGCAGCGGGCGCACGATGCTGCGGGCAATCAGCACCACCAGCAGGGCCATGATCAGCGCAATGCCCAGGCCGATCAGCGAGGCTTCCCACACCTGGCCACGGAACTGTGCCTGCACATCATCTACATAGACGCCGGAGCCGATGATCCAGCCCCAGGGTTCGAACAACTGGATATAAGAGGTCTTGGCCACGGGCTCAGCCGCGCCAGGTTTCGGCCAACGGTAATCGACCATGCCGGCGCCCTTGGCCTTGGCCAGGGTGACGAATTCGTTGAACACCGCAAAACCGTCCGGATCACGGATGGCCGAGAGGTTCTGGCCGTCAAGCTTGGGGTTGGCCGGGTGCATGATCATCACCGGCGTCAGGTCATTGATCCAGAAATAGTCATCCTGGTCATAGCGCAGCCCGCGCACCACGCTCAGGGCTTGCTTCTGCGCGGCTTCGCGGGTCAGTACGCCGGTGGTTTCGAGGCTGTGATAAAAATTCAGAATCCCGCTGGCGGTCTGTACCACATGCTGGGTCTGCTGGCTCTTGGCCTGGTAGAGGTCGTTGTGGATCTGCTTGAGCATCAGCAAACCCAGGGTCAGCAACATCAACACGGCGACTATCAGGATCATCCAGAGGCGCCGGCTGATCGACATATTGCGCAAACTATTCATAGTCTTGTCACTCCGCGTTCTTATAATTTTCGGTGCTGCGTTGATCAGCCAGTGATAACGCGAAGCGAAATCCGGGCTTGTCTGATAGGCTTTCGGCCCGGAATCAAAAAACCTGAGTGCTGCCTGATTTTTCACAGAATTTTTGCAGTTCAGCCTTGATCCTGCGCGCGGCCTTGCAGCGTGCTCATCGTTAGTGAACACCTAGAAAATATCAACGAGGCATGCCGTCGCATGACCTTTTGGGGGAATAATGGATCTTTGGACCGCCTTTCAGGCACTGATACTTGGCATTGTCGAAGGGCTGACGGAGTTCTTGCCGATCTCCAGTACCGGGCACCAGATTATCGTCGCCGATTTGCTCGACTTCGGTGGCGAACGCGCCATGGCGTTCAACATCATCATTCAACTGGGCGCCATCCTGGCGGTGGTCTGGGAGTTCCGGCGCAAGATCCTTGACGTGGTGACCGGCCTGCCGACCCAGCGCAACGCCCAGCGCTTTACCATCAACCTGCTGATCGCCTTCCTGCCGGCGGTGGTGCTGGGGGTGATTTTTGCCGACCTGATCCACGAATACCTGTTCAACCCGATCACCGTGGCCACTGCGCTGGTGATCGGTGGGGTGATCATGTTGTGGGCCGAGCGCCGCGAGCATGTCATCCATGCCGAAACCGTCGATGACATCACCTGGAAAGACGCCTTGAAAGTCGGCTTTGCCCAGTGCCTGGCGATGATTCCGGGCACGTCGCGTTCCGGTTCGACCATCATCGGCGGCCTGCTGTTCGGCCTGTCGCGCAAGACGGCGACCGAGTTCTCGTTCTTCCTGGCAATGCCAACCATGGTCGGCGCGGCGGTGTATTCGGGCTACAAGTACCGTGAGCTGTTCCAGCCTGCGGACCTGCCGGTGTTCGCCCTCGGCTTTGTGGTCTCGTTCATCTTCGCGATGATTGCGGTGCGCGGTCTGCTCAAGTTCATCGCCAGCCACAGCTACGCAGTGTTTGCCTGGTACCGCATTGCGTTCGGCTTGCTGATCCTGGCCACCTGGCAGTTCGGCTGGATTGACTGGGCGGCGGCCAAGGCGTGATGACCATCCAGCATCCGCGCTTCAAGGCCCTGGTGTTTGTGCTGTTGTGTGCCGTGCCGTTGTTTGGCGCGGCACTGCTGGCGTATCGCGGGGTGTCGCTGATCCCGCTGGCGGCCTATGGGCTGGTCAGTGTGGTGACGTTTTGCTTGTACTGGAGCGACAAGCGCAAGGCCCAGAGCGACAGCTGGCGCACCCCGGAAAAGATCCTGCACGCGATGGAGCTGGCCGGTGGCTGGCCCGGTGCGTTGGTGGCACAGCAGGTGTTTCGCCACAAGACGCGCAAGGTGTCGTATCAGGTGGTGTTCTGGTTGATCGTGGTGCTGCACCAGGTGTTCTGGATCGATCAGTTGTTTCTGGGTGGCACGCTGCTGGCGGTCTTCTAGCTGTGTGGGGCTTGGGAGCGAAGCTGCGCTCCCACAGGGGTATGTGCATGTCTCGATGATCAAGTTGTGTGCAAGACGACCTGGACTGGCTTACTCGTCCAGCCTCAGGCCGATCTGCGTACGCTTGGGCAGTTTGCTCACCACCAACTGGTGGGAGCGCTGCAGCAAACCGCGCAACTCCTCGCCGCCCAGCGGGTAGGGCAGTTGCATGATGATCCACTGCGCGCGTGCCAGGTACGGCGCCGGGTGGATGCCCGGGCGGTCCACGTGGCCGAGGAACAGCTCCTTGTCGACCTTGAACGCCAGGGAGTCACCCCGCAGGTTCTGCAACGCGAACATCTTGTTGCCGGCAATCGAGAACACCCGCACTCCACCCCATTTGTAATCCTCGCGCGCACCGGGCAGGCCCAGGCAGAACTGGGCGACGTCGTCTTCGGTCATGATCCGGGTGTTCATATCAGGCGATCTCCGCAATTGTTGAAGGCGTGGGCCAAAAAGTCGATCCAGGCGCGCACCGCTGGGGATACGCCGCGTCGGTGCGGGTACACCGCTTGCAGCCAGCCGCCAGGCAGTGACCATTCGGGTAGCAATTGCACCAGCTGGCCGGTTTCCAACTCCTGCTCGCAATACATCATCGGCAGCACGGTGAAGCCCAAGCCGGCGAGGGCGCTGGCCTTGCGCACCAGGAAGTCGTCGATGCCCAGGCGTGCCTCCATGGCCAGGTCGGTGGCATTGCCGGCAGGGTCGAGCATGCGCAGGTGGACCATGCGGTCGGCTTCCAGGGCGCCCAATACCGGCAGGTGCTTGAGGTCGGCCGGGGTGTTGATCTGATGGCCACGCACAAACTCGGGGCTGGCGACCATGGCCGTCTGCGCCTGACGCAGGCGGCGGGTCACCAGCAGCGGGTCTTCGTCCCCCAGTTCGCGCACGCGCAGGGCCACGTCCACGCCCTCGGCTACCAGGTCGACGCGACGATTGATCAGCATCATCTCCAATTGCACCAGCGGGTGGGCTGCGAGAAATTGCGCCACCACCGTCGGCAGGATTTCGTGGGCCAGGCCCACCGGGCAACTGACGCGCAGGCGGCCACGGGGCTCGCTGGACATGTTGGCCACGGCTTCGTCGGCCATTTCCGCTTCCAGCAGCATCGCCTGGCAATGCCCCAGGTAGCGTTCGCCGACGGCGGTCAGGGTCAGTTGCCGGGTGGTGCGCTGCAACAGGCGGGCGCCGAGGCGTTCCTCCAGTTCGGCAATGCGCCGTGACAGCCGCGACTTGGGGATCCCCAGCAGCCGGCCAGCGGCCGCGAAGCCACCGGCTTCCACCACCTTGGCGAAATAGTAGAGGTCATTGAGGTCTTGCATGTTGGGCCTATTGTCCTGTCAGTGGGACGAACTATCGCATTTTAACCGGCTAATCGGCTATTGGGTTGATCTGTAGGATTCTCTCCATCAGATCGCCCGGTGGCGGTCCTCACTTGGAGATCCCACATGAAACTCTTGCATATCGATTCCAGCATCCTCGGCGACAACTCGGTATCCCGTCAGTTGAGCCGCGAAGTGGTCAAGGCCTGGCAAGCGGCCGAGCCGGGTGTGGAAGTCACCTACCGCGACTTGGCCAGCGAAGGGATCAACCATTTTTCCGGGATCACCCTGGGCGCCCTGGGCACCGCTGCCGAACTGCGTGATGCGGTGCAGAAGCACGAAGCCGACCTGAGCGCCTCGACCCTGGCCGAGTTCCTGGCGGCCGACGCGGTGGTCATCGCCGCGCCGATGTACAACTTCACCATCCCCACCCAACTCAAGGCCTGGATCGACCGCATTGCTGTTGCCGGCCAGACGTTCCGCTACACCGAAGCCGGCCCGCAAGGCCTGTGCGGCAACAAGAAAGTCATCGTGGTCTCCACCGCCGGTGGCCTGCACGTGGGCCAGCCGACCGGTGTGGCGCACGAGGATTACTTGAAGGTGCTGCTGGGCTTCTTCGGCATTACCGACGTTGAGTTCGTACGTGCCCACGGCCTGGCCTATGGTGACGAAGCACGCAGCAAGGCGCTGAACGACGCCAATGCGCAGATCAGCGAGCAACTGTTCGTCGCTGCGTAGGAGATTTCACCGCGGCTCGCTATCAATCTGATTCGAGGCGCCTAAACTCTGTATTCTGCTGACCTGAAAACCAGCGGATTACGGAGTTTTTTGTTTTGGGTGGGCGAATCTGGCGCAGGTTATGCAACACAGGGCCATACCGCCCACTCGCAGGCGTCACGCAGCACAGGTGGACATCCCCATGATGCGTCTTTGTGCAGTCTTGCTGGTTTCCCTGTTCGGCGGCCTCGTTCCAGTGCACGCCGCCGTGGCCCCGCACCCCCATTGGAGCGTGGGCTATCACCGCATGAGCTTTCTCGACCCGCTGGATTCGCAGCCGATGAAAGCCATCGCCTTTTATCCGTCCACCGGCCGCGAACATATCAGCCAGGTGGGCGCCTATCGCGTCGCCGCCACCGAGGATGCCAAGGTCGCCATTGGCCGTTTCCCGCTGCTGATGTTGTCCCATGGCAACACCGGCACACCCCTGGCCTTGCACGATTTGGCGACGTCGCTGGCGCGCAAGGGGTTTGTGGTGGTGGCGGTGCTGCATCCTGGCGACAACTACAAGGACCACAGCCGCCTGGGCACCTTGAGCAACCTGTATGGCCGCCCGATCCAGATTTCGGCAGCGATTAGCGCCACCTTGGGCGACCCAATGCTGTCGCCGTTCGTCAATGTCGACCAGGTGGGCGTGATCGGCTATTCGGCGGGCGGCGAGACGGCGCTGATCCTGGCCGGGGCCAAGCCGGATTTCGAGCGTTTGCGCCGCTATTGCATGGAACGCCCCGAAGACCGTGACGCTTGCACGACCAAGGGCGAGCTGGTGGTCGACCGCGATGACCTGCAACCCCAGGCCGACTCCCGGATCCATGCGTTGATGCTCATGGCCCCGCTGAGCCTGATGTTTGGTCGGCACACCCTGGGCGACGTGCATGTGCCGGTGCTGCTGTATAGCGGCGACGGTGACAAGCTGGTGGCCGTGGATAAAAACGCCGCCGCCCTGGCGCGCAAGCTGCCGCAGCCGCCGGATTTCAAGCTGTTGGCCGGGGCCGGGCACTTTATCTTCATGGCTCCTTGCGATGATGAGCAGTTGGCGCTGATGCCGGCGCTGTGTACGGATGCCGATGGGGTGGACCGCGAGGGCATTCACCGTGACCTGATTTCCGAGGCCGGGCGTTTTTTCGGGCGCACCCTTGGCCAGCACTCGCGGGCCGGCCTACAGACCGCCGATCAATAGGCCCGGCGCATCAGCAGCAGGGTCAGGCCCAGGCCTGTGACGGACAGTAGCGCCGCGCCAAAGAAAATCCACGAGTAGCCCAGGTTCAACGCCACCGCGCCCATCAACGGCCCGGCAATCGCCAGCGCCAGGTCAAAAAACACCGCATAGGCACTCAGCCCCGCGCCCCGGCTGCTGTTGGGCACCTGTTTGATAGCTTCGACGCCCAATGCCGGGTACACCAGGGACAGGCCAAAGCCGGTGAGGCCGGCGCCGACCAGGGCGATGGCGGGAGAGGGTGCGAGCCATAGCAGGGCCAGGCCGAGGGTTTCCAGGGTCATGCAGGCAATCGCTGCGCGAAACCCGCCAAAGCGGTTGATGCTGGAGATAAACAGCAGGCGCGAGAGGATAAAGCAGATGCCAAACACCGTCAGGCACCAGGCGGCGCCGGTCCAGCCGCGGCTCAGGTAGAACAGGGTAATGAAGGTGGTCAGGGTGCCGTAGCCAATGGATGCCAGGCACAGGCTGGCGCCAAACGGCGCAATCCGCCCGAACACCGCCCAGAACGGCAGGCGCTCGCCGCGCACCACCGGCACCGAGGGCTTTTTGCGAATCAGCACCAGGCCCAGCCCGGCCAGCACCGCCAGCGCGATACCGAGGCTGTTGTAGCCATATTGCGCAACCATCACCACACCCAGCGGCGCACCAATGGCGATAGCGCCGTAGGACGCGATGCCGTTCCAGGAGATCGAGCGGGCGGTGTGTTCGGCGCCGACCTGGCCCATGCACCAACTGATAGTGCCGACACCGATCAGGCCCTGGGCCACGCCCAGCAGCACGCGGCCGACAATCAGAATTCCCAGGCTTAGATTGGGCAGGCTTTGCAGCGCAGTGGCGAGCAGGGTCAAGACGCCGCTGAGCAGGATGCCGCTCAAGCCGAGCACAATCGCGCGCTTGGTGCCGACGTTGTCCGACATGCGCCCGGCCATGGGCCGGCTGAGGAGGGTGGCCAGGTACTGCGAACCGATGGTGATGCCCGCCACTACCGCACTGAAGCCCAGTTGTTCATGGACGTAGCCGGGAATCACCGCAATCGGCAGGCCGATGCAGATAAACGCGATAAAGGTATAGAAGACGATGGAGACGATCTGCAGGGTGATCGACAGGGAGCTGGGGGCGGCAGGCATGGAGGCTCATTCGCGGCAGGGCGGTGAGCGCATCATGGCAAGGGCTGGGGAGAAAAGGAAGCAGGCTAACAATCATCGGCTGGACGCTCCGTTGGTCGAGCCTGGAAATGCAAAAAGCCCCGTCACTGCTGACGGGGCTTTTACTTGCAGCGTGTAGCCAGCCGCTATTGGCTGCCCTTAAAACACCACGCCCTGGCTACGCAGGTAGTCGTCATAGGTGCCGCTGAAGTCGATCACGCCGCTTGGGCTCAGCTCGATGATGCGAGTGGCCAGGGACGATACGAACTCACGGTCGTGGCTGACGAAGATCAGCGTGCCCGGGTAGTTCTCCAGCGCCAGGTTCAGCGCCTCGATGGATTCCATGTCCAAGTGGTTGGTCGGTTCATCCATGACCAGCACGTTGGGCTTTTGCAGGATCAGCTTGCCGAACAGCATGCGACCTTGCTCACCACCGGAGATGACCTTGACCGACTTGAGGATCTCGTCGTTGGAGAACAGCATGCGGCCGAGGGTGCCGCGGATCACTTGTTCGCCCTGGGCCCACTGGCCCATCCAGTCGAACAAGGTGACGTCGTCTTCGAAGTCGTGGGCATGGTCCTGGGCGTAGTAGCCCAGCTCAGCCGCGTCGGTCCACTTCACGCTGCCGGCGTCCGGGGTCAGTTCGTTGACCAGGGTGCGCAGCAGGGTGGTCTTGCCGATACCGTTCGGGCCGATGATCGCCACGCGCTCGCCCGCTTCAACCTGGAAGCTGAAGTCCTTGAACAGGGTCTTGCCGTCAAAGCCCTTGGCCATGTGCTCGACGATGACCGCCTGGCGATGCAGCTTCTTGGTCTGCTCGAAGCGGATGAACGGGCTCACACGGCTCGAAGGCTTGACCTCGGCCAGCTGGATCTTGTCGATCGCCTTGGCGCGGGAAGTGGCCTGCTTGGCTTTCGAGGCGTTGGCCGAGAAACGGCTGACGAACGATTGCAGTTCGGAGATCTGCGCTTTCTTCTTGGCGTTGTCCGACAGCAACTGCTCGCGGGACTGGGTGGCCACGGTCATGTACTCATCGTAGTTGCCCGGGAACAGGCGCAGCTCGCCGTAGTCCAGGTCAGCCATGTGCGTGCACACGCTGTTCAGGAAGTGACGGTCGTGAGAGATGATGATCATCAGGCTGTTACGCTGGGTCAGGACGTTTTCCAGCCAGCGGATGGTGTTGATGTCCAGGTGGTTCGTCGGTTCGTCGAGCAGCAGCACTTCCGGATCCGAGAACAACGCCTGGGCCAGCAGTACGCGCAGCTTCCAGCCTGGGGACACTTCGCTCATCGGGCCGAAGTGCTGCTCGATGCCGATACCCAGGCCCAGCAGCAGTTCACCGGCACGGGATTCGGCGGTGTAGCCGTCCATTTCGGCGAATTCGGTTTCCAGCTCGGCCACGGCCATGCCGTCTTCTTCGCTCATTTCCGGCAGCGAGTAGATGCGATCGCGCTCGGCCTTGACCTTCCACAGCTCTTCGTGACCCATGATCACGGTGTCGATCACGTTGAATTCTTCGTAGGCGAACTGATCCTGGCGCAGCTTACCCAGGCGCACGTTCGGTTCCAGCATGACCTGGCCGCCGGACGGGTCGAGGTCGCCACCGAGGATTTTCATGAAGGTCGACTTGCCGCAACCGTTGGCACCGATCAAACCATAACGGTTACCGGCGCCGAACTTGACCGAGACGTTCTCAAACAGCGGCTTGGCGCCGAACTGCATGGTGATGTTAGCTGTGGAGATCAATTACTTTACCTATCAATAGCTTGGGGTGCGCTTATTTGGGCCGGGACCCATTCGGAGCCCGGGCCAACGGGCATGCGTCAACAGCGACATCAAGGCGTGAAGCCCAGTCGCCGAGCAGAAAATATGGGGTGCATGTTGGAATTTGGCGCGCATTGTCGCATATGTGAGGCGCGAGTTATATGACAGGCAGGCTTGTCCGGCGCCAAGAAGTGCGGCGCGGGTCTTTTCTGGCGGGAAATTCTACAAAATTCATCGAGTTGTATCGAAATTGTATCGATTGTCAGGTTTGTGGTTGATAACAGTTGAACATCCAATGGCCGTGGATTAAGTTTCCACCGTTCGCCCTGCAGTGATGGCTCTTTACCGGTTCAAGGATGGCGAGGCTGTCGGTGCGGGGCGAACCACCTTCTTTTTTTGACGGCGCTCATTGCCATCCTGTTGCGCACGCTCAATGGTTTGGAGACGCAATGGACACGCTGTCTGCTCAACAGGCGATCGCCAGTAACAAGGCCGCCTGGAACGAATCCGCCGAACACCATAAAACCACCGAGCACTGGCAAGGCCTGCTCGCCGGCGTCGGCGAGCCCGACTTCAGCTGCCTGGATCCCACCCTGACCTCAGTGTTGTTGCAGGTGGGCATACAGGGTCGGGACGCCGTGCAACTGGGCTGCAACAACGGCCGTGAGAGCCTGTCGCTGTATGGGCTTGGCGCCCGCAGTGTGGTCGGGGTCGACCAGTCCGATGCGTTTCTGGCGCAGGCGGCGGAACTGGCCAGCCGCTCGCCGCATGCACCTGAATTTATCGAAGCCGATGTTCATCATTTGCCCGAGCGTGTGTTGGGGCGGTTTGATATCGCCCTGATCACCATCGGCGTGCTGGGTTGGATGCCAGATATCGGGCTGTTTATGCGGCATGTTGCCAGCACCCTGAAAGAGGGGGGCACGCTGGTGATCTACGAGACCCATCCATTCCTGGAAGTGTTCGACCCCGAAGCGGCCAACCCGATGCTGCCGGCCACCTCCTACTTTCGCCGCGAGCCTTTTGTGCAGAACGAGGCAATCGTCTATGAAGGCACCAGCAAAAGTGCCGCCGCCACGTCCTACTGGTTTGTGCATACCCTGGGGGAGACTGTCAGCGCGGCCATCGCGGCAGGGCTGCAGATCAGTCATTTGCAGGAATACCCGCACTCCAATCGCGAAGAGCTGTACGACCGGTACGAAAACCAGGCCGCGCAATTGCCCATGTGCTACACGCTGACTGCGGTAAAACGCTCGGCCTGAAGGCAAAAAAAAGGCCCGCTGGGGCGGCGGGCCAAGGGATTCATCTGAGGAGTTGGGTTTAACCTAACGCGTCAAAGGTGAACACTTTGTGAAAATCCTGTCGCAAAAACCTGCCTGCTCAAGACCTGCGCACAAACGTGCGCATGGTTTGCCCTGGCGTCGTACTGAAACGCGTTGGCCGGGGCATGCCTTCATCCGCTGCGATGAACACGAAGTGCCTGTCATCCAAGGTGTAGCTGGCCGGCAGGCATTTGCCGGCGTCGGCCCCTATGGAATCTATCCAAGTGATGCTTTTGGGCGTGGTGCTGGCGTCCAGGCTAAAACACCCCTCTAGCAGTACGTTGCCGTCGACGGTCTCGACCCGGAATCGATCACCGTCAATCGTGGTCAGCGCACCTGGCGCACTGTGCTCGTCCGGTGGATTAATGACACCACTGTCTTCCAGGGCAATTTGTTCCCAGGTGCCTTGCAGGGCCTGTCTATCCAGTTGCGTTGGGCTCGATATGGGTGATGGCATCAAAAGCTCCTTTTATTGATGGGCCGGGCAGGGCGGTTTGTCTACCAGCCAATTTTTTTAAAAACTGGCATGGAGCTTTCTGCAAGAAATGTCTCAAAAAAGCCAAGTAGTTGAGTTCTCCCCCTTGCAAGCAGCGATTTTGACATATCGTAAGAACGATGCTGCTCGATATGTCGTCTACGCTGATCAATGTCATGGACGACATTGATTTTTGTGAAGGAAAACAAACTCCATGCGATAGGGATTTTTTCAGTGACTAAATGGTCGGATGACCGTTGTCTCGTGTCGTACGAGCCATATACAGGGCGTTGTCCCTGCATTTTCAGTTGGTTATTCAGATCTATCGTGTAGTGGACAGCCAGCGTCCACTTTTTGAAGGGTGTCCCCATTTTGAATAGAACTCCCCAGGTGCACGCCCCCGTGGTGTCTGACGAAATTGATTTATTTGAGCTGTTTCACTCGATTTGGCGGCAGAAGAAACTGGTCATCGGCTGTACCTTCTTTGCCGGCCTGCTTGGTGTTGGCTACGCGCTGCTCGCTCCCCGTGAGTACCAGGTCAGCAGCGTGCTGAGGCCGGCAGCTATCAATGAACTGGACGCACTCAATCGTTCCGAGGTCTACAAGTTGCCACCGGCGGACGCGCTGGCCAAAGTGGGCGCGCAGTTGGATTCGTACGACGCGCGACTGAGCTTCTTCAAAGCCAACCCGGCGTTGTTCCAGGCGTTTCAGGAGCCGGGCCGCAGCCTTGAGCAGAGTTTCGAAGCGTTCAACCGCAACTCGATCAAGCTGATCCTGCCCGACCCGAAGAAAGCAGATTCCCTCAGTAGCTATATCCGTCTTGAGCTGCAATACCCCACCGATATAGACGGGGTCGCGATTCTCAACGGTTTTGTCGACTACGCCATTGCAGCCGAGCGCGAGCAAGTGGGCGCCGATCTCAAGGTGATCGTCAACAACCGCCTTACCGAGCTCAAGGGCAAGATTGACGCAGCGCGCGCCAATTATGAAACCGACAAGGAATCGAAGATCGCCAAGCTGCTGGAGGGCGACAAGCTCAAGCGCGCACAGCTTGAAGACGAACTCAGCGCCCTGCGCCTACAGATGAAAATGCAGCGTTCCAACCGCCTGGCAGAGTTGAACGAGGCCATCTCGATTGCCAAGTCCATGGGCATCAAGAACCCGACCACGCCGTCGTCCATGGCCGATGCCGGGCGTAGTGGCACAAGCCAGGTGATGCGCACCGAGGTCAACAACCAGCAGATTCCCCTGTACTTCCTCGGCACCGACGCCCTGGAAGCCGAGCGCACGGCCCTGCAGCAGCGTACCAGTGATGACTTCACCAACAACCGCGTCGCCGAAATCGGCAAGGAACTGCAGTTGCTGGAGGTCAATCGCCAGGTCGAGGTGATGAAGCGTCGGGGCAATGAAGATATTTTCCTGCAGGATGTCGAGCCCTTGCGCGCTGAAGTGGCGCGCCTGCGCAGCCTGAATATCGATATGAGCGCCTTGAAACTGGTGACCATTGACCGGCGCGCCCAGGAGCCCCTGAGCCCGGTCAAGCCGAAGAAAATCCTGGTGGTTGCGTTGAGCCTGGTGGGCGGTTTGCTGCTGGGGATATTGATCGCGCTGGTTCGCCATCTGGTGCTGGCACGCGGCAAGCCAGTGGCCTATTCGCCCCTGGACGACGACCGCTTTACCAAGCGCGAACGCAAGGATGACCAGCCACTGGGCTGAGTCACGCCGCTCCTTTGCCGGGCTGCGTCGCAGCCCGCAAGACCCGCCACCCCGCGTCCGAGGTGGCGCGGCTATACAGTTGGAAGACACCTTTTCACAATTCTTAGTTAACCTTTGGTTACAATCTATGGCTAAAATAACTGCCATTGGCCACTATCCGAACTGTCTCCAAGGCACTCGTGGGCTGTTAACGAATTGTGATTTCAGGTGCTGCATTTTCCCTCCCTGGCCCGGCCTGGAGGAGCAGCCTGTACTCTTCTGACATGTGACGAATTCCCGTGAAACTCATCATTGTTGCTCTCTACGTTGTCTCCATCGCGTATGTCCATCTGCGTGGCCGGGTGCGACATAAGCTGGGCCGTCAATTAAGCGACCACTCGACCTTCCTCGCCCCGGTCAATTGCTTCCTTTACCTATTCTCCAAACTGCCCGGCCGCCCGTATCTCTCGCCCAGCGATTTCCCCGACCTGAGCCCGCTCCAGGAGCACTGGCAGGAGATTCGCGAGGAGGGCCAGAACCTGATGCGCGCCGGTGAGATCAAGCGCTCGGACCAATACAACGACGTGGGTTTCAACTCGTTTTTCAAATCGGGCTGGAAACGTTTCTACCTCAAGTGGTACGGCGACAGCCATCCTTCGGCCATGAAGCTGTGCCCGCGTACTACGGAGCTTGTGCAAAGCATCGGTTCGATCAAGGCCGCGATGTTTGCTGAATTGCCTCCAGGCTCGAAATTGGTGCGCCATCGCGATCCTTATGCTGGCTCCTACCGTTACCACCTGGGGTTGGATACACCCAACGATCCAGGCTGCTATATCAACGTGGACGGTGAAAACTATCACTGGCGCGACGGCGAGGCGGTGATGTTTGACGAGACTTACATTCACTACGCCGAAAACACCACCCAGCAAAACCGCATCATCTTGTTCTGCGATATTGAGCGACCGATGAAATACCGTTGGGCTGCGGCGTTCAATCGCTGGTTCAGCCGCAATGTCATGGCCGCCGCCGGCTCGCCCAATGATGCCGGGGACAAGACCGGCGGCTTGAACCGCGCCTTTACCCGCCTGTACAAGATCCGCCTGCGCGGCAAGGAGCTGAAAAAGCGTAACCGCACCCGGTATTACCTGGAGAAGTGGGCGATCTTTGCTGGTTTGGCAGTGATTTTCATATTGATCTGAGAGTAAGGCCCCTTGCCACTGGCAGGGGCTACTCAGGCGGCTGGGTCCCCAGTTTCTGCCCTATCTTCTTGCTGAGCCGCTGCCGGTTGGCGTAGGGGCATTCGAAAAGCCGTGTTACACCTGCATGGAAAGTATTTGGTTACCAAATCCGAACCCAGGGCGTAGCGTGTTATCGAATGCAGGTATTCCTCACCCTACAGAGGTTTTGTCATGAACAGCCGTACGCGCAGCCTTGTAGTGCTGGCCCTGGGCCTTGCCTTGAGTGGCGGGGTGCAGGCGCAGAACCTGCCCGGCAACAACAACCCGTATAACAGCCCGATCAAACGGGCCAATCCCAACAGCATGCAGGGCACCCAGCCCAATACGCCCGCCACCCGCGGTACCTACACCGCGCCGGTGCCTCGGCCGCCGACCCTGGAAAATGGCGGTATCGGCAACCGCTATCCGCAACGTGATGCAGCACCTGCACGTCCCGCCACCCAACCTTCAGCCCCGACGCAAGATGCCAATGGCAATCGCCGGCCCTGAACGCAAGGAACCCACGGTATGTTTCTACGCACAACTCTTTTAGCGACCTGCTGCGCCAGCGCCCTGGCAAGCGCGTTGCCCGCGTTGGCCGCCGAGACCCGGCAGTTCCCCAGCGAGCAAGGCAGTATCACCGCGACCCCGATTGTCAAAGGCCTGGACCACCCATGGGCGGTGGCGTTTTTACCCGACAAACAGGGCTTTTTGGTCACCGAACGGCCGGGCGCGCTACGTTTTGTGGGCAGTGATGGCAAATTGTCCGCGCCGCTGAGTGGCGTGCCGCAAGCCTGGGCCAAGGGGCAGGGCGGTTTGCTGGATGTGGTGTTGTCACCGGATTTCAAGGAGGACCGCTTGGTCTACCTGTCCTACGCCGAAGGGGGTGGCAAGGGCGGTACGGCCGGCACGGCGGTAGGGCGTGGCCGCTTGAGCGACGACCTGAGCGGCCTCAGGGACTTCCAGGTGATCCTGCGCCAGGAGCCCAAGCTCTCCACCGGCAACCATTTTGGCTCGCGCCTGGTGTTTGACCGCGATGGCTACCTGTTTGTGACCCTGGGCGAGAACAATGATCGCCCGACGGCCCAGGACCTGGACAAGTTGCAGGGCAAGGTAGTGCGGATCTACCCCGACGGCCGCGTACCGGATGACAACCCGTTTGTCGGCCAGCCAGGAGCGCGGCCGGAAATCTGGTCCTATGGCCAGCGCAACCCCCAGGGCGCTGCGCTGAACCCGTGGACCGGCACTCTTTGGGAAAACGAACATGGCCCACGCGGCGGTGATGAGATCAATATCATCGAACGTGGCAAGAACTACGGCTGGCCCTTGGCGACCCATGGCATCAACTATTCCTTGCTGCCGATTCCCGAGGCCAAGGGCAAGACTGCCGAAGGCACGGTCGGGCCCCATCATGTGTGGGAAAAGTCACCGGCCATCAGCGGCATGGCGTTCTACGACGCCGACCGCTTCAAGGCCTGGCAGCACAACCTGTTTATCGGCGCCCTGGCCAGCCAGGAGCTGATCCGCCTGCAGTTCGACGGCGACAAGGTGGTCCACGAAGAGCGCCTGCTGGGCGAGTTGAAGGCGCGCATCCGCGATGTACGCCAGGGCCCGGATGGCTTCCTGTACGTACTCACGGATGAGGATGATGGCGTGTTGTACCAGGTGGGCTTGAAGCAGGATTGACCGGCTCCTACAGCCCCAGTTCAGACAGCCCCGGATGATCATCCGGGCGCCGTCCCAGGGGCCAGTGGAATTTGCGTTCGCTTTCCTTGATCGGCATGTCATTGATGCACGCATGCCGATTGGACATCAGGCCGTCCTGGTCAAACTCCCAATTCTCGTTGCCGTAGGAGCGGAACCAGTTACCGCAATCGTCGTGCCATTCATAGGCATAACGCACCGCGATGCGGTTGCCGGTAAACGCCCATAGCTCCTTGATCAAGCGGTAGTCCAGTTCCCTGGCCCATTTGCGGGTGAGAAAATCCTTGGCCTGCTCGCGGTTATGGGCGAACTCGGCGCGATTGCGCCACTTTGTGTCCAGGGTGTAGGCCAGCGACACGCGCTGCGGATCGCGGGAGTTCCAGCCGTCTTCGGCGAGACGGATCTTTTCAATGGCCGATTGCTCGGTAAAGGGCGGCAAGGGCGGACGCACGTGTGCATTGGCGGTCATTTGACTGCTCCTTTGGATCGTTAGTTGTTAAACCCAGACAACTTTCAAAGTGCCAATAAGTCCTGCGCCATGCATTGCGCATTATCAGCGGCGGTGACATCGCCCATGATCAGGGCGATGGTAATGGCGCCATCGACCAGGATCAGCAGTTGCGCGGCCTGCTTCTCCGGGGCCGGGGTGCCATGGGCCTTGCACAGTTCAAGCAGGTACTCGAACAGTTTCTGTTTGTGCGCCTTGGCCAGTAAGCGAACCGGGTCTTGCGGGTTGCCGGTCTCGCCGCTGGTATTGATAAAGGCGCAACCGCGAAAGTCCGCAGAGCCGAACCAGGCCTTGAGGGCGCTGAACACGCCGAGCAAACGGGCGCCGCTGCCGGCGTATTGCTCGACCTCGCTGCGCAGCCACAGCAGCCAACGCGCGTCGCGCCGCTGCAGGGCGGCGATCACCAGTTCGTCCTTATTGGCAAAGTAGCGGTAGATACTCTTCCTGGAGACACCGGCGGTTTTCACCAGCAGATCCATGCCGGTGGCTGCAATGCCATGCCGGTAGATCAACTTTTCGGTGACGTCCAGGATAATCTCGCGGGTTTCATTGTTGGCCATATCGTTCATGTTGCGAACAGTAGAACGATCGTTCTTCTTGGTCAATCAATTATTTTCAGCGGCCCGTGGGCAGACCTGGGGACCCCCATGGTGTAAGCTCTCGGGCTCTTCGGATTCGATCATTGCGAGCCCTATGCCGTCGTTATTCAAACGTTCCCTGTTGCCCAAATTGCGCGGTTTTCCCCTGAGCACCGATGCGATCGAGGTGCTGTCTGGCGCTGCCGAGTTTCGCCGCTGCCTGTTGGAGAAAATCGCCCAGGCCCAGCACCGTATCTACATCGTCGCCCTGTACTTGCAACAGGACGAAGCGGGCCAGGAGGTGTTTGACGCGCTGCATGCCGCCAAGGCCGCACGGCCCGGGCTGGATATCGTGGTGATGGTCGACTGGCTGCGCGCCCAGCGCGGGCTGATCGGCGCGGGCAAGCAGCCGGGCAACAGCGCCTGGTACCAGGCGATGACCCTGTCACACCCGACGCAAGTGCCGGTGTACGGCGTGCCGGTGCAGACCCGCGAGCTGTTCGGCGTGCTGCACCTCAAGGGTTTTGTGATCGACGACAGTGTGCTGTACAGCGGCGCCAGCTTGAACAATGTGTACCTGCACAAGTTCGACAAATACCGCTTCGACCGTTATCACCTGATCCACAGCAAGCCCCTGGCCGACTCCCTGCAACACCTGGTGGAACACGGCCTGGTGGCGTCCAAGGCGGTGCACCGCCTGGACCTGCCCAACCTGCCCAGTACCCGCAGCCTGCGCAATGACATCGGCGACCTGCGCAGCCGTCTCAAGCACGCGACCTATGACACCACGGCCGGCCAGGCGGGCATTGGCGGGTTGTCGGTCAGCCCGCTGCTGGGGGTGGGCAAGAACAACCCGCTGAGCCGGGTGATCTGCGAGCTGATCGCCAGTGCCCAGCAGCAGTTGACCATCTGCACCCCGTATTTCAACCTGCCGCTGCCAGTCACCCGGGAAATCAACCGCGCGCTGGCCCGGGGGGTGAAGATCGACATCATCGTCGGCGACAAGACCGCCAACGACTTCTACATCCCGCCCAGCGAACCCTTCAGGATCATCGCCGCGCTGCCCTATCTCTACGAGATCAGCCTGCGCCGCTTTGCCAAGCGCCACCAGCGCATGATCGACAGCGGCCAGCTCAACCTGCATCTGTGGCGCGACGGGGAAAACACCTATCACCTCAAGGGCATGTGGGTCGACGAACGCTATACCTTGCTCACCGGCAACAACCTCAACCCCCGGGCTTTCCGCCTGGACCTGGAAAACGCCTTGCTGATCGACGATCCCCAGGGCCAGTGGCTGGCACCACGGCGTGGCGAGCTTGCGCAGATTTTCCAGCACACCACGCGGATCCAGGGCTACCAGCAGTTGCAGACGCTGGTGGATTACCCCGAGGCCGTCGGCAAGTTTTTGCGCCGGGTCAGCCGGGTACGGGTCGAGCGGTTGTTGTATCGGATTCTCTAGTGGCGCGGTGCCGGCCAGATCGCTATGAGCAGCAGCAGGGCAGCGGCCACCAGGTACGGTAGCCGCGGCTCGACGGCATAGATCAGAGTCCCGGCCAGGGGCCCGACCACCACGCCCAAGCCTTGTGCGGCACCCACCGACCCGGCAGTAGCGCCTTGTTCCGAGGCTTCCACTGCGTTGGCCGCCAGTGCGGCGAACGATGGGAAGATCCAGCCCATGCCGGCCGCCGAGACGAAGAAACACAGCCAGAGGATCCACGCGGTATCGGCGAACATACTGCCGGCAAAGCCCAGGGCGGAAACAGTGGCGCCGACGCGGATCATCCGCAATGGCGGCCATTCGAGCTTGCGCACCAGCAATTGCGAGCAGATCAAGGCCAGGCCGACCATCGTCAGGGCAATCCCGGCGGTTTGTGCGGCATCGGCCGGGTTCATTTTCAGGCGGTCGAGGGCGAAAAAGCCCACGGTGATCTGGGCGATAGACACACAGAGCATGGCGGCAAAGGCCACCACCAGGGGCCGGCGCAGGCGTGGGTCAGAGAGGTTGACGGCCTTGGGTGGTTGCTTGAGGTGCAGTTCCTGGCGCGGCAGTTTCACCAGCAACACCAGGAAGCCGAGCATCGGCAACAGCGCCATGGCATAGAACGGCAGGCTCAGGCTGTAGCGGGCCAGCAGCGCGGCAACCGCCGGCCCTAGCACCAGGCCGCAGGCGTTGGCCGCCCCCAGCGAGGCCATGGCCTTGGCGCGGTGGGCCGGCTCGATATTGTCGGCGATCAACGCATAGCCGCCCACCGGGATTGCGGCGTAGAACACCCCGATCAACCCGCGCCCGAGCACCAGCCCGATAAACGCCAGCATGGCCGAGGGCAGTAATTGCAGGGACGCGTCGATAAACACGCACAGCGCCCAGTACGCCAGGGTGAAACCGCCCGTGCCCAGCAGCAGCACGCGCCGGCGCCCCAGGCGATCACTGGCCTGGCCCCAAGGCCGCGCCAGCAACATCCAGATCACCCCGGACACCGTCACCGCCGCCCCCGCCTGCCACGTCGCCAGCCCCAGCACCCGGGCGATGGGGCCAATCAGCGAGACAAACGCCATCATCGCCATGGTGCAGGCCATGTTGGCGATCAGCAGGGGACGCAGGTTGAACGACACAGAGGTGGGCAAGGCAGCATCGATGCTAGTGGCTGAATCGGGCATGGGGAATCTTCCGTGAGTGGGATCAATGGAACGTTATAGGTAAGACGGTTAAACGCACAGCGCGATTAACCTAGATGATAGGGATCTACAGCTTTGGGAGTGGGGTTGCTTGTGATGGCGGTGGTTCAGCCACCCATCTTGGATGACTGACACACCGCCATCGCAGGCAAGCCAGCTCCCACGTTTGATTTGCGGTGTGGCCCAAGTTTCAGCACCGACGAACATCCCCTGTGGGAGCGGGCTTGCTCGCGATCGCGGTGGTTCAGCCACTGTTTCCGGTGACTGACACACCGCCATCGCAGGCAAGCCAGCTCCCACATTTGATTGGCGGTGTGGCGAATATTTTCTGCTCGCTGAGCCCCCCTGTGGGAGCGGGCTTGCCCGCGATGGCGGTGTGTCAGGCTCAGAGCCGCTACCGTCGAGGTATCAGTTCAACCCCAGCTTGCCCCGCAGGGTCGACAGGTCTTCGGCCAGGGTATTGACCGGGCCGACCAGGGCCTTGCGGTCGTTTTCCTTGACCTTGTCATAGGTTTCAAAACCGCCATCGGCCGTCTTGTATTTGGCCAGGATGGTGTCCACCGTGGCGAAGTTCTTGTCGACCTTGGCCAAAAACGCCTTGTCCTGCTGTTCGATCTGCCCACGGAACAGGTCGACGATCTTCTTCGCCCCGTCAATGTTGCCCTGGAAGTCATACAGGTCGGTGTGGCTGTAGCGGTCCTCTTCGCCGGAGATCTTGGTGGCGGCCACTTCTTCGAGCAACGCGGCAGCGCCGCCGACGACTTTTTCCGGCGGGAAAGTCAGGCCGGCAACGCGGGTTTGCAGGTCTTTGACGTCCTTGTTCAAGCCATCGGCAAGGGCGCCCAGGCCCTGGGTGCTGTTCTCGGCGAACAGGCTGTATTCAATACGGTGGAAACCGGTGAAATCCTCGGCCTTCACGCCTTTTTCGTGATCGTCGACCCGTGAGTCGATCGAGGCATCGAGGTCGCTGAACAGCTCGGCGATCGGCTCGATGGACTCATAGTGCACACGGGTCGGCGCATAGAGTTTTTTCGCGGTGGCCAGGTCGCCTTTTTTCACCGCGTCGGTAAAGGCCTGGGTCTGGGTCACCAGTTCATCAATCTTGTCGGTGACATAAATCTTGTAGTCCGACACCGGACCCACCAGGTCCAGGGGCGCCGTCGCGGCAAAGGCTGCGAGCGGAGAAAGGGTCAACAACAACGCAAGAGACGACTTTTTCATGGGACGGTTTCCGCTGTGGGGAGGGGGTTAGGTGTTGGCAGTGGTGTGCAGCAAGGTGCGGCCGATAAAGTCCTTGGGCCCGGTGACCCCCGGCAGCGTGAAGAAGTAGCCGCCGCCCACCGGCTTGAGGTACTCCTCCAGAGGCTCGCCATTGAGCCGGGTTTGCACAGTAATGAAGCCTTTCTCCAGGTCTGCCTGGTAGCAGATAAACAACAGGCCCATGTCCAGCTGGCCGTTCTTGTTGACGCCATTGGAGTAGTTGAACGGCCGGCGCAGGATCAGGTTGGCCTGGGTCGACGCTGTGCGCGGGTTGGCCAGGCGGATATGCGCATCGAGCTTGGTCAGTTTGCCTTCTGGGTCCTTGCTGTAGTCGGGCACCTGGGCTTCGCTGTGACCGTCCATGGGCGCGCCGCTGGTCTTGATCCTGCCGATGATGCTCTGCTGTTCCTGCAAGGGCGTGCGGTCCCAGCGTTCGACGAAGTTGCGGATGATCCGCACCGCCTGGTAGCTGCCATGGGCGGCCCAGGCGGGCTCGTCACTGCCGGGCTGGACCCAGACCAGTTGGTCCATGGCCTTGGCGTCGTTGGAGTCCGGGTTGGCCGAGCCATCGCGAAAGCCCAGGAAGTTGCGCGCACTCTGTGCCGGCTGCCCGGCGCGGGCAGGGGCCTGGGGCGGTACGCTGCCTTCCTGTTTCCAGCGCACCAGCAGCAGGTCCGGCAGGTTTTTCACGATATCGCGCAGGGCGTGGATATTGGTATCGGGGGTGTTGGAACTCAACTGCAGGCTCAGGTCGCCGTGGCACTGCGCCGGTTCCAGGGCATCGTTGGGGAAGCCGACCATGCGGGTCAGGCGCTTGGGCTTGGCGGCGGCCAGGCCGAAACGCTCGTCGAACAACGACGCGCCCACCGACACGGTAATCGTCAGGTTATCCGGGGTGACCACCGGGCCGAGGATCCCGGAGTCGGTGGGCGGCAGTTTCGGGTCGACTTGCGGCACGCTGCCACCGGTCATCAAAAAGCTGATGCGCTCGTTGAGCGTGCGAAACAGCCGCTCCAGGTCCTCGCGGTCGCTGGCCAATACATCGAACGCCACTAGCATGCCGCAGGCCGGTCGCGGGGTGACGATACCGCTCTGGTGCTTGCCGTGGAAGGCATGGTGGTCCTGGGTTTTTTCGCTGCTGGGGGCAGCGGTGACCTGGGCCGCGCCGGCCGCCATCGCCGGGCAACTGAGGCTGCTGCCGGCAATTGCCGCGCCGGTGGCGGCCATGCCCAGCAACACACGGCGGCGCTGGGCGTTGAACTGTTCTGAATCACTCATCTATTTGGTCGTCTTCACTTAAGGCCGGAGAGGCCAAGGGCTGGGTCGATTCCATCGAGTGCGGCGGCCAGAGCCTTGGCCTTGTCGGCGATCTGCTTGCGCTGATCGGCGGTAACGCTGTCATAGGTGGGGTAGTGGCCATCGACCTGCAGGCCGTCGAGTTGCGCGGCGAAAGCGTTGATCGCGCTATCGATCCCCGGCAACAGGTCGGCGGCGGACTTGCCCAGCAGCGGCCGCATCAGGTCCACCACTTTGCGCGTCACCGTAAGGTTGGCGGCAAAGCCATTGAGGTCGAGGTGGCTGTAGCGCTCCTCTTCGCCACTGGCGGCGCGCACGTCGGCCAGGCTGTTGAGGTTGCGCACCAGGATGCTCACCAGTTGCTCGGGCGGCAGCGACTGTGCGAGCAGCTGTTGCTTGAGGGTGGTGACATCGGCCAGCAGGCGCTGGGCAATCGGTGCCAGGCCGTCGAGGCTGTGTTGCGCGAACAGGCCGTACTCCAGGCGATGGAAGCCGCTGAAGGCCGGGTCCTGTTCGCGTTTTTCGAAGTAATCGGCGCGGGCATTGATCGCGTTGTCCAACTCGGCCAGGCGCTGGGCGGCCGGGGCCAGTCGTTGGTAAGCCTCGCGAGCCGGCAGGTACAGGGCCTGGGCTTGGCTCAGGTCGCCGGCGGCAATCGCCTGTTGGAGGGCGCTGACGGTCTTGATCAAGGCGCCACCCTGGGTGTTCAGATACACGCGAAACTCCGACAGCGGGCCGACAAAGGCCACCATCGACGGCTTGGCTTTGGCCTGGGCGTCGGACTCGGCGGTCGGCGTTACGTGCAGGGTGCCGCGCGGGTTGCTCAACAGGCCGCAGGTGATGGCGTAGTCGCCCGGCAGCAGGTTGGCGTTGATCACCTGGCTCAAGCCAGGCGCAATGTTTTCGCGCTCTTCGACCACCAGCACGCCGTCGAGGATTTCCCACTCCACCGCGCGATCCGAGCGATTGATGATGCGAAAACTCGCACGGCCTGCCGGCACCGTCAGGGCGTTGGGCTCGCAGGCGTGGGCATGGATGATCACGGCGATTTCGTTGTGATTGACCTGGCGCTTGGCCGCGGCCAATTGCGAGGCGTAGTAGAACAGGCCGCCGGCGGCGATCATCACGATCACCGAACCGGCGACCGCCCAACGCAAGGCGCGGGGTGGCGAGGCAGGGGCTTGGTTTGGCAAGGGACGACCTTACTGGCTGGAAACGGAAGAGGGGGTGGCCGGCGCGGCGGGCATGAAGAACATCACCAGCGCCAGCACCAGGTAAATCAGGTAGGCGCCCAGGGTGCTGACGGTCGGCGCGTCCTGATAGCCGAACATGCCGGCCAGCACCGAGCCCAGCGGGCCATCCATCGGTAGCGTCGCGCTGAAATCGAACAGTACAGTCTGCAAGTGGTTCCACACCCCGGCTTCATGCAGGGCCTGCACCGAGTTGGCGAGGATGCCGGCGGCTACCACCAGGATGAACAGCCCGGTCCAGCGAAAGAACGCACCAAGGTTCAGGCGCATGCTGCCGCTGTAGATCAAGACTCCCACGACAATCGCCAGCACCAGGCCGAGCAGGGCGCCGATGGGCGCGGCCGGGCCTTCGCTCTGCTGGAACACTGCCAGCAGGAAGAACACCGTTTCCAGGCCTTCGCGGGCTACGGCGAAAAACACCATGGCAATCAGCGCAATCACCTGGTTGCGTGAGCCGGCCAGGGCATGATCCAGGGATTGGTGCAGGGAATGCTTGATCGAGCGCGCGACCTTGCGCATCCAGAACACCATGGAACTGAGAATGCCCACGGCCACCAGGCCGACAACGCCTTCGAACAGTTCTTGCTGCTTTTGCGGGAACTCGGCGCTGACCAACTCCAGCCCACCGCCGACCAGCAGGGCCAGGGCGGCTGCCAGAAATACGCCGATCCACACCGCCGGCATCCATTGGCCACGGCCGGTCTGTTGCAGGTAGCTGGCGATGATGCCAACGATCAATGCGGCTTCAATGCCTTCGCGCAGCATGATGAGAAAGGGGACGAGCATCGGGCACCGCAACGTAATTAGTTAGGGTGCTAAGTTGTAACATAATGATACTCATTACTAAACAGCGGATCTTGACGTTTTCTGAACACGGCCTGAACAGCCGCCTAAGTCGTTGCAGCGTGGGGTATGTGTTCCTTATCAAGCCCACACGCTCCTACAATGGCCGACCTACAAGATTGAGCCCTGGCCCATGTCGGAAAAAGACACAATCTCCATCCACCTGGTTCGTGAAGCCCTGTTGCAGAGTTGCGCCCCCGGTGCGGCGACGCGGGAGGCCCTGAACAAGGTCGGGATCGAGCCTGCTTTGCTGGAGCAGCCTGCCGCCCGCGTCCCGGCGCTGGCGTACGCGCGGCTCTGGCGCTTGCTGGCACGGCGTCGGGATGATGAGTTTTTTGGCATGGACCCGCGCAAGCTCAAGTCCGGCAGCCTGGGGTTCCTGTGTCGCGCGTCCATGGCCCAGCCTACCCTGGGCGAGGCCCTGGAAACCGGCCTGGGCTTCCTGTCGTTGATGCTCGAGCACCTGCCCGCGCAATTGGTGCGCCAGCAAAGCCTGGCGGAAATCGTCTTGCTGGAGCCCGAACCCGAACCGCGACGGGCGTTCACCTATTTTTGCTACTGGATGATCGTCCACGGCGTCGCCTGCTGGCTGGCCGGGCGACGCATCCCGATCCTGGCCATTGAATTGCGCTGCCCGCAACCGGACTTCTGCGACGACTACCAGGTGATGTTCTCCGACAACCTGCGCTTTGATCGCACGCGTACACGCATGATCTTTTCTGCCGACTGCCTCGACCTGCCGGTCAAGCGCAGCCCCGAGGAACTCAAGCGCTTCCTGGCCCAGGCGCCGGCCAACATCCTGGTCAAATACCGCGACCCCGACAGCCTGGCGATGCGCATCAAGCATGACCTGCGCCGACGCCCGGCCCAACAGTGGCCGGAAACCGAAAGCCTGGCCCAGGTGTTGTGCATGTCCGCCTCGACCCTGCGCCGGCGCCTGGCGGAAGAAGGGCAAACCTACCAGGGCCTGAAGGACAGCGTGCGCAAGGAACTGGCGGTTGTGTGGCTGGCCGAGGCCGATATCAGCTTCGCCGAGATCGCCAGCCGCCTGGGTTTCGCCGATGTGAGTTCGTTCTACAAGGCCTTTCGCAAATGGTCGGGCTCCAATCCCGGGCATTACCGCAGCTTGATTCTTAATGATGCTACGTAGGGCGTAATGGCGCGGATAAGGCTCAGTTAAAACTCCAAGCCGGCTTTCAATAGTGAGCCTGCAGAGGCTCTAGGAAATCTAGGGCGATTCAATCTTCTGGTTATTTAAACGGGTTTTTCGGCCACCTATCAGCAATGTGATGCTCACACCCAGCAAACCAAAAAAACAGGTTGCCGCAACTATAATTAAAGTCAATGAGAAGCCATATACATCTAATAGTCCGCCGAAAACGGTATAGGAGATACCAATAATCACCGAGTTGACTAGATTGGCAACAGAGAGACAGGAAGCTCGGATGCGTGAATCGACATTATCATGGATATATGTTTCATATGACGTCTCATATATCGCTGGGAGCGACATAATTAGAAGAAAGCTCGCGATTGAAGTGGTCGTTCCAATATTCAATGATAAAATGAAAAGAAGCAAAGTAACGGCAAGGGTGGTAGTGAAGGCAATTGCACCGAGAGAAAACCTGGCGCAAATAAAGCCAGCGCCCATGAACATTACTGCTGATATGGCTTCAACTCCAGCATAGATGCCGGCAATTATAGGTACTTCTAAGCCCTGAATGGAGAAAAATGGTTGGCCATAGATAAACAAAGGGATCGTTGAAAGCTCGAATAAAGCATATCCAATAAATAAAGGTATAAGAAAAGCGCCGTTTTTAGAGCGGAAGAAATTAATTAGCGCAGTAAAAAGACCCTCTGTATTTTTACTGCTCATGCCCCTTTCTTTATTGGTGTTCAGTGAGACAGGTGGAAGTTTGATTTCGGGGATTAATGTTACAGTCAGCGCTCCAATAAGCTTTGATATTGCAAAAAAAATATAAACACAGTTCCAAGACCATGTGTCTTGTAGTACACCGCCAAGAAGCATGGACAAGCCTAATGAAACCGCACCAATGGCACGGGCGCGAGATAATATCTTGGGGTAATCTTCAGCTCGATTTTCTGCCAGTAAGTTATCATACAATAATGCCCTGTCTGAACCGGAGCTCATGGCAATACTGGCACCGAATAGGCAAAATATAATTGCGAAAGGAATAAAGGAAGAGAACAGTAAAAAGCCAACGCCGCTTATAAATAATCCTAAGAAGCCTATTATAAGCGAAAATTTACGACCGTATCGATCTGCGAGTAAGCCAGATGGGATTTCCAATGCGACAGAAGAGAAGAATAAAAAAGATTGAAGAATACCTATTTCTCCTTGTGTGATTCCAAGTTGCAATAGGTAGAGCACAAATAAGCTTCTCTGAACATCCAGATTCAAAAATATCGACAATGAATAATATAAGTTGTCGTTTTTATTTTTTAAAAAATTGAATGAGCCCATTTTTATTTGAACGCCTGTCTTTTAATTCAAAAGTCTTGAAGCTTAAGGGGCGTACATCTCCTTTTGAAGGGGTGATTCTTGCTAAATGCTGAAAAAGCTGGCCAAGTCATGATAATGGGAGAACTGGCAGCTTCGATTTGAGCGCAGCAATAATAAGAATTTTTACCTTGCAGCCAAGTGCTGCACGGTACTAGGAAATTACTTACCAGGGACTTCTTGTTTAACTTACAGAAATAACTTTCAATATTTTAGGGCGCGCCAAACAAAAAAAGCCCCGTGACCGAATGGACCACGGGGCTAAAAATTGGCTGGATGCGACCAACCAAAGGAGCTCTTTACATCACTTTGCGCTGGCGACCACCGTCTCCGGCTGCCAGCCACCCCCCAATGCCTTGTAGATCGCCACGATGCCGCGATACAGGTCTACTTCGGCCAGGGCCTGGGCGTCTTCGGCCAGCAGGCGTTCACGTTGGGCGTCGAGCAGTACGAGGAAGTCGGCAGTGCCTTCGCGGTAGCGGATTTCGGCCAGGTCGGCCGCGGCACGGCTGGATTCGCTCTGGCGGATCAGCGAGACCAGGCGCTGCTGGCGCTTGCCGTAGTCGCTGAAGGCATTCTCTGACTCTTCCAACGCTAGCAATACTTGCTGCTCGTAGGTGGCCAGGGCGCCGTCGGCTTCGGCATCGGCGCCGCGCAGGCGGGCGCGTACGCTGCCCAAGTCAAAGGCGGCCCAGGTGATGCTCGGGCCCAGGGCCCAGGCGTTGGCGGCGGAGGAACCGATCTGCGAGCCACGGCCAGCGGTAAACCCAAGGAAACCACTGAGGCTGACCCGTGGAAACAAGTCGGCCTTGGCCACGCCGATACGTGCGGTAGCGGCGGCCAGTTTGCGTTCGGCACTGAGAATGTCCGGGCGCCGTTGCAGCAGTTGCCCCGGGTCGCCAATCGGCAAGGCCTTGGCAATTGCCGGCAGGTTGGCCGGGCTCAGGTCCACGCTGAGTTTGTCCGGGCGCTGGCCGAGGAGGGTGGCGATGCGATTGCGCTCGCGCACTTGCTCGGCCTGCAATTGCGGCACGCTGGCTTCGACCGCTGCCAGGCGTGCATCGGCACGTACCACGTCCAGTTGGTCGCCGACGCCGGCATCGCGCAGGCTTTCGGTGATGGTGCGCGAATCCTGCTGGTTCTTCAGGTTGGCCAGGGCGATTTTTTCCCGCAGTTGCGCACCGCGCAGTTGGCCGTAGGCGTCTACCAGTTCGGCAATCAGGCTGACTTGCAGTTGGTAGAGGTCGGCTTCGGCGGCTTGCTGGTCGGCGTCGCTGGCTTCGAGATTGCGCTGGATGCGGCCAAACAGGTCCAATTCCCAGGCCATATCCAGGCCCAGGTCATAGCGCTCGCTATTGACCCGGCGGGTGGTCTGGCCAGGGATCTGGCCCTTGGCCAAGTCGCTGCTGGCGCGGCTGGTGATGGTCGGCATCGCGTCATTGCTGGCGTCATCACGAATCGCCCGGGCGGCCCGCAGGCGGGCAAACGCGACCCGCAGGTCCCGGTTGCCGCTCAACGATTGGCTGACCAGTTGGTTGAGGATCGGGTCTTCGAATTGCTGCCACCAGATGCCTTCGAACTTGGCGTGGTCGTATTGCTTGGCATCGGCGGCGGCCGTGATGTTGGCCGCCTCCAGTTGCTGGGTTTTATAGTCCGGGCCCACGGCACAGGCGGCGAGCGCCAATACCAACAGGCTCGGCAGGAACACTTTCACATTCATTGCTGTGTCTCCAGCTGGAAGGCCTTGGCCGCTTTGCGCGCTTGGCTGCGCTCCACATAGCGGCGGATCAACACGTAGAACACCGGCGTCAGCAACAGGCCGAAGAAGGTCACACCGATCATCCCGGAGAACACCGCCACACCCATGGCATGACGCATCTCGGCACCGGCGCCGCTGGAGAACACCAGGGGCACCACGCCCATGATGAAAGCGAACGAGGTCATCAGGATCGGCCGCAGACGCAGGCGGCAGGCTTCCAGCACCGCAGCCAGCGGGTCGAGGCCTTCTTCCTGTTTATCCTTGGCGAATTCGACGATCAGGATCGCGTTCTTACAGGCCAGGCCCACCAGTACGATCAAGCCGATCTGGGTAAAGATGTTGTTGTCGCCACCGGACAGAATCACCCCGGTGATGGCCGACAGCAGGGTCATCGGTACGATCAGGATCACCGCCAGTGGCAAGCTCCAGCTTTCGTATTGGGCGGCCAGTACCAGGAACGCCAGCAGTACGCAGAGCGGGAACACGAACAGCGCGGTATTGCCCGAGAGGATTTGCTGATACGTCAGGTCAGTCCACTCGTAGGTCATGCCGTTGGGCAGTTCTTCTTTGAGCAGTTTCTCGATCGCCGCCTCCGCCTGGCCCGAGCTGTAGCCGGGGGCGGCGTTGCCGTTGATCTCGGCGGTGATAAAGCCGTTGTAGTGCATCACACGGTCCGGCCCCGAGGTGTCGCTGACCTTGATGAAGGTCGCCAGCGGGATCATCTCGCCCTTGTTGTTGCGCACTTTCAACTGGCCGATCTGGTCCTGGTCCAGGCGGAACTGCTGTTCAGCCTGCACGTTGACCTGGTAGGTACGGCCAAAGCGGTTGAAGTCGTTGGCATACAACGAGCCCAGGTAGATTTGCAGGGTGTCGAAGATGTCGCTGATCGCCACGCCGTGGGTCTTGGCCTTTTCCCGGTCGATAGCAGCATCGACCTGGGGCACGTTGACCGTGTAGCTGGTGAACAGGCCAAACAGTTCCGGCACGTTGTGGCTCTTGGCGATGACGTTCTGCACTTCTTTGTACAGCTCTTCATAGCCCAGGTTGCCACGGTCTTCGACTTGCAGGCGGAACCCACCGATGGTGCCCAGGCCCTGTACCGGCGGCGGTGGGAAGATCGCCATGTAGGCTTCCTGGATGTCGGCGTACTTGCCGTTCAGCGCCCCGGCAATCGCCCCGGCGGACATGCTGGGGTCCTTGCGCTCGCCGAACGGTTTCAAGGTCACGAACACAATGCCGCTGTTGGGGCTGTTGGTGAACCCGTTGATCGACAGGCCCGGGAAAGCGATGGCGCTTTCGACGCCGGGCTGTTTCAAGGCGATGTCAGACATGCGCTTGATCACGTTTTCGGTGCGGTCTAGGCTCGCGGCGTCCGGCAGTTGGGCGAAGGCCACCAGGTATTGCTTGTCCTGGGCCGGTACGAAACCGGTGGGCGTGTGGGCAAACCCGAAGAAGGTCAGCACCATCAGGCCGCCATACACGAACAGCGCGATACCGGTGCCACGGATCACCCGGCGCACGGTGCCGACATAGCCATGGCTGGCCTTTTCAAAGAAGCGGTTGAACGGGCGGAACAGCCAGCCACCGAAGAGCTTGTCGAGGAACCTGGAGAACCGGTCTTTTGGCGCGTCATGGCTGCGCAGCAAGACTGCGGCAAGGGCCGGCGACAGGGTCAGGGAGTTGAATGCCGAGATCACGGTCGAGATGGCGATGGTCAAGGCAAACTGCTTATAGAACTGCCCGGTCAAGCCGCTGATAAAGGCGGCCGGGATAAACACCGCACACAGCACCAGCGCCGTGGCAATGATCGGCCCGGTCACTTCGCTCATGGCTTTTTCCGTGGCCGGGAAGGGCTCCAGGCCCAGCTCGATATTACGTTCGACGTTCTCCACCACCACGATGGCGTCGTCCACCACGATCCCGATGGCCAACACCAGGCCGAACAGCGACAGCGCATTGAGGGAAAAGCCGAACAAGTGCATCACCGCAAAGGTGCCGATCAGCGACACCGGCACTGCGACCAGGGGGATGATCGACGCACGCCAGGTCTGCAGGAACAGGATCACCACCAGCACTACCAGGATCAACGCCTCGAACAAGGTGTGCACCACCGCCTCGATCGAGCCGCGCACAAACACGGTCGGGTCGTAGGCGATGCGGTAATCCATGCCTTCGGGGAAGCTCTTTTTCAGCTCGGCCATTTTGCTGCGCACATCATTGGAGATGTCGATGGCATTGGAGCCCGGGCGCTGGAAGATCGGAATCGCCACCGCCGGCTGATTGTCGATCAGCGAGCGCAGGGCATATTGGCTGGAGCCCAGCTCAACGCGGGCGATGTCCTTGAGGCGCGTGATCTCACCGTTGTCGCCGGCGCGAATCACGATGTTTTCGAACTCTTCCTCGGTGACCAGGCGGCCCTGGGTATTGACCGACAACTGGAAGCTGGTGTCGTTGGGCGCAGGTTGCGCGCCCAGGGCACCGGCGGCCACCTGACGGTTCTGTTCGCGAATCGCGGTTACCACATCCGTGGCGGTCAGGTTGCGTGAGGCGGTCTTGTTCGGATCCAGCCACACCCGCAGCGAGTAATCGCCCATGCCGAACAGCTGCACATCACCCACGCCGCCCAGCCGCGCCAACTCATCCTTGATATTGAGGATCGCGTAGTTGGACAGGTACAGCATGTCGTAGCGTTGGTCCGGGGAGGTCAAGTGCACGACCATGGTCAGGTCGGGGGAGGCCTTGTCCACGGTGATACCAATGCGTGTCACTTCCTCAGGCAGTTTGGGCTGAGTGCGCGTCACACGGTTTTGCACCTGCACTTGCGCGTTATCCAGGTCGGTGCCCAGGGCGAAGGTGATGGTCAGGGTGAGCTTGCCGTCGGCGGTCGACTGCGAGGACATATAGAGCATGTTCTCGACGCCGGTGATCGCCTGTTCCAGCGGCGAGGCCACGGTTTCACCGATGACCTTGGGGTTGGCGCCGGGGAAGTTGGCGCGCACCACCACGGTCGGCGGTACCACTTCCGGGTATTCGCTGATCGGCAGTTGGAACAGCGAGATTGCACCGGCGATCAGGATCAGCAGCGATAGCACCGCTGCGAAGATCGGCCGCGATATGAAGAACTTGGAAAAATTCATCTGGTGTGTAGTCCCTTAACCGCGTGGAGTCGCGACACTGGCGAGCTTGGGCGCGGTTTTATCCGGCGCCACTTGCTCCAGGTTGCTGGCTTCAAGCGCTTGTCGTTGTTGGGCCAGGGCGGCGAGGGTTGCCTGGCTGGCCATCGGGATGGTTTCTGGGGCAACCGGCGAACCCGGACGTACCCGCTGCAGGCCCTTGACGATAATGGTGTCGTCCTTGCTCAGGCCGCTGCGCACGATGCGCAAGCCTTCGATCTTCGGCCCCAGTTCCACGGCGCGGTAGGCGGACTTGTTGTCGGCGTCCATCACTAGCACAAACTTCTTGCCAAGGTCAGTGCCCACGGCTTCGTCGGTGATCAGCACGGCGGAGTAGGTGCCGCTGCCGACCAACTTGAGGCGCGCATACAGGCCGGGGGTGAAACGCCCGTCGCTGTTGTCGAACACCGCGCGCCCACGGATGGTGCCGGTGGCGGGGTTGACCTGGTTGTCGACAAAGTTCATCTGGCCCAGGCGCGGGTTGCCGTCTTCATTGGACAGGCCCAGGTATACCGGGGTGGTGGCGCCGCGACGGCCCTGGCGCGCCAGCTCGGTGTACTTGAGGTACACGCGCTCGTCAGCATCGAAGTAGGCATAGACCTTGTCGGTGGAGACCACGCTGGTCAGCTCGGTGACATCGGCGGTGACCAGGTTGCCGGCGGTGATCGCGGCGCGGCTGACACGGCCACTGATGGGCGAGGTGACACGGGTGAAACTCAGGTTCAGGCGGGCCAGGTCCAGTTGCGCCTGGATTCCGGCCACGGCAGCACGGGCTTCCTGGGCGGCGGTGGTACGCGAGTCGGCCAGCTCGGCAGAAATCGCATTGCTCTGGCGCAGGCGCTCGCCACGCTGGGCTTCATTGTCACTGCGCGAAGCAGCGGCTTTGGTCTGTTGAAGCTGGGCTTCCAGGCGGCGCACTTCAGCCTGGAATGGACGCGGGTCGATCTGGAACAGCAGGTCGCCTTTTTTTACCAGCGCGCCTTCGGTGAAGGCGACCTGGTCGATCTGGCCTGATACACGCGGGCGGATCTGTACGGTTTCCGGGGCTTCGAGGCGGCCGGTGAACTCGTCCCATTCATTGACCGGTTGTTCCAGGACCTTGGCAACGCTGACTTTGCTGGCGGGCATGGCGGCCGCTTGCTCGGGGGCCTTGCCGCATGCGCTCATCACCAGCACGGCCAAAAGGGCCAGGGGATAGCGCAAATGTTTGAGTGACTGTTCCATGAGGTGCATCCGCCAATGTATTTGAGATGGGCGGATCATGCTCGGCAGTGTGCTATCTCACGAATCGAATGAAACAAAGGTAACTATCATTCGGAATGATATAAGCGCCAGCCAAGCCCTCTAGCATGGGGCTTTCGTTAGGGTGCTATCAATCCCGTTAATGACAAGACACTGTTGCGCGAACTGCAACCAACCAAACAGCCTTGCCCTGAAGTGATCCCCCTGTAGGAGCGGGCTTGCCCGCTCCTACATTTGAATTGTGGTATGGCCACATTTTTCTGCTCGCTGAGTTCCTACTGTGGGAGCGGGCTTGCCCGCGATGGCGGCTGTTCAGTCACTATTTTTGGCGGCTGACCCACCACCATCGCGGGCAAGCCCGCTCCTACATTTGAATTGTGGTATGGCCACAATTTTCTACTCGCTGAGTTCCCACTGTGGGAGCGGGCTTGCCCGCGATGGCGGTAGGTCAAGTAAGGATGTGGCGGCTGACCCACCGCCATCGCAGGCAAGCCCGCTCCTACAGTTGATGTGTGGCGTGGTCATGATTTCTGCTCTCAATGAGATTGCTTGGTTGTGGTTCCTACAAGGAGACAAGCAATACCCCAGCGTGTACCGTTGCGGCCTTTGTGCCGCAGGTGCTGTGGCTGTGGACATTCTCAGAGAGGCATCCATGCAGATCAGGGGGGAGCGGGCCGCGACGGTGTGTGGTTTGGTCGCGATTGTTTTATGGAGCACCGCCGCCGGTTTGATCCGCAGTGTCAGTGAACTGTTCGGGCCCTTGGGGGGCGCGGCGCTGATCTACACGGTAGGCGCGATACTGCTGCTGGCCTGGCTGGGACGGCCGCGCCTGCGCGCCACGTCCTGGCGCTACCTGATCATGGGCAGCGGGTTGTTCGTGGCCTACGAGGTCTGCCTGTCCCTGGCCCTGGGTTTTGCCAGCAACCGCAACCAGGCGATTGAGCTGGGGGTGGTGAACTACCTCTGGCCGTGTCTGACGGTGTTGTTGGCAATCGTCATGAATGGCCAGCGAGCGCGCTGGATTATCGTGCCAGGCTCGGCGCTGGCGCTGTTTGGCATCCTGTGGGTGGTCAGTGGCGATGGCCTGGCATTGGCAACCATCGTCGCCAATGTGCAATCCAACCCCCTGAGCTACAGCCTGGCCCTGGGCTGTGCGATCACCTTTGCCTTGTATTGCAACGTCACGCGGCGCTACGCCGGCGGGCAGAACCTGGTGGTGTTGTTTTTCATCCTGACGGCGGCGCTGCTATGGGCAAAATTCGCCTTCAGTGCCCAAGTGCTGCCGGCTTTTACCTTGGGGAGCAGCCTGGAATTGCTCGCCACGGGCATCGCCATGGCGGGCGGCTATGCGCTGTGGAATATCGGTATCCTGCGCGGCAACCTGACCTTGCTGGCGACCGCGTCCTATGGCGCGCCGGTGCTGTCGTCGGCCTTTGCAGCGCTATGGCTGGGCGCTCACCTCACCCCGCAGTTCTGGCAGGGTGCGGTGCTGGTGACCGCGGGCTCGCTGGTGTGCTGGCACGCGACACGGGCGCAACCCTAGCGGCTGCGCCAGACCAGGGCCGGGATCACCCGGATATAGACCAGCTCGAACACCAACTCGATCAAGGTCTGGGTGATGACGGCGGCGGCGGCCAGGGCGCGGATATCTTCCGGCAGGGCCAGCGCCAGCGGCAAGACCACCAGTGAGTTGCGGGTCGCGCTGCTGAACGTGACCGCGCGCGCGGTGCTTGCCGGCAAGCGAAAGGCCCACGCCGTGAGTGCCCCGACCACGGGCGCCAACAGCATAAAGCCTAAGTAAACCGGCACCACCGGCAACAACTGCTCGATCTGCTGCGCGACAAACGCGATCTGCGAGCCAATCACCACGATCAGCACCGCCGCCATGGCCGGCACTGGCATCCATGCCCAGCCATCATTCCAGCGCTCGAGCAGGCGCGAGTGCCGGGCGCCCGCGCAGGTCAGCACCGCCAGCAGCAGTGGCGCCACGATCAGCAGCAAAAAGGCCTCGACAAACGGGCCGATAGAAATCGCCACCGCTGCGTCACCGGAAGGTATCAGCGCCAGGTACAACGGCAGCAGGGCCAGTTGCAGCAACAGCAACACCGGGGTGGCGGCCAGCGTCAGCCGCGCGTCGCCTTTGCCAATGTGGGTAAACACCACCACGTAGTCGATGCACGGCGTCAGCAGCACCAGCAACGCGCCGATCAGGATGGCCGGGCGCTCGTTCAAACCACGGGTCAAGCCCCAGACCAGCAGCGGGATCAACACGAAGTTGGCGATCAGCAGCGCCGCCATAAAGCGTTTATTGGCCAGCCCCTGGCGCAGTTGCAGAAACGGGATCTGCAGGAACATGGCGTACATCAGCACGGCGATTGCCGGGGTTACCAGGGCGCCAAGCCCCGCTGCGGCCTGCGGGGCGAGCAGGCCACCGAGCGCGGCGCCGATAACGGCGACAAGGTAGACGGGGATCTGGTTCTGCTCAAGTTGTTCTCGGGTCACGGGGTGTCCTTGTCACGGGGGGCTGTGCGCGCCGTGCAGGGTAACCGAAACCAGGCACTCATTTTTGACTGAGTGCCGCCACCGAAAGCCCGGACGCGACGAAGGTCAAATCCGACTGCCTGGAAGTCAGCACTTCAGAACGTCGCCTTCACCTGCAGTCCCAGTATCAGCGCATTGTCAATCTGCTTTGCGGCGAACGCCCCTGGCTCAATGATGTATTGCACATCCGGGCGCAGGGTCAGCCAGGGCGTGGCCTGGTAGCCGTAGCTCAGTTCGAGCAATTGTTCGGCACTGTCAAGGTTTGGCAAGGCACTGTCTTGGGCTTGGGCGGCCTGTTGCAGCACATCGCGGCTGCGCGGGTTGGGTACGGCGCGGCCGTACCCCAGGGCTACGGTGTCCCGTGGTCGGCTGGCGAACGGCTTGTACAGCACCAGGCCGGCGCCATACCAGCGACTGAACGGCGAGGCCGCCTTGCTGGCGGCCGAGTATTGGCCGAACGCATGCAAGGTCCGGCCCTCTGAGGCCTGGGAGTTCCACAGGGCCTGGTCGACCAGCAGATAATGGCCGCCGCGCCCGCTGACGTACTTGGCGCTGCCAATGCGCTGCACGTTGGAGCTGTCGTAGTAGTAGCCAAGCTTGTATTCGCCGGGCAGATCGCTGGCGTGCTTGTAGACCAGCTCGATGGGCACCACGGTGCCGGTCGTGTGCTTGGGCCCCAGGTGCCAGGCGCGGCTGGAGTTGCCGTTGCTTTGCGGGTCGACATTGAACGCCGCCACGCGTAATTGCCAGGCCGGCGAGAAGTCATACTTCACCCGTGCGCCCAGGTGAGCGTTGGGGTAGTTGGTCCAACCGCTGCCGCCGGACATGTTCAGGGGGTGCCCGCAGAAACCGGCGTTCATGAAGTTGCACAGGATCCCGCTGTCGAGGCCGCCCAGGTCGTTGCCCATGGCCATGTAGCCGAGCTTGAGGTTCAGGGCGGGCGTGAACAGGGTGCGCTCATAACTCAGTTCGGTCAGACGGGTGTAGAGCCCGCCGTAGTTTTCCTGGATCGGCAGGCGGTTGCCCACCAGGTCTTCGGAGGCGCTGTTGCCACGCCGGTCGTTGATCGTCAGTTGGATCTTGTCGCCGTTGTGCAGGCCATACAATTTGCCCAGGTCCAGTTGCACGCCAAGCTTGATGTTTTGCGAGTAGCGCGCCGAACGATGCTGGCCGCCATTGGCGTTATAGGCGGTTTCGCCGCTGTAGTCGCCGGTGAACTTGATACCTTGCTCGTCGAGCTGATGGCGCAGGCCACCCCAGTCAACGGTGAGGGGGCTGCCGTAGGCGGGCAGCGTGGCGCCCAGCAGCAGGCTGGCGAGCAGGCGCAGAGACAGAGTATTAAACGCGGGGGACATGCGGGGTCTTCCTGGAAAAATCACGATACCTGTGGGAGCCGTGCAGCCCGGCTCCCACATTCAAATGGCGGCGCATCAGCGCCGCGCGGGGCTCAAGGCAGGGCGTAGGCGATCACGTAGTCGCCACGGTCGGTGGATTGGCGCGCGCCGCCCGCAGTGATGACCACATACTGTTTGCCGGTTTTTGGCGACACATAGGTCATTGGCCCACCCTGGCTACCCACGGGCAGGCGGGCTTTCCAGGCTTCTTCGCCATTGGCGCTGTTGAAGGCGCGCAGGTAGAAGTCCTGGGTGCCGGCGATAAACACCAGGCCGCCTTGGGTCGACAGAGTGCCGCCCAAGGTCGGCAGGCCAACCTTGATCGGCAGGTGCATGCGTATACCCAGCGGGCCGGTGTCTTCAACGGTGCCGACCGGTACTTGCCAGGCAATCTGCCGGGTCTTCATGTCGATGGCGGTGAGGGTGCCGAACGGTGGCGCCTGGCACGGAATGCCGGCCACCGACAGGAAGCGGTTTTTGTTCACCGCGTAAGGCGTGCCCTTGAGCGGCACCGCGCCCATGCCGGTGTTCAACGCCTCGCCACCGGAGGAAGCCGGGGCCTTGTTTTGCGAGGGGATCATCTGGATCCACAGGCCCAGGCGCATGTCGTTGACGAAGATAAAACCATGCACCGGGTCGGTGGAGATACTGCCCCAGTTCATTCCGCCCAGGGAGCCGGGGAAGCTCAGTGATTTATCGGTGCCCGGTGCGGTGTACAGGCCGTCGTAGCGCATGCTCTTGAAGTCGATGCGGCACAGCAGCTGGTCATAGGGGGTTGCGCCCCACATGTCCGCTTCGCTCAGGGTCTGCGCGCCGATCTGTGGCATGCCCACGGACCTAGGCTGGGTGGGCGAGTACGGTTCATTGGGAATGTCCGCAGCCTTGACTGGCACCTCTTGTACCTCGGTCAACGGCTTGCCGGTAGCGCGATCGAGTACATAGATCTGCCCGGCCTTGGTGCCGATCACCACGGCGGGTACGGTCTTGCCGTCGGCCTGGGGGAAGTCGATCAGGCTCGGTTGCATCGGCAAGTCGAAGTCCCAGAGGTCATTGTGGACGGTCTGGTACACCCACTTTTCGGCACCGGTGGAGGCGTCCAGTGCCAGCACCGAGGCGCCGTACTTGTGATTGAGCTGGGTGCGCTCCACACCATAGATATCGGTGGAGGAACTGCCCATCGGCAGGAATACCGTGTTCATCAGCGGGTCATAGGACATCGGCGCCCAGCTGTTGGGGGTGCTGCGCACATAGGTGCTGCCGGCAGCGGGGGCCTGCTTGTCTTCAGGGGTGCCCGGGTCGAATGCCCAGCGCATCTGCCCGCTGATCACATCAAAACCACGTATCACGCCGCCCGGCATATCGGTCTGGACGTTATCGGCGACGCGCCCGCCAACCACTACGGTGGTGCCGGCGATCAATGGCGCGGAGGACAGCTGGTAATAGCTGTCCGGCACATTGCCCAGGCCGGCTTTCAAATCCACTTGGCCGTGGTTGCCAAAGTCCTCGCAGAACTCGCCGGTATCGGCATCCACTGCAATCAATCGAGCATCGATGGTATTGGTCAGCAGGCGCCGCTGGCACTGCGCACCGGCCGGCACGCTGGCGGCAATGATCGGCGAGCTGTTGGCCTGGGTTGGCTGGGCGATGGGGGCGGTGGCATCGAAATAGGCCATGCCACGGCAGCGCTGCCACACCGCCGACTGGGCGTTGATGGTGTTCTTCCACAGCTCTTTGCCGGTGTCGGCATCCAGCGCGATCAGGTTGTTATGGGGCGTGCAGATAAACACCTTGTTGCCGATCTGCAAGGGTGTGAGTTGATCTTCGGCGCCATTGCCGTCGCTGATGGCCACATCACCGGTGTGATAGGTCCAGGCCACCTTAAGCTTGTCGACGTTGGTGCGATTGATCTGGTCCAGCGCTGCAAAACGGCTGCCGCCTTCGGTGTTGCCGTAGTGCGCCCAGTCCTTCTGCGCCTCTGCCGGGGCCACGGGGGTCAAGCCCGGGCCCTTACCGTTGGGCGCGACACTGGGGTGGGCGACAAACATATTGCCCGCCGCCACGGCCAATGCCAGCGCCAGCACGCCCGCCACGCTGAAGGCGCCACGGCGGGTGCCCGGTGCCAGCAACGGATAGGCCAGCGCCACCGCAAGACCAATGGCGGCGAACATGAACAACCGCGAAAACAGTGGCCAGAACACCAGGCCTACATCCACCACAGCCCACACGGCAGTGCCAAGCAAAAATGCGGCGAACAACCAGGCACCTGCTCGTTTGCGCTTGGCAATCAACAGGCCGGAAATGGCCATGGCCACGCCGCCGATCAGGAAGTAGCCGGAGCCGCCCAGGCTCAGCAGTTTTGCGCCGCCGACGGCCAACGCCACGCCGAGCAGGGCGATGATTACGCCCAAGCCCAGCAACAGGAATCGAGAGGCGCCAGCGGCGCGGGGTGTGTGTTTCATGTCGAAAAACCCGAGGGTGATGGTCCAGGGGAGTAATGATAGCAAGCTAATTAACTGCTTGGTACATTTTGTATGGCATTTACAGATCCTGTGCCGCATTTAAACAACACACTCTGGCTGGCCCGCAGTTGTTCGACGCAGTTCAACGGCTGCAACCCCTGGAGACCGCGCTTGAGGTCACGTTCGCGGCGGGCGATGTAGAACGTCCGGTCATCGGGCAGGCTGCTCAAGTCGTCGATCTGGCGCGCCTGGCCCTTTGTGTAGAACTCTCCCGAATAGGAGCGGCGGCCCCAGTAGTAAAGGCTTCCCGGCGCGCTGGCTTGCAGTTGCTGCCAGGCGTAGGCGAGGTCGCGCTGGTTGTTGGGCCGATCAAAGGCACGGCCATCGATTGCGGCAATCGGCAGCCACACAGGCAAGAGCAGTGCCAGCATCAGTCCAGTGACCACTTTCCCGGTGCTCCAGCGCGCCTGATTGAGCGCCCCTGCCAGTAACAGGCTCCAGGCCGGTAGGGCCGGCAACAGGTAAGTCCACAGGATATTGCCGGAGAACGTGAAAAAGGCCGGGGTTGCCAGGGCCCACAGGGTGATGAACGCGTAGTAGCGTCCCGACAGTACCGAGCGGCGAAAGCCAATGTAGAGCGCGGGTAGCAGCAGGGTCCACGGGAAAAACGCCAGCAGCAGATCCAGCCAGATAGCACCGATTGGCCGGGCATGGGCACTGCCGTACAAGTCGCCGGCCCAATCGCTGACGACATAGCGCTTCCAATGCTCGCCCACGAGGAAGTAATCAAGAAAGCCGGGGGTGCGTTGTTCGGCAAGCAGGTACCAGGGCACGGCGATCAGCAGCATCAGCAAAACGCCGGTGAGCCAGGGCAAGCGCAAAAAAGCGCGCCACTGGCGATAACCAACGGTCCAGGCGAACGCGGGAATGGCGACCAAGACCACTGCCAATGGCCCCTTCGCCAACAGGCCAAGACCCAGGCCGGCGAATCCTGCCAGCGCCCACCGCCGGTCGCCTTGTGCCGCGCCGCGCCAAAAGCCGTAGGTGGCCAGCAGGACCGAGAAACTCAGTGCCGGATCAGTCAGCACCACCCCCGCTGACAGCAGGCCGAGGGTCGAGCTGGAAAAGATAATCGCCGCCAGCACGGCGGTTTTTTCATCCGCTTGCTCACGGGCAAAACGAATGATGATCAGGCAACTGGCCACATGAAACAGCCACGCCGGAACACGAATCGCGAATTCATTGATGCCCAGCCACTGCATGGCCAGCGCCTGGCTCCAGAACGACAGCGGCGGCTTGCCCCAAAACGGCACATCTACCTCGAACAGCGGGGTTACCCAGTTACCGAGTACCAGCATCTTGCGCGCCATTTCTGCATAGCGGGCCTCTGAGGTGTCCATCAGCGGGTAGAGCCCCAGGCTTGCCAGGCGCAGGCCCAAAATGGCGATCAATAGCAGCCATAGCGTACGGGTCGTCATAGTCATCAGCGGTTTTCTTGTTCGCGAGGGTGTGTGGGGCAGGTGTGTTCCGGGCGTTCGGGGGTTTCGCCGAGCAGCCTGTCGAGCAGGTAGATGGGACGCTGCCTGACCTCGCTCAATGTGGCGCCCAGGTATTCGCCGATCATCGCAATGCCCAGGGCGATGAACGCGGCGATGCCCATGATCACGTGATGGGAACTGAAGGTGTTGACGCTCACCTGATAGATGATCAGGACCAGGGTCGCGATGAAAATCACCAGGCTGAGCAGGCTGAACCAGCGCAACGGCTTGCGCGAGAGGGCCAACACACCTTCGATACCCAGGTCGATCAGCGCCAGCGGCCCCCATTTACTGAGGCCGGCGCTGCGTGGTTCACGGTCGTAGGGCAGCTCGATGGTATTGAACCCCAGCCAACTGATCAGGCCCTTCATGAACCGTGTGCGCTCGGGCATGCATCGCAGCGCTGCCAGGGGCGCAGGGCCAATCAGGCGGAAGTCGCTGACGTCGGCAGGCACATCAAACTTGTCGGCCAGGAAGTTCATCAGTTTGTAGTAGAGATGGGCACTGATACGTTTGCTTGACGTATCAGACAGTCGAGTGCGGCGCTGCATATTGACGATATCGCTGCCAGTCAGCCAATGATGAACCATTAATGGAATAAGTTCGGGTGGGTCTTGCAGGTCTGCGTCAATAAATAACAATCCATTGCCACCGGCATAATCAATACCGGCGACCATCGCCGCTTCCTTGCCGAAGTTGCGGCTCAGGTTCAGGCAGCGAACCCCCGGTACCCGGCAATAACCCGCCAGCAGCGCCAGTGTTTCATCGCGACTGCCGTCGTTTACATACAACACTTCATGGCGAATGGTTAATGTGTCCAGCACAGCCATTAATCGTTTATGAAAGAGTGGCAGTACCTTGGCTTCGTTATAACAGCAGACAACCACACTGAGCAGCGGGCGCAGAGGGCGCTCAGGTCTTGATGGGTTCATGGCGAAAGCTCCAGTGCTGATTGATTCGGTATGTGAGCAACGTCAGGGCGAGGGTGGTCAGCCCTTGCATCAGCCATAGGTGCCGGGGCCAGAGCGCCAGCAGCAAGGCCATCAGCCCCAGGTTTGCCGCGTTATAGGCGAGGGCCGTGATGCAAAAGCGCAACCATTGATAAGTATCGGGTGGGCGGGGGGGTGTGAACGTCCAGCGTTTGTTGCCTTGGTAACTTACGGCGGTGCCGATTAGTCCACCCAGTAAAGTCGCTATTAATGCCGGTAGCGCCAACGACAATAACAAAAGTGTTAGGTAGTGAGCGCCGGTGGCAAGTACTCCAACTGTCAAATAACAAGGTAGTCGCGCGCAGGTGTTGTGGGACGCAGGGGCTGTCATCGAGAGAGTTACACGTATTCAAGAGTCTGTATGGTGCTGACTTTAACGACTCATGAATGTGCAAATGTGAAAAAGATGTTTGAAGTGGCTCATATTGCCAAAGTGTAATTTTAGTGTTGGCTAGTTGTTATAAGTCACCTATAGAAAGGGGCAGTCGGTCCCTTTCTATAGGAAAGATGGAGGATTAGACCGACAGGTGCTCATACAAAATCGTTGCACCCACAATCATCAGCACGACCCCGCCCACGATCTCTGCACGTTTGCCGAACATCGTGCCGAGGACCCGGCCGAGCATCACACCAATGGTGACCATGGTCATGGTCGCCAGGCCGATGGCGGCAGCGGCCACCCAGATGTTCACATCGACAAACGCCAGGCCGACGCCCACCGCGAGGGCATCGATGCTGGTGGCAAATGCGGTGACGGCAAGGACCAGGAAGGAGTGCTGGGCGCTTTTCTCTTCGGCCTCGTCTTCGTGCTTGAGGCCGTTGTAAATCATGTGCAGGCCCAGTACCACCAGCAAGGTGAAGGCGATCCAGTGGTCCCAGTCTGCCACCCAGCGCGTGGCGGCCTGGCCGATCAGCCAGCCGATAATCGGGGTGATCGCTTCGATGACGCCGAAAATCAAACCGGTACGCAGCGCTTCCGACAGGCGTGGTTTGTGCAGGCTGGAGCCTTTGCCGATCGCGGCGGCAAAGGCGTCGGTGGACATGGCCAGGGCCAGGAGAATGAGGGAAACAGGATTCACGGGCGCTCTTCCAGTCGGGCTATGAGTCAACGACACAACCACACGCCCGACTTTAGGCATGGATGTGTCGCTGGTCTCACCAACCAAAAGGTGTTCGTACCACGGCAGGTTGCCGAGAATGTTGATACGAACGCTTGCGAAAGACTCGCAAGCAGGCTACTCCCCAACGAGGTGCGGAATCTTATGCGGGCAAACATGAAAAAAACGTCAAAACCGCCCCGCGGGCTGCTCAACCTCTCTGAAGCGGCGCGCCCTCGTTGATCCGCAGTTCAGCGCACAGCCCGCCCTGGGGCAGGTTGTACAGCTGCAAGGTGCTGCCGATTTTGCTGACGATCATCTGCACAATCGCCAGGCCCAGCCCGGCGCCATTGGCATGCCCCTGGCTGTAGAACCGCTCGAACAGGCGCGCATATTGACCTTCGTCGATACCCGGGCCGGCGTCCTCGACACTGATGTACACCGCCCCCGACGCCTGCGGCTGCACCTGCACGCGGACCTCGCTGCCGGGTGGGGCGAAGTTCAGCGCATTGGTCACCAGATTCTGCAGGGCGATCGCCAGGGCGACGGGGTCGGTCTTGACCAGGCAGTGGTGGTCGCTGTCGAGGATCAACTCGATACCTTTTGCCAGCGCCAGGGGCGTCAGTTCGGCCAGTTCCTCACGCACCAGCGCGGTCAGTTCCACATCGCATCGATCGGGGTTGGCCAGGCGCGGCTCGATACGCGCCATGGTCAGCAACTGGCTGGCAATGCGTGTGGCGCGGTCGACGGCGCTGACCAGGAACTCGAGAGCTTCCTCCCGTTGTTGTGGGGTGCTGGCCAACTGGGCGTTCTGCGCATGGATCCGCAGGATCGCCAGGGGCGTGCGCAATTCGTGGGCCGCATCGGCGATAAAACGGCGCTCCCGCGCCAGCAGGTTGTCGATCTGTTGCAACAGGCGATTGAGCGCGGTCTGCATGGGCTCCAGGTCGTGGGGCAGGGGGCGCAGGTTGAGCGGCTTGAGGGTTTCGGTATTGCGGCCACGGATGGTGTGGGCCATTGCGCGTAACGGCTGCAACCCCCAACCGATGGTCAGCCAGATCAAGGCGGCCAACAGCGGCACGCCAATCACACTGGGCCACAGCGTATGGCCGACGATGCGCTGGATCAGGTCCTGGCGGATGTCATCCCGCTCGCCCACCCAGATCTGTTTTTCTACGACACGCTCAAGGCCGGGCAGGCGCAGTTCGATGAGCAGCAGGTGCGCGAGCATTATCCGGTGGTTGCCCATTACCTGGGCGTGGACCGCCCAGACCCGCAAAGCCTGACGTTCGAGCGTGAGCAAAAGGCGCAGCCGTACCGGCTTGGCACCACGCCGAACGTGATGTTTGTGATGCTTGAATCCCTTGGCACCAGTGCGGTCGGCGCCTATGGCAACCCTCTGGACCCGACGCCAAACCTCGACCGGCTGGCGAGCCAGAGCTGGTTCTTCAAGCATTTCTATGTGCCGGTCACCGGCACCGCAAAGACTGTGTGGGCGAGCATCACGGGCGTACCGGATGTCACGCGTCAGGAGACGGCGACCCGCCACCCTCTGATCACTCGCCAGCACACGCTGATCAACGCTTTCACCGATTACCAGAAGCTGTACATGATTGGCGGTAACGCCGGGTGGGCCAATATCAATGCGTTGATCCAGCAAAGTATCGATGGCGTGCGCTTGTATGAAGAACGCGACTGGCAGTCGCCGCGAGTGGATGTGTGGGGCATCTCCGATCTGGACCTGTTCAAGGAAAGCGACCGGATCCTGCGCGATCTGCCCCAGGGAATGTAGCGGCGCAAAACCCCGAGCAATTCCAACGCCTGGTCGACCTGACCCGGGGCCTGCATGAAAGCGCGCGGTTGATGCTGTACCGCAATGTGCGCTGATGGCGGCTAGTAGACCGCTATCGCCGGCAAGCCAGCCCCCACATTTGATTGGTGATGTGGCGCAGATTCTCAGCCCTGCCGCGCCCCCTGTAGGAGCCGGCTTGCCGGCGATGGCAGTGGTTCAGCCGCAGCATCCGGTGGCTGGTAGACCGCTATCGCCGGCAAGCCGGCTCCTACATTTGATTGGTGATGTGGCGCAGATTCTCAGCCCTGCCGCGCACCCCCTGTAGGAGCGGGCTTGCCCGCGATGGCGGTGGTTCAGCCGCAGCATGCGGTGGCTGGTAGACCGCTATCGCCGGCAAGCCAGCTCCTACATTTGATTGGTGATGTGGCGCAGATTCTCAGCCCTGCCGCACCCCCTGTAGGAGCGGGCTTGCCCGCGATGGCGGTGGTTCGTGGTAGACCGCCATTGCAGGCAATCCAGCTTGGGGTCTGTGCGAAATCTCCTGCTGGTGCTTAGAAGGAGTATTTGGCCGTTACCGTGAAGTTACGCGGGTCACCAAACACGTCGTACGGGCTCCAGGTCGAGTTGCTGGCGATGCCCTGGTAGTACTTTTTGTCGAAGACGTTATTGATGTTCAGTTGGGTATCCAGATGTTTATTCACCTGGTAACCCGCCATCAGTCCGACCAAGGCGTAGGCATCCTGTTCGATATGGAACTTGCCAAACACGTTGCTGCCTTTGTTGAACGTTGCGCTCTGGCTATAGAGGTTGGCACCGATGCGCCACTGGCTCGTGTCGCCTTGCAGATGGTAGGTGGTATTGGCCTTGAACATATGGCGCGGGACGTCGGTGTCGAACAGGCTGCCTTCCTTGCTCTTGTCCGCATCCTTTTCGTACTTGGCCTGGGCGAAGGTATAGCCGGCAGCCACTTGCCAGTTGGGCGTCAGGGCGCCGTTGATCTCAAGTTCCAGTCCCTGGCTGCGCACCTTGCCGGCGGCTTCATAACAGCTGTAGCTGCCGGCGGGGATCACTCGGCAGACACTGGCGTCGGCCACTTCCGCTGCACGGTTGAGCTGGTCGATCTGGAACAGCGAAGCGCTGGCGTTCAGCGCGCCGCCGAAGTACTCGCCCTTGATGCCCACTTCGTAGTTTTCGCCGGTGATCGGCTTGATCCCGGCACCTTCACCGTTCTTCTCGGTCTGGGGCTGGAAGATGTCGGTGTAGCTGGCATACACCGAGTGGTTGTCGTCCAGGTCATAGATAACCCCGGCATAGCGGGTGACGTGGCGCACTTCCCGGGTTTTGCCCGAGGTGTAGTACTGGTCGTTGGTCTGGTCATAGATCGAGGTGGCGTCGTACCAGTCCAGGCGCGCGCCGAGAATGACTTTCAGCGGGTCGGCCAGGTTCCAGCGAGTGGTCAGGTAGAGACCTTCCTGATCCACTTTGTCATTGAGGGAGTAAACGTCCGGAACGGTCGGTCTAGCCAGGCCCTTGGGGCTGAAGCCGTTGATGTCCGGCACGCTGATGAACACGTGGCCGCCGGTGGCCTCGGTCTTGAGCTGGCGCTTGCTGGCGCCCACCACCAATTCATGCTGGCGACCTAGCAGCGAGAAAGGTCCGCTGGCGAAAAAATCATAGGTGGACTGATCAAAATCACGGCCCTGGTTGAAGACGCGCTGGCGGTAGGTGGCGTCGTTGTTGCGTTCGAGGACGGCGCCCATCATCTTGAATTCCGACCAGTTCTTCGAGGCGCCCAGGTGCAGGCGCCAGTCGTTGTCGAAGCGCTGGTCCAGTTCGACGAACACCGTCTTATTGTCGACGTCCTGGTGCGACCAGCTATAGCCGAAGGTCTTGGAGCGCGAGAAGCCCATATGGCTGCCATCCGGATTCACCGGCAAGCCGCCCCAGTTGATGTTGTTATTGTCGTTCTGGTCGGACGCCCCCACGGTCAGGGTCGTGCTGTCGCTCAGGTCGAACTCGCTGATGCCGTAGAACACGCCGCGTTCGCGCCCGGCGTAATCCTGATAGCTGTCCTTGTCGTTGTAGGCGCCGACAAAGCGCCCGCGTACCGTGCCGCTGGCGTTGACCGGGCCGGAAACATCCAGCTCGCTGCGGTAGTTGTCCCAACTGCCGGCACTGCCACTGATACTGGCCTGGAATTCCTTGGTGGGGCGTTTGCGTACCATGTTGATGGCGGCCGACGGATTGCCGGCGCCCTGCATCATGCCGGTGGCGCCGCGCACCACTTCGACGCGGTCGTAGGGGGCCAGGTCGGCAGTGGCGACCCAGTCGGCGTTGTAAGTGGTGGGCAGGCCGTCAAACATCAGGTTGGTGATGGGGAAACCACGGGCGAAATACTCACTGTTGGCCGGGCGCGAGGCCGACAAGCGCAGCCCGGGCGTGGCCTGGACCACATCGTCAAGGCTGCGCATGCCCTGGTCGTCCATGCGCTGGCGGGTGATCACCGTCACCGACTGCGGCGTCTCGCGCAGGGACAACGGCAGCTTGGTTGCAGTCTGCATCGCCCCTGTGGTGTAGGAACCGCTGTTTTCAGTGGTCGAGCCCAGGGCCAGGCCGCTGACGGTGGTCGCGCCCAGTTCAACAGCGCCGGTGGCTTGGCTGCGCGGTATCAGCAGGTAGTTGCCGCTGGCATTGCGCGTAACGGCCAGACCACTGTCAACCAGCAGGCGGTCCAGACCCTCATGCACCCCATAGTCACCCCGCAGCGCCGGCGCGCGCTTGCCCTGCACCAGGGCCGGATCAAAGGGCAGGGTGATCCCCGCTACCTGGGCGAAGCTGTTGAGCGACTCTTCCAGCGCCCCCGCAGCCAGGTCGTAGTGGCGGCTATCGGCCTGTTCGGCCTGCACGGCAAAGCTGGCCAGCACCAGGCTGCTCATGCCACCCAGCAAAATGCTCTGGAGGGTGAGCGCAAGAACGCTGCGTTGCAGGGGCCGGGGGGGATTCAAAGGGTGGGACATGAACGGTAAGCTCCTTTCGAATGACGAGGTGTATTGCCTGTCTGTCGAAGGGCTTGGCAAAACCCGTAAAAGTTTTTGCGATTTTTTCTCATCCGGCTTAACGAGCGAGGACACGGGTCCAAAGCGGGGTGAAGCGCTCGATGCGCACCGGCAGCGAATCACCCAGGGCACTCAAGGCACGGTCGATGTCGTCGAGCTGGAACACGCCCGACACCTCCAACTGCGCGACGGCCGGGTCACAGTGCAACCAGCCGTGGCGATAACGCGCCAGTTCGGCGGTCAGGTCGTGCAGGCGCATGCGTTTGGCCACCAACTGTCCACGGGTCCAGGCGCTGGCGTTGAGGGGGCTGGCTTCGACACGGTGGCTGCCGCTGGCATCAATCAGGTATTGCTCACCGGCAGCGACCTGGATCGGCTCGCCTTTTCCATGAATGGCCACCACGCCGTCCTCGACCCGCAGGCGCGTGCCATGCGGCTCGTCACGCACCGCAAAGGCGGTACCGATGGCTTGCAGCTGCGCATGCCGGCTGCTGACCCAGAAGCTGCGGCGCCCGCCGGGTGCGGCACTGTCCTTGCCGGTGTCGATGAAAATCTCGCCACGCCGCAGGGTGATCAGCCGGCGCTGGGCGCTGAATTGCACATCCACCGTACTGGCGGTGTTCAGTTGCAGGCGGGTGCCGTCAGCCAGCAGGAACTGGCGTCGTTCGCCGACCCCAGTGGCATAGTCCGCGCCCCAGGGCACCAGCGTGCTGTCGCGCAGCGACCAGCCGGTAACGCCGCTGGCAAGCAGCCCCATGCCCAGCAGCTTGAGCGCTTGGCGCCGGCTGCGCTGCCCGCTGTTCAGGCGCTCCAGCGTGTCCAGTGCCACGCTGCCGGGCAGCGCGGCCAGGCTCTGGAAGGGCGTGTCGATTTTTTGCAGCGCTTGCCAGGCGGTTTCATGCAGCGCATCGGCCTGGCGCCAGCGTTGGCAGGCTGCCAGGACCTCGGGGGTGGCGCCGCTGGATTCGATCCGCACCAACCAACCGATCGCCTGATCGAGCACGCCATCAGGAACGCTCATCGTTGCGCCAGGTAGCAGTGGCGAATGGCAGTGGCCATGTACTTCTCCACCGAGCTGAGGCTGATCGCCAGGCGCTCGGCGATGTCCTTGTAGCTGAGGCCTTCGAGCCGCGACATCAGGAAGGCCATGCGCACTTTGGGCCGCAGGCCATCGAGCAGGGCGTCGACGCGCACCAGGGTTTCCAACAGAATCAGTTGCGATTCCGGCGACGGCACCCCAGCTTCCGGCAGGTGGGCAATGGCTTGCAGGTAAGCCCGCTCGACCCGTTGGCGGCGCACGCGATCCACCAGCAACCCATGGGCCACTGTGCTCAGCCACGCCCGTGGCTGACGCAACTCCTGCAACCGCTGCGGCTTGCCGAGGATGTGCACAAAGGTGTCCTGGGCCAGGTCGGCAGCGTTGTCGCCGTGACGCAGTCGCTTGCGCAACCAGTCCAGCAACCAGGCGTGATGATCGATGTACAGCGCGCGGATATCGGCGTGAGGGGCTGAAGGAGTGGGTGGCGACGACACGAAAAGCCTCCGCGCGATAACTGAATGCATTTGAGAATTTGTCGCATCTTAGTGCGGGGCGACGGGGTTCAGCAAGAACAAAAGGGGACAGATCCATTTAATTAAACAGATCCCCCCCATTCCCGCTGCGTGGATAAAACTCGTAGACTCCAAAGCCGCTTACATTCATGGAGAGAACAGTGCGCATCTATATCACCGGCGCTTCGTGTGCAGGCGTCACGACCTTGGGGCAAACCCTTGCAGCGTCGTTGGGCGTACCCCATGTCGATGTGGACGACTTTTACTGGTTACCCACCAATCCGCCTTTCACAACCAAGCGACCACCCAACGAGCGCGTCTGTTTGATCAAGCGAACACTTGGCGATCAAGGCTGGGTGTTGACCGGCTCTGCTGATGGCTGGGGAGAAGCGCTTATCAGCCATGCCAGCCTGATCGTCTTTGTGACGACACCCACACCTGTGCGCCTTCAGCGCCTGGACCTGCGTGAAAAGGCGCGTTTTGGCGAGCGCATTGCCCAAGGTGGCGATATGCATGAAATACATATCGCCTTTCGCGAGTGGGCCTCGCAGTATGACGACCCACTTTTTAGCGGACGCAATCGAGCGCGGCATGAGGCGTGGATTTCAAGGCAGGTGGTGCCGGTGTTGCCTATCAACGGGGAGAGCGCTGCCGAGCACATGGTTGCGGATGTGCTGCATGCGGTTTCGCAAATAGCCCAGGAGCCGGTCATTTAAGGTCCATGCCATGGACTCTTCATTATGTGACTGACAAGTCCGCTATGTAGATTTCAAGTACCGATAAAGTGTCTGGCGACTGATTTCAAAATCGCGCGCTAGTTTAGATTTACTTTCTCCCGCACAGGCACGGTCAATTAAACTTACAACCTGATTGTCGGACAGTTTTTTCTTGCGCCCTCTATAAACTCCCCGCATCTTTGCGCGGGCAATGCCTATTGCCTGTCTTTCCATCGTCGCAGTGCGTTCGAACTCTGCGATCATCTCCATTACCGCAATGATGGGCTCCATAACTTCAAGGCAGTCGTGTCGGAAAACCAGGTTTTCGCTCAAAAATTCCAGGTTTACCTGCTTTTCAATCAACCGGCGAATCAGGGTACACAGTTGCTCGATGCTGGAGGTGAGCGCTGCCATGCTGTCGACAACCACGGTATCCCCGCACTGTGTATAGCGAATCAGCCGTTCAAGGCCTGGGCGATTTGCGGCATTGTCTGCAGCCTCATCGCAAAACACTGCGTCAAATACATCATGGCTCGTTTTTTTCTCCGCGCTACCCTCGGATTCTTGTAGAGAGAGCCGGAAATATTTGATGCGATGCAATCTCATAGTGCCTCCTTGGCAATACTTGTACGCAGTTGTTTTATCCTTGTACAAACTGTAACTAAATTATTAAAACTTACACAAATTCCTGTAACACTGAGCTCGCCCAAAATACACAGTTGCAAAGAATTGAACTTATCTTATCATTTTGAAGCTTGGAATGATCCTAACAAGTTTTCCGTAAACAGTCGATTTCATATTTATTGAGCGGTGCGCGTGAATTCGCGCAGTGAATTTGAATGTCTACTGTTTTATCGCTCAAACAATTGATGTGACCGGCTTGACGAAGCTGGTAATTCCCCGATGCAAGCAGAGGATGAATGGATGAAGGTCTTGGAAGAAGCCATCGAAATTGATCGCCTAAATACCGATCAGGAAAAGATTGATCATGTAACCCGGCGCATTACCGAACATGGGAACGACCTACGCAAGCGCTACCCGATCCTGCAGCATCAGGATGCTCTGGGAGCGAGTGTCATGGTGTTTTCCCTGGTAGGCATGGTGGTCACGGGAGGGCTCTATATCAAGGGTTTTATCCCTGGCTGGATGTGTATTTTTATTAACGCGCTGCTGACTTCTTTTATTCATGAAATCGAACATGATTTGATTCATCGGCTTTATTTCAGAAAAAAACCGCTGGCCCATAATGCCATGATGTTTTTTTGCTGGTTGGCGCGACCGGGAATGCCCAGCCCGTGGTTAAGACGCAGCCTGCACTTTCATCACCATAAAGAATCCGGAACTGACTCGGATGTCGAGGCCTGGATCACTACCAGTGGTAGCCCTTGGGGAATCCTGCGGTTGTTGAAACTGATGGATGGATTTGTCTTTGGTTTCCTAAACGCGGTTTTTGCTCCGGGATGGCGGCAAAAGGTAAGATTGTTAGGCAAAATCATTCGACTCAACACACCGTTCGGCCTTGTGTACTGGGGGTGCTGGTATGTGTTCCTCGGCTACCACCTGTATGTCTGGCTTGGGTCAATCAGCGGGGCGCAGGTTCATAGTTCTGCGGCAACGCTGGCGCTAATGGAGGTGGTCAATAATGTAGTCGTCATTCTTATCGCTCCAAACCTGATAAGGCAGTTCTGCCTGTTCTTTGTAAGTTCAAATATGCATTACTATGGCGACGTCGCCCCGCGTAATGCGTTACAACAAACCCAGGTAATGAACCCTTGGTGGTTGTGGCCGTTCCAGATGTTCTGTTTTAACTTTGGCAGCACGCACAGTATTCATCACTTCGTTGTGAGGGACCCGTTCTATCTGCGTCAGATGACGGCGCCTTATGCCCATAAAGTCATGGCGCAGGCAGGTGTCAGGTTCAATGACTTCGGCACATACAAGCGTGCGAACCGTTTTTCCCTGGATCACTCGCAAACACGGTCGCGCGGGTGAAGTTCGCGAAAAGTATTATCAGCTGATAGTTACGGCCCAGCCGTAATCCGTAAATGGGGCTGCCAGGCGGCATGTTTCTTGTCGCCTGGCAACTTTGTTAATGCTCAATAGCAATACTTCAAATGCGAGGAGTCTGAGGTATGAAGGCACAAGGGATGTGTGCAAAACAGTTCGAAGCGGTCAAGCAGGCTTTCGAGCAGATGTTTGATGATCCGCAGGAGCGTGGAGCCGGGCTTTGCGTGCAGGTAGGCGGGGAGATGGTCGTCGACCTGTGGGCCGGTATGGCGGATCAAGAGGGCACCCAGCCGTGGACGCGCGATACATTGGCCAATACCTTCTGCGTAGTAAAGCCCTATGTGGCGGTGGCGGTGCTGATGTTGGTCGAGCAGGGCAAGCTGGAGCTGGATGCACCCGTGGCCCGTTACTGGCCTGAGTTCGCCCAGAGCGGCAAAGCCCGGGTGACCTTGCGTCAGGTGATGAATCACACCGCGGGCCTGCCGGCGCTGCGCGCCCCCGACCACAACCCCATGATGTTTGACTGGGAACACATGATACGGGTGCTGGAGGCCGAGCCGCTGTGGTGGGAGCCGGGAACCGACCTGGGGTACGGCACCACCACCTTTGGCTGGATACTCGGTGAGTTGATTCGTCGGGTGGACGGCCGCGATGCCTGCGTCTTTATCCATGACGAGATTCTGGACCCTCATGACCTGGACGTTCACCTTGGCGTGGACGAACAGCACTTTCATCGTATCGCCCGGTTCGACAGTGCCACCGGGCGAGTCGGCGATCCTTACTCGCAAGCGTTGCGAGCAGTGCTGAAAAACCAGCCATCGCACATCGCGACATATGCCTTCACCAATCCCGGAATGGTGCCCAGACGCACCAGCGACCCTCGCTGGTGGGCCTATCGCCAACCGGCTGTGTGTGGACACGGTACCGCTCACGGCCTCGCCGGTTTCTACAGTGCATTGCTGGCGGGAAACTTTATCGGGCGCGAAATGCTCCGTGAGTTCACCCAAGAGCACAGTCACGGCATGGATCGCTCATGGATGCGCCCAATGCGCTACGGCCTGGGTTGCATGCTGGAGCAGCAAGTCGACCCGACGGCTTCCCTTGCAATGGGCCCCCGCGCCTTTGGTCATCTGGGCCTTGGCGGCCCGGTGAGTTTTGCCGATCCCGACAGTCGCGTGAGCTTTGGTTTTGTCACCACGACCTCGGGCAGCCATACGATGATTGATCCGCGTCCTGGCCGGCTATCCGCGCTTGTTTATGCGGCGCTTTGAAGGGGCGTTCATTTATCAGTTGCCTTTGCAGCTCGTCACTTGAGGATAAGGTCGACAAACTCGCGCCCTATCTATCCTGCTCATGTCCGTCCTTGGACATGAGCGTCGAGCCGCTTCTTAGAAGCTGTAGCGGGCAGTCAGTTTGAAGTTACGCGGGTCGCCGTAGACGTCATACGGTTCATAGCCGCCGTTGGCGATGCTGACGTAGTAGGTACGGTCGAACAGGTTGTTTACGTTGACCTGCAAATCCAGTTGCTCGCTGGCCTTGTAGCCTGCCACCAGGCCGGCCACGGTGTACGAGCCCTGCCGGTTTTGCCATGCACTGGTACCGCTGCCCCCTGCGGTGCGGATCTGGCTCTGCTGATAAACATCACCGCCAATGCGCCAGCGTTGCAGGTCGCCGGGCAGGGTGTAGAGGGTGGACAGCTTGAATAGCTGGCGCGGCAGCCGGCGGTTGAAGTCCTGGCCTTCCAGGGTTGCAGTGGCGTCGTTGACGTACTTCGTCTGGGTGTAGGTGTACCCGCCGGCCAGTTGCCAGTTTTCGCTCAGGGCGCCCTGGATTTCCAGGTCCACACCGCGGCTGCGCACCAGGCCGGAAGACTCATAGCACTCACTGTTGGCGGTTGCACCGCAGCCTTTGACATCCGGCAATTGCTGGGCGCGGTTCTTCTGGTCAATCTGGAAAACCGCCAGGCTGGCGTTCAGTGCGCCATCAAAGTATTCGCCCTTGATACCCACCTCGTAGTTCTCGCCCACGATAGGCACCACCACTTGTCCACCGAGGCCTTTCTCGGTCTGTGGCTTGAAGATATCTGTGTAGCTGACATAGACCGAGTGATTGGTGTCCAGGTCATAGACCAGCCCGGCATAGCGGGTCAGATTGCGCGTGACCTTGTAGCTGCTGGCAGGGTTTGCCCTGCTTTGGAATTCGTACCAGTCCAGACGGCCGCCGAGAATCAGCGACAGCGGGTCGGTCAAGCGCAGGCGGGTGCTGGTATAGAGGCTGTCCTGAGTCGTCGTCTCGAGACGGCCGTCGGGGCCTTTGACGATAGTGGGCTTGGTGTGGCCACGCGGGTCCCACGCGAACAGATCGACGTTGCTGTCGATGAACCTTTCCCAAATCTTACCGGTACGATAATCCAGCTGGCGCTTGCTGACGCCCACGGTGAAGTCATGTTCCTGGCCCAGTAGCTGGAAGGGGCCGCTGAGGGCCAGGTCATAGCCTTTCTCTTTCTGCTCCATGGCTTGCGTCCATAGATAGTGGCGGTTGTATCCCCATATGGAGGAGGCCAGCACGTCGGTGTTGGTCATCGACTGCATGGCTGCCATGCGCAGCTTCCAGTCATTGGCGAAACCATGCTCTAGGGTCGCGAAATACCCGGTGGTGCGGTTGTCCATGTATTCATAGTCATGCCCCAGGAACGTGTCCCGGGGTAGTCCTAGATGACCACCGCCACGGGCCATGGGCAAACCGCCCCAGACGTAGTTGGTGTAGTCCTTCTGCCGGTAGGCCCCCAGCGTCAGCGTGGTGGTATCCGTCAGGTCGGCGTCCACGACGCCGTAGTACAGATCGGCGTCGCTCTCTACCGACTCGCGAAAGCTTTTCGAGTCCTGCCGCGAGAGCACCGTACGGGCACGCAAGGTGCCGCTTTCGTTGAGCGGGCCGCCAATGTCCAGGGTGCTGCTGTAATCGTCCCAACTGCCGGCACTGCCGGTGAGCACGGCCTGGAATTTGTGGGTCGGGCGCTTGCGCACCAGGTTGATCGCCCCAGCCGGGCTGCCCGCGCCCTGGGCCAGGCCGGTGGCGCCACGCACGATTTCCACCCGGTCATACATGGCCAGATTGGCTTCGCTGCTGGGCAGGTAGGTGAGGAAACTGGTGGGAAAGCCGTCGTACATAATGGTGTCGACGTCGAACCCGCGCGCGCTGAACGTGGGTCGCCCAACGCCGCCGGAGTTATTCAGGAAAAAGCCCGGTGCGCTTTGGGCCACATCGCTGATGGTGGTCATGGCTTTGTCGTCTATGCGTTTGCGCGTGACCACGCTGACCGACTGCGGCGTTTCCCGCAAGGTCAAGGGGAGCTTGGTGGCGGTCTGCATGGCCCCGGTGGTGTAGGAGCCGGTGTTCTCGGTGGTTTCACCCATCTGCTGGCCGACGATTGCCGTCTCCCCCAATTGCAGGGTGCTGCTCGATTCGGGGGCCTTTTCCAGCATCACGCTGTTTGCGCCGGTCGTGCGCCAGGTCAAGCCGCTGCCTTTCAAGACGTCAGCCAGTGCCGCTTCTGGCTCTTTGGGGCCGACGACTCCAAGGCTGTTCTTGCCGACTACCAGCGTGCCATCAAAAATCACCTGTAAACCGCTTTGAGCAGCCAGGCGGTTCAGCGCGCTCGCCAGGGGTTGCGGTGCAATGTTGAAAGAGTGAGGGGCAGCCACTGCCAGGCCGGATATCAGCACGCACAAGAGGGCGAGCGGGGCGGCGGACAACGATTTTATGTGCAGCCCTTCAGGTAACGGATGGTGCATCAGTGGTCTCCCTAATACGAAGCATTATCGTTCTAGGGAAGGAAGACGGCTGACACGCCAACACCCGTAAAAATAGTCAAGTCTTGGAGGAGATCACCAGCAGATAGTCGGTGTAGCGCTCGATCTTGAGGGCAAAGACGTTCTCCAGCGTCGTCAGGCCCTCGTCCAGGTCGTTGAGCTGAAAGGTGCCGCTGACCTTGAGTGCGCCCAGGCGCGAGTCCCGCAGCACTATGATTCCCGGACGATAGCGTTCGAGTTGCTCAAGCACCTGCGCCAGCGGTGTCAGCTCGAAGACCAGGCGACCTTGCTCCCAGGCCAGCATCGTGTCGACGTCCACACGCTGCTTGGCGCCCAGGCCATCGGCACGCCCGCCAACGGTCTCGCCAGCGCCGAGCGTCACCTTGTCAGGCTCGCCCGTGACGGCCACACGCCCGCGGCGCACCGTGACATCCACGTGCTCTGCATCACGGCGCACGGCGTAGATCGTGCCCAGGGCCGTCGCGCTCAAGGCTCCCGCCTGCACACTGAAGGGCCGCTGCGGGTCCGGCTTCACGTCGAACACGGCCTCGCCTTTGCGCAGGGTAATGCGCCGCCCATCGTCAGTGAATTTCACATCAACGGCGCTGTTGGCATTCAAGGTGATCTGCGAACCATCAGCTAGCACGACCTGTCGACGTTCACCGGTGCCGGTGTAATAGTCGGCATCCAATGCCATTCGTTGCGCCCATGTCACGCCGAGCCCGAGCACCAACGACGCCGCGATACCCATTGCCCACAGGCGACGCGCGGACGGCTGTGCCGAAGCAGCAGGCTGGGCCAGATGCGCACTTAAGCTCCACATCCGACGCGCTTCGACAAACGCCTGCTGATGCTCCGGCGCCTGTTCGCACCATGCCCGCGCCGCCGCTACATCCGATGGCTGCACCGAACCCGAGGTGAGGCGAATCACCCACGCGTGGGCAGTGCGCTGGATTTCGCTGAGGGATGGCGTGGTGTGGGGTTGATCATGCATACCGGCTATCGTTGCAGGCATTGGCTGAGAAAGTCGAGCGCAATAGCCAATTGTTTTTCCACCGTACTGACCGAGACCTGCAGTTGCAGGGCCACTTCCTTGTGTGGCAGGTTTTGCAGCCGACACAGCGTGAATATCTCCTGGCACTGGGTAGGCAAGCGGTGCAGAGCGTGAGCCATCGCGGCCAGTTCTTGTTGCGCGACCACCACATCGAACAGCGCCGGGCTCTCGCCGGTCACCTCGTAGAGGTAGGCGGTGCCTTCGTCGAGGCGCTCTCGCGTCTGCCTGCTGCGCGCATGATCAATCGCCAAGTTGCGCGCAACTTTAAAGATAAAGCCGCGTAGATTGAGCACCGGCTTGCGGGGTGGCTGGCGGAGCAGGCGCAGGTAGGTTTCCTGGGTCAGATCGGCCGCAGTCTCAGGATTGCGCAACTGACGATGAAGAAACGAACGCAACTCGGTGGCATGGGCCCGAAACGCCACCTCAAGCTCTTCGGTGGTCATGCTCGACATTAGCAGAGATCACGCAGAGGAAAGTCCTGCACTTTAATGATAGTGCTTCGCATTAACAATCTTTTCTTGGGCTGCCATCTCGATCGGCCTGTGACTGGGACTGGTCGTTTTGGGCGATTGCTGTTTGTACCTGGTTTAAAGCCCCCATCGCTCAAGCTCAGGCGTGCGCCCGTCAAGTAAAAGCGAAGGCGCCATGGCGCTCGCTGTTTTCAGCAAGTGCATATCTGTAAATACCGGGCCTAGCAGCTGCACGCCAATCGGCATCTGGGCCTCATCGAATCCGGCGGGCAGGGCGATTGCCGGAGTGCCCAGGTAATTACTGGCTCGGCTGAACTTGCCAATACTGGCGTGATTGGCGTCCTCGTCATCCAGGGGCAAGGCACCGTGGCTGCTGACAGGCATCAACAACACCCCGGATGAGCCGATCGCGCGGGTGAATGCCGCGGCTGTCGTTGCACGCTGCGCAACGGCGTGTTCGTAGGCATCACGGCTGATATCCGCACCCGCCAGGATTCGATTGCGTACCACCTTCCAGAGTAGCTGCGCGGGGTCATGGGCCAGGTGCCCAAACTCGCGATAGCCCTCATAAGCAATGATCATCGAGTTGCATTCGGAAAGCTGAGCGATATCCAACTCAACATTGGGAGCCCAGCTTTCGAGCGTCCAGCCGGCCGCGTTCAGATTGCCCAAGGCCTGGTCCCATACCCGGCGGGTGCCAATGGACAGCGCACTGGGGAACGCACTCTGGTCCAGTACGAATATGGTGCCAGGCTTGGTGGGCACCCACTCACTGGCAAGTTCAGCCTGAACCTTCAACCCATTGCCCGTATACGGGCTGGCAATGATGGCGGTGAGCGCATGCGCGTCGTTTACGTCGCGGGCGATTGGGCCCAGCACATCCAGGCTGGGAGCCAGTGGAACGACACCGTCCAGGCTGATGAGGCCGCTGGACGGTTTGAAGCCAACCAAATGATTAAGCGATGCGGGAGCTCGTATCGATCCGCCGGTATCGCCACCGACGGCAATCGGTACCAGCCCGGCCGCGACAGAGACCGCCGCGCCTGAAGAGGACCCGCCCGGGGCGCGATGCAACTTGGCGTCCCAGGGGTTCCAGGGCGTGCCTCGGGTCGGGTTCTGCCCGGATAAGCCGAAGGCAAATTCGGTCATCTGGGTCTTGCCGACGATAACCATTCCCGCCGCCTGTAATCGTTGCGCGACGGCGCTGGTCGCGGAACTGATAGTGGTCAGGCGGCTTAACGAACCTGCCGAGGCCAGGGTGTTGGCGATTTCGATGTTGTCTTTGATGGCAACCGGCACGCCATGCAATGGGCTCAAGGGTTGGCCTGTATCGAGTGCACTGTCGGCGGCATCGGCGGCCGCCAAGGCTTGCTCTGCGAACACTATCGTGAAGGCGTTAAGCGCGCTGCTGCGTGCAATACGGTCCAGAAAGTATTGCGTGACGGCGCGCGAGGTGATCTGCCGGGTAGCGATCAGATGGGCAATCTGCAGGGCAGTCTGGAAACAAAGGGCTTCGGATCGTTCGCACATAATTTCTGGATTCTAAGATTTGTGAGTCGGTATCCCCGTGTTCGACGGGCGTTGACGGGGATCGCATCGCGTTGTTCGAGCCAGTGCCTATTTCAGTGGTTTTCCGGCGGTCTCTGGCATTTTGATGAAGGTCAGAAGGGTGAGCGCGGCGCCTGCGAGCACGTAATAGAAGAACCAGCTCTCTTGGCCGTGGCTCTGCAGCCAAGTCAGCAGGTATGGCGTAGTACCGCCGAGCAAGGCCACCATCAGGTTGTAGGGCGCACCAATACCGACGGCGCGAACGCTGCTCGGGAATTGTTCAGACATGATGGCTGGGGCGATCGAGGTATAAAGCGCGTAGAGCAACAGGCCGAACAGCTCCACCATCAGGATCGACGAGAACGTCGGCTGCATGTTGGTGATAATCGGGTAGAAGAACAGCAGGTAACCCAGGGCAAAAACGATCAGTTGCGGCTTGCGCCCGAACTTGTCTGAGAGCATGCCGAACAGTGGGTGCACGAGCATGAACGCAATCATGGCAACCGTATTTGCCGCAAAGGCTGTCGAGGACTCCACGTGCAGTGCTCGGATGGCATAGGTGGGGATGTAGATAACGAACAGGTAGAAGGCAAATGTGCTGAGGATCGAAAAGCCGACAATTCGCAGGGTCTCGCGCGGATAATCCCGCAGCAGGGTGCGTAGGGGTTGCTTCTCTACCTTTTTAGCCGGTTGCGAGGTGCAGGCTTCGGTTTCAGGCACCGACATACGCAGCCAAATACCAGCGACACCGCCCAAGGCACCGAGCAAGAACGGTATGCGCCAGCCGAACTCTCTCATCTGTTCGTCGGTGAGCAGGGTAGTAAGGGCCCAGCCGATCGCCGATGCGGTCAGAATGCCTGCGGCGGAACTGAAGAAGACAAAGCTGGAAAAGAAGCCGCGACGGTGGTCTGGCGCTAACTCGGCCAGGTAAGTAGAGGCCGACGCGTATTCACCGCCCAACGACAAACCCTGCATCAGTCGTGCAACCACCAGCAACACCGGCGCTAGCAGCCCGATCTGCTCATAGGTGGGGGTAATGCCGATCATCAGTGAGCCGCCAGCCATCAACATGATGGTGACGCCCAATGCTGATTTGCGGCCATAGCGATCAGAGTAGATCCCCAGCGCCCAACCACCGATTGGACGCATGAAGAAACCTACGGCGAAAATAGCGAAAGTCGCCAGCAGGGACGCCGTTTCGTCAGTTTTCGGAAAAAACTGTGTAGAAAAGAACACCGCGAACGACGCATAGATCGTCCAGTCGAACCACTCCACCGCGTTCCCAATGCTGCCAGCCGCAATTTTGCGCGCGATTGATACCTGCGGCTTTACCGCTTGGGACGTTTGAGTCGCATAATTCATTGGCTTGTGCCTTTGGTTTTTGAATTGTAATTATTTTTAGACATTTGCTGGTTTGTTTTGTTTTAATTTGGCCACTTGAGCGAAGGTATTGTAAGAATATGGTCTCGTCAACCGTTGAGTCGGATGAAAAAAGACATTTTGCGCTGGATGAAACCGATCTGGCCTGCCTGGTTGCACTACAGGCAAACCCCCGTGGCACTTGGCGGGATTTGAGTGCGTGCTGCGATGTGGCCGAGCGGACGCTTTCGCGTCGCCTGCAACGTTTGATGGACAGTGGATATATCCGGGTGATCGGCGAGCTTGATCCGGTTGTCGTCGGGAGTGGCCCGGTGCTGCATGCGTGGATTCGGGTAGCCGACGGGCGGCAGAAGGAAGTAGCGGAGCACTTGGCGCAACTGGCACAGACGCAGGTGGTGATGGCGACAACTGGAGAGTTCGACATCTTCACCGAGATCAATTTGCCGAATGTGGAAGCGCTGTCTGACATGGTGGTGCGAGCGTTGCCGCTGGTGCCGGGAGTAAGGCAGGTTCAATCGCAGGTGGTGCTCAGATCGTTCCGACGAGCGAGTCGCTGGCGGATTGACGGTTCGGTGCCTACTGAACCGGTGCTGGCCGGGCCTGTGAGCCTGAATGCCGATGAGATGCGGCTACTGGGCGCGTTAATGCTCGATGGAAGGGCCAGCCTGGGCGTGCTTGCCCAAACCTGTGGCGTCAGTGAACCGAAGGTTCAGCGGATGCTGAGTGGGCTGGTCGACAGTAATGCCCTGACCTTTCGTGTGGAGCTTGAACCGCTGTTGGTTGGCTATGGGGTAGAGGCGATCCTGTCGTTACAAACCCGACCGGGTGCGGCAGATGGCATTGCCCTGGAGCTGGCAAAGGATGAGCACACGCGTTGCCTGTTCGGTACCAGCGGACGTTCGCAGTTGTTTTGGCATGTGTTGTGTCGTGATATTCATGATCTGTGGGCCGTTTCAACGGCGCGGATGGGGTCCCTGGAGGGGATCATTTCTTGTGAGACCAACACGGTGGTCAGAGCCTATAAAAGGGCAGGGCGAGTGCGTCGCGGGCTTATGGTTGAGTAGTGTCCAGGCCTGCCTCCCAGCCAGCAAAAATAATCCCCGAAACCGGGGATTATTTTTAGACGGCACTAACCAACGATTTATGGTTTATCGGCGCTCTCTGGCAGCGCATACGCAATGATGTAGTCACCCACATCCGGCGAATGGCTCATGCCACCCGCCGAGATCACCACATACTGCTTGCCGGTGGCCGGTGACTTGTAGATCAGCGGTGCCGCAACCGCACCCACTGGCAGGCGGGCTTTCCACACCTCTTTACCGGTGGCCGACTCAAGAGCCCGCAGGTAGTAGTCCTGGGTGCCGGCAAAGAACACCAGCCCCGAGGCCGTCGAGGTCGGGCCCCCCAGCGTTGGCATGCCCAGCGGGATCGGCAGGTGGGTTTTGATACCCAGCGGGCCGGTATCCTGCACGGTGCCCAACGGAACCTGCCAGACCAGTTTCTGCGTGTTCAGGTCGATGGCACTCATGCTGCCAAATGGCGGGGTGTTGCACGGCACGCCCAGGGGCGACTGGAGGATGTCGATTTTCACCCCACCATAGATGCCGGCAACTTGTGGGCGAATGGTGCCCATGAAGCCAGGCACTTCATCGGTCGAGACTTTGAACTTCTTGGTGTTTTCCTTGGTAACCAGCGCCATGCGCAAAGGGACGCGCATGTCGTTGACGAACATCATGCCGGTGTTTTCGTCGATAGAGATGCCACCCCAGTTCATGCCGCCCAGCAAGCCCGGCCATTCGATGTAGGGCTTTTCAGTTGGCGGGGTGAAGGGCCCTACGTAAACGGAGTCCTTGAACATGATCCGGCAGTACAGTTGGTCGAAGGTGCTTACGCCCCACATGGACTTTTCGGTCAGTGGCTCGGCACCAATCACCGGCATGCCTACCGAATGGGGTTGCGTCGGCGACAGGTGCTCGCCTTCGGCCGCTGGCGAAGTAGGCACCGCCCGCTCCTGAACTTCAGTGACCGGTTGGCCGGTGCGGCGATCCAGGACAAAGATATTGCCGGTTTTGGTGGTCTGGATAAGCACCGGCGTTTTTTCGCCCTGGGCGTTCTTGATGTCGTACAGCACAGGTTGGGAGGGTAGGTCGTAGTCCCACACATCGTGGTGAACGGTCTGGTAAACCCATTGGGTTTTGCCGGTCGAAGCATCGACGGCGACGACAGCCGAGCCATACTTTTCCTTGGCCTGGTTGCGGTCGCCACCCCAATAGTCAGGCGGACCGTTACCGGTGGGCAGGTAGACCAGGTTCAATGCCTTGTCGTAGGTAGGAATGGTCCAGACATTGGGGGTTTCCAGGGTGAACTCTTGGTCGCCAGCGGTTGCATCCTGGCCCTCAGGCGCACCAATGTCCCATGCCCACACCAGCGCGCCGGTCAGCACGTCGAAGGCACGCACAGCGCCAGAAGGCTCTTTGGCGACGATGTCACGCACCCAGCCGCCGACCACGGTGAGATGGCCCATGACCACCGGCAGCGATGTGGGGTGATAGCGCTTGCTGTTCTCGGTCGGGCCCATGCCTTTTTTCAGGTCGACGTAACCCTTGTCGCCAAAGTTCGCGCACAGGCTGCCGGTGTGCGCATCAAGGGCAAACAAACGGGCATCCACAGACGACACCAGAATGCGCTGACGGCATTGTTGCTGGTCGCCGTACGACGTTTTGACTTCAGCGCTCAGACTGTCGTCCTTATCGATGTCGTAATAGCCCACGCCACGGCAAGTTACGTGCTCTGCGCTGCTGGCATGGGGATCGAACTTCCAGATCGGCTTGCCAGTATCGCCGTCGAGGGCGGTGATCAGGTTTTCCGGCGTGCACGAATACAAGACGTTGCCGATCTGCAGCGGAGTGTTTTCGTCCACACCGGCGCCGCCCCCTGTGGTTCTGCGGCCGGTTCGGTAGATCCAGGCAACTTGCAGGTCCTTGACGTTTTGCGGGGTGATTTGGTTGAACGGCGCAAAGCGGGTGCCTGATGCACTACGGCCAAAGGATGCCCAGTTTTCGGACGCCGAGGCGGGCTCCGTGGGTGCGGGCGCAGCCTTCGCGGCGACTGGATTGGAAATCGCACCGTGCGGATAGAACGCCGCCACAAACGTTGCGATCAGCCCCGCAAACACAACGAGCCCCATGCCGTTGGCCAAACGCCGGGCGCGTGATGAAGTGGTGGGGAACGTAGCGCCGACCCATAGGCTGAGCGCCAGGACAATTGCCGGAACGACCAGGCGCGGCAGCAGTTCCCAGTAACTGAACTGGCCCACTTCGTAAAACGCCCAGGCACAGGTTGCCAAGGCGATGATGACTGAAAGGGCAAGGCCTATCCCTTTGCGCAAGAACATCAGCGCCGCCAGCAGCAAATACGCCAGCCCCGCGATCAAGTAGTAACTCGAGCCGCCCAGCGCAACCAGTTTGAAACCGCCGTAAATCATTGCCAGCGCTACGAGCAGCACAAGCAAGCAAAACAGCACCCTCGCGGTCGTGCCAAGTGCAACTTTGCGAGTTTTGGGTTGATGATCATCCGTCATTTTTTTAATACGTTCCGTTAGTCAATGGAAAGTGCACGCAATCAATGTGCAGGGGGCAAGGCATTCAAACGGCAGCAGGCAGTCGCGCTGATCGGGGCTGGCGGGGAGGGGGTAGTCAATCGACGCGGGCGCCGCCGAGGGCTCTAGGAAAGGGGGTTTGGCGTTGGATCGCCTTATAAGAGTTAGCGCGTTATGGCTGCCTGGAAATTGCGCGCAGTTTAGGCGCAGGGTTTTTCCGGATAAATACTCAAGGTAGAAAAGCATTATTGATGAAACAGTAACAATGGACTGCATGCGCTGCGTGATCGCCGGCCTGGTGCGGACTACCGAGTCGCGAAAAGCTCACCATACCTTAAGGGTATCCATTTAGACCTTATCCATATTGGACGCTCGCGACATCACGCCTCAGCCTGAGGCCAATAACTATAAAGAGGCGCACCATGACCGTGCTATTGAGTGAGCGCAGCCAGATTTTCCAGGGTGCCGATGCCTACGCCGTGTCGGATTATGTCAACCAGCACGTGGGCAACCACTGTATCCGTCTGCCGCCCAAGGGCCGGCCCCTGGCGAGTATCAGCCACCGGACCTTTTCCAGCCTGGACCTGTGCCGTATCAGCTATGGCGCGCCGGTGCAGGTGACGTCGGTGGCGCTGGAAACCATCTATCACTTGCAGATCCTGCTGAGCGGGCACTGCCGCTCCAATTCCCGGGGCAACGCGCAGGTCTTCGGGCCGGGGGAGATCCTGCTGATCAATCCGGATGACCCGGTGGACCTGACCTATTCCGCCGATTGCGAGAAATTCATCATCAAGTTGCCGGTGCGCCTGCTGGAAAATGCTTGCCTGGCGCAGCACTGGACGCTGCCACAACCGGGTATTCGTTTTGCGGCGGCGCGCCATGCGCTGAGTGAGATGGATGGTTTTCTACAGTTACTGGGGCTGATCTGCCATGAGGCGGAAAACGCCGTCGAGCCGCAAGTGCAGGACCTGTATGAGCGGATTGTCGCCAACAAGCTGTTGGCGCTGCTGGCCAGCAATGTGTTGCGGGTGGTGCCCCAGGCGGCGCATGGCGGTGGTTTCGAGGCGGTGCGCGAGTTTATCGAGGAGCACCTGGGCGAGGACATCGGTATCGAGCAATTGATGGCGGTGGCCAAGGTCAGCGAGCGGTCGCTGTATAGCCTGTTTGCGCGCCAGGTCGGCCTGTCGCCCCGTGATTATGTGCGCCGGCGCAAGCTGGAGCGGGTGCATGCGCGTTTGCAACTGAGCAGTGCGCGCAGTGTGACGGAAGTGGCGCTGGACCATGGCTTCATGCACCTGGGGCGGTTCTCCGAGGCCTATCGCAAACGCTTTGGCGAGCTGCCTTCGCAGACCTGGAAGCGCCATCGCTAAGCGGCTCGCGCCAGCCGGATACTGATGTGCAGGAAGCGGATATTGAGGAGTGGGAGGAGCACGTACGGTGAGGGCGCCTGATACAAGAACAACGGAGGGCCTGCCCCATGACCACTACACTCGACCGCCTCGCTGCACAATTGCGCGAGTCCGTTCAGGAAGATCCCGCTACCGGGGTATTTCGCTGCCGCCGCGACATTTTTACCGACCCCGACCTGTTCGCCCTGGAGATGCAGCACATCTTCGAAGGCGGCTGGCTGTACCTGGCCCATGAAAGCCAGGTGCCGGCAATCAACGACTACTACACCACCTGGATCGGCCGCCAGCCGGTGGTCATCACCCGCGACAAACAGGGTACTTTGCATGGCCTGGTCAACGCCTGTGCCCACCGTGGCGCCATGCTGTGCCGGCGCAAACAGGGCAACAAGGGCTCATTTACCTGCCCATTCCACGGCTGGACCTTCAGCAACGCCGGCAAGCTGCTCAAGGTCAAGGACGGCAAGACCGGCGCCTACCCGGACAGCTTCGACTGCGACGGCTCCCACGACCTCACGCGTCTGGCGCGCTTTGAAAACTACCGTGGCTTTCTGTTCGGCAGCCTCAGCGAGGCGGTGCCGCAACTGAGTGATTACCTGGGCGAGACCCGGGTCATCATCGACCAGATGGTCGACCAGGCCCCCCTGGGCCTGGAGGTACTGCGCGGCAGTTCCTCGTATGTCTACGACGGCAACTGGAAGCTGCAGATCGAGAACGGCGCCGACGGTTACCACGTCAGCTCCGTGCACTGGAACTACTCGGCGACCATGGGCCGGCGCAACTACGAGGCCGAAGGCACGCGCACGGTCGATGCCAATGGCTGGTCGAAAAGCCTGGGCGGCGTCTACGCCTTCGATCACGGGCATATCCTGCTGTGGACGCGCCTGCTCAACCCCGAGGTGCGCCCGGTGCATGCCCACCGCGCGGCACTGGCCGAGCGCCTGGGCCAGGCGCGTGCGGACTTTATTGTCGACCAGACCCGCAACCTGTGCCTCTACCCCAATGTGTACCTGATGGATCAGTTCTCCACGCAGATCCGTGTGGTGCGGCCCCTCGCGGTGGACAAGACCGAAGTGACGATCTATTGCATGGCGCCAATTGGCGAAAGCGCCGAGGAGCGGGCAACGCGGATCCGCCAGTACGAAGACTTCTTTAACGTCAGCGGCATGGGCACGCCGGATGACCTGGAAGAGTTCCGCGCCTGCCAGACCGGCTACCAGGGCGCGACCACCCTGTGGAATGACCTGAGCCGTGGCGCCAAGCAGTGGGTGGAAGGGGCCGACGACAACGCCAGGGCCATGGGCATGCACCCGCAATTGAGCGGGGGCAAAACCGAAGACGAAGGCTTGTTCGTGCGCCAGCATGCGCATTGGGCCGCAAGCCTGCAGCGTGCAATAGAACGTGAACAGCCAGGCCTGATCGCCAGCGACCGGGAGGTGCAGCCATGAGCCTGTCCCGTGACTGCCTGCTGGACTTTCTGTACCGCGAGGCGCGGCTGCTGGATGACCGCCAGTGGGATGAGTGGCTGGCGTGTTATTCGCCCAAGGTGCAATTCTGGATGCCCGCCTGGGACGACTACGACACCCTCACCGAAGACCCGCAACGCGAAATCTCGCTGATCTACTACCCCAGCCGCGATGGCCTGGAAGACCGCATCTTCCGGATCAAGACCGAACGCTCCAGCGCCAGCACGCCCGAGCCGCGCACCGTGCACTTGCTCTGCAACCTCGAAGTGCTGGCCGACGATGGCGCCCAGGTGCAACTGCGTTTCAACTGGCACACCCTCAGCCACCGCTACAAGACCACCGACAGTTATTTCGGCACCTCCTTCTATAGCCTGGACATCCGCGGCGAGCAGCCGCTGATCACGCACAAGAAGGTGGTGCTGAAAAACGATTACATCCACCAGGTCATCGACATCTACCACATCTGAGGACACCGCCATGACGTATGCCATTGCCCTGAACTTCGAAGATGGGGTTACCCGTTTTATCGACTGCAAGGTGGGGGAGAAGGTGCTCGATGCTGCTTTCCGCCAACGCATCAACCTGCCCATGGACTGCTCGGACGGTGTCTGTGGCACGTGCAAGTGCCGTTGTGAAACCGGCGCCTATGACTTGGGCGATGACTATATCGAACACGCCCTGAGCGCGAATGAAGCCCAGGAGCGCCAGGTACTGACCTGCCAGATGGTGCCGCAGTCCGATTGCGTGATTGCCGTGCCGGTACCGTCCAGCGCGTGCAAGACCGGCACCACGCAGTTCGTCGCGACGCTGGCCAGCATCACGCGCCACGCCGATGCCGCACTGCAGGTGAGTTTCGAACTGGATCAGGCGCCGGTGTTTCTACCCGGCCAGTACGTGAACATCGGCGTGCCCGACAGCGGGCAGACGCGCTCCTATTCATTCAGCAGCCGCCCTGGCGACACGCACGCCAGTTTTCTGATCAAGCATGTACCGGGCGGGTTGATGAGCAGTTGGCTGGAGCGCGCCCAGCCGGGCGACAGCGTGCCGATGACCGGGCCGTTGGGCAGTTTTTACCTGCGTGAGGTGCACAGGCCGCTGCTGTTATTGGCCGGTGGCACCGGCCTGGCGCCGTTCCTGTCGATGCTTGAAGTGCTGGCCCTGCGGGGGGAAAGCCGGCCGATCACGCTGATCTATGGGGTGACGCGGGATCAGGACCTGGTGCTGGTCGAGGCCCTGGAGGCCTTCGCTGCGCGGTTGCCCAACCTCACGCTTGTCACCTGCGTGGCCGATCCGCAGACCGCGCACCCGCGCCAGGGGTATGTCACCCAGCATATGGCCGGCGACGTTCTCAACGATGGTGATGTCGACGTTTACCTGTGCGGGCCGCCGCCGATGGTCGATGCGGTGCGCGAACACCTCAAGCAGCAAGGCGTGAGCCCGGCCAGCTTCCATTACGAAAAATTCACCGCCAATGCCATGGCCAACTGCGATGCCGCCTGAGGAAACCAGCATGAATCTACGTTTTGACACCAAGGTTGCGCTGGTCACCGGTGCCGCCCAGGGCATCGGCCGGCGCGTCGCCGAGCGTTTGCTGGCGGAGGGCGCCTGGGTGGTCGCAATCGATCGCTCGGAACTGGTGCACGAGTTGCAGCATGCCCGGGCGCTGACCCTCATCGCCGACCTGGAGCAGCATGCCGAGTGTGCCCAGGTGATGGCCGCCGCCAAGGTGCGTTTCGGGCGCATCGATATCCTCATCAACAACGTCGGCGGGACCATCTGGGCCAAGCCCTTCGAGTATTACGCCGAGGCGCAAATCGAGGCCGAAGTGCGCCGTTCGCTGTTCCCCACGCTGTGGTGCTGCCATTGCGTGCTGCCCTACATGCTGGAGCAGGGCAGTGGCGCCATCGTCAATGTGTCGTCGGTCGCCACACGGGGGGTCAATCGCGTGCCGTATGGCGCGGCCAAGGGTGGAGTGAATGCCTTGACCGCCTGCCTGGCCCTGGAAACCGCCGGCAGCGGCATCCGCGTCAACGCCACTGCACCCGGCGGCACCGAAGCACCGCCCCGGCGCATCCCGCGCAATAACCAGCCGCAGAGCGCGCAGGAGCGCGCGTGGTACCAAAAAATCGTCGACCAGACCCTGGATAGCAGCCCGATGAAGCGTTACGGCAGCATCGACGAACAAGTGGGCGCGATCCTGTTCCTGGCCTCTGACGAGGCCTCCTACATCACCGGCGTGACCTTGCCGGTAGGAGGGGGCGACCTTGGTTGATTTGCCTTTTACCTGCAGGGTCTGCCGTGCCACTGGCTTGGGCATTCGAATACGCAATGTGACGGCGCGCTCAAACTACCGCAGCGACCTCAATGAGAACCGGCTGAACCTCCGTTACACCTGGACGCAGCTTTAAACCCTGAAAGAGCAGGGCCCCTGGCCTTGCTCGGTCAGTTTTTTGCAAGGCGCAGGGTGTACCGAATCATCTACCTTTACTGGTCAACCACAACCCCCTGAAACTGCCGAAGGGCAACCAAGTAATATCACCGATGAATGTATCGGCAAACTGAGCGGGCTCAGACTCAAGGACCCCCAGACCTCCCAGGACCCCCGAGGTCACGAACGAAAGCGTATTTACATCACCGGTATCGAACAGACTCGAAGTCCCCCGGGGGTGCAGTAGTGACGCATCGTTGTAGCGGACCTGCCAATTCACGGTTGGGCGGGGGAATGATTTTGCCCAGACGCGCTCCATTCCTCGGATTAGCCGCGACTGCCTGAGGGTGCCGGTCACGGCGTTTGATGTCTTGCTCATGAGGTTCCTGGCGACTGCTGGGAGAGACCGCCCCAGATACGCGCCAACCCTCACAACTTTCGCTGCCAGTGTGGTCAGCCCTGCTGCTGCTCCGGTGCTCAGGGATATCCAGGCCAGGATGCCGGAGGCCGCGGAATTGGTGTCCTGGATAACCACTGAGGCAATACCGGTCGCGAGCGAAGTGGCGGCGAGCCCAACAATCGCCGCCGTCAGTAACAGTGCCGTCCCTCCTGTCATCACGGCGGTCAATACACCGACCGCGCCCCACAGGTACGTATGAATCAAAGATCCTCCTTCGCCCAAGCCCTCCGGACCAGGCAGGTCGTCCCCCCAAATCGCCCGTAATTGCTTATCCACGGAAAAATGCCCGGTGGGGTCCTGATAATTGACCGGGTCCCCTTCGGCACAATAGCCATACAGATTGGGTCCACCCTTACCGAACGGGCTGAGGTCATCCTGGGTAAGAAACTGCATGCTGGATGCGTCATACCAGCGTTCGCCTGTGCCCAGCGGGTATTGGCCGGTGGTGCTGTCACGGTATTCGCCGTTGAAGCCCAGTACCGAGTCGGGCTCATCCGAAAAATGCTCGCCGTAGGCGGTATAGGCATGATGCTTGAGGGTCTGGGCCTGGACATCGTAGCTGACCAACACGCTGCCGTTGAGATCCCGCAGTTCAAACAGTGTTCTGTCGACCCCGGAGCGCTTGATTTGTTGGACCGTACAGGCGGCGCTGCCGGGGTTGAGGTTGCGGCTGTTGTCGTTACTGGCGGTGGCGTAATCCCCGCAAGCCTTGAGGCCGTCGTAGATCACTTGACTTGGCTCGTCACCGCCATTACGGGTCATCAGGCGTTTGGACGGGTCATAGCTATAACGCGCACTGCCAGCCTGGATGAGCCGCCCGAGCCAGTCATAGCTGTATTTTTTGCCCGTCTGGTCCTGGGTTACCCGTCCCGCTGCGTCATAACTCAAACTGGCAGACGCGATGTAGTCCGCGTGGCTGTTCTTGACTGTTGTAAGGCGGTAGCCATTGGCAGCGTCGTAGGTATAGGTTGCGGTGTTTTTCGCGGTGCCGATGGTGGTGATGCGGGTAAGCACGTTACCCAGTGCATCGTAGGTAAATTCCTGTTTGTCGATCTCCTTGTTCTTCGGCGTCCTTGGCCGCCAGACGCCAGTGGTGGTACAGGACTTGACCCGGCCGCCCGGCGTATAGGTCAGGCTGCGGGAGCCGAGGAGGGTGGCGCCCTGTTTCAATTGGGCCGATTTCAATTTGTCATCGGCGTAATAAGTTTGCTCCAGCAGGAGGTCAACTTTACCGGGGAGTATGAATTGGCGGCTGGTCTCACGTTGTTGCGGATCGTGGGTGTACTTCACATGGAATGTGATGGGGGAAGTGGGCTCAAGGTTGTAGGGGCCGGCAACGACTTCCTCCTGAAACAGCCCTTGATCATCGTAAATGTGGTCAGTGGTGTAGTGAAAGTTATTGCTGGCATAGCGCTGCCCGTTAGTCTTGTAGAGAAACAGTGTCTGGTTACTGAGTACGTCGGTACTGTCCAGCAAGCGCCCATTCATTGAGTGGGTGTAGAGCACTTCCTTGCTTTGACCTGGCTCGGTTTGCACCTGTTGCCGGGTGATACTGAGATAGAGGTCATGGTTGTACTGGAGGAACTGTTGGCCCTCGGTCGCCGTGGCAATACCTTGTGTGCCATAGGCGTAGGTAAAGGTGTTTTGCGCGCTGGCATCTGCGGTACTGGTCTTGGCCAGGCGATTGCCCAGCTCCTTGATGTAGTCATGCTTGAGCACGCGGCCGTCGGCGGTAGCAGTGGTCGCGGGTACTGTGCTTGTGCCGCTATAGGTGTAAGTCTCGGTGCAAGAGCCGCGTGTCAGCGAGGTTACCCGGCCCCAAGTGTCGAAGCTGCGCTTGCCCAGGACCTGCCGTTTGCCACCGGACTCAAGCTCGATTTGTGTGGCGTCCCTGAATAGCCAGTGCTGCGGGTAGGTGTAGTGGTAGGTATAGATGAAGGGCACGTCGAGCAACCCACGGCCTTTTTCGCTGCGCCGTTCACTCAGCAGGCGACCATTGGCATCGTAGATGTAGTTGATGGTGATAATTCCGAACTCGCTGTCGGTAACCAACTGTTTAATTTGCTTGGCCCGATTGTAACTGGCTGTCTGGGTTTGAAAGACGGCGCCGTTCTGGCCTTTCCATTCAATTTTCTTGATGGTTTCATCCGAGTTGTACGTCGTCACGGTGGTGTGCTTGTCGGCGGCCTTGCCGGTCCATTGCGTACGGGTCATGGCGACGGGGTCATATTGATTGAAGTCTTCCCGGCCATCGCTGTAGTGCTGGCTGCTGACTTCATTCCAGTCGTCGTATCGCATCTCTTGCCATTGGATGAGCTGGGTCCCGTGCCGGTCATAATCAAAACTTGATGTCCGTAGCTCACGTCCCAGGCTGTCATAGGTAACGGCCTTGGTTTGCTTACGCAGGTTACCTTCCAGCAAGTATTCACTCACCAACCGATCCTGCCCGTCGTATTGGGTCAAGTGGGTTTTTCCGTTGGGCTCGGTGACTTTCACTTGCCCGGGCGCGGGGTAAGCATAGGTGGTGACTTGGCGATACGTGGTGCTGTGCGCGCAGACGGTCAGGCTGAGTAACTGCCCGTATTGGCTATAGGTAAACTCGGTGCGATTGCCATCAGCGTCGACTTGGCGCAGGAGGCGGCCACTGAGGGTGCTTTGGGTTTGTGAAGACGTACGGGTCTTGCCGGTTGTGTCGGTGTCGGTGGTCGTGGTGGTCAGTTCGGTGTTACCAACCCCTCCCAGTGTGTAGTCAAAGGTGCGTATTGGATCGGTCTGCACGGGGCGTCGGTCCTTGGTCCCCAGGGTGCTCTGGGTAAGGGTCTTCACGCGACCCTTGCGAAAGTCGTCACCTTCGAAGTATTCGATAAGCTGGCCGATGAGTGCTGCATTGTAGTTCAGTTCGCTGGCGAGACTACCTTGTAAGGTACTGATGATTTTAGATTCGCTTAGATTGGGTATTTGTTTATAGGCGTGGTATTTAAAGGTGAAAATATTTAATAGTTGGGGGAATGTCCCTGGCAGCAGTTCTGGAATTATTGCCAGCAGCCCTGGATCGTCGACGATTTCAGTATCAACGTAAGTGGAAGGAAACAGCTGGGTGGGGAGTGTCAGGATAGGCGTCCATGATTCATCAGGCTCTTTGTCGGTCTGCTGCTCGGAAGTTAATGCGATCTGATTCAGCAAGTTTGTTAAGGTAGTCTCGCTCTCAGTAGATCTAATTTCACCTTTTTCTGGGGCAGGTATGTAGTCCACTACTGTAGTTACTCTTTCTTGTCGATTTCTGACAAGTGCAGAGTGGGTATTGAAGCGGTTTTCGTTTTTCTCTTCCCGACTCTTGCCGGCCTTGCTGTATATCGTCGATGTCGTGCGACTTAGTAGTTCTTCTTGCACAGTCATCGTGTATTTTTTTTGTGTTTGTGCCGCCCCTTGTACGAGCACTTCGGAGGTGACGTTGTGCTGTTCATTGTAGTTATAGGTCGTGGTGCGAATGGCCGGCACGCCCTCGCTCATGATCGTGCGGTAGTGATCCGGGTCCTGGCGCTGGTACACATAGGTGGTCACCACCGGTGTCCCGCCGCCATTGGGCGTCAGGGTATGGGTGCTGACACAGGGCAGGGCAGATAGCTTGGGGTTGTCCGGGAAGGTCAGTCCGTTGTCCTGATACTCCACCTGCTCCTGCAGCCCGTCAAAGCTGGTGATGTTGGTCAGCAGCCAGCCACAGGTCGGGTGATCGAGGTACTCGAAACTGCTTTTGATATCTGCTGCGAGGCTGACGGATTTAAGGGCATAATTCTCGATGGCCAGGCTGTAGCTCAGGGTTTCGGCGGCGTCGTCGGGCCAGAACGTCAACGTGGCCGAACTGATGACCGGCGTGGCGGCCGGGTCCCCTGGGGTGTATTGCACCTTGAGCAGGCTGCGGGTGGCGTCGCGGATTTCGGTCAACTGGATCTGGTAGTAGGTTGCGCCGCCGATCACATGGGCGGTGGTCATCCAGCTCAGGGTCACGCTGTTGTAACCATCGGTGGTCAGGGACTCGGGGACGTAGATGCCGGTATCTGGCAGCAGTACCAGCACTTCCTTGCGGCCACCTTTGCGGTGCACGGTCAACTTGCCGTTGTTCCATTGCGCAATCACGGCGGATTGCTTCAAATCTTTATCCTTTTCCACCGTCAACACTTCACCGGAATGCATCGTGAGCTTCTTGTGCTTTTCACTGTAGGTGGTCATGGCATAGAACCAGCCATCCCCCAGCGCTGCCTCGTTATTGACCACGGGCGTATTGTGCAGGCTCATTTCGATCACCGGCCCGTTGCCGGCATTGCCCGTCAGCGACGGCAAGGGCACGTAAACCTCAAACAACCCCGTGCGTGGGTCCACGACATTGCGCTTTTGCGTGGTGGCATTGAAGATCGGATCGTTTTCGTCGTCGGTTGGGTCGGTGCCCATGGGGTTGTGCGCCATCATCCTCTCCTTGATTTTTACTCTGTTCAAAAACTACGCGACGGCGAACGCGCACATAACTGTCAAATCTCACAGTCGTTTATATCGTTTAGTAATGGGTGTAGGATTTTTTACTCTCTCCTTTAACCGTGGAGCTGCGTGTGGAATCCGTCACGATGAACCCGAATATTGAACCTCAGGCTGTGTGCACTCCGATCACCCGCGCGGCCATTTTTATGGTCGCCACACTTGCTCCCGGTAGCGATGCGGCCAGGACGGTACGCCAGTGGTGCGGCGATATCGCCGCCCTTACGCGCTCCGTGGGCAAGCGCGTGCCCGACGGTAGCCTGACCTGTGTCTGCGGCTTCGGCTCGACGGCCTGGGACGCGCTGTTCGGCAACCCACGCCCGGCGTCCCTGCATCCGTTTCAGGCAGTTGGCGTAGCGGGGCGCATGGCGGTTGCCACGCCTGGGGATGTGTTGCTGCACATTCGCGCCGAGCGCATGGACCTGTGTTTTGAACTGGCCACGCAAATCATGGCGGCCCTGGGGGATGCGGTGGTCGTGGTGGATGAGGTCCAGGGATTTCGCAATTTCGACATGCGCAGCATCATCGGGTTTGTCGATGGCACCGAGAACCCGACCGGGCGCAAGGCTGTCGGTTTCACCATCGTCGCTGACGAAGACCCGGCGTTCAGTGGCGGCAGCTATGTGCTGGTGCAAAAGTACCTGCACAACATGGGCGCCTGGAACGCGTTGTCCACCGAGGCCCAGGAGCGGGTGATCGGGCGTACCAAACTGGCGGATATCGAACTGGCGGATGAGGCCAAGCCGAGCAACTCCCACAGTGCCTTGACCACCATCACCGAGGATGGCGAGGAAGTGAAGATCCTGCGCGACAACATGCCCTTCGGCCGGCCGGGAGCGGGGGAGTTCGGCACCTATTTCATTGGCTATGCGCGCACGCCGCAGCCGCTGGAGCTGATGCTGGAGAACATGTTTGTCGGCCGGCCTGCCGGCAACTATGACCGGCTGCTGGATTTCAGTACGGCGGTCACCGGTGGCTTGTTTTTTGTGCCGTCCGCGGATCTGCTGGAAGAACTGGCCGAGCGTGAGCCTTAGGGGCGGCCACGCTCGGCAATCTGCCAGGTAAGGCTCACTTCGCCACTGCCTGCATCAGCAACTTGCGAATCTCCCCGGTAATCGCACTTTTGGTGCCTTGCTCCAGAATCCCCACCCGGCGTACTGCCAAGTCCCCCGGCAGCGGCAGTACGCGCAGGCTGGGGTCTTTGTGCCAGTCAAAGTTCTTCAACAGCGGCACGATTGCCACACCGACTTGCTGGCGGACCAGGTCGGCGATACCGATGATCGAGTTCAGTTCGAGGATTTCCAGCGGCTCGACCGATTCACTCTTGATGATCGATTGCACCTTGCGGCCTACGGCGGTGGACCGGTCATAGCGAATGAACGGCTGGGTCCTGAGCAATTCCACGGCGTCGTTGATACCCGCGGTCTGCGCGGTGTTGGCGAGCATGACGATGGGCTCGTTGTAGAGCAGGGTCCAGCTCAAGCCGTCGAAGTTTTGCCGCGCCGTCTCGATCAACAACGCCGCGTCGAGCTTGGCGGCGTGTACCAGGTTGACCACCTCGTCGGAGCGGGCAGTCATCAGGTTGACCGAGATGCGCGGGTGCAGCTTTTTCAGTTGCACCAGGCAATTGGCGAGCAGACCCATGCCGGAGGTAATACCGCCGATGGACACTTCGCCCTCCATGGCCATGCCATCGGGCGCCTCGGCGATCATTTGCTCGTAGTCCGCCAACAGGCGCTTGGCCTTGGGCAGCAACAACACGCCATCGCGGCTGAGCTTGATCTGCCGCTGGCTGCGGTCGAACAGTGGCCGGCGCATCTCTTCTTCGAGGGCGCGCATTTGCTGGCCGACAGCGGCATTGGTCAGGGCCACCCGGTCGGCGGCGGCGGCGAAACTGCCGTATTCGGCGACGGCGATAAACGTCTTGAAGAAGCGAATGTTGCTCATGGGCAGGCCCGTGGTCATGGGTGTGCCTGAATCGTAAAGGTTTTGTTTACTCAGGTTAAAGTTAAATTAGTTTTTCTTTTTATAGGGCCCGGCCAATACTCAAGCCCGAACTGACTCGGCGAACTTACCCAATGAGCAATCCAGATATCAGCCCTGAACACGCAGCATTGCGTGCTGCAAAGAACGTGTATCACCTCGGCGCGACCACCGTGTACTCCCATCACGGGGACAGCCGGTTTGCCTACACCCTCTATGTGCCTGAAGCCATCGAGGACAGCACCCGGCCAGTCGACCTGGTGGTGTCGCTGCACGGTTCAACCCGTGCGATGGAGATTTACCGCAATGGCTTCGCCGAATTTGGCCGCTGGAACGATTGCGTGATCCTGTCGCCGCTGTTCCCGGTCGGCGTGCTGGGGGACGGCAATGGCGATGGCTACAAGCAGATGGTGGAAGGCGATATCCGCTACGACCAGGTGTTGCTCGACATGATCGCCAATGTCGGCAAGCGCTACGGCCGCCGCTTTGAAACCTTCGCGCTGTTCGGCTATTCCGGTGGGGGGCAATTCACCCATCGCTTCTGCTACCTGCACCCCGAGAAACTCTGGGCGGCGTCCATCGGTGCACCGGGCTCGGTGACCCTGCTCGATGCCGATCAGGACTGGTGGGTCGGCGTGCGGGACTTTGCCACGCGCTTCGGCAAGCCGCTGAACCTGCCAGCCTTGCAGCGCTTGCCGGTGCACATGGTGGTGGGTGATTCAGACCTCGAAACCTGGGAAATCACCCACCGTGAAGGTGGCAAACACTACATGGCCGGTGCCAACGCTGCCGGGCGCACGCGACCTGAGCGCCTGGCCACCTTGAAGGCGAGCTTCGAAGCCGCCGGCGTGCAGGTGCACTTTGACTTGCTGCCCAACGTCGCGCACCAGGGCGTCAAGGCCATGCCGGCCGCCCAGGACTTTTTTGCCAAGGTGTTGCGCCACAAGCGCAGCCTGGGCTGATACACCGTAGGTAGATGCACTCAGAACAGACCGTATAACAATAACCAAGGATTCACTCATTCTGATGCCGGTCCTGCCTTGGCCCTCGCCACTGACCGGAAAATTTCTTCAAGGAGTCTTTCTCCCGTGAATAGTTACGTAAAGACGGCAGTGGCCGTTGCGATGTCGGCGTGCGCCTTTTCCATGGCCGTTGCCCAAGACCAGGTCATCAGTGTCGGCATCAACGGTGATATCCGCAGCAGCGACCCAGGGGTCAACCGGGACGACAATACCGACGCGGTGATGATGCATATCGTCGAAGGCTTGGTGGCATACCGCGAAGACACCAGCATCGCACCGATGCTGGCCAGTGCGGTTGCCGTCTCGGCCGATGGCCTGCGCTACACCTTTACCCTGCGCGACGGCGTTCTCTTCCAGAACGGCCAGCCATTGACGGCCAAGCAGGTGCAATGGACCTGGCAGCGCTACCTCGATCCCAAGACCCAGTGGCGTTGCCTGGCGGAGTTCGATGGGCGCGGCGCGGCCAAGATCGTCGATGTCTCAAGCCCAGACCCGAAAACCGTGGTGTTCACCCTGGACCAGGCCAATGGCTTGTTCCTGGCCGCCATGGCCCGTCCGGATTGTGCCGGCAGCGGCATCCTGCACCCAGACTCCCTGGCCGCCGATGGCAGTTGGCGCGCACCGATTGGCACCGGCCCGTTCACCCTGGGCAAATGGCAGAAGGGCCAGTACGTCGAACTGGATCGCTTCAAGCAATACACCCCGCGTGCCGAAGGCGAGGCGGACGGTTACACCGGCAATAAGCAGGCGTTTGTCGACACCGTGCGCTTCCAGGTGATCCCCGATGCAGCCTCGGCCAAGGCCGCGCTGCTGTCAGGTGGCGTGGACCTGCTGCCGGACGTGACCGCGATGGATGCCGCGCAACTCAAGCAGGTCAAGAACCTGCAGATCCAGGTCAGCCCGATCATGACCATCAGCGGCCTGTTGTTCCAGACCCGCGACCCGTTGCTCAAGGATGTGCGCATCCGGCGCGCGGTGGCCTTGTCCCTGGATTACGCGCAGATGGTGGCGGCGTTGTCCGATGGCTTGTCGGTGGTCAACAACTCAGTGATTCCCACCGCGAGCCCTTACTACGACGGCATCGCGCACCAGGGTTACACCTACAACCTCGACGAGGCCCGGCGCTTGTTGAAAGAGGCCGGCTACCGCGGGGAAAAAATCCGCATGCTGGTCAACAAGCGCTACCCGCAGATGTTCGACATGGGCTTGCTCAGCCAAGCCATGACCCAGGCAGCAGGGCTGAACATCGAGATGGAAACCCTGGAGTGGGGCACGCAGCTGGAGCGTTACCAGAGCGGTAGCTACCAAATGATGTCGTTCTCCTATTCGGGGCGTTTCGATGCGGCGCAAAGCTACGAATCGGTGATCGGCGACAAGGACAAGGAGCCGCGTAAAGTCTGGGACAACCCCCAGGCCCTGGCGATTTTGCGCGAGGCCCAGCGGGAAGTTGACCCTGCCAAGCGCCGGCCACTGTTCGACCAGCTGCACACGCTGATGCTCAAGGATGTGCCCATGGTGGTCATCTACAACGGCACTGCCATCGGCGCCATGGGTAAGCGCGTTGAGGGTTATCGTTCCTGGCCCGTTGCCAAGCCGCGCCTGTGGGGCGTGAAGCTGGCCGACACTTCCAAGTAAGGCGTAGCGCTATGTTTCGATTCATATTGCACAGGCTCGGCATGGCGGTGCCGACCCTGTTGCTGATCTCGGTGATTGTATTTGCCTTGATCCGCCTGATCCCCGGCGACCCGGCACTGTTGATGCTGGGTGACATGGCCGACCCGCAAAGCCTGGCCGACATGCGCAGCAGCCTGGGCCTGGACCACTCAGTGGTGACCCAGTACCTGATCTGGATCAAGTCGGTGCTCAGTGGCGACCTTGGGGTGTCCATCAGCAGCCGTCAGCCGGTGCTGGAGTTGCTGGTCGAGCGTTTCAGCGTCAGTGCGACCGTGGTGCTGGTGGCGGTGTTGCTGGCGACCCTGCTCGCGGTGCCGGTGGGCTTGCTCGCAGCCTGGAAGCAAAACAGTGCGATGGACCTGGGGCTGGTTGCGACGGCAACGTTGTTGCTGTCGGTGCCGAGCTTCTGGTTGGGCTTGCTGCTGCTGTATGTCTTCGGCATTCAGTTGGGCTGGTTGCCGGTGATCGGTTACGTCGGCTTCGCCACCGACCCTATGAAGGCGCTGACCTATGTGGTGCTGCCGATCATCACCCTGACGCTGGTGGAGTTCGGCGCCATCGCCCGGATGGCCCGGGCCAGCACCATCGAGGTGCTACGCCTGGAGTACATCGCCCATGCCCGGGCCAAGGGCTTGTCGGAAAGCGCGGTGCTGTGGCGACACGCCTTGCGCAACGCATTTGCGCCGACCTGGACCTTGATTGGCCTGATCCTGGGCAACCTGCTCGGCGGCATTGCGGTGCTGGAAACCGTGTTCACCTTGCCCGGCATCGGCCGGTTGATGGTCGATGCGATCTTCTCCCGCGACTACCCGGTGCTGCAGGGGTGCCTGCTGCTGGTCACCTGCATCTATGTGTTGGTCAACCTGTTGGTGGATCTGCTGTATCCGCTGTTCGATCCAAGGGTGAAGCTATGAACCTCAAGACTCCTGCCGTGCCCACCGTGGCGGTGATCTCGCCTCGGCGGCGCCGGCGTTACCCGCCGCTCAATGCCCTGATCGGCGGCAGCTTGCTCGCGGTCCTGGTGTTACTGGCATTGCTCGGCGTGGTGTGGACGCCTTACGACCCGCTCAAGTTGGACCTGCTCTCACGCCTGCACGCACCGAGTGCCGTGCATTGGCTTGGCACCGACGAGTTTGGCCGCGATGTGTTCAGCCGCCTGATCATTGGCGCGCGTACCAGCCTGTGGATCAGCCTGCTCTCGGTCAGCGTGGCGGTGATCTGCGGCACGGTGATCGGCATGCTCGCCGGTTACCTGCGCGGCTGGACCGACCGGGTGCTGATGATGCTCAACGACGCGCTGCTGGCGTTCCCCGGCATCCTCATGGCCCTGGGCATCATGGCGATTGTCGGCGCCAGCCAGTACGGCATCGTGCTCGCCCTGGGCATCGCCTACACCCCATCGGTGGTGCGGGTGGTGCGCGGCAGCGTGTTGTCACTGCGTGAGCTGGAGTTCATCGAGGCTTCGCGGGTGATCGGCAACTCCGAGCTGTACACCATGTTCCGCCACATCACCCCCAACTGCCTGGCGCCCCTGTGTGTACTGGCCACCAGCATGTTTGGCTGGGCGTTGCTCTCGGAGAGCGCGTTGAGCTTCCTCGGCCTCGGGGTGCCACCGCCGGCCGCGACCTGGGGCAGCATGCTCTCGGCAAGCCGCACCTATATCTCGACGGCGCCGTGGCTGGGGATCTTCCCGGGCATCTTTATCAGCCTGACGTTGCTGGCTATCAATCTGTTCGGCGATGCCTTGCGTGATCGTCTCGACCCGCGCATGAGGAAATGAGCATGAGCGCTCCAGTGCCTTTACTGGCCGTTGAAAATCTGCAGATTCGCGTTGGCGTGGACGGTCCGCTGGCCGTCGACGACTTCAGCTTCACCATGGCCCCGGGCGAAATCGTCGCACTGGTGGGCGAGTCTGGCAGCGGCAAGACCATGGCCGCCCGCGCCGCCATTGGCTTGCTGCCGGCGCCCATGCAAGTGTGCGGCGGGCGCATCCTGTTCCAGGGGCAAGCGCTGGACAGCAGTGATGCCAAGGCCATGCGTGCGGTGCGTGGTGCGCGGATCGGCATGGTGTTCCAGGAGCCGATGGTCTCGCTCAACCCCGCGCTGACCATTGGCCGGCAGATGAGCGAGGCGCTCAAGCTGCATACCGCGCTGGATGCGGCGACGATCCACGGGCGCTGCATCGCCATGCTGCAACGCATCGGCATCAAGGACGGCGAAAAATGCCTGGCATCCTACCCGCACCAATTCTCCGGCGGCATGCGCCAACGCATCATGCTGGCTTCGGTGATGTTGCTGCGCCCGGCGCTGCTGATCGCCGACGAACCGACCACGGCCCTGGACTGCCTGGCGCAACTGGACGTGATCGAGTTGATGCTGGAGCTGACCCGCGAGCAGGGCACCGCGATCCTGTTCATCAGCCACGACCTGTCCCTGGTGGCGCGGTATGCCCATAAAGTGGTGGTGATGCGCTCGGGCAAGGCGGTGGAGCAGGGCCGTATCGAAGACATCCTCTTTGCCCCCAAGGCTGAATACACCCGGCAGTTGCTCGAAGCGCTGCCCCGGCGTGGGACGCTGGGGCCATTGCCGGCGGCCGACAGCCCGTTGCTGCAGGTCCGGGATGTGTGTATCGAGCACCCGGGGCCACGGAGTTTCTGGGGGCGCAGCGTGCCCAAGCGCGTGGTGCACTCGGTGAACCTGAACATTGCGCCGGGCGAGACCCTGGCCCTGGTCGGTGGCAGCGGTTCGGGCAAGACCACCCTGGGGCGTGCGGTCGTCGGGTTGGTCAACCCGTGCGCCGGGGCGATTCTGTTCCAGGGCGTGGATATCCTCAACGCCGCCAACCGCGCGCATCGCCTGCAATGCCAGATGATCTTCCAGGACCCGTATTCGTCCCTCGACCCGCGCATGACGGTCGGCCAGATCCTCGCCGAGCCGCTGCGCCATGAGCCGGCCCTGACGGCCGCGCAAAAACGCCAGCGGGTCACCGACACCCTGGTCGACGTGGGCTTGCCCGAACAGTTTCGCGAGCGCTTTGCCCATCAACTCTCCGGCGGTCAACGCCAGCGCGTGGCGATCGGCCGGGCGCTGGTGCGCCGGCCCAAGCTGGTGATTGCCGACGAGCCGATTTCGGCGTTGGACATGACCATCCAGAAACAGATCCTCGAACTGTTCGAGCGTCTGCAACGCCAATATGGTTTTGCCTGCCTGTTCATCTCCCACGACCTCTCGGCGGTGGAGCGCATCGCCCACCGCGTGGCGGTGATGAACCAGGGCGAGGTGGTCGAAATGGGCCCGCGTGACACGATTTTCGACACCCCGCAACACCCTTACACCCGCCGGCTACTTGCGGCGGCCAGCCCCTTGGAGAAACGCGCGGACGGCAGCTACCGCCTCCGTGCCAGTGTGATTTAGGTACTGCTGCACCCCAGGCCACGGCATCAAAACCCAACCCTTCGCAAATCGCCGATTTGCGAAGCGGGCGAAGCCATGGCCGAAGAAAACAAAAACAACCCCACTCAACCTGTCTGCCAGGAACCTACACATGAATAACCGCATCAACAAAGTCGTCGCCAGTGCCAGCGTCATGGGGGCCGGTTTCATGCCCCTGTTTGCCCAGGCCGACTTCATCGCCGACAGCAAAGCCGCGCTGGAATTGAAGAACTACTACTTCAACCGCGACTACCGCGAATCCAGCGGGCAGAACAAGCGTGCCGAATGGGCACAGGGTTTTATCCTTAAGCTCGAGTCGGGTTTTACCGACGGTACGGTGGGCTTTGGCCTGGACGCGGTCGGGATGTTGGGCATCAAGCTCGATTCGAGCCCGGACAACTCCGGCACCGGGCTGCTGGCGCGCTCCAGCATGGCCGAGCCCGGCGCTCCCAGCTACGCCCGCCGAGCCCATGACAACTACTCCAAACTTGGCCTCACCGGCAAGGCGCGCCTGGCCAAGAGCGAGTTGCGCGTGGGTTACATGGTGCCAGACCTGCCGACCCTGCAGCCGAACCTGAGCCGCCTGTTCCCGCAGAGTTTCAGCGGCACGGCACTCACCTCCAAGGACATCGACAAGCTGACCCTGACCGCCGGTCAACTGGATCAGGTCAAGCAGCGCGACTCGACCCACTACGAGGACATGGGGCTTACCAGCCAATACGGCGCCTACAAAAGCAGCGCCAAGAGCGATGAATTCCGCTTCGCCGGCGGCGAATACGCACTCACGCCGACGACCTTCGTGACTTACCAGTACGCACAATTGGAAAGCCTGTACCAACAGCATTACCTGGGCTTGAAAAACAGCCTCAAGTGGGGCCCGGGCACCCTGAAGACGGACATCCGCTACTTCAGCGCCAGCGAAGACGCCGCCGCCCTGGCCGGCAAGGTGGATAACCGGGCGCTGAGCACGCGCATCGGCTATGGCCTGTACGGCCACAACCTCAGTGGCGGTTACCAGGAGCAGTACGGTTCGACGCCGTTCACCTATGTGGACGGTACCAACACTTACCTGTTCAGCGAGTACCAACTGGCCAACTTCTCCCAGACCCGCGAGCGCGTGTGGCATGCCCGCTACGACTATGACTTCGCTGCGCTGGGCATTCCGGGCCTGCTGTTCTCCACGCGTTACGCCAAGGGCGATAACGCCAAGGTCATCGGCTTTGACGGCGAAGGGCGCGAGTGGGAGAGGGACTTGAGCCTGGGCTATGTGGTGCAGAGCGGTACGTTCAAGGACGTATCGCTGCGTTGGCAGAACGCCAGCGCCACCAGCAACTTCGCCCGTGACACCAACGAAAACCGAGTGATCCTGGGCTACACCGTGGCGCTCTGGTAGCGGTAATGGCGTGCAACAGCAGCCTGTTGCACGCCCAAGCAGTGCAAATGAGGGGATAGATCAGATGACGAGTTTGCCGTTGCGCCGGGCACTGCCCAGTCAACAACGTGTATCGGCGCGTGGCGTGAGTGATTTCATCGATGCGGTGAACGCTGCGGGCCTGGAGTTACACAGTTTCATGCTGTACCGCGATGGCGCGGTAGTGGCCGAAGCGTTCTGGGCGCCTTATAGCGCCGCACGCTTGCATGTTCAGCACTCGGCGACCAAAAGCTGGGTGTCCATGGCGGTCGGGCTGTTGGTGGATGACGGTGTGTTGTCGCTGGATGCCAAGGTGGTGGACTTTTTTGCCGCCGATTGCCCGGCCTCCATCAGCGCTAACCTGGCGGCCATGACCGTACGGGATCTGCTGACCATGCGCACCGGGCATCGCCAGGGCATCTCCGGTGGCGCCTGGCGCGGGCGCACTGACAGTTGGGTGCGGTTGTTCCTCAATGAGCCGGTCGAAGACCCGCCAGGGCAGCGGTTCATCTATAGCAGTGCGTCGAGCTTCATGCTCTCGGCGATTGTCAGTGTGGTCAGCGGCCAGACGGCGTACGCCCTGTGTAACGCGCGCATCTTCCAGCCCATGGGCATGGGGCCCATCGAGTGGGACCTTGCACCGGGCGGCTTCAACACCGGGGGCAACGGCCTCAGTTGCCGCACCGAGGACTTGCTCAAGTTCGGCGTGCTGCACTTGCAACAAGGCCATTGGGAGGGGCAGCAATTGCTGTCCCGGGAATGGGTGGCCGACGCGACCCGTGGGCATGTCGACGATGTATGGATGGGCGCCTTCGATGGCAAGCGCTACCTGGGCCGTGACGAGTCGAGCGACGCGGCTGTCACGCGCCGCGAAGGCTACGGCTACCAGTGGTGGATGACCCTGCACGGTGGTTACTACGCCTCCGGAGTGTTTGGCCAGCAGTGCATCGTGTTACCGCGCCATAACGCGGTGATTGCCTTCACCGCCGGGCTGGCGCTGGGCGAGCGGCGCTTGCACAGCCTGCTGTGGGAGCATCTGGTGCCGGCGCTGGGTGTGCCCACTGACGGCGCGACGGATGCCGGGTTGGCGGCGCTGCTGGCGCGGCAACAGCGGCCCGTCATGTCTGGCGCCGCGAGTTCGCCGCGCCAGGCCGAATTCAGTGGCACGTTCGTCATGCAGGCCAACGAAGACCAGGTCAGCGAAGTGCGCCTGGAGTTTGGCCCAGAGCATTGTGATTTCTACCTCACCGACCCCCGTGGCACCCATTGCATTCGTGCCGGGCTCGTGGCCGGCATCGAAAGCCGGACCAGCATGACCGGCCACTATCTGCATCACCAATACCAGCCGGAGCTCACCCCGGTGGTGGCGCAGGCGCGCTGGACCGAAGCGGGGGTGTTGAGCATGACCTGGCAGTTTGTCGAGACGGCGTTTTGTGACCGGGTCACCTGCCGTATCGAACACGGCAGGTTGTCTGTGGACCGCAGCGTCAACGTTAACGCAGGCCCGTTGCAGCGCCCGACGCTGACCGGCCATCCCATCATTGCTTTGCAGGAGTCTCTATGAACGATCTTTCCCAGCCTTCAGCGCGCGTGAATCGCGGGTTCTGGGCGCCATTCACGCCGATGCGCCAGTTCCAGCAACAGCCGATGATGTTCGCCAGTGCCGATGGCATGTACTACACCACCACCGACGGGCGCCGTGTACTCGATGCAATGGCCGGGCTGTGGTGCGTCAATGCCGGGCACGGCCAGCCGAAAATCGTCGAGGCGATTCGCGAAGCGGCGGGGCGCCTGGACTTTGTCTCGTCATTCAAGATGAGCCACCCCCAGGCCCTGGAGATGGCCGAGCGCCTGATCGACGTCAGCCCCGCCGGCATGGAGCAGGTGTTTTTCACCAACTCAGGGTCTGAAGCGGTGGACACCGCGCTGAAGATCGCGCGGGCCTTTCACCAGGCGCGTGGCGATTGCCGCCGGACCAAGTTTATCGGGCGCGCCAAGGGCTACCATGGCATGGGCTTCGGCGGGCTGTCGGTCTCTGGTATCGGCCGTCAGAAGCGTGACTTTGGCCCACTGCTGGGCGAGGTCTCGCACCTGCCGTTGCCCTATGACGCCGGCATGCGTTTCAGCGTCGGGCAGCCGCAACAGGGCGCCAGTTACGCCGACGCGTTGACACAGTTGTTGGATATCCAGGACCCGAGCACCGTGGCCGCCGTGATCGTCGAGCCCGTGACCGGCTCCGGCGGCGTTTATCCGCCGCCCCTGGGCTATTTGCAACGTTTGCGCGAGATCTGCACGCGGCACGGCGTGCTGCTGATTTTCGACGAGGTGATCACCGGCTTTGGCCGCGTCGGCGCCCCCTTTGCCGCGCAAGCCTTCGGCGTGCTCCCGGACCTGATCACCACGGCCAAAGGCCTGACCAACGGCGCGGTGCCCATGGGCGGCGTACTGGTCAGCGGTGCGGTGTATGAGGCGTTCATGGCCGGGCCGGCCAATGTTATCGAACTGATGCACGGCTACACCTATTCAGCGCACCCGCTGGCGTGCGCAGCCGGGTTGGCGACCCTTGAGGTGCATCGCGAATTGGGCATCAACCAACACGTCAACGCCGTGAGTGGGCTGTGGCAGTCGAGTGCACTTGCGCTGCAGGGCGTCGGCGCGGTGCTGGACGTACGTGCTATCGGCCTGCTCTGCGCCGTTGAACTCGAGCCGCGCCCAGGGTTTCCAGGCGCACGGGGCAGCGAAGTTGCGCAGTGGTGCTTCGAGAATGGCGTACTGGTGCGCGGCTCGGGCGACACAATTGTGATTTCGCCGCCACTGCTCATCAGCCCGCAGGAGATTGCCCTGGTGTTCGACACCCTGGGCAGCGCCCTGAAACACGTTGCCTGAAGGGAGTGCAAGGGATGTCGGATCTGTTTGAGTTCTACATTGACGGCGCCTGGGTCAAGCCCCACGGCACCACCATCGAATCCGTGGTAAACCCGCGCACCGAGCAGGTGCTGGCACGCATCATCCTTGGCGACAGCCATGACCTGGAGCGTGCGGTCGGCGCGGCCAGGCAAGCGTTTGCGGGGTTCGCCGCCAGTTCGCTCAAGGCGCGTATCGAACTGCTGCAACGCATTATCGAAGCCTACGAGCGCCACAGCGAAGCGTTGATCGAAGCGGTTCACCTGGAGATGGGCGCGCCGCTGTCCCTGGCCCGCAGCGCCCATGTGCCGGCTGGCCTGGGCCACCTGATGCAGGCATTGGAAGTGTTGCGCGAGTACCGCTTCGAACGGCGCCTGGGCAGCACCCTGGTGGTGCGCGAGCCCATCGGCGTGTGCGGCCTGATTACGCCCTGGAACTGGCCACTCAATCAACTCACCTGCAAGCTCGCGCCAGCGCTGGCGGTGGGCTGCACCGTGGTGCTCAAACCCAGCGAGCGTGCGCCGTTGTCAGCCCGGATCATTGCCCAGGTGCTGCATGAGGCCGAGGTGCCCGCAGGGGTATTCAACCTGGTCAACGGCGACGGCCCGGGGGTGGGCGCTGCGCTGGCGCGCCATGCGGAGGTGGACATGGTGTCTTTCACCGGCTCCACCCGCGCCGGCGTTGCAGTGGCCCAGGCGGCGGCACAGACGGTCAAGCGAGTGTCCCAGGAGCTGGGCGGCAAATCCGCCAATATCCTGCTCGACGATGCCAGCCTGCCCAGCGCAGTGCGCCATGGGGTGTTGGGCTGCATGCGTAACAGCGGCCAATCGTGCAATGCACCGACACGCCTGTTGGTGCCGCGTGCACAGCAACAGGCGGTGATTGAGATTGCCCAGCACGTGCTCGCGCAGATGTGTTACGACGACAGCAACCCGAGCACGGCCATTGGCCCTATCGCCAACGCCATGCAGTACGAACGGGTACAGCACATGATCGCCCAGGCCATTGCCCAAGGGTCGCGATTGGTCGCCGGGGGGCCAGGTCGGCCTGAAGGCGTTGAGTGTGGCTACTACGTGCAGCCGACGATATTTGCAGATGTCACCCCGGACATGCTGGTGGCGCGTGAGGAAATCTTCGGCCCGGTCCTGGCAATCATCCCGTATGACAGCGAAGCCGAGGCCATCGCCATCGCCAACGACAGCCCCTACGGCCTGTCCGGTTACGTCACCTCGGCCAGCCTTGAACGCAGCCTGGGGATTGCCCGTCAACTGCGTACCGGCATGGTCCACCTCAATGGCGCCCGCGCCGACCAGGCTGCACCGTTTGGCGGCTACAAGCAGTCGGGCAACGGCCGCGAGTGGGGGGAGTGTGGGTTTGATGAGTATCTGGAGAGTAAGTCGTTGTTTGGCTACTAGCGGTTTGCGCAGGCGTTTTTCAGAGGCTGTCAGAATCGCCGAAGAACATTTTGACTAGGCTCTAGCGCTGTGTTCTCAGGCAGATAAGTTTCAGATATGCCCCCGTTTTGCCCCCAGGTGTATCAGGTTCTTGAGTGGCGATTTCCGACAGAATGTCGTCGTTGATCGCTCATCAAAGGGTGGCCCGGGCACGCTACGCGGTGGTAAGCATCACCAAGTTCATGCATGTCTTGGATCACCCCATGATATTGAACTGTTGGCCAATGGGCATCGACATGATGCCTTATCCCTTCTGCGGAAAATGGTGGCTTTGGGGGCATTTTCACATCGTTGCGCAGGCGCGGCAGCACCCTCGTTGCACGGGTCCATACAAGTCCCGCCCGGTAATTGAGCTGCAGTGGTTACACAGGCACGCAAGGCACAGTTAATGTTACTTCTCATTTACATTGACTGTCAGTCAGTCAGTGGATAGGATTTGCCTCCCAATCCGCTTGACGCCGTGTACAGAATGAACAACTGGCCGCTGATTCATCCCTCTCCATGCTCGAAACCAAACTACTTTTTCCGCACCGCCCAGCAGTGTGCGGTGATCGCCTCTGCGCTAACCCTGTGTGCTTATCAAATGGCTCACGCTGATGACCTTGCGCAGCGCACGACCGAGAATGATCCAATCCCACCCGTTGCAGGTGTGGTCACCTTGCCGGCCACCAGTGTCACTGGGGTGAGCACCAAGGGAGGCGAATCCGGTCTCGTACACGGTTATGTTGCGGAACAATCCGGGTTGGGCAGCAAGACCGACACTTCGATCCTGGAAATTCCTCAATCCGTGTCGGTAGTCACGCGCGAGCAGATGGATACCCAGCAAATAAAAACGACCAGCCAGGCACTGCGCTATACGGCAGGCGCCAATAGCGAAAAATACGGGGCCTTCGGAGATCAGCTCGACTTCACAAAAATCCGCGGCGTCGAAGCCGATTACTATTTGGACGGGCTGCGCTTAATCAGTAACCCTGGCAGTTGGTCGCCCCAGGTCGATCCCTACACACTGGAGCGTGTCGAAGTATTGCGAGGACCGTCGTCCTATCTTTATGGGCAATCAACCGGCGGAGGCATAGTCAACCAGGTAACTCGCAAGCCCCAAGAGGTGGAGTCGCATGAGGTCACGACACAATTTGGCAGCTTCGGCCGTACGTTTCTTGGCGTGGATTCAACCGGTCCACTCGACAGTGACAGGACGCTGCTCTATCGCTTTACCGCGACAGGGTTGAAGGCGAATGACCAGATCGAAGATGTACACCACAAAAGGCTCTATCTTGCGCCTTCGCTGACGTGGCAGCCGACGGAGCAAACCTCTTGGACTGTCCAGCTTGTTCACTCTCGGGAGCCCGAAATACCGAACTACAACTCTTTGCCAGCCAATCTGCTTGGGCTGAATAAAAGTCCCTATCCATCAATAGATCGGGACAGGAACTACCGGGATATGTCGTTTGATGACTCGTCCCGTGAACAGAATTACATCAGCTCCAACTTCACCCACTCTTTCGACAACGACTGGAAGGTGACGAGCACTATGCGCTACATGCATATCGCCTCGGATTTGCAAAGAAGCGTTGTCTACGGGTATTCGGTGGTCAATGGCAAGCCACTGCTAAAAAACACTTATGAGATTTCCCCTTCCAGTTCCAATACGTTCTCGATGGACAACTATGTCAGTGGCAGCCTCCAGCTCGGGCCTACTAAGCACGACGTTATCGTGGGTGCCGATTTTGCCTCGGGCACTGTAACCAGTGCCCTCTATAGCAGTGGTCCTTATCTTGTTGACCCCTACGGCTCGGACTATCGCCCGCATGTCAAACCAGACTTCACGGCAAGCCGCGCAGCACCTTGGTCCGAGAAACAGGAGTTCGATCGCTTGGGCGTCTATGTACAGGATCAGATTTCTTATGACCGATGGCGTCTGACGTTGGGCACACGCTACGATAAATCCGAAACAGACGACGTGACGCGAAGTTATTCCCCTACTTCGGTCTCCACCAAGATGAACAACGGGAAGTGGTCGGGGCGAACAGGCCTGAGTTACCAGTTTGATAACGGCATTTCTCCCTATGTGAGCTATGCCACGTCTTTTAATCCGTTGATAGGCAGCGGTTACAACGGGAGTGCGTTCGTCCCGACTGAAACGACACAAACGGAGATAGGCATCAAGTTTCACCCCGCCGACTCCAGAACATTGCTGACGGCCGCCATTTACAATCTGGAACAGACCAACGTCAAAACCGCCGATGCGGCCCATCTGGGGTTCAACACCCAGGCGGGCAAGGTGCGCAGCCGTGGTGTCGATCTTTCAGCCACTGCCGAGCTAGTCGAAAATCTTAATCTGCTTGCCAGTTACAGTTACCTGGATAACGCCTTGGTCCAGGATACGACCTACCAAGGCAACAGCCTGACACAAACCCCCCGACACAGCGCTGCCCTGTGGCTTGATTACCTCATAGGGCGCGGATCTTTGTCCGGCCTGAAAATCGGAGCAGGCTCGCGTTACCTGGGCGCGTCGTACGGCGATCCAGCGAACACGTTCAAGGTTCCGGCGGTCACGCTTTTTGATCTGGCGTTGAACTATGAACTTGGTTCAATTGAGCCTTCGCTTGAAGGCGCTTCGCTGGCGCTCAACGTCAGCAACCTGACTAACAAGGAATACGTCGCAAGTTGTACCTCGGCCCTGTATTGCTTTGTCGGGCAGGATCGCACGGCCACCACTTCTCTCACTTACCGCTGGTGAGCCAAATGGGCGATGTTCTGTATTCAAGGCGCCGTGTTCTGGGGCGCCTGATGGCGGCTGGAATGTTGATCAGCCTTTCTCGAAGTCTCACCGCTGCGCCCGCACGTGTGTCATTCAAGGATGTTGCTGACCGTGATGTACGCGTAGATCGACCTGTGGAGCGGGTGCTGCTGGGGGATGGCACGCAGGCTTACGTCTTGGCGGTGCTGCTTCCGGACCGGCCATTTGCTGATGTTGTGGGTTGGGGCGAGAACTTCAAGGCTGCGGACCTGGATGGCTATCGGGCATATCTGCGGAAGTTTCCCGAGATGGGCCGCATTCCATCGTTTCCGGCCGCGACGCTTGACTCCATTGGTAGCGAATTAGCGATTTCGTTGGCGCCGGACGTGGTGATCATGAACCTCAGTTCAAAGGCCGCCGCCGAGTCGTCGGGCCTGATGGCACGGTTGACACAGGTGGGCATTCCGATCGTGTTCGTTGATTTTCGCACCAAGATGTTTGATAACACCGTGCGAAGCGTGCAGATCCTCGGTGCACTGCTTGGGCGAACCGATCGTGCCGACGAATTCCTGCGTTTTCGCCAAGAGCAGATCGAACGTGTCACGGTGCCATTGGAAAACGTTCGAACGCGGCCTCGTGTAATGGTCGAGCGTGCCGCAGGTCTGTATGACGACTGCTGCCTGACTTACGGCGAAGGCAATTTCGGTGAGCTTGTGACAGTCGCTGGAGGCGACAACCTCGGTTCCCATTTCCTGCACAGTACTTTTGGTACCTTGCATCCCGAGCAGGTTATTGCCAGCGACCCGGATGTCATCCTGGTGACCGGCGCAAATTGGTCGCTTTATTCGCCTGCGGGAGACTGGGTCAACCTCGGACCCGGCGCCGACTCCGCGCAAGGGCTCGTGCGTTTGCGCCGGTTGATGCGCCGGCCGGCATATCGTTCGTTGTCGGCGGTGAAGGCGGGGAGGGTCCACGCCATCTGGCATCCCTTCTATGACAATCCGTATTACTTTGTCGCACTGCAGCGGATAGCAAAGTGGCTTCATCCCGAACTCTTCGCATCGCTGGATCCGGACGCTACGTTTCGCGAGTTCCACGCGCGTTTTCTTCCGGTTCCTTATCAGCCCGGTTATTGGCTGAGCCTGGATGGAGCATCACTATGACGAAGCAAGCCATCGGCACACAGGCCGAACTCACCCGCGGGCGGAGCTTATACAGCCGCCTGGCGAAACGCCGCTTGAGCATGATCGTCGGCATTGGCCTGCTTACCCTTGTGTTTTTCATGATCGACCTTTCCATAGGCCCGGCGCATTACAGGTTGATGGAGCTGCTGTCCGTCTTGATGCAAGACGCGTCGTCGAGCCAGGTGAGCGTGATACTTTGGGACATCCGACTACCCGTGGCGCTATCGGCTCTGGTCGTCGGCGCGAGTCTGTCGATTGCGGGTTTGCAAATGCAGACAGTGCTCGGCAACCCCCTGGCGAGCCCGTTCACCTTGGGCTTGTCGGCCGCGGCGAGTTTTGGCGCCGCACTCGGTCTGATATTGGGGGTAAGCGTTCTGCCTGCTTCGGCTGTCGCCTACGCCATCCCCGTCAATGCGTTCCTCGTTTCGATGGCAGCGGCCTTGTTCATTCATCGCCTGAGTCGCAAACGCGGTATCACCACCGAAATGATCATACTGTTGGGCACGACCCTGGTCTTCACGTTCTCGGCACTGCTGGAGGCGCTGCAGTACATCGGTCCCGAACAGGCGCTGTCTGCTGTCGTCTTCTGGACAATGGGCAGTCTTTCGCGTGCTACGTGGCCCAAGCTCGGCATCATGAGTGTCATTCTCGTGATCGTATCGTTTACGTTCGCCCGCCAGTCCTGGGCGTTGACGGCATTACAACTCGGAGAGGCCCGGGCGACGGCTTTGGGGATTCCCGTAGCGCGCCTGCGCCTGCGCGGCATTCTGCTCAGCAGTCTGCTCGCCTCTATCTGCGTCTCTTTTGTGGGCACCATCGGGTTCGTTGGATTGGTGGGGCCGCATATTGCCCGAATGCTGGTAGGCGAGGACCAGCGCTTTCTCCTTCCGGCCTCTGCGCTATGTGGGGCATGCATGCTGTCGGCGGCCTCGGTACTGAGCAAATCGCTGGTCGCCGGGCAAACCCTGCCGATTGGAATAGTGACATCCCTGGTGGGCGTGCCCTTGTTTTTTGCGTTGATTCTGCGAGCGAAGACGCGATGACTGCACTGCTCAACATCGCTGACGTGTCGGTAGCCTTCGACGGCCATGCGGTATTGCAGAACGTCAGCTTCGGGCCCGTGGCAGCGGGTAGCATCACGGCGCTGCTGGGTTCGAACGCTGCCGGTAAGTCCACGCTGCTGCGCCGGATTGCGGGCGAGTTGGGTGGCGCAGGCACCGTGACTGTGGCAGGGCAGGCTGTCGAGACCTGGTCCATTCATCATCGCAACCGCCCCGCACACGTCCCCCAGGATATTTCCATGAACTCCTCGCTGCGAGTGTTTGAAGCAGTGCTGCTTGCGAGCAAGCAGGGCAGCGGCTGGGGCGTTGATGGCAGTGAGTTGGATGAGGTTACCCGTATGCTCCAGACGCTGGAGATTAACGTGCTCGCCGACCGCGAGCTGGCCGCATTGAGCGGTGGCCAACGGCAACTTGTATCGATTGCCCAGGCAATGATCCGCGCACCCAGTGTCTTGTTACTGGATGAACCCACGAGCGCACTGGATTTGCAAAACCAGTTCGATGTGCTCGATTTATTGCGTCGGTTGGCGCGAGCGCGCTCGATGTGCGTCGTCATGGCCATTCACGACATCAATCACGCATTGCGCTTCGCGGACCACGTGGTGGTCCTTCATCAAGGGCGGGTGCATGCCACCGGCCGCCCCCTCGATGTCCTGACACCGGCGTTGCTGGAAAAAGTCTACGGCGTGCAAGCGCGCCTCGAATACTGCTCGCAAGGGGCTCCATTCCTGATTGTGGATCGGTCTTTGCGAGCACCGAATTCCATGTCGAGCACCCTACAATGACCAGACCACTCAAGAAACTCATCCTGTTGGCCATGCCCAGCATTCATGCCGGTGCTTGGCGCTATCCGGGTGCCATACCCGACTTCCACAGACGCTTCGAGCACATGAAGTGGTTCGCCAGAATCCTTGAGAAGGGTCGGTTTGATGGGCTCTTTCTGCCTGACTCACTTGCGGTTCGCGCAGGTTCCGTCGACACGCTCATGCGAAGCTCCAGCGTGGTTACGCTTGATCCATTGACACTGCTTCCGGCGTTGGCGGCAGTGACGCGGCACATCGGGCTGATCGCAACCGCCAGTACCACCTATAACGAACCGTACATGCTCGCGCGCCGCCTGGCCTCACTGGATGTCATCAGTGCAGGTAGGGCTGGGTGGAATCTGGTCACGTCGAGTAATCCGAACGAGGCAGCCAACTTCGGCGCGCAGTCCCACCTTGAGCATGGCGCAAGGTACCGCCGCGCCCGAGAGTTCTCGCAGGTGATGGAGGGGCTTTGGGAAAGCTGGGAGGCGGATGCCTTCTGCATGGATGCAGCCAATGGCATCTACTTTGATCCTGCCAAGCTGCATACACTCAATCACCAAGGCCCTCACTTCGCGGTGAAAGGCCCGCTCAATGTAGCTCGACCTGTTCAGGGGCGCCCCGTCATAGTACAAGCCGGTGCGTCCGAAGCGGGGCGGCAGATTGCGGCAGAAACGGCCGAAGTCATTTTTACTTATCAGACCGATCTTGCATCTGCGCAGGTTTTCTATGCTGACATGCGATCACGAGCTATGGCAGCAGGCCGCACGGATGCGGTGAAAATCGTTCCCGCAGTCCTTGTCGTATTAGGCGACAATCTTGAGCAGGCGCAACGCAAAAGATCGAGGCTGGATGAGCTGGTAGATGATCAGAGTTGCCTCGCGACGCTCTCCATTGCGTTGGGGCACGACATTTCTGCCTACGATCCGGCAGGCCCACTGCCTGAAATACCCGAGAGCAATGCGAGCAAGAGCGGCCGTGATCGTGTGGTGCGGCTCGCGGCGCGGGAAAACTTGAGCGTTCTTGAGTTGGCAAGGCGGGTCTGCGGTTACCAGGGCCTGGAAATGGTGGGGACCGCCGAAATGGTCGCTGACCAGATGGCACTGTGGCTGCAGCAGGAGGCCGCCGATGGATTCAACGTCATGTTCTCCCACCTACCGGGAGGCGCGAGCGAGTTCGTGGCGCAGGTCGTTCCGCTCCTGCAGAAGCGCGGGCTGCTCAGAAGGCGTTACGAAGGGCGCTGCTTCCGGGAAAACCTGGGCCTGGTCAAGCCGTAGCCTGGTTGTTCTTTGGGCGGTACTTCAGGGGCTGTTGGCGTGCAGGGTGAACGGTGCCCTTGCCTGGAAGCAGGGCACCTACCGGTGTTGACGATGCGCAGACGAAAGGGAGAGCACCAACCGCGCTTCGTAGTGGGCCCCGTTTTAGCGCTGTTACGTTGAAGGTTCGAACAGCCCATCACGAGTGGACGAGAATATATCCAGGTCGTGCTGATACCGGGTGTGCCCATCGACAGCCAGTTCAACCAATATACGTCCAAACAATGGCGCGTATTTGAAGGCTCGGCCTGACTCCATAACGCACATCGAGGCGCCGGCATGGAATGACTGCTGGCCGGGTGCCGTCGGGATACGCCCGATCACCAGCTTGCCGTCCGGGCTCATCGAGTAAAGGCATGTCCCCGCATGCTGGTATTGAGTGGCGTCGACGGCATTGGGGGCAATCAGTTGATCCAGGTGCGTAACGAGTTCCTCCATCAATCTCGGGTTCACGCCCGGTTGAATTGCTGACGGCGCATCGTAAGTGTCGTAGGTGTAGTCGGCGCTCATTTTTACCATGTTGTGCCGGTCTGGCGAGAAGTCCAGGGGTGGGAAGCCGTAAAACGTACCTTGGTCGCTTGCATCGATATTCCCGAACTCAAACCAGATAGGAATCTTCGGAGGGTTTTCCTTGAGTGGCCAATAGGCGTAACTCATCTTCCAGATCTTCCAACCGGGCGCTTGCTTGAGACCAAAGCCCTTCAACACCGAATCTGCCCATACTCCCGGGCAAGTGATCAAATGTTTTCCGTGGACGGTCACGGAGCGACCATCAGCCTCAGTCAGCAGCGTATAGCCAGCCTGGTCCTTAAGAGGGGCGACCTGGATCACGGCATGCTTATCCAATACGTGCAGGAGGTCCGTCTGCCGGGCGGCGAATAGAAAAGTCCTGGCCGCTTCCTGCACGTTGATGGACGCGCTTGCCGCTTGCACCAGGCCTACGTAGTCGTCAGGCATGGCTGCCAGATTGAACATCGGAAATCTTTTGTGAATAGCGGCGGGGGAGTCCAGGTATTCGTAGGGCATGCCCATGCTATCCATGGTGTGTTTGATGTGTTGCACGTTACCTTCGGTAGTCATCGGCGCATCCCGATGGCCAAAGAAGATAAGGTCGTCCGAAGCAAGCAGGTTTTTTCCGCTCGCGCGCTGCAGTTCTGTCCATATTGCAAGTGACGCTTCGGCCAGCCGGGCTTCGGACTCGTTGTCTTGCATCAAGCGGAACATTCGCTCCAGGCCTTTGGAACTATTGGTGTCGTTGCCTATTCCGTACTGATCGACAACCAATGTTTTTAATCCTCTGGCTGTCGCATAGTAAGCGCTGGCGAGACCGAGTATTCCTCCGCCGATGATTAATACATCGTAGTGTGTCTCTGGCGTATTGGGGGACATCGTATCTTCCTGATAATTAGAGTGGGCGACAAAAGACGTCACTGCAATTAGTTATATTTTGGGGTTCGTCAGGTAATCGAGCGGCGTTATACGCGCGTGGGTCGTAGTGACTCGGTTGTAATGGAAGTCCCGGTTACTGCGTGATGCGTCAAGCAAATTAAATACGTTGGAAGAATGGCTCTTCCAGATAAGTTGGGTATGTGCGAGATCTTTAAAGTTTAAATGCTTGTGATGGGCCAGCGGTGCCGCCAAGTTATAACAAACCCACAGCTATCCCCTTCATTGTCCTCTTATGTCTAAACCGCGAAGCTGCGCGCGTCTATATCAGCGTGGATAGACGGATCGTGCCGTTGGGATACGTCGAGGTCTACATTATTTCCGGCATGAAAATAGGTTCGCGATAACAGTGTGGGAATATTGCATCCCAGCAGTTCTGCCCGTTTGATCAACTCGCCGGTCTTAGTACCGATCAATGCCCCTGTATAGTTGTTTGCCTGATCCTGTGTCATCGCACGAAAAACATCAGGGAACGATCGCTCGATGCTGTCACAGATAACCGCTCCGGCGTTGCTTACATAATCAGGAACATAACCAACCCCACGCGCCAGAAGCCTCGCTTCTGCTTGAGTACTGTCAAACGGTGTGTTGGAGCTACTGATAACCCAGCGCGCGCGTATACGTTCAACCGTGGGCAGATCAAGGATTCTGGAGAGGGACGCAATGCACAGCACATCCGGGGCGCTTGACCAGAAATCCTCCTCGCTCAACATGCACAGGCCGGCCGGAATATCGCTAATGGGCTTTACGTCGAAGCCGATCACGTTGTACCCATGGGCGAGACATTGCCTGGCAACTTCAAAGCCCACCTTGCCCATGCCGTGAATGGCTACAAGAGGCGTTCCGTTGATTCTCGGAGAGCACTTCAGTACCGCCTTCAGGGCACTCCAGACACCAAATCCGGTGGCAATTGACGTGCTGATCTGAGGGCTGTCCATGGCATCCAGAATCCACGGGGTGGATTTTCTCAGGTACGTCATATGCGCACTGCTTGTATTGATGTCACACCCTGTGTACATCGAGCCGGCATAGCGGTTCAGGGTTTCTCCGATGGCATCGAATACGTGTGGGGCCTCATCAGGTAGCGCACTGCTATTTACGACGATTTTCCCGCCGCTGAAGCCGGTTCGATAAAAACCATGTTTCAGATCCATCGCACTTGCCAACATGATTGCTTCATCTTTTTGATGTGACAGTGTTTTATATCGACTCCAACGGATACCTCCATTGCTGGGCATCGCATGCCGGTGGGGCGAGCAGGCGATGGTGAATGAACTCTGACTGTCTACCACTACAGTTTCGACTTCATAGACACCGAACGTTGGATGAGTGATGGTTGCCATGACTATGCGTTCCCTTCTTTAGGATGAATGTGAATGCTGTTAGCGGCGCCGGCATCCGTCAGGCATGTACATAGGCCCGACGGTGTGGGATCAGCCAGGAAGTCAGATACGTTCAACACGACCCCGAGTTCGGAGTCTGCAAATGCAATCAGTTGGAACGCCGCCAAGGAATCCCCGCCATCGTCACTGAACAACTGATACTGGCTGGATGGAGGCGTCCCGGTGACCTTCTCCCAAAGTGCGGCAGCGGCCTGTGCAACGGTGTTGTACCTTCGCGACTCAGGCTGCTGTGCGGGTTCGGCCGTACGAGGTGTGCTGCCCTGCGTCTCAAGCGTCACGCCGTGACGTTGTCGGTCGAAGGGGTAGGGCGTTAACGGGATGGTTCTGGCCGGCAGGTTCCACGACGGGCGCCAGTCAATGTCCACACCGGCCATCCAGATTTTCTGAAGCGCGGTATGCCACACCTCATGCTCTGGCGATTTGTCTCGCTCGCCACGCATCGTGCGAATCGCGGTGTCTCGCGGCCGCAGTGCCATTGTCAAGGCCGTCAAGGTCGTGCCGGGGCCCACTTCGACAAATAGCGTCCCTTCACGAACCGCAATGGTGGTAAGCGCCTCCAGGTATCTCACCGGCTCACGCGCGTGCCGCGCCCAGTAGGCTCCGTCGAGGCGGTCTGACGAGTCGAATGCTGTGCCGTGCAGGGTCGAGTGGAAGCGAATATCCGAAGGCGCCGCCTTGGCGGTCGGCGCGGCGGCTGCCAGTTCGTCCAGGATGGGGGCCATCATGGACGAGTGAAACCCATGGGATACCGTCAAACCACGGCAACGTATGCCGAGGCTGGTCAATGAGCGCTGTATGCGCTCGATCGCGGCCTTGGTACCGGAGAGAACGCAGGCCTCTGTGGCGTTGACGGCGGCTAGCGAAACGTCGTCCGCGAGCCAATCCCGGCAGGCTTGCTCACTCATGGAGACGGCGAGCATGGAGCCAGCTGGCAATTCAGACATCAACCTGCCCCGTCGAGCAGCGAACAGCAGTGCTTCTTCGGCGGTCAGCATTCCGGCGATGCAGGCGCCTGCGATTTCGCCCACGCTGTGACCGACGATTGCGTCAGGTACGACGCCGTGCCGAATGAGGAACCGGGCCATCGCGATTTGAACTGCAACGAGCGCGGGCTGTGCCGTCGCGGTATCGGTCAGGTCGGTGTCAGCATTTCCATCCAGCAGGAAGGAGACATCGACATCCGCTTGTTCTCGCAGCAGACGTACCAAGGCATGAAGATCACTTGCGAAATGTCGGTTCGACTTGGCCAGGCCGGTGGCCATGCCGAGGAACTGACTGCCCTGGCCCGGGAACTGGAAAACGATGTCCGGCTTGCGGCGGCCGGTATCGCGTACCGGGTCAGCGACCTGCAGTGCGCCGTCCTTGTCCGCACACAAGGTTGCGCGATACCTGAGCGCTCGACGCGTGGTTTGGGCGCTCCACGCCGTGCGGTCCGCGGGGAGCCCGGCGAGTTCTGCGCGGTAGGCCCGTATCAGCCTGTGGCAGGCAGCCTCGCTTTGCCCGGTTACGGGAATGACTGAAGGAAAATCGGTCGCGGCGGTCGTCGTCTCATCGAGAGCTTGTGGCGAACGCGCCAGCACTACGTGCGCATTTGTCCCGCCGATTCCAAAAGCACTGACCCCAATGGCGCTGCGACTATCCGTTGTATGCCACGGCTCAGCGATTGCGGGAAAGTAAAACGGGCTGGTATCCAATGCTATCGAAGGGTTTACCTCGTCCATGTGGATCTGTGGCGCTATGAAACCATGCTGGATCTGGAGCACGGCCTTGATCAGCCCTGCCATCCCCGCGCATGTTTCCAGGTGCCCTACGTTGGCCTTCACTGAGCCAAGTGCGCAGGAGTTGTGTCCTTTCCCGGGCATTGCAAACAGGTCGTTCAATGCGTTGAACTCAATGGGATCACCGGCAATTGTCCCGGTCCCGTGCGCCTCCATCGCCCGCATGTCCATGGGCGTGAGATGGGCATCGAGCATGGCCGCGCTGATCACGCGTCGTTGTCCGTCGACGCTGGTGGTGGTGAAACCCACCTTGCGGGCGCCATCGTTGTTGACGGCGCAGCCTTTGATTACGGCTAACACGCGTTGCCCCTCAGCGAGCGCCAGGGATAACGGTTTCAGAACCACTAGCGCGACACCGCTGCCAAACACCGTCCCTGTCGCTTTGCTGGAGAAAGGCATGCAGTGGCCATTCTGTGCGTAGATCATGCCTCGCTGAGTCCGGTAAGGCGCACGTTGCGGAAACCGCAACGTGCATCCACCGGCCAGCGCTACTCGACATCGCCCTGCGCGTAAGGCCTCGACGGCCTCTGCGACGGCGACGAGCGATGTAGCGCAGGCTGCCTGCACACCGAGTACCGGCCCCTCTATGCCCAGGTGCCACGCCGCCCGCGTGACCAAGTAGTCCTTATCATTGGTAATTTGCAGCTCGAACCCTGACGGCTGGAATTTTTCCATGAGGTCGGACGCTTGCAAGTGGCCAAGGTAGGCTGAGCTACTGCAGCCGGCAAACAAACCGGTGTCGGGCATTTGCCCGGGTTTGATACCGCTATGCTCGAGCGCATGCCACGCGCACTCGAGGAATAGTCGGTGCTGAGGGTCCATCAAGGCTGCATCACGATGACCCACGCCAAAAAACGTGGCATCGAATGACAGTACGTTGTCATTCAACGGTGCGGCAAATGGCATGGTCTGCGCATCGGTAGGCGTATCACCGAGTTCGATTACCGACTCGACGCCGTTCACCAGGTTGTGCCAGTACTGCTCAAGGGTGTTGGCGCCAGGAAACCTGCAAGCCATACCAATGACTGCAATGTCGCGGTCCACGTGCTGATCGTACATGCGACCTCCGAATTCAATCAGTCGTGTATCCGCGGCGTACCCGGCCCTGAATCGCTTCGTCGGCCGCTTCGATCGGAATCAGCAATACAAAGGCCCGATAGCGCTCGCGCGGGACCTCTTGATACAGTTGCCGTACCCCAATCATCCCGGTCACCTCACCGGTGACACCGGTGGCAAACAATGATTGCCATCGCCCTTGCCAAATGGCGGATGAATTCCAGACCCCCGCTGTCTCGATTCTGCCCAAGCGTGTATCTGCGGTTTCCCGATAATAGGAGATCACGTCTTTATCCAGGCTTGCGATCTTCCAACCTTCGCCGCTGATGGTGCCGATTTCGACGCCGTCATCCCCGATCCATCGATCAATATGCGAGTTGACATCGCCCACAGTGGGCCTGTCGTCAGCCTGTGCCTTGAACTGAATATCGCTGAGTTCAAGCAGTGGCAGCATGACGAAGCGATCGGTGCCTATGCGCTCTGCAACAATCTGCCGGGCTTTGTTGAGCCCGTCGGGAAGGTCCAACTGAGCTCTGGCCAGATCGGCCAGGCTCACCAGATTTGACATCATGTCCTGTTCATTAATGGGCATAGCATTAGCTCCTTGTCGTTTGACGCTCGTTATCGAGCAACTGCCGGCCCCGCTCGCGGTCGGCGTCGCTGCCGGCGTCGGGGAAGATGGTGACTACACTGGCCTCCTTGTCGAGTTCAGAGGCGACGTTACACGCGACGATCCAGTTGGCCGCGGCCGAACCGCCAATTGGGATGCCGGTTTCCTCGAAGAACCGGAACATGGCTTTGAGAGACTCCTCATGTGAGACGGTCTGGAACGGCACTTCGTAGGGAATCAACGAGACAAACGGTTGCCGGAACCCGAAACCAAATCCTCCTGCGCCTGCGAATCTGGCAGTTCGGTTTGGAGGTTCCATTGTGCCAAATGGCAGTTCGCGAGGCGTGCACCCGACGACGCGCAGGTCCTGGTTTTGCTGCGCCAGCGCTGCGTATACGCCGGCAAGCGTACCTCCAGTGCCGATGGCTGCTACCCAGGCATCGGGGCGTCGGCCGTCGAGCTGACGGCAGATCTCGGCGCCGGTGTGATACTGATGCACCGATGTGTTTACCAAGTTCAGATGCTGGGATAGCAAGGTCCAGCCTGGCTCCGTGCAGGCGATCTGCTGGCTGCGGGCGATGATGCCAAGCAGAAAATGGCTGCTGTCCACCTTCGTGACAATCGCGTTGCTATCGCTCAAGGATTGAAGCAATACCTCTGGCGCTGAGTCGGGTATCACCACGTGCACGGGCAGGCCGCATAGATGCCCCAAATGAGCTAAAGCCTTGGCCATGTTGCCACCCGACGAATCAAGAAGCTTGAGCGGGCCCTGATCAAAGTCGTGAGCATTGATCGCATCACAAAACAAGCCGAAGGCCACGCGATCCTTGATCGACCCGGAAGGGTTCTTCGACTCCAGCTTGGCGAAGATTCGACCTCCGTTCTGTGGCCCCGGCACTTCCACGAGCGGGGTGTTTCCCAGCGACGCACTGAAGTCCCTGAGTTGGGGAAACATATCCAGCGCTTTGGCAGGGCTGGGAGCTGCTGATTGAGCATTGAAAAGGTCGAAATCCATGACAAATTTCCCATTACGCGTTTGGGTTGAATGAACGTAGAGGTCACGCCGTACGAGAGGGGCCCAGGATGGTGTCCACTACCAACGGCTCATTGCCGAGAAAGTAGAAGTGCCCGCCTGGAAAAACCTCTAGCACTGGATGTTTGGGCAGCAATTGAGACCACTCGAAGAACTGCTTTCTGTCGATCAACGGATCGTTGTCGCCCGCGAATAGGCGGGTCGTGGGCAAGTCACCCACCGGCAACTTCGCAAGCTTTTGAAGAAGCGCCAGGTCTTGACGAACAGCTGAAGCAACAACCGTCTGAGCGGTGTCAGCGGAGGTGCTCAACTCGGGCACTTCGCCAAGCCCCATCGCACGCTCTGCAAGCTGGTCGACATCCTGCTGTGATTGAAGGATTGTCTGCAGCGACACCGGTGCCATCTGAGACGACAGGATGAGTTGAGCCACCCTGAATCTCGACGATGCCAGGGAGGACGCTATATGCAGTGCGAGCAAGGCGCCCATGCTGTGCCCAAAGAGTGTGGTGGGCGCGATGCCAAGAAGACTGGCCAACCCCCTCATGCAGCGTTGGATAGCTGCGTGTGGGTCGCTCCAGTTCACTGTCGCGTTGCTCGTGCCTGGTTGAGGGTATTGCATTATTACGAGGTCCACGTCCGCAGGCAGGTGGTCTCGCCACGCTCTATAGAACTCGCAACTACCGCCAGCGTGAGGGAACACAACCAGTTGATGTCGCACAGGCACTGAGGCCGCGAAGCTAAATCTAATGGCACCTTCGGCCTGGGCTTGTATGAGCTTCATAGCTCACCCGACCCGGATGCTTGTGCTTCGCTTTGGCGCTCGCCGTAGATTTGAGCGCGTAGAGACGCGCGGTCAATTTTGCCGATGCCTTTGCGCGGAATCGCCTCTATCAGGACTAGCCTCTCCGGCAGTTTGAATTGCGCTATACCAACAATCTCCAGGTGCCGTCGGACTTCGGATAACGAAAGCTGTTCTCCTTCGTGCACTACGGCAAACAGGCAAGGCACTTCGCCGAAGCGCTGGTCGGATATACCCACCACCGCGACGTCCTGGATCTTCGCGTGCTGTTTAGTAAGCGCTTCAATCTCTTCCGGGCTGAATTTTTCTCCACCGCGATTGATTGAGTCGGTCAATCGCCCATCGATATAGACGTTGCCCGCCGAATCAAGGTGGGCCATGTCGCCGGTTCGGTAATACCCGTCTTGCGTGAAGGCGCGGGAAGTCGCCAGCGGATTGTTGAAATACGAAGATATGGTGTAGGGGCCGCGGGTGATTAATTCACCTGATTGGCCAAGCGGGACCGGCGTGCCGTCGCTGTCCACAATCAGGACCTCATCTTGCTCGGACAACGGGCGGCCCTGTGAGTTGAATCGGACGCTGTCCGAATCAGTCTCGCGGGTGAAGCAAAGAAGCCCTTCGCTCATCCCGTAGCACTGCTGGATACGCATCCCTAACCTTGATTCAGCAAGGGCTGCGAGATCAGCAGGCAGGCGCGACCCACCGACTTGAATGTGCCTTAATGTCTGAGGTGCAATCCCTTGCTGATTCACTCGATCAAGCCACTGGGCCAGTAATGCTGGAACCAGCGTCGAATGTGTTACTTCATGGTTTGTGATCAGTCTCAAAGCCGTTTGCGCGGACGTGTCCGGGGACAGAACCACGGTTCCCCCGCAAAGGAGGGTGCCGAGAATGCCCGGGCAGTTGATGACAAAACCGTGAGATATGGGCAGCACCGCCAGATAGGAGGAGGAGTGACTGAGTTCGAATACCCGGCAAGCTTCAGCGATCATGTAGCTGTAGCCTGCGTTTTTTCTAGCGATGGGCTTCGGGAGTCCTGTCGTCCCGCTCGACAGCAGCATCATCGCTGTATCTTCTGCACCCATCTGTGTCGCGCGCAGTTCATGCGCTGACGCGTTGTCACATGACGCTGAGCAGAATTCCCTGAGCGCTAGCCAGTCTGAATTGTCGCCGTTGTCAGGCTCATCAATAAGACCCAGCACCACGTCCAAACCTTCTTCACGACTTACAGTGCTGGCCACACCCACTGCGCTGAAGCGACGGTTACCTTTGGTCATGGCCATGACACGAGGCCTGACCATTTTCAGGACGTGTCGCAATTCTTGTTCGCGATAGGCGGGAAGGAGTGGCACTGGAGCCGCGCCGGTTATCAGCGTCGCAAGCATCAAGATGACAGCATCGGCGCAGTTGGGTAACTGAAACGCGACATGATCGCCTTTCGAGATGCCTAGGGCTCGCAGCCGTGCGGCTGTAGAGGCAACTCGCGACTTCAATTGCGCATAGGAAATAATTTCGCCATCGGCAATTAAAGCAGGTGCATCTCCGCCCTTGTTTAGGACCACGGCCAACTGTTCGTTCAGTGATGCAGGATGAGGACTCATTTCGTACCCCCGGCACGAAGGCCGTCAGTTGCGTGTGCTGACTCGATCAGTCGCTCAAGCTCTCGCAAGGTATGGTCATGCGTATCCCAAAGCGAAAATCCGCCACATCCCAACTGCTCCAGCATCAGTTGCAGCTCCAGCGTTTCCGCCGAGCTCAGGCCCAGATCAGTGCGCAGCCTCCAGTCACCGGCGGCTGACGCGAGCAGCTCGGGCGGTAACCCTATTTCCTTCAGCAGCACAATTACCTGTGTCGACGTCATTCCTTGAACTCCAGATTAATCCTTAATGAGAATTATTAACTCATGACTGCCGGTCAGTCAACAAGGCGTTTATGAGTTTTTTTGGGTCGCAGGAAATGAAGGGGGCAACACAGGATTCGCGGCTTTTGTGAGTTCTACCGAAGAAGGCGAAGTGGTACGCAGGCAAGTGCTGCGCCTTGAGCCTGGGACGAGCGTTAATGTAGGTCGCGATTACAGCGAATCGGCGAGGACTTGAGTTAGCGCGGATCGCTGCAACGCCCGACGGGCACGAGAACGACGAATTGACGCTGGATATGGGGGCGGACGCAGCGACGAACCTGAATCGCCTGGGCGGAAAAACGCCACTGACGCCGATAAAACGATCACGTAACGTTCCGCAAGGTCAGGGAAGAGGCGGCCACCGGGGTTAAAGCGGAGTCGATAGGTGCCGCTTTGGAGATAACGCTTGCCACTGATTTTCAACATCAGCCGCCGGGCTTTCAGTTGGACTCCTCAGCCACGTTAATCAGGCGAAGGCATACGGAGGTAACATCACGAGCAAATTGCTCACAATCGGTGCCCTCATTAGCGATCGCATCATCGGTGACCCCATGCACGCCGGCATAGATTATCAAGGCCGTGATTCGGGGCTGATCAAATCGCCAGGTGCCTGCTTCATTGCCTCCCAGCAGAATGTCTTGCAACTGTTCCAGGATGGCATTTTTTTCTTGATTGCTACGATTGTGGTGATGGTGGTTTGTGTAAACGATGTCGTGCGTTCTATACGTTTCGACATAGGCAATAACGTTTGTATGGATCCAGGTGCGCAGGCGCGCCAGCCAATCTCCGGGAGCGCACTTATCCACCTCTTCCTCAAGACGACGCAGAAACTGCGCGGTGTAACGTTGCCCCATCGCTTCAAGCAACTCATTTTTGGAAGAAAAGTAAATATAAAAAGTACCCTTCGCTACCTGCGCCAGTTCGGCGATCCCGTCAATGGTAGTGGCTTCGACGCCCTGTGCTAAAAACAGCGTTTCTGCGGCGGCCATCAATTCATCGAGGCGTATGTGCGCAGGCTTGGTTCGCGGCGTTTTCGAGGTAGGTGGCTCGACTTGGCTTTTCTTATATTTCATCGCTGTTTGGGGCCCTGCATAAAAGTTGACTGGCTAGGAGAGGAAGAGGCATCTGTACGAGCCTTTCAGCCCTGACTATCGGTCGGTCAATTGTATCTTGGCGACGCCATCAAGCGAAGTCTTCTTATTGACTGACTGTCAGTCAGTGGATAGGATCAAGGTAAGTTCCTTAACGTAAGTTGGACTCCGATGCGCAAATATCGAATTCACGCCTTGGTCGCTGCCGCCTATCTCGGAACATTTCTCGCGACGCTGGACATCAGCATCGTCAACGTCGCACTGCCTACCCTTCAGACAGCGTTACAAACTGACTTGGCGGGTCTTCAATGGGTCGTCAACATCTACGCAGTCGCATTGTCCGCGGTGATGCTATCTGCCGGACCTCTTGGTGATCGCTATGGGCACAAACGGGTTTGGCTTGGTAGCGTTTTGCTCTTTGTGGTTGGATCGGTCATCTGCTCGCTGGCTAGCCAACTGCCGATGCTTTTGTGGGGGCGAGCTGTCCAAGGCGTTGCTGGCGCTATGCTTATACCGGGGGCAATGCCGATTCTGGCTCACGCATTCCCTGATCCCGGCCAGCGGGCGCGGGCGATTGGCGGGTGGTCCGCTTTTAGCGCACTCGCGTTGATTTGCGGGCCGTTAGTGGGGGGGATATTGGTCGAGCGTGTCGGGTGGCAGAGCATTTTCCTGGTCAATGTCCCGCTTGGCATTCTGGCAACTGTGCTGGGTGCGTATGGTATTCCCGAGCGCAAGCATCTCGATCACGCGGCGTTCGATCCAGCAGGGCAGGCGCTTAGCATGCTATGGCTGGGGGCACTCAGCTATGGCCTCATTGGAATCGGGGAACATGGCAGTTCGCCCGATAGGGTTTTAATCCCTTTGCTTACTGCCGCAGTGGGCTTCATCGCATTCGTATGGGTTGAGTTGCGCGTCGAACGGCCTCTGTTTCCGATCAAATTATTCCGTAGTCGCCCGCTGGTGCTGGCCAATCTGGCGTCGTTTATTCTCGGCTTCTCCAGTTACAGCAGCCTCTTCTTTTTGTCCCTTTTTCTCCAGCAAGTACAGGGGAGCAGCCCGGAGATTACTGGTTGGAAACTAATGCCGCAGTTCGTCATGATGGCACTGGCCTCCTTGTTTTTCGGGCGATTCGTGGCGTGGTTCTCGATGAAGTTCCTGATGGTCACAGGTTATGCGCTGATAGGTCTGGCCTTGTGCGCCATGGTCGTTTTCAATCCATGGACTCCCTATCTCGGGATTGGATTGATCCTTGCCGTACTGGGTTTTGGAACAGGGTTATCAGTACCCGCAACCGGCATGATGGTCATGGGCTGCGTCCCGCCTGAACGTGCCGGCATTGCATCCGCGACAATGAACGCCTTGAGGCAGACCGGAATGGCTTTGGGAATCGCTATTTTAGGTAGCACCATGAGTGTTTATGCGGTCAATAGGCTTACTGTTGAAATACAAGACAGTGGGCCAAGTCATGCAGCTAATTTGGCTCGGCGAGCGATAGTGGACCATGTTTTTCCGTCGACTCAGCCCTGGGTTGTCGATCTTTACAGGTCAGCGATGGCGGGTGGCTTTGGTCTCGTCATGATCTGCGCAGGCCTGGCATGCCTGGCGATATCAGGTCTGCTGTTTTTCTTTTTTACTCATAGGCCTGCGGATGCTTGAACTCGTGGAGCGGGGGGCTATTAGAAACGGAAACTTACGAACGCCCCTGCGCAAAACGCCAGAAAGCCGTGTGTTCAGTTTGTACCGGATCTGCCCTGCTGACTTTCGCGATAACGAGACTTATCTGAGTAACCTGCACAGCTCCCGCGCCTCTTCAGATGTCTGTTAAGTCTTTCGGTAAGTAAACCGGTGAGACGAACACCCAGCCTTTGCCTTCTTCATCCACCACGCGGATTCTATGTAGCTCGCGTAACAGAACCAAGGCTTGCTCAGGCAACGGCACTATGTGTTTGCTTTTGTCCAGGTGTTTGGTCTTGCTCACCACATAACGCCAATCGGCGCCCACCCAGTCGACATCTTCCCAGCGCATCTGAACCAGTTCGCCTGGGCGGACCGGTAACATGACCAGCAGGCGCATTGCGGCGGCAACGCTGCCGTCGTTGCAGTCATCAAGGCGTAGAAGAAACCTGCCTAGATCGGCCGGCCGTTCGTTCGCCGGGTTGCTGGTGACGACATGGCGGATCTTCAATTCCTCAATGTTGCTGAGCGCTACGTTGCGATCAATCCAGCCGCGCCCTTCAGCAAACCCCAGGACGGCGCGGATGATGGTGCGCACACGCCGGGCCATCGCCAGTGTGCGCTGGCGGCGCAGCTCGGTAATGATCGTGGCGTGCGCCGCGGGCAATGTCGCGCGCCTCCTTGAGACCAATGTCGGGGTATGCGCCGATGGAGAAGCGGTTTTCCTTGCCATGCAGGCGATACTTCAATCGCCAAACCTTGGAAGGGGATTTTCCGACCTTGCTCGACGCCCTTACCGCCAAGTAGAGCCCAGGGACTTCGCCATCGGCGTGTTTGCCGGGTTCGGTCAGCGAGCGGATCAAGGTATCGCTGAGTTTTCGTTTGAAAACAACCGCATTATCTGGAGCGTCGGTGGGGGCATCCTTTTAAGGAACCGGAATTTGCCCCCAGTTATGCCCCTATGAGTCGTGGAATCCATCGGATTTAGACAGACGGAAGTAGACTTAAATTATCAATAAGTCGTTGTTATAAACGCTTTTATGGAATTTAGTGGAATTGCATTACAGGCTATCGGGGTCGCCAAAGAACATCTGAATCCGCGACCGCAACCACCGCTCCCCCGGATCATTATCCTGGGAGCCGCGCCACGCCATGTGCAGTTCAAAGCTGCGCACCGGCAACGGCGGGTCTTCGGCGCGCAGGCCGCCGGCGGCGGTCAGGGCTTCGGCGGTGTAGTCGGGGACGGTCGCCAGGATGTCGGTGCCGGCCAGTAGGGTGCCCAGGCCGTTGAATTGCGGGACCGCGAGCACCACATGGCGTTTGCGGTCAAGTTTCTCCAGCTCTTCATCAATAAACCCGCTGAGATCGCCGGCAAACGAGACCAGGGCGTGGGGGCGGGCGCAGAAGTCGTCCAGGCTCAGGGCGCCGGGTACGCTGTCGGCGCGCAACAGTTTGGGCAGGCTGCGGCGCAGCAGTTTGCGCTTGGCGTTGGCCGGCAGGTCGGCGGTGTAGCTGACGCCAATGGAGATCTCCCCGGAGGCCAGCAGGCCCGGCATCAGGATGTAGTTGACGCGACGGATCACCAGCACGATGCCCGGCGCTTCGGCGCGCAGGCGCTTGAGCAGTGGCGGCAGCAGGGCGAACTCGACGTCGTCCGACAGGCCGATGCGAAACACTGCGGTGCTGGTGGCCGGGTCGAACTCGGCGGCGCGGCTGACGGCGGTGGAAATCGAATCCAGGGCCGGCGACAGCAGGGCGAAAATCTCCACGGCTCGGGCCGTGGGCTCCATGCTGCGCCCGGTCCGCACAAACAGCGGGTCATCGAACAGCCCGCGCAAGCGCGACAAGGCAGCGCTGATGGCCGGCTGGCCGAGGAACAATTTCTCGGCCGCGCGGGTCACACTGCGCTCATGCATCAAGGTTTCGAATACGATCAACAGGTTCAGGTCGACACGACGCAGGTCGTTACGGTTCATCTTGTGTCCTGGCAGATTCAGCGAACTTGACGTGAACGGCCACATGATAACAATGGCCGGCGTGAATCTTACGGGGAAAGGCTGGTACTCTGCACCGGCTAATTCAGATTTCCTACGCTGCCTGGTGTTTTTTCCTAGGCGGTGGAATCAATGACAGACATGACGACTATTAATGGCGACCGGTGGCCTTGCCCCGAAAGCCCAGATAAAGTTCATGGCATTAGAGGTTACTTTGGCGAGGTTTGCGATGTCCCGCACGATCCGTTTTCACAAGTTTGGTCCGGCCGAGGTGCTCAAGTGCGAAGAGCATGAAGCCACGTTGCCCGCACCGGGCGAAGTGCAGGTGCGTGTCGAGGCGATTGGCATCAGTTGGTACGACATTCTCTGGCGCCAGAACCTGGCGTCGTCCCACGCCCGGCTGCCTTCCGGTCTTGGCCATGAAATGGCCGGCGTGGTCGTGGCGCTGGGCGAGGGCGTCGAGGACCTGGCGGTGGGCGACAAGGTCGCTAGCTTCCCGGCCGAAAGCCCCAATGATTACCCGGTATATGGCGAGTTGATTGTGCTGCCCCGTTCGGCCCTGACCCGTTACCCGGACGTATTGAGCCCGGTGCAGGCCAGCGTGCATTACACGCCACTGTTGATTGCCTACTTTGCCTATATCGACCTGGCGCGGGCCAAGCCTGGGCAGTTCGCCCTGGTCACCGATGCCAGCCATTGTGCCGGGCCTTCGTTCGTGCAATTGGGCAAGGCCCTGGGGGTGCGGGTGATCGCGGCCACCAAATCACCGGACGAGCGCGAGTACCTGCTGTCCCTGGGCGCCGAAAAGGTCATCGTCACCGAAGAGCAGGACTTGCTGATGCAAATCAACAAGTTCACCGATGGGCGCGGCGTGGATGTGGTGTTCGACGGCCTGGGTGGCCCGCAGATGTCGCTGCTGGGCGATGTGCTCGCGCCACGTGGCAGCCTGGTGTTGTATGGCCTGCAAGGCGGCAACCAGACGCCATTCCCGGCCTGCGCCGCGTTCCAGAAGAACATCCAGTTCTTTGTGCACTGCATCGGCAACTTCACCGGCAAGCCGGAGCTGGGCATCGCCCAGGACCAGGCTGCGCTGCAACGGGCGCTACGTGAGATCAACCAATTGACTGCCGACGGGCTGCTGATACCCCTCAAGACCCGGGTATTTGCCTTCAGCGAATTTGTCGATGCACACCGCTATATGGACGAATGCCCATGTCGCGAGCGGGTGGCGTTGCAGGTTGAAGCCGTTTGATCTGTGGGAATGTTCGTAATCGGACATTCCGCCTACGCTGCCCATGGGGCAAATACGCCATTTGAAAGGACAGTACCTACGCCCTTGGCACCAGGACTGTCACCGTTTCCCCCCTGTAAAACCTGCCTTTTAAGCCGCCGCCGCCCTGAATCCCAGAGCCGCGGCATTTTGCGTGGGCCCCGCAACAAGTGCCAAGCTGTTGATCTGCACTGGTTTTTACGCTGAGTCTGTATCTTTTAATCATCAAGCAAGCGCTGATAATTGCCCGGTCACTTTCATCTCAAGGACTGAGCAATGATTGCAGAAAACAAATCACAACAGCGGTTCGCTGTAACTAGTAAGTCGCCTTGTATGCCGGGCAAAGGATGTTGGTCGGTAGATAGAGTGCGAACTAAATCCGGTAGTTTCCCTGCGCTGTATATGTCAGACCATTCTTGATTGTCTGAGTTAAATTCCACTAGGAAGCTGTAAGACCGTTCCTAGGCTGGCCAACAGGCCGGTGTAGGGGCTTTCTTCAACAGCTGATGGCATCTTCGCAGGGATGTTCCGACTGGCGCTTTGTTGTGCGGTGCTAACATTTAGCTATCAGCCTTAGTCGCAACAGGCGTCAACTCCAAGCAAACCGCAGGACGGACAGGCACGCCTAACTGCTTGCCCGGAACTGACAGTTAACTTCAGGTAGTAAAGCTATGAGCGCTATTCACGAACAAGCCATGAATTATGTTTACCAGCAAGTATTGCAACGCTTACAGGGCTACTTCTCGCGAGCGGAGCGAACTGCACTTCAATTATTGATTCAGCGGTTGATTGTGGCGGCAGGCGGCATCGAACAGATCGGTGACTACAAAGTATTGGTCGCCCATGGGGGCGGCAGAGGCAGCAGTTATGCATTGGCCTTCCTGCGTGCCGCCCAATTGACCATCGCCGGCCGGGCGCCGAGGAGTTTCCAGTTGCGCGTCGCAACCCTGCGGCATACGGGAATGACGCAAGCCGCGCTGGACAGCATTCATCGTGGCTACAGCGCATTGTTTTTCCATGACGACCCCCGGGTCGAGCTGATGATGGTGGAAAACCAGGAGGTCTTGCCCTTCAACCACCTGCGTCCGGCTTCGACAACTGGGCAGGATATCGGCCGGCGCAATATGTTGATGGTCGGGCATAGGAGTTGCGGGGATATTCGCACCAGCCTGTGTAACGATGGCTACTTGTCCCTGGGGGATTTCTATCGGCGCATTACCGCCTGGGACGGTGGGGTGCACGCCCTGGTCAGCAGTGATTCGCCGCGCAAGCAAAACCAATACCTGGCGTGGCTGGTCAAGACTACCCGTGCGGCGGGCATGAAAGGTCACTCTGGCCGGCCCCTGGCGCTCACCGCCCTGTTTACTCGCATGGACGATTGCAGCGTTGGCTATTACCGCGATGTGTATGGCGAGTACTATGCGGCACAGGATGCATCTTCCAAGGAAGTGCATCGCCACCTGGCCTACATCGGCGTCGCCGACCTGTTATGCACCGGGGAGCTGGACTGCACCGCATTGCTCAACGATTTCATGGGTTACAAGCAAGATGAGTTTGCCTTTCAGTTCAGCACCCCGGCCTACGCCAACCCATTGATGATGGCGCACATGCATGGCCTGCACGCCGAAGTGTTGCTGGGCATTGACTATCAGCAGGGCGTCAGAGGGTTTATCGAACAGGCCACAGGTTTTATGCGCCGCAAAAGAATCCCCGAACTGCTGATTGCCCAAGCCGGTACTCCGGACGGGCGCATGCTGGCGACGACTTACGCGCGCGAGTTTTTTGGCCTGGAAGAAAGCCAATTGGTCTGCCTGTTGTTTTCACCGTTTATCCAACAAGGCCAGCGGCTGGAAGCGTTCTTGCGCCGCTGCCACCCCGGCATGCTGGTGGCGCTGCCCGAACTGCACAAAGCCCTGGAGGGCAAGGCGTCGGCCGAATTGATCCAGCATTGGATTGTCGATACCAGCGGTTTGCCGCTGGCGTTGTTGCAGCATTTGTACCGCAACGATCTGGCGGCCAATGCCGCCTGCATCAACAGCGAGGAGCCGGTCACAGGGCCGCACGGCGTGCCAGGACGCTGAAGGTGGGTGTGCGACGGCAGAAAACGTCATGAGTGAGGACAAGCAGGCAGACTTCGCCTATCAGGCCGTGTATCGCTACATGATCAACCTGATCAATGAAGTGGGCGGTGAGGCGAGGGTCAAGCTGCCGTCGTTGCGACACCTGGCCGAGCGTTTGAGCGTGTCGATTTCCACCATTCAATACGCTTATTCGCTGCTGGAAAAGGAGGGCAGGGTGTACTCGGTGGCCAAGTCCGGTTACTACGCCTTGCCCATTGCCAGCACCACCCCGTGCTGCACCGCCGGTGATTTGCTCGAGCGCCTGTATGCCGGGGCGCGCAGGCCGGGGATGTTGGTGCTCAGTGCCGATGAGCCGGCGCAGCTGCTGTCCTTGGACGGCCCATTGCTGCAATTGGAGCGTGAGCTGGTGCGCCAGTACCCGCGCCAGTTGCAGCCCTATTCCCAGCCCTGTGGGATCTGGGAACTGCGTGCGGCTTTGGCGGCGCGCTACACCCGTTCGCCTACACGATGCTGGCAGGCGGATGACGTCTATATCGGCGCTGACCTGCGGGGCGTGCTGGCCATCCTGATCGAAGTCCTGGCCCTCAAAGGGGCGGCGGTGCTGGTGGAGTCGCCGTGTGACTGGCTCGTGCTGCGGCTGCTGCAAGACGCCGAAGTGCGGGTGATCGAGTGGCCGTGCAACGAGCAGGGACGGCTGGACCTTGCGTATCTGGAGCAGCAGTTGCGTAGCGAGGGCGTGCAACTGGCATTGTTATCCTCGACCCCCGGCCTGGCCACCGGCAAAGCCTTGACCCTGGCCGAGCAGGCGCAACTGGCAGGATTGCTGGAGCAACATGGCTGTTGGCTGCTGGAGAACGACATCCATGGCGGCTTGGAATTCGAGGCGTGCGCCGGCTACTTGCGGGACCTGGTGAATCCTGAGCGGCTGATGGTGTTTTCTACCTTCGAGAAACTCATGGGCCCGGAAGCGCCCTATGGTTACCTGCTGTCGCGGCACATGAGCACGCAATTGCAGCGCCAGTTCCTGTTGCGCGCGTTTCGTTTGTCGTCCATTCGCCAGCGGGCGATTGCCCGGCTGGACCACAATGGCCGCCTGGACCAGCACTTGCTGGAGCTGCGCGCACTGCTCAAGGAACACGCGGCAGCGATGCACAAGCGTCTGGAGCAGCATCTGGGCGAGCGCGTGACATACCGCCAGCCCCAGGCAGGCGCCACCTATTGGTTGCGCTCGACCGAGGCTGTGGATATGCGCCGGGTATTCCAGAACATGCTGGCGCGCCAGGTGGTGATCGCCCCTGGTGAGTTGTTCAGTGTCAGTGGCCTGTACCAGCAGCACTTTCGTTTGAGTCATGTGTTCAGCTCCCACCATAGCCTGGACCTGGTCCTGGAAGAGTTGGCGCGGGCACTCAAGCAGGGGCAGAATGGATGATTTGGTGTTGCGGGAAATATCCCTAATTATTGTGGGATAGATACCGTCGCATGGCGGTCGAACTCCCAGTAAACTGCATTCCTTTTCCGAATCCTTCTTTTCAGAGGTTTTTGCATGACTCTCAGTCCTTTTGCGGGCAAACCGGCACCGGCTCAATTGCTGGTGGACATCCCGCGACTGGTAACGGCCTATTACACCGGCCAGCCCGATGCAGCAATCTCCACTCAGCGCGTGGCATTTGGTACCTCCGGGCACCGTGGCAGCTCTTTTGACTTGAGCTTCAACGAATGGCACGTGCTCGCCATCAGTCAGGCCATTTGCCTGTACCGCGAGGCGCAAGGTATCAATGGCCCGCTGTTTGTCGGCCTCGACACCCATGCGCTGTCCACCCCGGCGGGCGCCAGTGCGCTGGAAGTACTGGCGGCCAACGGCGTGCATGTAATGCTCGCCGAGGGCGATGAATACACACCCACCCCGGCGATTTCCCACGCCATCATCTGCTACAACCGTGGCCGCACCAGCGGGCTGGCGGATGGCATTGTCATCACCCCGTCCCACAACCCGCCCCAGAGCGGCGGCTATAAGTACAACCCGCCCAACGGTGGCCCGGCCGATACCCATGTCACCAAGTGGATCGAGGCCAAGGCCAACGAGCTGCTGGCGGCCAAACTGGCCGGGGTCAAGCGCATTACCCACGCGCAGGCGTTGAAAGCCGACACCACCCACCGCCATGACTACCTCAACACCTACGTGGCCGACCTGATCAATGTGATCGACATGGACGCCATCCGCAGTGCCGATCTGCGCCTGGGCGTGGATCCGCTGGGCGGAGCCGGGGTGCGCTACTGGTCGGCCATCGCCGAGCACTACCGTTTGAACCTGGAAGTGGTGAACACCGAGGTCGACCCGACTTTCCGCTTCATGAGCGTGGATTGGGACGGCCAGATTCGCATGGACCCATCCTCCAGCTATGCGATGCAAGGCCTGATCGGCCTCAAGGACCGCTTCGACGTGGCATTTGCCTGCGACCCGGACCACGACCGTCACGGCATCGTTACCCCGTCGGGCGGGCTGTTGGCGCCGAACAACTACCTGGCCGTGTCCATCGACTACCTGTTCCAGAACCGTCCCCAGTGGCGTGCTGATGCTGCCGTTGGCAAGACCGTGGTCAGCAGTGGCTTGATCGACCGCGTGGCCGCGCGCATTGGCCGGCGCCTGTACGAAGTGCCGGTGGGCTTCAAGTGGTTTGCCGATGGCCTGTTCGAAGGCTCGCTGGGCTTTGGCGGCGAAGAAAGCGCGGGGGCTTCGTTTTTGCGTAAGGATGGCACTGTCTGGAGCACGGACAAGGATGGCTTGATCCCGGCCTTGCTGGCCGCGGAAATGACCTCGCGCAAAGGCCAGGACCCAAGCCAGATCTACCGTGGCCTGACCGACGCCCTGGGCGAACCCTTCGCCATTCGTGTGGATGCCAAGGCCACGCCGGCGCAGAAGGCGCTACTGGGCAAGCTGGCGCCGGCGCAGGTCACGTCCACGCAGTTGGCCGGGGAAAGCATCCAGCAGATCCTCAGCCATGCACCGGGTAACGACCAGGCGATTGGCGGGCTGAAAGTCATGACCGAAAACGGCTGGTTTGCCGCACGGCCATCGGGCACCGAGGATATCTACAAGATCTATGCCGAGAGCTTCATTGGCGAAGATCACCTCAAGCGCCTGGTGGAAGAGGCGCAGGTGTTGGTGGACGGCGCCATCACCCCGAACTGACACACAGTTGTAAAAAATGTGGGAGCGGGCTTGCCCGCGATGGCGGTGGATCAGTCAATGAATCGGTGACTGACCCAACGCCATCGCGGGCAAGCCCGCTCCCACAGTTTGTTTAGTGCCTGGCTTGGGATCAGGCCAGGTCCACCAGCACCACTTCGCTGTCTTCGAGCGCGGTCACTCGCAGCACGCGTTCATCCTCTACCGCAACGCCGTCCCGCGCCTGCGCTCGCAAGCCATTCACATCGATCACCCCAGTGGCCGGCACCAGATACGCGCGGCGTCCTGCATCCAGGTGATACTCGGCACTTTCCCCGGCCTTCAGGTTGGCCGCCACCAGGCGCGCGTCGGCACGGATCCGCAGGCTTTGATTGTCGCCGTGCTTGCCGCTGGCCAAGGTCACGAAGCCTTCGCGCTCGCCCTTGGGAAACGGCTTGGCACCCCAGGAAGGGGGCAAACCCGCTTCATTGGGAATGATCCAGATCTGGAAAATCTTGGTTGCCGTGGCTTCCAGGTTGTATTCACTGTGGGCTATCCCGGTGCCAGCGCTCATTACCTGTACGTCGCCAGCCTCGGTGCGGCCTTTGTTGCCCAGGTTGTCCGCGTGGCTTATGGCACCTTCACGTACATAGGTGATGATTTCCATATCCCGATGCGGATGCTGGGGGAAACCGGTACCGGGCGCGATGATGTCGTCGTTCCACACCCGCAGGTTGCCCCAGTGCATACGCTTAGGGTCATGGTACTCAGCGAATGAAAAGTGGTGATGGGCATCCAGCCAACCGTGATTGGCAGCGCCCAGGGAGGTAAAAGGTCGAAGTTCAAGCATGATCGTCTCCTGTTGATGGGCCTATCTTCTATCAGAGCATCATCGATAAAAAGCGTAAAAAATGCCTTATTTCAATCAAATTATTCGATTGGTTTGTGGTCGCGAGAACTCGACCCGATCTTCACTTCATCGCCTAACCACATGAAGCCAAAGCAATTGGCTGGAACTGTCGGAGGTTTCCGGCGACCATAGCGTCTCTGTCCGCTCAAGCCCCCGCAGGAGTCCGCGTGCCGCAACACACCCCCGATCTGCCCCCCGAACTGCGCCCGCTGGCGCAAATGCCGCTATTCAAGCGCCTGGCTGCCCGGCTGTTTGGCCATGGTTTAACGCGCCTGCGGGCCCAGCATCGTTTTTCGTGGCTGCATGGCCAGGCCGACGGGTTTCGCAGCGGGCATGAGGCGGGCGTGGAGTATGGCTACCAGGAGGGCAGGCGCGATGGCATCGAGGAAGGGCGCCAGGTCCTGTTGATCCGTGACTATCGCAGCGATGAGCATCGCGTCCCGGGTGTCGACGACAGCCTGTTCGACGATTGGCGCCTGCCACTGACCGCGGAGCTAAAAAAACGTATCAAGGCCGATGTGGCGCGCCTGCTACCGGCCCATGCGCAGCCCAGCGCAGCCCAGTGGAAGATGATCTTCAGCGACACCCCATCCACTTCGGTGATTGCCGGTGCCGGTGCCGGCAAGTCCACGTCGCTGGTCCTGCGGATCCTGCTGCTGACGCATTACCTGGGCTTTGAGCTGAGCTCCATGACCGTGGTGACCTTCACCCGTGAATCGCGCAAGGACTTCATCAACAAGCTCATGCAGATTCTCCAGCTGTGGGGCCAACCCCTTGGTTTGAAAGAAGCCCAGGCTGTGGTGCGCACGTTTCACTCGCGCATCCTGCCCATGGTCCGCAGCCTGCCGGGCTTAGAGCGGTTGCAGGCGTTCGAGAACCTGCACCACGGTACGTACGACGAGGAGGCCGATAGCAACCCCTTCGACCTGCGCATCAACGATGCCCAACGCCAGCAACTCAACGCCTGTTATCACGGGCTCCATGGTCGGCATGCGCGCTTTCGCGAGCTGATGGCGCCCATGGCCCGCCACGCCCTGCAGCTCAAGGAGCTGGAGCGCGACCACCCGGATGTACAAAAGCGCGTGGCGGTTACCGAGTTGGCAGCCAAGCGCGACGAAGAGCTGTGCGATGTGATCGAGGACCTGTGGTTGCGCGCCGGCGCATGGCCGATCCAGGGCATCGAGCCAAACCGCCAGAGCGTTGAAATCAATGGTGCGCCGTTCCATTGCCATGGCTACTGCGCCGAACTGGATGCCTGGGTGGTGCTGGGTTTCGACTCCCGGGAAAACCCGCAGATTGCCCGCCCTGGGGCCAAGCTGTCGGTACGCGCGGAATGGGCGGTCAAGCGCACCTTGTTTCAAGCTTTCTGTCGTAAGCCATTGATATGGATAGATAGCTACGAGTCATCCAGTCGCCTGTTGAGCAGCCTGGCGGCAGATACCACCTCGGGGCCGGGGTTTGATTACAAGGTCAAGGGTGAACTGGCTTCGGCGCCGCTGCTGGATTGTTTCGTCACCGCCGCCGGGTTTATCGAAAACCTCGGCCTGGACGTGCCCACGGCTGTAGGCCAGATGAGCTTTGCCAAGGATGACCCGGATCGCGGCTTCTTCGAGGCCCTGGGTATTTTCTGGAAGGCCCTGGAAGATCACCTGCTGGACCAGTCGCCGCCGATCATGACCTATAACCGCATGTTTTCGCTGTTTGGCGAGAACACCCCGGAAAACCTCAAGTTGCTCAACGATGGGCTGTTGCGCCCGCTGTCGCACTTGATGATCGACGAATTCCAGGATGTCTCGCCGCAGATCGTCTCGTGGATCCGCGCCAGCCTGCGCGAAATCCGCAGTCGTGGGCCGGCGATGCATGTGGGGCGCGGTGCCCAGCATTCCTCGCTGCTCTGCGTGGGTGATGACTGGCAGTCGATCTATGGCTGGCGCGGCAGCTCGCCCAAATACTTCATGGAGTTCAACAAGGAGTTCCCGTCACCGGCCACCACTCGGGTGATGCTCGGGGAGAACTTTCGTAGTCACCAGCACATCATCGATGCGGCCGAACACATCGTTAAAGCCGCACCGGCGATCAGCGGCAAAAAGGCCAAGGCCAGCGGCGTAGATCGGGCATTGGTGCCGGTACAGGTGCTTGATCGCGACGAGGCAGCCTTGGCCCAGCAGTTGTTGGCGCACTATCAGCGTGGCGAATCGGTATTGATGTTGTATCGAAAAGGTAGCGATAAGCTATTGATTCAAGAGCATATTCAAACTGTAGTTAATCTTGATTCTAGCTTGCCGCCCGCCATGCGCCGCCTCAAGCAACTGACCTACCACAGCGCCAAGGGCCTACAGGCGGATGCGGTGTTTCTGCTCGGCGATTGCCAGCACCTGACCCGCTCGCCGTACAAGAACCAGGTGTACCGCATGGCGGGCCTGGGCAAGGACGGTGATGCCGAGCCCTATGACAATGCGCAAAAAGACGAGGTGCTGCGCCTGGCCTATGTCGGGATTACCCGGGCGGTGAGCCATTGCTATTGGTATGTCGAAGGGCAGGATGGCCAGGGCACGAATGCGCCGAAGGCGTCGGATCGGGTGGTGGGGAGCAAGGCGTTCTTCGATGACCGCCGCCGTTAGATCCCTGTAGGAGCTGCCTCGCGAAGCGAAACAGCCCCTACGCAGTTCAGGCCTGCCGCAGTTGCGGGCGCACAAACGAGTCCAGCTCAGCCTCGATTGCCTCGATAATCCGCTCCACATCCGTGGCGTTCATCACCGTGGCGCAAGGAATGCCGGCGATGGCAATCAGGGTTTCGCCACTCTCTCGGTCAAACAATCGCGCGATCATGCTGCCAGGCGCGTCCATGCTGCCTTCAAAGCCAACCGGGTGAAAGTGCCAGCGCATCAACTGGCATGCATTGGGGAACGTCACTTTGTTCATGTTGCCAACCTTGTTCATTGAGCACTTCCTTTAGCTCGCGGCAAGGGCGTCAGGTCCATCAATAGTCCTGACGGTGAAGCTTAAAAAATAGCACTCGCTGGCAATAAGTACCGGGGTTTTTTCTGTCCGTTCGGCGCTTCCTTGCGAGAAGTTTGACGTGGGTCATGTCTTACAAATGCTTAGGCAAAAGGCCATTACTTAAAACTGTCAATTGGCCATTGAAGCACCCGGTAAAGTTGTGCAAGCTCCAGGCTTTAGCCGTTTTCGAGTGTTGTATGCCACAGACCGTCCCGGCCGATTGCCCGCAACAGACCCAAGCGACTGCCGACGTGGTATTGCGCCATCACTTGTGTTGGAAGCACCGCGACCTGGACGGGGTAATGGCGCACTATCACCCGGATATCCAGTACCACGACTTCTTCCAGAACCGCGTAGTGTGCTTCGACCAGTTGCGTGAGTACCTGCAAGCCAGCATGCCGCGCGACCCCGACGAGGCGATTGAGCACACCGATCGCATCCGCACCGACGGCGATACCGCATTTATCCAGTATCGCGTGACCTTGCGCGGTGGCCAGGGCCTGGTGTCGTTTCGCACCAGTGAGGCGATTACCGTACGTGACGGGCTGATCTGGCGCGTCAACGAATACGCGTCCCTGGTGCACGAGCCCGCCACCAGCCGTTCCCAGTCCCAGGCCACACGGCCGACCGTCAGCCGCCTGGGCCTGTCGCCCCAGCAACTGAGCTACCTGGCCAACGATTTGCAGCAGTACTTCCAGCGCCAGCAACCCTATCTCGACCCCGAACTGGACCTGCAACGGGTGGCCAAGGAATGTGGCTACAGCCGCAACCAGATTTCCTACCTGCTCAACCAGGTGCTGGGGCAGAGCTTCTACCGCTACGTCAACCAGGCCCGCCTGCAACATTTGCTGGCGGCACTGGATGGCGCCACGCCGCCGATCCGCATTGATGAGCTGGCATTTGCCGCCGGTTTCAACTCGTTGTCGGCGTTCTACAGCTGTTTCCGCCAGCACACCGGCCTGTCGCCCAAGGCCTACGTCAAACAAATTTCCCTGCGTGCACGCGCGCAAGACGACGACTGAAGCCAGGCACTAGGATCACGCCATCGACGTTTGGTGGTGGAGTTTCAGCATGCCGGCATGGCGCAAGATCAGTTTATGGATGGACCAGCTGCAAGAGCCGCTGGAGGCGCGTGCGTCCCTCGGGCAGGACCTGGATGTCGATGTGGCCATTATTGGCGCCGGCTACACCGGGTTGTGGACCGCTTATTACCTCAAGCGCCATGCACCGCAGCTCAAGGTGGTGATCGTCGAGGCACAGACCGCGGGCTTCGGAGCCTCCGGGCGCAACGGCGGTTGGCTGATGGGCAACCTCCTGGGCGAAGACCGCTTGCTGGCGGGGTTGCCTGCCGAGCAGCGCCGGGCCTCGTTTGATCTGCTGCACGGCATCCCCGATGAAGTCGGGCAGGTGTTGCAGCGCGAAGGCATCGACTGCGACTACCGCAAGGGCGGGGCCCTGCACTGCGCCGCCCGTTACCCCGAGCAGGAAGCCAGCCTGCGCGAATACCTGGCCAAGCTCCATGGCCAAGGCCTGACCGACGATGACTACCGCTGGCTCAGCCCCGAGCAACTGGCCGGGCAGATCCGCATTGCCTCGGCCTATGGCGCGGTCTACACGCCCCATGTGGCGACGATCCACCCAGCCAAGCTGGTGCGCGGGTTGGCGCGGGTGGTCGAGGCCATGGGCGTGGCGATCTACGAAAACAGCCCGGTCACCCATTGGCAGTCCGGCAGCCTGCGCACCGACAAAGCCCAGGTCCGAGCCTCGTGGGTGGTGCCGGCGGTAGAAGGCTATGCGCCGACGCTCAAGCCCCTGGGGCGCTATCAACTGCCGGTGCAGAGCCTGATCGTTGCGACCGAACCGCTGCCGGCCAGTACTTGGGAAGAAATCGGCCTGAACCAGGGCCAGGCCTTTGGTGAAAGCAGCCGCCAGGTCACTTACGGCCAGCGCACCGCCGATAACCGCTTGGTATTCGGTGCCCGCGGCGGCTATCAGTTTGCCGGCAAGCTGCGCCACAACTTCGACCTCACCGACAGCGAAGTGGAACTGCGCCGCTACCTGTTCTGCGAGCTGTTTCCGCAACTCAAGCACGTGCGCGTGACCCACTCCTGGGGCGGCAACCTCGGTATGTCGCGGCGCTTTCGGCCGCACATGCTGTGCGACCAGCAGAGCGGCATCGCCTTGTCCGGCGGGTATGGCGGGGAGGGCGTGGGCGCCAGCAACCTGGGCGGGCGGACCCTGGCCGACCTGATCCTGGGGCGTGACACGCCGCTGGTCCAGCAGCCGTGGGTGCTGCGTGATGGCGGCCTGACGGCGCTCAAGGGCTGGGAGCCGGAGCCATGCCGCTGGCTGGGCTACAACGCGATCATCCGCAGCTTTGTCCATGAGGACCAGACCCTCGCCGACCCGAACACCGCGCCCTGGCGGCGCAAGCTGGCCAGCGGGATGGCCGGCTTCATGGAAGGTTTCATGCACTAAGTCGCTTCATTCACCACAGGTATGACCATGAGCATTACCCAGTTCAAAGACACCCTTAACCGCCATCTGCCGGACTCCAGTCCGGTCGCCGTGCCCCTGGGCACCCCGGTCGCCGTGGCCTCCACCCTCAGCGTGGAACGCAACGATGGCGTCGAAACCGGCATCTGGGAATGCACCCCGGGCCGCTGGCGGCGCCAGATCGTGGCGCAGGAGTTCTGCCACTTCATCCAGGGCCGCTGCACGTTCACCCCCGATGACGGCGAAACCCTGCATATCGAAGCCGGCGATGCACTGATGTTGCCGGCCAACAGCACGGGGATCTGGGATATCCAGGAGACCGTGCGCAAGACCTATGTGTTGATCCTCTAATCTTTTGATCCTTGATCGCCTGCCATAAAAACAGCCCTATAACCGCCAGGAAATCGAACCATGAGACCCATTGCCCTGTTGCCCTTGATGTTAGTGGCCTCCCTGACCCAGGCCGCCGAAACGGTGAAAATCTACAACTGGTCGAGCTACATCGCGCCGGACACCACCAAGAACTTCCAGAAGGAAACCGGGATCGGTTTCAGCTATGACGTGTACGACAGCAACGAGACCCTGGACGGCAAGTTGATGACCGGCAACTCGGGCTATGACGTGGTGTTCCCGTCCAACCACTTCATGGCCCGGCAGATCCAGGGCGGGGCCCTGAAAAAGCTCGACAAGAGCCAGTTGCCGAACTGGAAAAACCTCAACCCGGTGCTGCTCAAGGCCCTGCAAACCAACGACCCGGGCAATGAGCATGGCTTCCCGTACCTGTGGGGCAGCACTGGCATCGGCTACAACATCGACAAGGTCAAGGCAGTGTTGGGCGAGGATGCGCCGGTCGACTCCTGGGACTTGATCTTCAAGCCCCAATACATGGAAAAACTCAGCAAATGCGGGGTGGCGATCCTCGACAACGGCCCGGAACTGCTGCCGATCGCCCTGAACTACCTGGGCTTGCCTCATCACAGCAAGAACCCCGAGGACTATAAAAAAGCCGAGGCGCTGCTGATCAAGGTGCGGCCGTACATTGCCTACTTCCACTCCTCGAAATACACCGGCGACCTGGCCAACGGCGACATCTGCGTGGCGGTTGGCTTCTCGGGTGACGTGCTGCAGGCCGAAAGCCGCGCCAAGGAAGCCAAGAATGGCGTGAAGATTGGCTACAACATTCCCAAGGAAGGCGCTGCGATCTGGTTCGACATGGTCGCCATGCCCGCCGACGCCCCGGATGAAAAGGCCGGTTATGCCTTCATGAACTACCTGCTGCGCCCGGACGTGATGGCCGACATCACCAACTTCGTGCACTACGCCAACGGCAACAGCGCCGCCGACAGCCTGGTAGACCCGGTGATCAAGAGCGACACCAAGGTGTACCCGAGCGAAGAAATGATGGGCAAGCTATTCGCCCTTGAAGCCATGCCGATGAAGATCGACCGCATTCGTACGCGGATCTGGAACACCATCCGTACCGGGCGTTAGATACCTGTGACTGATCTGCCGCCATCGCGGGCAAGCCCGCTCCTACAGGGGATCTCGGTTGGGCACAGGACTTTGCACACCACACACCAACTGTAGGAGCTGGCTTGCCAGCGATGGCGGTAGGCCAGTCAACACATCCTTACATGATCTACCGCCATCGCGGGCAAGCCCGCTCCTACACGAGATCTCGGTTGGGCACAGGACTTTGCACATACCACACACCAACTGTAGGAGCTGGCTTGTCGGGTCGCCGCATCGCTGCGATAGCGGTGGACCAGTCGATACATGGCCTGCCTATGGGTTATCCAGGTCATGCCCCAACGACTGGATAAACAACGAAAACAGCTCCGGCTGCGACGAGATATCCAGCTTGGCGTAGAGGTGGCGTCGATGCACCTTGACCGTGTCCGGCGAGATGCTCAGGCGTTCGGCCATGGCCTTGGACGAGAACCCGCGCAATACCAGGCGGGCGATTTCCAGTTCGCGCTCGGACAACACCCCGCTGCCAAAATGGCTCAACGCATCGCGGATCTGGCTGGCCATGGCCGCGCCGGCCGGTGCGCGCTGGGTGCTCTGCTGCCAATGTTGCTGCATCAAGGGCAGCACCCACGCCGCCAGCAGTGTCAGTAACCCGGTTTCCGTGGCGGTAAACACGCGCTGCATCCCCAACGACAACGACAAGGTGCCCACCCCGGGCAGCTGCAGGATGAATTGCACCTCATCCTCCAGCACGTTGTCGTGAAAGTAATTGAGGAAGTACTCACTCTGGCGGAAATGGTCCGGTGCCACCTCTTCGAGGCGATACACGCCACTGGCGTAACCTTCGCGGCAGGCCTGGAAGAACGGGTCGAGCAAGTACAAGCCATTGAGGTATACCAGCATCGACGCCGGCTTGCTGGTGGGCTGCGCGTCGTATTCCTCCAGCGCCTGGGGCGGCCCATCCATCGGGTAGAAGATCGCCAGGGCGTTATCGAAGGCCAGGTTCTGGTGCAGCAGCAACACCAGTTGCTTCCAGAAACGCTCGGTGCCAATTTGCGACACGGTGCGACCCAGGCCCGCATGCATGCCGATTTCCCTGAACAGGCTCATGTGATGGGTTCCGATGGCTGAAAGATCGGCCAAGGGTTCGGCTTTTGCACGAGCCCGTCAAGGGGAGTACTCCAATAGGGGAATTGGCGGGCGCCGGCACAGCGCCTAGATTCCCTGGCATTCAGCGGGAAACATATCCCGCACCCGCTTTCCCTTTTTCGTTTCTGCCTCAACCAGCTTTCCAATAAAAAGAACAACCATGAGGATAACGACATGAGCGCAACCCCCGCACCCGATGGCGTGCTGAAACCTACCTTGAGTATGTTCGATGTGGTGGCCATTACCGTTTCGGCGGTAACTCCGGCCAGTTCCGTATTTGTGATTGCACCGTTTGCGATCCAGCAAGCCGGCAGCGGGGTGTTCCTGGCGTTTGTGATGGCTGGGCTGCTGGCGCTGATGTTCGCCTTTTGCTACGCGGAGCTTGGGCGCGCCCATAACAGTGCCGGTGGCGAGTATGTGTATGCCAAGCGCGTGTTCGGCGGCATGGCCGGCTACGCGACCTTCCTGACAGTGCTGGTGATGCTGTTGTTTATCCCGCCGGTGCTGGCCACCGGCGCGGCGACCTACCTCAACAACGCCCTGGGCACGACATTCGATTCACAAACCGTGGCCCTGGTGATTGTGGTGTGCAGTTACGCCCTGGGCATTCTCAATATCAAGCTCAACGCCTGGATCACCGGCACCTGCCTGCTGCTGGAAGTGGCGGCGTTGCTGGTGATCGTATTTATTGGCTTCGGCAACCCGGTGCAGCCGGCCAGTGTGCTGTTCCAACCGCAGATCGTCGAAAACGGCGTGCTGCACCTGGCGCCCTGGGCGCTGGTGATCGGCGCGGTGGGCATCGGCCTGTTCTCGTTCAACGGCTACGGCCCGGCGGTGCTGCTGGCCGAAGACATGAAATGCGGCGGCAAGGGCGTGCACAAGGCGGTCCTGTGGTCCCTGGGCCTGGTGGTGGTGATCGAGTTGGTGCCGATCACCGCGCTGTTGATCGGCGCGCCCTCCCTGAGCGAGATGATCAGCAGCCCGGACCCGATCGGCTACTTGCTGACCAGCCATGGCAATGAAACCCTGTCACGCCTGGTCAGCGCCGGGATCTTCCTCTCGGTGTTCAACGCCATCGTCGCCATCGTGATCCAGATCGGCCGGGTGGTGTTCAGCAGTGGTCGCGATGCGCTGTGGACGCCGACCATCAACAAACTGTTCACCCGCATCCACCCGCGCTGGGATTCGCCATGGCTGGCCACGCTGTTCCTGGCGATACCTTCGGCACTGCTCAGCTTCAGCTCCAACCTGGCAGACCTGACGTCCTTCAGCGTGTTGTTGATCATGCTGGTGTACCTGATCGTGGCCCTGAGCGCGCTGATGAGCCGGGTGCTGTTGCGCGACCGCGAGCACCCGTACCGCATGCCCCTGTGGCCGGTGCCGGCGTTGCTGGCCGTGGCGGGCGCGGGTTATCTGTTGTTTACCTTGTTTATCGCGGCCTCCATGCGCGACATCATGATTATCATCGGCCTGTTGGCAATGTCGGTGATCCTCTATTGCATCAGCGGCCGGTCGAGTCCGGCGTTTCAGAAACTGTAAGGAGTGGTTATGCGCGCACGTCAATTGGGCATTACGTTGGGGTTGGGCACGCCCGGCGAATTGAATGCGATTACCGACGTCCCCGGGGTTCGGGTCGGCCACAGCACGCTCAAGGAGCAGATCGACGGCAAGCAGGTGCGCACCGGGGTCACATTGATCCAGCCGCGGGCCGGTGCGGCGCGGCTACAACCGTGTTTTGCCGGGTACCACGTGCTCAATGGCAACGGCGACGCCACGGGCCTTGAGTGGATCGGCGAAGCCGGGCTGCTGACGACGCCCCTGGCGATCACCAACACCCACAGTATCGGCATTGTGCGCGACACCCTGATTGCCCTGGAGCGCGACAGCCTGGCGGACCCGGCGGTGTACTGGTGCATGCCAGTGGTGATGGAAACCTACGACGGCCTGCTCAACGATATCTGGGGCCAGCACATCGGCCCCGAACATGTGCTGCAAGCCATGGCGAGCGCGGAGTCCGGCCCGGTGCAAGAGGGCGCCGTGGGCGGCGGCACCGGGATGATCTGCCATGAGTTCAAGGGCGGCATCGGCAGCGCCTCGCGCAAGCTGGCGGTGGAGCAGGGCGGCTGGACCGTTGGCGTGCTGGTGCAGGCCAACCACGGCAAGCGCCAGGAGCTGCGGGTGGATGGCTATCCGGTGGGGCGCCACCTGATGGACATTGCCTCGCCGTTTGCCGACCGGGGCACCCCGGGCATGGGCTCGATCGTGGTAATTATCGCCACCGATGCACCGTTGCTGCCGCACCAGTGCCAGCGCCTGGCGCAACGCGCATCCATCGGCATTGCCCGCACCGGCGGCGGCACCGAGGACTCCAGTGGCGATCTGTTCCTGGCGTTTGCCACCGGCAATCACCACCTGCCGCCGGCAGATTACGGGCGCAAGGACTTGCCCCTGAGCACAACCTTGAGCATGGTCAATAACGATCATATTTCGCCCTTGTTCAGCGCCGCGGCCGAGGCGGTGGAAGAGGCGATCATCAACGCGATCCTCGCCGGGGAAGACATGACCACCGCCGATGGCGTGCTGGTGCCGGGGCTGGATGGGCAGACGCTGCTGGAGGCACTGCGCCAGACGGGCTGGCATGGGTAAGCCTGAGGCCGCTATCACCTTGTAGTTGCCGGCTTGCCGGCGCTGGCTGTCAATAATAAAACAGTGGCTATTTAATATTTGCGAATGACACGGTGGCACTTTTAAAGTGCCGCCCAATCAATATATTGGATCCATTACGCAATAAGTGTGACCCGTCTGGCATTTAATTATTTAGCACTATTTAATATTTAAATAGCCGATTCTCCGTCTCTCGCCCCAAAACGAAGAATATAAACACTTAATTCCCAATGTTTGCAGCCGTTATTCCGTCCATGAACTTTTCCAACAAAAAAATCACTGGACGTGTGATTTCGAATTGTGTCAGTTTTCTTTCGCCTTCATAAGAGGCGAGTGATAGGACGATCTCGCCCGAGAGCGTCATATCGGACAAAAACTGTTCCACTTGCAAACAAGGAAGTACGTTTATGTCGAAAGTAAAAGACAAAGCTATTGTCTCGGCAGCTCAAGCAAGTAGTGCCTATTCACAAATCGATAGCTTTAGCCATTTGTATGACCGTGGCGGCAACCTCACGGTCAATGGCAAACCTTCGTTCTCTGTCGACCAGGCAGCCGACCATTTGCTGCGCGAAAACGCGGCATACCGGGACGTTGACGGCAACGGCAGGATCGATCTGACCTACACCTTCCTGACCCAGGCTTCCTCGGCGACCATGAACAAGCATGGTATCTCCGGGTTCAGCCAGTTCAGCAACCTGCAAAAAGGCCAGGCCGTACTGGCCATGCAATCCTGGGCCGATGTGGCCAATGTCACCTTCACCGAGAAAGCCTCGGGCGGCGACTTCCACATGACCTTCGGCAACTACAGCGCAGGCCAGGACGGCGCCGCGGCCTTTGCCTACCTGCCCGGCACCAATGAGAAGTACCACACGAGCGGCACGGATGGCACCTCGTGGTACCTGATCAACAACAGCTACACCGCCAATATCAACCCTGGCCTGAACAACTACGGGCGCCAAACCCTGACCCACGAGATCGGCCATACCCTGGGCCTGGATCACCCTGGCGACTACAACGCCGGGACCGGCAACCCGTCCTACAAGGACGCGGACTACGGCCAGGACACCCGTGGCTACAGCGTCATGAGCTACTGGGGTGAAAACAACACCAACCAGAACTTCACCAAAGGCGGGGTCGAGGCTTATGCGTCCGGCCCACTGATCGACGATATCGCGGCGATCCAGAAGCTCTACGGCGCCAACTTCAACACCCGTGCCGGTGACACCACCTACGGCTTCAACTCCAACACCGGGCGTGATCACCTCAGCGCCACGTCCAATGCCGACAAGCTGGTGTTCTCGGTGTGGGACGGCGGTGGCAACGACACCCTGGACTTCTCCGGCTTTACCCAGAACCAGAAAATCAACCTCAACGAGACTTCGTTCTCCGACGTGGGCGGCCTGGTGGGTAACGTGTCGATCGCCCAGGGCGTGACCGTGGAAAACGCCTTCGGTGGCTCGGGCAACGACCTGCTGATCGGCAACGCAGTGGCCAACACCCTCAAGGGTGGTGCCGGCAATGACCTGATCTACGGCGGTGGCGGTGCCGACAAACTGTGGGGCGGTGCGGGTTCGGACACCTTTGTGTTCGGTGCCAGCTCTGACTCCCGGCCAGGTGCGGCGGACCAGATCCTCGACTTCACCTCAGGTTCGGACAAGATCGACCTGACCGGCATCACCAAGGGCAGCGGCCTGCATTTCGTCAACGCCTTTACCGGCGCTGCCGGCGATGCCGTGCTGACCTACGCCTCGGGTACCAACCTGGGCACGTTGGCGGTGGACTTCTCTGGGCACGGGGTGGCGGATTTCCTCGTCACCACCGTGGGCCAGGCGGCCTATAGCGACATCGTGGCTTGATCAAGGCGTAACGAAGGGCGGCGCCCCGGCGCCGCTCTTTCCTTGCAACAGCCCCGTAAACGGGTAATGGTGATGACTATTTTTCGCAATGCAATCGCCTGGGTGATCCCGGCATTGCTCGTGTCGGCAGGAGCCAACGCAATGGCAAGCAGTCTTGTTTTACCCAGCACCGCGCAACTGGCTGGGCACTGGCAACTACACCAGCAGGAGCAGGTGTGCGAGCTGGATCTGATCGCCCAGCCCAATAGCCTGGCGGGTGATATTGAGTGCGCGCAACAGTGGCTGGGGCAAAAACCCCTGACGTGGCTGCCCACCCCGGATGGCATCTGGCTAATGAATGCCGAGGGCACCGGTATTACTCATTTGAATCGGCAGAAAGAAGGCGAATATACCGCGCGTTCTGCTTCTGGATTAGAGCTGTTACTGCAACGCACACAATAATTAACTATTACAGTTATATGCTTATAACTACCAGGTATAGAGCTGTTTGTTGGTCGTGACCTATATCCACCTGTCACTTCCAGCGCATTAAACACTATTGAAATAGTTGCCCGCCCCATCCATTGGGGCGCCCGGCAGACTATCGCGCGTATTTCAGCCCAGGGAAGATCAGGCAACATGGCGAAGACCACTCCCACTGCACCACTGTTTAAAGCCCTCGGCGATTATAAAAGTATCCTGATCAGCGTCGGTTGCTTCACCGCGCTGATCAATCTGTTGATGCTGGCGCCGTCCATTTACATGCTGCAAGTGTATGACCGGGTCCTGTCATCGCAGAACGAAACCACCTTGGTGATGTTGACCCTGATGGTCGTAGGTTTCTTTGCTTTTATCGGCACCCTGGAAGTGGTGCGCAGCTTTATCGTGATCCGCATCGGCAGCCAGTTGGAGCGCCGCTTCAACCTGCAGGTATACAAGGCCGCCTTCGAGCGCAACCTGCAACGGGGCGAAGGCCATGCTGGGCAATCGCTCGGGGATTTGACCCATATCCGCCAGTTCCTCACCGGGCCGGCGTTGTTTGCGTTCTTCGATGCGCCGTGGTTCCCGATCTATTTGCTGGTGATCTTTTTGTTCAACGTGTGGCTGGGGGTGTTGGCCACGGCCGGCGCCGTGCTGTTGATCGCCCTGGCATGCCTGAACGAATACCTGACCAAAAAAACCTTGCGCGAAGCCAGCGGCTACTCGCAGCAGTCCACCCAATTGGCCACCAGCCACTTGCACAACGCCGAGACCATCCAGGCCATGGGCATGCTGGGGGCGCTGCGCAGTCGCTGGTTCCAGGTGCATTCGCAATTCCTCGGCCTGCAAAACCGGGCCAGCGACACCGGTTCGGTGATCAGCTCCCTGAGCAAATCCCTGCGCCTGCTCCTGCAGTCGTTGGTGTTGGGGCTGGGTGCGTTGCTGGTGATCAAGGGCCAGATGACCGCCGGGATGATGATTGCCGGCACTATCCTGATGGGCCGGGTGTTGAGCCCGATCGACCAGTTGATTGCGGTGTGGAAGCAATGGAGTTCGGCCAAGCTGGCCTATCAACGCCTCGATGAGCTGTTGCAGGAGTTCCCGCCCGGGGCGCAGGCCATGGCGTTGCCGGCGCCCAAGGGCCAAGTGAGTTTCGAGCAGGTCACTGCCGGGCCGCCGGGGCGGCGGGTGGCGACGTTGCATCAGGTCAGCTTCAACCTCGCGGCCGGTGAAGTGCTGGGCGTGTTGGGGGCCTCCGGGTCCGGCAAGTCGACGTTGGCGCGAGTACTGGTGGGCGTGTGGCCGACCCTGGCGGGCACGGTGCGCCTGGACGGCGCCGATATCCATCGCTGGGACCGCGACGACCTCGGGCCCCATGTCGGCTACCTGCCCCAGGACATCGAGCTGTTCAGCGGCAGCATCGCCGACAACATCGCGCGCTTTCGCCAGGCTGACCCCGAGTGGGTGGTGCAAGCCGCGCAGCAAGCCGGGGTGCATGACCTGATCCTGCGTTTGCCCCAGGGCTACGACACGGTGTTGGGCGACGACGGCAGCGGCCTGTCCGGTGGGCAGAAACAACGGGTGGCCCTGGCCCGCGCACTGTATGGCGGGCCGCGCCTGATCGTGCTCGACGAACCCAACTCCAACCTCGACACCGTGGGCGAGGCCGCCCTGGCCAGCGCCATCATGCAGATGAAAGCCCAGGGCAGCAGCGTGATCCTGGTGACCCACCGCTCCTCGGCCCTGGCCCAGGCCGACAAGCTGTTGGTACTCAACGAAGGCCGCCTGCAAGCGTTTGGCCCCAGCCAGGAGGTGCTGCGGGCGCTGTCCGGGCAAGCGGAGCCACCCCGTGAAAAGGCCGGCGTCAGCTTGAACCGTCAATATCCTGCGGCAAGGAATCCAGGCCAATGAATACCGATAACAGCCTGCCACTCGAGCAGACCTTTCCCGAGCGCGATGCGCGCTTTTTCTCCCGCCTGGGCTGGGTGATGACGGTGGTTGGCGCCGGCGGATTCTTCCTCTGGGCCAGCCTCGCGCCGCTGGACCAGGGGATCCCGGTGCAGGGCACGGTGGTGGTGTCCGGCAAGCGCAAGGCCGTGCAAACCCTGAGCCCCGGCGTCGTCAGCCGGATCCTGGTGCGCGAAGGCGAGGTGGTCAAACAGGGCCAGCCGTTGTTTCGCCTCGACCCGACCCAAAGCCAGGCCGACGTACATTCCCTGCAAGCCCAATACCGCATGGCCTGGGCCAGCGTCGCCCGTTGGCAGAGCGAGCGCGACAGCTTGCCGGCGGTGGCCTTTCCGGCTGAACTGAGTAGCGCCCCCGATCCTGCGCTGGCGTTGGTGCTCGAAGGCCAGCGCCAGCTGTTCAGCAGCCGGCGCGACGCCTTTGCCCGCGAGCAATCCGGGATCCGCGCCAGTATCGAAGGCGCCAGCGCCCAGCTCAACGGCATGCGCCGCGCCCGCACCGACCTCAGCGCCCAGGCGCAATCTCTGCGTGATCAACTGGCCAACCTGCAACCCCTGGCCGACAACGGCTATATCCCGCGCAACCGCCTGCTGGAGTACCAGCGCCAACTGTCCCAGGTGCAGCAGGACCTGGCGCAGAACAGCGGCGAAAGCGGGCGCCTGGAGCAGGGCATCCTCGAATCGCGCCTCAAGTTGCAACAGCACAGCGAGGAGTACCAGAAGGAGGTCCGCAGCCAGTTGGCCGACGCGCAACTGCGCAGCCTGACCCTGGAGCAGCAACTGACCTCTGCTGGCTTTGACCTGCAACACAGTGAAATCAACGCACCGGCCGATGGCATCGCGGTCAACCTCGGCGTGCATACCATCGGTGCGGTGGTGCGGGCCGGGGAGACCCTGCTGGAAATCGTGCCCCAGGACACGCGCCTGGAAGTGGAAGGGCGCCTGCCGGTGAACCTGGTGGACAAGGTCGGCAGCCATCTGCCGGTCGATATCCTGTTCACCGCCTTCAACCAGAGCCGTACACCCCGGGTGCCAGGGGAGGTGAGCCTGATCTCCGCCGACCAGTTGCTCGACGAAAAAACCGGTGCGCCGTATTACGTGCTGCGCACCACGGTCAGCGATGTCGCCCTGGAAAAACTCCAGGGTTTGGTGATCAAGCCCGGCATGCCCGCCGAGATGTTTGTGCGCACCGGCGAGCGCTCGCTGCTCAACTACCTGTTCAAGCCGCTGCTCGACCGTGCCGGCTCGGCGTTGACCGAGGAATGAGCATGAAACCAGTGTTCATCGCCTTGCTAATGGCGTGCAGCAGCGCCCAGGCCGCCATGGGCCCGTTCGATGTGTATGAACAGGCGCTGCGCAATGATCCGGTGTTCCTCGGTGCAATCAAGGAGCGTGACGCCGGCCTGGAAAACCGCACCATCGGCCGCGCTGGCCTGTTGCCAAGGCTGTCGTACAACTACAACAAGGGCCGCAACAACTCCCAGGCCAACCTGCCCGATGGCCGTGGTGGCCACTATCACGACGACCGCAACTACAACAGTTTCGGCTCGACCTTCACCCTGCAACAGCCGCTGTTCGACTACGAAGCCTATGCCAACTACCGCAAGGGCGTGGCCCAGGCGCTGTTTGCCGACGAGAGTTTTCGCGACAAGAGCCAGGCGCTGTTGGTGCGGGTGCTGACCTATTACACCCAGGCACTGTTCGCCCAGGACCAGATCGACATCGCCCGGGCCAAAAAGAAGGCCTACGAGCAACAGTTCCAGCAGAACCAGCACCTGTTCCAGCAAGGCGAGGGCACGCGTACCGATATTCTGGAGGCCGAGTCCCGTTACGAACTGGCCACCGCCGAAGAAATCCAGGCGCTCGACGAGCAGGATGCGTCACTGCGCGAACTGGGGGCGCTGCTCGGCGTACAGAGCGTCGATATTGCCGACCTGGCGCCTCTGAACCACGACTTTGCTGCCTTCACCCTGGCCCCGGCCAACTACGACAGCTGGCACGAACTGGCGCTGACCAACAACCCGACCCTGGCCTCCCAGCGCCAGGCCGTGGAGGTGGCGCGCTATGAGGTGGAACGCAACCGCGCCGGGCACTTGCCGCGCATCACCGCGTACGCCAGTTCGCGCCAGCAGGAGTCCGACAGCGGCAACACCTACAACCAGCGCTACGACACCAACACCATCGGCATTGAAGTCAGCGTGCCGTTGTATGCCGGTGGCGGCGTCGCGGCGTCCACCCGCCAGGCCAGCCGCTCCATGGAGCAGGCCGAATATGAGCTGGAGGGCAAGACCCGCGAGACCCTGATCGAGCTGCGGCGCCAGTTCAGCGCCTGCCTGTCGGGGGTGAGCAAGCTGCGCGCCTATCAAAAGGCCCTGGCCTCTGCCGAAGCGCTGGTGGTGTCGACCAAGCAAAGCATCCTGGGTGGCGAGCGGGTCAACCTCGATGCCCTCAACGCCGAACAGCAGCTGTACAGCACCCGTCGCGACCTGGCCCAGGCCCGTTACGACTATTTGATGGCCTGGACCAAATTGCACTACTACGCGGGCAACCTGCGCGACACCGACCTGGCCAAGGTCGACGAAGCCTTCGGCCCGGCCCAACGCTGACCCTGTAGGAGCCGGCTTGCCGGCGATAAGGCCGTTGAGCCCGCCATCGCCGGCACGCCCGCTCCTACAGGCTGATAAACACAATAAAAAGAGGAAGTCTGGGTGAACGCAAAACAACGAAGCTATCACTGCGTCATGCTGTGTGGCCTGGCCAGCCTGGGTACCGCCCAGGCCGCGCCCTATGTGGAGACCGGCAAGCTGGGCGACCCCGCCAGTTGGCGCTCGACGGAATACCAGCGGGACTGGGGCCTGGGGCGCATGCAGGCCGATCAGGCTTACGCCGCGGGGATCAGCGGTGCCGGGGTGAAGATCGGTGCGCTGGACTCGGGCTTTGATGCCAGCCACCCGCAAGCCTCCCCGGAGCGCTTCCACCCGGTGACCGCCAGCGGCACTTATGTGGATGGCAGCCCGTTTTCCACCACCGGCGCCCTGAACCCCAACAACGACTCCCACGGCACCCACGTCACCGGCACCATGGGGGCGGCGCGGGACGGCAGCGGCATGCATGGCGTGGCCTACAACGCGCAGATTTATGTGGGCAACACCAATGCCAACGACAGCTTCCTGTTTGGCCCGACGCCCGACCCCCAGTACTTCAAGGCGGTGTACAGCGCCATGGTCGATTCCGGGGTGCGCGCGATCAACAACAGCTGGGGCAGCCAGCCCAAGGATGTCAGCTACCAGACCCTGGGCGACCTGCACGCGGCCTACGCCCAGCACTTTAACCAGGGCACCTGGCTGGACGCCGCCGCCGATGTGGCCCGCGCCGGGGTGATCAATGTGTTCAGCGCCGGCAACAGCGGCTATGCCAACGCCAGCGTGCGCTCGGCCTTGCCTTACTTTGAACCGCAGCTGGAAGGCCACTGGCTGGCGGTGTCCGGCCTGGACAAGGCCAATAACCAGAAATACAACCAGTGCGGCATCGCCAAGTACTGGTGTATTGCCACCCCGGGTGCGCTGATCGACAGCACCGTTCCTGGCGGCGGCTATGGGATCAAGTCCGGCACCTCGATGTCGGCACCCCACGCCACTGGTGCGTTGGCGCTGGTGATGGAACGCTACCCGTACCTGAACAACGAGCAGGCCTTGCAGGTGTTGCTGACGACGGCCACGCAGCTGGACGGTTCGGTGACCGACGCGCCGAACGCCAAGGTCGGCTGGGGCGTGCCGGACCTTGGCCGGGCGATGCATGGGCCGGGGCAGTTGCTGGGTGCCATGGACGTCAATCTGGCGGCCGGGCAGGGCGATGTGTGGAGCAATGGCATCTCCGACAAGGCGCTGCTGCAACGCCAGGCCGAAGACAGCGCCGAGCGCCTGGCTTGGCAACAGACCGTGCAGGACAAGGGCTGGGGAAATGGTCCGGGGGTCGGCGCCAGCCAGCAGGAACAGACCGACTACGCAGTGGGCATGGCCCGGGATGCGGCGGCGGCCCAGCGCATTTACCAAGGCAGTTTGATCAAGTCCGGCGCCGGTAGCCTGGTGCTCAGCGGCGACAGTACCTATCGCGGCCCGACCACGGTCAATGGGGGTGTGTTGAAGGTCGAGGGTGCGCTGACCTCGGCGGTCACGGTCAACCCTGGCGGGACCTTGGGCGGCTCCGGGCGTATCGGCGCGTTGCAGGCCAATAGCGGCAGCGTGATTGCGCCGGGCAATTCCATCGGCACCTTGAATGTGACTGGGGATGTGCGCTTCGACGCCGGATCCACCTATGCGGTGGAGCTGTCGAATGCCAGCAGTGATCGCATTGTTGCGGGCGGCAAGGCCACCCTCAACGGCGGCACCGTGACCCTGGCCCTGGAAAACAGCCCGACCTTGCTCAGCCAGCCCGAGGCGCAAAGCCTGATCGGTCGCCAGTACAACATCTTGCAGGCGGCGGGTGGGGTCACCGGCAGTTTCGGTGCGGTATTGCCCAACTACCTGTTCCTCGGTGGCAACCTCGACTACAGCGCCAATGGCGTGCAACTGGCTATCGCGCGCAATGACGCAAGCTTTGCCAGCGTCGCGGCGACCCGCAATCAGCGCGCCGTGGCCGCTGCAGCCGAGCAGTTGGGGGCCGGCAACCCGGTGTATGAAAGCGTGCTGAGTGCCGACTCCAGTGTGGTGGCCCGCCAGGCCTTCCAGCAGTTGTCCGGCGAGATCTACCCGGCAGTCGGCGCGATGTTGATCAATGACAGCCGCCATGTGCGCGATGCCGTCGGTGAGCGCCTGCGCCATGTGCCTGCCACCGGCGAAAGCAACCTGTGGATCAAGGCCCTCGGCGCCTGGGGCAAGGCCGACAGCAGCAGTGAATATGCTGGTTACACCCGCTCTATCGGCGGCATGCTGCTGGGGGTCGATGGCCAATGGGACGAACAGACCCGCGTCGGTGTGATGGCGGGCTACAGCGACAGCTCGCTGAACATGGGCGATGGCACGCATGCGTCGGCCGATGTCGACAGCTATCACCTGGGCACCTACGCCGGGCGTGAGCTGGGCAACTGGCGTGTGAGTGTGGGCGGCGCCTACAGCTGGCATCGCGGCGATGTGCAGCGCGACCTGCAATACGCTGACGTCAGCGCCAAGCAAAAAGCCAAGCTGGATGAGCGCAGCCTGCAGGTGTTCACCGAGGCGGCCTACCGCTTGGACCTGCAAGCGCTGGCCCTGGAACCGTTTGCCAACCTGGCCTATGTGCACCTGGACAGCGAAAGTTTCCATGAGACAGGCGATGGCGCCGCCCTGCAACGGGGCAGTGATCGCCGCGATGCGACCCTCGGCACCCTGGGCCTGCGCGCCCTCAAGACCCTGCCTCTGAATGACCGCCAGCAGTTGGAACTCTCCGGCTCGCTCGGCTGGCAGCACAGCCTCACGCCGGTTGAATCCGAGGAACACCTGGCGTTCGTCGCAGGCGGCCCCTCGTTTGCCGTGCGCAGCACACCGCTTCAGCGCGACGCCGCGCTGGTGGGCTTGAAGGCCAGCCTGGCACTGAGTGACACCACACGGGTCAACCTCGACTACAACGGCCAACTGGGGTCGAAGGAGAACAACCAGGGCGTGGGCCTGAGCCTGGACTGGCAGTTCTGAAGCGGCGCCAACAAAAAGAACAACAAACGCAATGAAACTAAGGAAGGTCACCGTGAACGCAAAACAACGAGGGTTTCACTCCGCCATCCCAACAGGCCCGGGCTACCCGCTCAAGGCCTTGAGTCGCGTGCCATACGGCGCGTTGCTGTGTTGCCTGGCCAGCCTGGGTACCGCCCAGGCCGCACCCTACGTCGAAACCGGCAAGCTGGGGGATGTCGCCAGTTGGCGCAGCAATGAGTTCAAGGCCGATTGGGGCCTGGGCGCAGTCAATGCCGATGTGGCATATGCCGCCGGTTACAGCGGCAAGGGCGTGAAGCTGGGGATTTTCGACCAGCCGGTATACGCCCTGCATCCTGAGTTCTCCAGCCCGGGCAAGGTACAGACCCTGGTCACTGAAGGGATCCGCCAGTACACCGACCCGTATATCCCGGTGAAGGCCGGTGACCCGTTCCGCTACGACGGCACACCGTCCCTGGGTTCCAACGGCAAGCTGGGCGACCACGGCACCCATGTCGGGGGCATTGCCGCTGGCGACCGTAACGGCGGGCCGATGCACGGTGTGGCCTACAACGCACAGATCCTCAGCGCCGAGAACGGCGACCCCGGCCCCGAAGACGGGATCATCCTGGGTAACGACGGTGCGGTGTACCAGGCCGGTTGGGACAGCCTGGTGGCCAACGGCGCACGCATCATCAATAACAGCTGGGGCATCGGCATTGGCGATCAGTTTGCCAAGGGAGGCAAGGACCCGGCGTTCCCCCATTTTGCTCTCAGCGATGCGCAGGCGCAGTTCGACCAGATCAAGCCGCTGTTGGGCACCGCACCAGGCGGGGCTTATACCGGTGCGATCAACGCGGCGCGCAGCGGGGTGCTGACGATCTTCGCAGCCGGCAACGACTACAACCTGAACAACCCCGATGCGATCTCCGGCCTGGCGTATTTTGTGCCCGAGATCGCGCCCAATTGGCTGTCGGTGGCCGCATTGCAACGCAACCCGGATGCCAACAGCCCCAACCCCTATGTGATCAGCACCTTCTCGTCGCGCTGTGGCTATGCCGCCAGCTTCTGCGTGTCGGCGCCGGGCACGGCGATCTACAGCTCGGTGATGGTGGGCACCACGGTCGATAACATGACCCTGGGCTGGAACAACAAAAACGGCACCTCCATGGCTGCGCCCCATGTGGCAGGCGCCGCCGCCGTGTTGATGGAGCGTTTCCCGTACATGAGCGGCGAGCAGATTTCCACGCTGCTCAAGACCACCGCCACCGACCTTGGCGCACCGGGCATCGACGCACTGTACGGCTGGGGCATGATCAACCTGGGCAAGGCGGTCAGCGGACCGGGAATGTTTATCACCGCCGAGGATATCCCGGCCGATTTCCGTATCGACGGTGGCTATGGCAGCGGCCAGTTTGTTGCGGACTTGCCGGGGGTTGGGGCGGTAGTTGACGCCGGCAAGCCCACCCAGCGCGTGTGTGACGATGTGCACTGCGGGCGGGATGTGTGGAGCAATGACATTGCCGGTCACGGCGGCTTGACCAAGCAGGGCATTGGGACGCTGGTGCTGACCGGCAACAACACCTACAGCGGGCCAACCCTGGTCAATCAAGGCCTGTTGGCGGTCAATGGCTCGCTGGCATCGCAGGTCACGGTGAGTAACAGCGGGGTGTTGGGCGGCTCCGGCAGCATCGGCGCGCTGCACGCGAAAAGCGGCGGTACGGTCGCGCCAGGTAACTCCATCGGCACCTTGAACGTGGCTGGGGATGTCAACTTCGACGCGGGTTCTACCTATGCGGTGGAGCTGTCCACTACCAGCAGCGACCGCATCGTCGCCGGTGGCAAGGCCACCCTCAACGGCGGCACCGTGACCCTGGCCCTGGAAAACAGCCCGACCTTGCTCAGCCAGCCCGAGGCGCAAAGCCTGATCGGTCGCCAGTACAACATCCTGCAGGCGGCCGGGGGAATTACCGGCACCTTTGCCTCGGTACTGCCCAACTACCTGTTTGTCGGCGGCAACCTGAACTACGGCGCCAACGGCGTGCAGCTGGATGTTGCGCGCACGGCCAACAGCTTCGCCAGTGTCGCGGCGACCGATAACCAACGCGCGGTGGCGGTGGCGGCCGAGCAACTGGGCGCGGGTAACGGGGTGTATGAAAGCCTGCTGCTGGCACCGAGTGCGGCCTCGGCGCAAGGGGCGTTCCAACAGTTGTCGGGTGAAATCTACCCGGCCCTGGAAACCGCGCTGGTCAATGACAACCGCTACCTGCGTGAAGCGGTGGGCGAGCGCCTGCAACAGGGTGAAATGGGCACCTCGCCACAAACCATCGACACGCGTGGCAACGTCTGGGTCAAGGCCCTTGGCGCCTGGGGTAAAACCGACAGCGCCAGCGAGACGGCGGGCTACACCACCTCCATCGGCGGCCTGCTGGCGGGTGTGGACGGTGCGCTGGACGAAGACACACGCCTGGGCCTGGTCGCCGGTTACAGCGATACCTCGCTGAACATGGGCGATGGCACCCATTCGCGGGCATCGGTGGACAGCTACCACTTTGGCGCCTATGCCGGTCACGACATCGGCGCCTGGCGCCTGAGCGGCGGGGCGACCTACAGCTGGCACCGCGCTGATGTGAAACGTGAGCTGCAATACGGCGAAGTCGCCGGCAAGCAGAAAGCCAAGGTCGATGCCCGTAGCACCCAGCTCTTCACCGAAGCGGCTTATCGCCTGAACCTGCAACCGCTGGCGCTGGAGCCGTTCGCCAACCTGGCCTATGTGCATCTGGACAGCGACGGCTTCGGCGAGAAAGGCGATGCAGCAGCGCTCAAGGGCGGCGATGACACCCGCGACCTGGTGCTCAGCACCCTCGGCGTGCGGGCGTTGAAGACCTTCAACCTCAGCGACCATCAGGCGTTGGACGTTTCCGGCACCCTGGGCTGGCAGCACAACCTCAGCGCCACCGATTCCGAGCGCCACCTGGCGTTTGCTTCAGGCAGTACCGCGTTTGCCGTGGAAAGCTCGCCGATGGTGCGCGACGCGGCCTTGGTCGGCGCGCGCGCCAGCCTGGCGCTGACCAAGGATGCGCGGGTGAACTTCGACTACAACGGCCTGCTGGCCAGCAAGGAGAAAATCCACGGCGTGGGCTTGAGCCTCGACTGGGCCTTCTAAACACCGCAGCTCCAAACGGTGGGAGCAGGTTTGCTCCCACCGTTACAGCATTCCAACTGTTTTGGCTTTCTCGACAATTCCAACAAAAGAGAGGCAATACCATGGGTGTCTATGACTACAAAAACCTTACTACCGAGGACTCCAAAGCACTGTTCGCCGATGCCATGGCGATCACCTTGTATTCCTACCACAACCTGGATAACGGCTTTGCCGTGGGGTACCAGCAACACGGCCTGGGCCTGGGTTTGCCGGCCACCCTGGTGCAGGCCTTGATTGGCAGCACCCATTCCCAAGGCGTGATTCCCGGGATCCCGTGGAACCCCGACTCGGAAAAGGCCGCCCTCGACGCCGTGCAAAAGGCCGGCTGGACGCCCATCAGCGCCAGCACCCTTGAGTATGGCGGCAAGGTCGACGCCCGGGGCACGTTCTTTGGCGAAAAAGCCGGTTATACCAGCGCCCAGGTCGAGGTCCTGGGCAAGTACGATGACGCCGGCAAACTGCTGGAAATCGGCATCGGCTTCCGTGGGACTTCGGGCCCCAGGGAAAACCTGATCCTTGATTCCATCGGCGATGTGATCAGTGACTTGTTGGCAGCGTTCGGCCCTGCGGACTATGCGAAAAACTACGCGGGCCAAGCGTTTGGCACCTTGCTTGGCAAAGTCGCCGCGTATGCCAGCGCACAGGGGCTCAGCGGCCAGGATGTGGTGGTCAGCGGCCATAGCCTCGGTGGCCTGGCAGTCAACAGCATGGCGGATTTGAGCAACGACAACTGGGCGGGGTTCTACCAGGACGCCAACTACGTGGCCTATGCCTCGCCGACCCAGAGCAGCAGCGACAAGGTGCTGAACATCGGCTACGAAAACGACCCGGTCTATCGCGCCCTCGACGGCTCCTCGTTCACGGGGTCCTCGCTTTGGGCCCACGATAAACCCCACGAATCCAGCGCCGATAACATCGTCAGCTTCAACGACCACTACGCCTCGACACTGTGGAACATCCTGCCGTTTTCCATCCTCAACCTGCCGACATGGATCTCACATTTACCCACCGGTTATGGCGACGGCATGAGCCGCATCCTTGAATCCAAGTTCTATGACCTGACCAGCCGTGATTCGACAATCATCGTCGCCAACCTATCGGACCCGGCGCGCGCCACTACCTGGGTGCAAGACCTCAACCGCAATGCCGAAGCGCACAAGGGCAGCACGTTCATCATCGGCAGCGACGGCAATGACCTGATCCAGGGCGGCCGGGGCAACGACTACCTGGAAGGCCGCGAAGGCAACGATACTTTCCGTGATGGCGGCGGCTACAACATCATGTTGGGCGGCAAGGGGTTCAACACCCTGGACCTGCAGCAGTCACTGAAAAACGTCGAGGTGGCCAACGACGGTGCAGGCACCCTGTATGTCCGCGACGGCCAAGGCGGCATCAGCATGACCCGTGACATGGGCGCGATAGTGAGCAAGGAAAGCTATCTGTTGCTGTTCAGCAAGGAGGTGACCCACAGCGTGACCGACAAGGGGTTGCTGGCGGGTAAGGACCTGACGGCCTACGCGGCATCGCTCAAGGGCGATGCCGGTGCCAATGTGCTCAAGGCCGGCGATGGCGGGCAGTGGTTGTTTGGCCTGGACGGCAATGACCATCTGATCGGCGGCAAAGGCAACGATGTGCTGGTCGGCGGGGCTGGCAATGACCTGCTGGAGGCGGGCGGCGGGCGCAATACCTTCCTGTTCGACGGCGACTTTGGCCAGGACCGGATCCTGGGCTACCAGTCGACAGACAAGTTGGTGTTCATGGGGGTGGCGGGGGTGGACGGGCAGTACAACTACCTCGACCATGCCAAGGCGGTGGGCAGCGATACGCTGCTGACGTTTGGCGATAACTCGGTGACGTTGGTGGGGGTCGGGCTTGGCAGCCTGTCGGCAGAGGCGTTCGTCATCACCTGAAACAACCCGTAGGAGCCGGCTAGCCGGCTCCTACGGTTATGCGGTCAGTCTTCCTTGCGCACGGTTGCGACATCCGCCGCCTTGACCCGTACGCGCTTGCCGGCGATATCGGTGAATTCGTAGAAACCATCGGGTGTCTTGGCATTCGGCGTGTCTGTGGTCAGGTACTGAGTACCGTTCTGCAAGGTCACGACGGTCGGCGTCGAGCAACCGGCCAATGCCAGAAACGTCAGTACGGCCAGCGGCAGGCCCCAGTTCTTCATGTTCATAACCCTTACTCTCATCCTTCGAAAACCCCGTGCTCAACGGCTGCGGGCAACAAATGTTACGCGGATCCCCCCCCATCTGATCACTTTTATGCAAAAAGTTGCGTGCGCCACTGATCTATTAGCCATTGCAACGCAAGCCTTGGGACGGCACTCTGTATGCATAACCAGTGTTTGTCCAAGTGCCCGTCATGTCCAATCCCCTCGAAGACCCGTTCTACTACCTGCATAACTTCCGGCAAGTGCTCGACTGGCTGGGCCAGCGCTATGCCGATGTGCTGGACGAACAGGAGCAGCGCTTCATGGCGCAGTTCGCCCAGTTGCCGCAACCGGCCCAGGCGTTGCTGGTGCGCATGGTGATGCGCAAGGGCGTGCATTTTCGGGCGAGCAAGCTCAACTACGGCGAGATCGGCCCGGTTGACGTGGCCGTGCAGCCGTTGCTGGCCCACGGTTGGGTCAGCGAGCAGGGCCTGCTGTCGCTTGATGAGCTGTGGGGGCAGTTGCAAAAAGGCGAGGTACTGCAAGCGTTCAAGCCATGGATCGAGCAGCCCAGGGGCAAGAAGTCCGATTGGCTGCCCGGCCTGTCCAGCCAGTTCACCGAGCCGCGTACGTTTGCGCAGTGGTCCCCGCAGTTGGACGAGCGCCTGTACAGCCTCACGGTGATGGATCTATGTGAGCGCCTGCGCCTGATGTTCTTCGGCAACCTGTACCAGGACTGGTCGGAGTTTGTCTTGGCGGACCTGGGGATCTACACCTACGAAAAGGTCGAGTTCTGCGCCGAATCCCGCGGGCTGCGCCATCGCGACGATGTATCTGGCCTGCTGTTCCTGCACCAATGCCAGCAGGCGTTCGAGGCGGGCGAACCATTGGAGGCTGTGCTGGCGCAGATTGCCACCCTGGCCACCGATAACCCCTGGCTGGAAAAACGTCGGGCCAAGCTGCTGTTCCAGGTTGGCCAGCATTGCGAGCGGCTCGCCGAACTGGCCCTGGCCGAGGTGATCTACCGCGATTGTGCCTACCCCGGCGCTCGTGCACGGCTGATCCGCGTACTGGAGCGCCAGGAGGATTTCGCCCAGGCCATGGCCCTGGCACTGGAGGCCCAGGCCGCGCCACAAAGCGCGGCCGAGCAGCAGCACCTGTTGCGGGTTTTGCCGCGGTTGCGGCGCAAGCTGGGCGAGCCGGCGTTGCCCAAGCCCAAACCCCAGGTGATCCAGCGCCTGGACCTGGAACTGCCGTTCCCGCAACCGTTGGCGGCCGTGGAGTTCTGCGTGCAGGCGCATTTGGGAGATGAAGAGGGGCCGGTGCACTACGTGGAGAACACCCTGGCCAACTCGCTGTTCGGGCTGTTGTGCTGGCCGGCGATCTTCGCGCCGTTGCCCGGCTCGTTCTTTCACCCGTTCCAGCGCGGGCCGGTGGATTTGCACAGTGAGGACTTCCAGCAGCGCCGCGCCGAGCTATTTGCCGTGTGCCTGGACCAACTGCACGACGAGCGCTACAAAACCACGATCCGCCAGCGCTACGTCGAAAAGTGGGGGATCCAGTCGCCCTTTGTATTTTGGAATGTGTTGAGCGAAGAGCTGCTCGAGCAGGCGCTCGATTGCCTGCCCGCCGCGCACCTGCGGCACTGGTTCGACCGGTTGTTGTTGGATATCCGCGCCAATCGCGCCGGGATGCCGGACCTGATCCAGTTCTGGCCGGCGCAAAAAACCTATCGCATGATCGAAGTCAAAGGCCCGGGCGACCGCCTGCAGGACAACCAATTGCGCTGGCTGGAGTTCTGTAGCGAACACCAGATGCCGGTCACCGTGTGTTACGTACGCTGGGCGGAGCAGGGCGCTTGAGCTACACCGTTGCCGTACGGGCACTGTGCGAGTTCACGGCCAAGGTGGGTGACCTCGATCTGCGGTTTACCCCCTCGCCCAGTGCCCAGGAAGGCATGCTCGGCCATCGCACCGTGGCCTCCCGACGCAGTGCGCACTACCAGAGTGAAGTGGCCCTGGAAGGTCTCTACCAACAGTTGACCGTGCGCGGCCGCGCTGATGGCTATGATCCGGATCGCAATGTGCTGGAAGAGGTCAAGACCTACCGTGGCGACCTGGATGCGCAACCGGCCAACCACCGGCAACTGCACTGGGCCCAGGCCAAGGTCTATGGCTGGCTGATGTGCTGCAAGCTGGGGATACCTGAGATCGAGCTGGCGCTGGTGTATTTCGATATCGTCAGCGAGCGCGAAACCGTGATCCGCCAGGTGTGTGCGGTTGATGAGCTGGAGACGTTCTTCAATCGCCAGTGTGGGTTGTTCCTCGACTGGGCCGAGCAACAGGCACAGCGGCGCCTGGCCCGCGATACCGCGACCAAGGCCCTGGCCTTTCCCCACGCGGGCTTTCGCCTGGGCCAGCGGACCCTCGCCGAGTCGGTGTACAAGGCCGTCAGCACCGGGCGCTGCCTGATGGCGCAGGCGCCCACGGGGATCGGTAAAACCATTGGCACGGTGTTCCCGGTGCTCAAGGCCATGGCGCCGCAGCAGTTGGACAAGCTGTTCTTTCTCACGGCCAAGACCCCTGGCCGCAAACTGGCGCTGGACGCGGTGCAGATACTGCACGCAAGTGCCGACCTGCCGCTGCACGTGCTGGAGCTGGTGGCGCGGGACAAGGCCTGCGAGCACCTGGACAAGGCCTGTCATGGCGATTCCTGCCCGCTGGCCAAGGGCTTTTATGATCGCCTTCCAGCCGCGCGCGAAGCGGCGGCCAGGGTGCGCCTACTGGATCAACGCACTCTGCGCGAGGTGGCGCTGGCCCATGAGGTGTGCCCGTATTACCTGAGCCAGGAAATGGCGCGCTGGTGCGACATGGTCGTCGCCGACTACAACTATTACTTCGATTTTGGCGCAATGCTGTTTGGCCTGGCCCAGCTCAACCAATGGCGGGTCGCGGTGCTGGTGGACGAAGCCCATAACCTGGTGGAGCGGGGCCGCGCAATGTATAGCGCCGACCTTGATCAATTTGCCCTGAAGACCGTGCGCGACAGCGCCCCCGAGCCGTTGCGCAAACCGTTGCAGCGGCTCAACCGTGAATGGAACGCGCTGCACAAAGAGCAGGTCACGGTGTATCAGGCCTATCCGAGCAAACCGGACAAGCTGTTGCAGGCCTTGGCCCTGTGCACCAGCGCCATGGGCGAGTATTTCAACGATCACCCGCAGGCGCTCACGGGCGAACTGCAAGGCTTTTACTTCGAAGCCTTGCAGTTCGCCAAGGTGGCGGAGCTGTTCAACGAGCAGTTTATTTTTGATATCAGCCAGCGCGACCCACTGGCCAAGCGTCGCTTCTCGCGCTTGAGCCTGCGTAATGTGGTGCCGGCCGAGTTTATCCGCCCACGCTTGACGGCCGCCCGCAGCAGCGTGCTGTTTTCCGCGACCCTCAGCCCCCGGCATTACTACGCCGACCTGCTGGGCCTGCCGGCGGATACCGCGTGGGTCGACGTGGAATCGCCCTTCGATGCCGCACAGTTGCAGGTGCGCATCATCGACCGCATCTCCACGCGCTTTGTGCATCGTCAGGCGTCCCTGGCGCCCATCGTCGCAGTGATCGCCGAGCAGTTTGAACGCACGCCGGGCAACTACCTGGCGTTTTTCAGCAGCTTCGATTACCAGCAGCAAGTGGCGCAATTGTTGGCCGAGCGGCATCCGTCGATCCCAACCTGGCATCAATCGCGGGGCATGGCCGAGGCCGAACGCCAGGCGTTCCTTGACCAGTTCACCCAGCACAGCCAGGGCGTGGGGTTCGCCGTGCTGGGCGGGGCGTTCGGCGAGGGTATCGACTTGCCGGGCGCGCGCCTGATCGGGGCTTTTATCGCCACCCTGGGCCTGGCGCAACTCAATCCGGTCAACGAGCAAATGAAGCTGCGCATGGGCGCAATCTTCGGTGCGGGGTACGACTACACCTACCTGTATCCCGGGATCCAGAAGGTGGTACAGGCGGCCGGCCGGGTGATTCGCACCCAGCAGGACCAAGGGGTAGTGATGCTGATCGATGACCGTTTTGCCGAACCCAAGGTGCGGCCACTGCTGCCGCGCTGGTGGTCGGTGACCTGAGGTATTTGCCCCATCAATGATGCTGGCGCAGGCCGTACCGCTGGGGCAATCTGCAGCAGTCCCCTGATGGAGCGGTGCGATGAGTGCTATCGAACAACAGACGATCCAGGTCAACGGTATTCAATTGTGCCTGCACATCGCCGGCCCCGAGAGCGGCCAGCCGGTGTGGCTGCTCCACGGCTTTCCCGAGTGCTGGCACTCCTGGCGCCAGCAGATACCGGCGCTGACTGCCGCTGGCTATCGCGTGTTCGTGCCGCAGATGCGTGGCTACGGGCACAGCAGCGCCCCCGCAGCCATTGCGGACTACGACCTGCTGACCCTGTGCGCGGATATCCAGGGTGCCATGGACCTGTTCGGGCATCGTCGGGTGGTGATGGTCGGCCATGACTGGGGCGCGGTGGTGGCCTGGCACCTGGCCTTGTTGGAGCCGCAGCGCATCAGCGCCCTGGTCACGATGTCGGTGCCCTTCGCCGGTCGTTCCCGCAGGCCGGTGATCGAGATCATGCGCGAGCTGTATGCCGAGCGGTTCAACTACATCCTGTATTTCCAGGAACCCGGCGTGGCCGAACAGGAGCTGGAGGCGGATATCGAGCGCAGCTTGCGCCTGTTTATGCAGGACCAGGATGTATTCCTGCAGCAAAAACCGGCCACCGCAACCTTGCTGGAAGGTGTTGCATTGCCTGGCGCCTTGCCGGCCTGGTGCAGCCAGCACGACCTGGATATTTATGTACAAACCTTCGCCAAGGGCTTTCGCGGGCCGTTGAACTGGTACCGCAACTTTGAGCGCAACTGGCAGCGCACCGAGTTCCTGGCGGGCCGGCAAGTGCTGCAACCGACGTTGTTCCTGATCGGCGACCGTGATCCTGTGGGGGTGTTTGAGGCTCATACGCTCAAGCGCATGCCCCAGGTGGTGCCGCAGTTGCAGCAGCAGGTACTGGCCAACTGCGGGCACTGGATCCAGGTGGAGCAGGGCGCGCAGGTCAACGCCCGGCTGCTGGAGTTCCTCGGGCGCTGAGGATCAGCCCTTGGCCTTGGCCTTGGCCAGGAACGGCGCCAGGCGCCGGCCCATTTCTTCACCCAGGGCCTGTAGCCCGCTCAAGGGGCGGACCATCACTTCAAACTCGATGATTTGCCCCTGTTCGTTGAAGCGGATCAGGTCGATGCCCTTGAGCTGCTTGTCGCCCACCCGCGCGCTGAACTCCAGCACTACGTTGTGGCCGTCGGCGCTGGCCAGTTCGCGGTGGTACTGGAAGTCTTCAAACACGGTAAACACAGTGTTGAGAATCATCGACACCACGGGCGCGCCGGGGTAGGGGGTATGCGCCATGGGCGAGCGAAACACGGCATCCGGCGCCAGCAGTTCGGGCAGGGCTTTGAGGTCGGCGGTGGCCAGCATGGTGTGCCAGCGCTTTAGGGTATGGGCGGCCGGGCTGGATAATTGCAGAGCTTCGGACATGGTCTGTACCTGTTCTTATGAGTGTCTGGCAACCATAAGAGCAGCCGCGAGATGGGATCAATGATCCAAACTGACAGTTATATGCCTGGAACAAACATCGCGCCTGTGGGAGCGGGCTTGCCCGCGATGGCGGTGTATCAGTCGATAAATCTATTGGCTGACCTGCCGCCATCGCCGGCAAGCCAGCTCCCACAGGAGAACGCGCACGGCTGTCAGGCTGGGGGGATGTGGGGGTTACACCACCTCCAGGTAGGAGCTGTGGATCGCCCGCGCCAGTTCGCGCACGGTGTCGATAAACTCGGTCAGCCGGCTGTGCAGGCCTTCTTCGAGAATCTCATCGATACCGGTGTAGCGCAGCCGCGCTTCAAACTCCGCCGCCAGGCGCTGGGCCGTGCGGCCGTAGCTGCCCGGCAGGTCGGCGAGGATATGGCTCAACTCCTCGATACACGCATGCAATGAGCGCGGCACATCGCTGCGCAGCAGCAGCAACTCCGACACCGAACGCGCATTCAGCGCATTGGGGTACAGCTCGGTGTAGGCCTCGAACGACGACAAGGCACGCAGCAGGGCGCTCCACTGGTAGTAGCCGCGGGCGGACAGGTCGCTGACTTCTTCGGATTCCTCGCCGAACATCTCGTAACGCGCATCCAGCAGGCGCAAGGTGTTGTCGGCGCGCTCGACAAAGGTGCCCAGGCGGATAAAACGATAGGCATCGTTGCGCATGATGGTGCCGGACGTGGCCCCCCGGAACAGGTGCGAACGCTGCTTGACCCAGTCACAGAAGTGGCTGATGCCATGGCGCGCCAGGCCGCCGGCGGCGATGCTGCGCATTTCCAGCCAGGTGGCGTTGAGGTTTTCCCACATGTCGGCGGTGATCCGCCCACGTACCGCGTGGGCATTGCCCCGGGCGGCGCGCAGGCAGTTGTAGATACTGGCCGGGTTTTCTTCGTCTAGGGCGAAAAAGTGCAGCATGCGCTCGGCGTCCAGTTGTTGATGGCGCTCCAGGTAGTTGTCCAGGGTGCCACTGCTGAGCAGCGACATCGCCAGTTCATCCAGGCCATCACTGCGCCCGGCCTGGGGCATCAGCGACAGCGAATAACTGACCTCCAGCATGCGCGCCAGGTTCTCTGCGCGTTCCAGGTAGCGCGACATCCAATACAGATCTGCGGCGGTTCTACTCAGCATACTCAGCCCTCCACCACCCAGGTGTCCTTGGTTCCGCCGCCTTGCGACGAGTTGACGATCAATGAGCCTTCACGCAATGCCACCCGGGTCAGGCCGCCTGGTACCAGGCGGGTCTCCTTGCCCGACAGCACGAACGGGCGCAGGTCGATATGCCGTGGCGCGATGCCGTTTTCGACAAAGGTCGGGCAGGTGGACAGGCTCAGGGTCGGTTGGGCGATATAGGCATGGGGCCGGGCCTTGATCCGTTGGCGGAAGTCCTCGATCTCGGCCGCCGAGGCGGCTGGGCCCACCAGCATGCCGTAGCCGCCGGAGCCCTGGGTTTCCTTGACCACCAGATCGGGCAAGTGCGCCAGTACGTGGGACAGTTCATCGGGTTTGCGGCACTGGAAGGTGGGTACGTTTTGCAACACCGGTTCCTCATCCAGATAGAAGCGAATCATCTCTGGCACATAGGGGTAGATGGATTTGTCGTCGGCCACCCCGGTGCCGATGGCATTGGCCAGCACCACATTGCCGGCGCAGTAGGCGGCCACCAGGCCGGGCACGCCGAGCATGGATTCGGGGTTGAAAGCCTGGGGATCGAGGAAGGCGTCGTCGATGCGCCGGTAGATCACATCCACGGGTTTCGGGCCGTCGGTGGTGCGCATGAACACCTTGAGGTCGTGCACGAACAGGTCGGCACCTTCGACCAACTCGACGCCCATCTCCCGGGCGAGGAACGCGTGTTCGAAAAACGCGCTGTTAAAGCGCCCGGGGGTCAGCACCACCACATTGGGGCTGTCCAGGCGGCTGGCGCTTTTCAGGGTCTTGAGCAGCAGGTTGGGATAGTGGTCCACCGGCGCGATGCGCTGCTTGGCAAATACTTCCGGGAACAGGCGCATCATCATCTTGCGGTCTTCGAGCATGTAGCTCACGCCGCTGGGGGTGCGCAGGTTGTCTTCGAGGACGTAATACGTACCGTCGCCATCGCGCACCAGGTCGACACCGGAGATGTGCGAATAGATATCACGGTGCAGGTCGAGGCCGATAATGGCCTTTTGATAGCCTTCATTGCCCAGCACCTGCTCGGCGGGAATGATCCCGGCCTTGATAATGCGCTGGTCGTGATAGATATCGGCGAGGAACATGTTCAGCGCATTGACCCGCTGGATACAGCCACGTTCGATCACGCTCCACTCACTGGCGGGAATGCTGCGCGGGATGATGTCGAAGGGGATCAGGCGCTCGGTGTCTTGCTCGTCACCGTACAGGGTGAAAGTGATCCCGGCGCGGTGGAACAATAGGTCGGCCTCGCGGCGGCGCTGGGCCAGCAGTTCCGGCGGCGTGTTGGCCAGCCAGCGGGAAAAATCCTGGTAGTGCGCACGGCACACGCCATTTGCGTCATTCATTTCATCGAAGAAAGATCGAGCCATTCCAATTACCTTGTCAGTGCCGGGTAAAACGCTGCAGGCACTGCCGCTTTAGAAAACGCATTGTTATGAGCCCGTGGCTTTTGGCGCCAACGGACCTTGTCCTTACTTTCTTGTGGAGTCGGCTCTGAGTCGGGGGGTAACAGTTGCTCCTGTGTTCACCCTGGCAAGTAGGCAGTAGCAGGAGTAAAGCAATGGCTGTGCCGCAAGCGTGTTTATTGGGATTACACGATGTATCAGCCCGTTACTGGAGCGGCCTGGGCAAGCGTGGTGCGTGATAGGCGCAGCATTTGCTTCATAACGGTGCAGGCGATTGACCTGAACTTCGGGCACCGCCGGTTCTTCTAAGTGGATTACGCCCTCTGAGGAATATCGATTGTGCCCAGGATCATCTCCCCGCACAGCCCGGAATCGGCGCTGGCCGACCACACCGAACACAACGCGAAGATCTTCGGCTCGCCCAAGGACCGGTTGGATTTCTATCGTCGGGAAATCCAGTACGAAACCACCATCCTCGCCAACCGTACCGATGCCTACCTGACGGCGCAGTCATTCCTGGTGATTGCCTTTGTGTCCTGCATGGGCAACCTCAACCCGGAGTGGGGCAAGCTGTTTACCCTGGTGGTGCCGCTGATGTTGTCGATGCTTGGCGTGTTCAGCTCGCTCAATGCCTGGCCGGGCATCCGGGCGGCCTACGACATCATTGACCATTGGCACTTCAAGCAGAGCGAACTGTTGCGCAGCGAGCCGGTGATGGGCCTGGCCTACGATGAGTCGCCGCTGTTCTGCGAGACCGAGTCGTCGCACAAAGGCTATCGCAAGTCATTGCTGTTTTCCGTGCGCACGCCGTGGTTGTTCACCGTGTTCTGGATGCTGCTGGCAGCGTTTGCGTTCTATATCCAGGTAGACAACCCGGGGGGGTGACCATTGATCAGCATGGGGCTTGCGCAATGAACTTCATCCCGCCGCGCGGCACCTTAACCTTACACCAACGAATAAAGAGGTTCCCATGAGCACCAATGACAGCCAAGACCTGCAAACCCGCGGCAGGAACGATCCAGCCATCGCTGACGATGCCCGCAAAGTGCCCACTCCAAGCAACGGGGCCAAGGCTCCCAAGGACCCGCAACCCGCCACCGACAAGGTGGCCAGGGACAACGAGTACAGTCCGGACTTCAAGCCCGAACGCGAACCCAAGCCCAAGACCGACGCTGACATTGATACCCAGGGCGGCTAGGGCCATGCATACCCCAACCGAAGAGGAGCCGATCAATGACCCGGGCAATGAAGACCCCGGATCGTTGATGGATGATGCGCAGGTGCCGCTGGTTGATGGGGATGACGCCCCAGAAGAGGTCAGCTCCGATTGATCTATACCGCCTTCTACGCGCCATCCAAGGGCGGCAACCGACGCTTGACCGGGGTTTTCTTGACGATGGCGGTGTTGGTCTCGGCATAGCCGTTGAGCCGGTCAAGCAAGGTATCCAACTGGTCCATGGTGCGCACGTGCAGCCGTGCGATAAAACAGTCGTCGCCGGTGACTTTGTCGCACTCGGTAAACTGCGGTATTGCCTGGATCTGCCGCTCCACTTCCTGTAATTGGCCGGGCAGGGGGCGGATGCGCACGATGGCTTGCAGCAAATAGCCGAAGTGTTTGGGGTCGATATCCACCGTATAGCCCTTCAGAACACCGCGTTCCTCCAGGCGTCGCAATCGCTCGCCAACGCTGGGCGAGGACAGGCCGGTAATCCCCGCCAGGGTCTTGAGCGTGCAGCGTGAGTCGTCCATCAGGGCGGCAATCAGTTGTTGGTCAATAACATCAATCATCCTGGGCTCCTTAACCAAACCTGCTATTTCACCTAATAAGAATAGGCGCTGACTACCTTTGGCCTTATTCAGGCGCTGGAGCCTGATCGACGCAGATTGCCATAATTTAGCCTCATTCGAGGAGCTTAATCATGGACACATCCATACGTCGCGGCTCATGGGAAATGGTCGGTGCCATGCTGATCTCCGGCACGATCGGCTGGTTCGTGCTGGTGTCTGGCGTGCCGGTCATTGAGGTGGTGTTCTGGCGTTGCGTCATTGGCGCCTTGACCCTGTTGCTGGTGTGCTGGCGCCTGGGGTATTTGCGCAGTACATGGCTGAGTTATTCAACACTCGGCTGGGCCATGTTGAGCGGCGTGGCCATCGTGGGTAACTGGCTGTTGCTGTTTGCGTCTTATGCCAAGGCGTCGATTGCCATCAGCACGGCGGTCTATAACGTTCAGCCATTTATGCTGGTGATCCTCGCGGCGCTGTTGCTTGGCGAGAAAATCACCGTACAGAAGCTGGCGTGGCTGAGCGTGTCATTCATGGGCATGTTGGCTATCGTCACCGCCCATGGCGAGCAGCAGGGCAGCGGTGATCAATACCTGTGGGGCGTGGCCCAGGCGCTGGGCGCGGCCCTTTTGTATGCCATCGCTGCACTGATCATCAAGCGCCTGAAGGCTGTGCCGCCCCATCTGCTGGCGCTGATTCAAGTGAGTACCGGTGCAGTGCTGTTGGTGCCGCTGGTTTCGTGGCACAGCCTTTGGGCGCCGGTTGATGCCTGGGCGGCGCTGTTGACACTGGGGGTGGTGCACACCGGCCTGATGTATGTGCTGCTCTATGGTGCGATTCAAAAGCTGCCGACGGCATTGACCGGGGCGCTGTCGTTCATCTACCCGATTGCGGCGATCCTGGTTGACTGGATGGCCTACGGGCATCGTCTGGGCTGGGCCCAATGGCTGGGCGTTGCGGCAATATTGCTAGCGGCGGCGGGGTTGCAGCGAGGCTGGTGGTGGCGTGCTGAACACGATCTGCCGCCATCCAGGCGCCCCTTGTAGGAGCCGGCTTGCCGGCGATAGCGCCTTCCAGATCGCCATCGCCGGCAAGCCGGCTCCTACAAGGGTGTGGGTCAGTGCGGTGCGCGGGGAATGGTCTTGAGCAGGTCCGCCGGGCTGATATGCCCCACGACCTGCTGCTGCACACCGCTGCCCGGCAACGGCAGGTCGAGGATATGGCCCTTGATCTTGCCCACCACGTGCATTTCACAAGGTTTGCAGTCGAATTTCAGGGTCAGTACTTCGTCGCCATGAATCAGCTGCATCGGCGCGACCTTGGTCCGTACGCCGGTCACGCCCTTGGCCTGCTTGGGGCACAGGTTGAAGGAGAAACGCAGGCAGTGCTTGGTGATCATCACCGGCACTTCACCGGTTTCTTCGTGGGCCTCGTAGGCCGCGTCGATCAACTTCACGCCGTGGCGGTGATAGAAATCGCGGGCCTTCTGGTTGTAGACGTTGGCCAGGAACGACAGGTGCGATTCCGGGTACACCGGCGGCGGTGTGGTTTCGGCCTTGCGACCACCACGGGGGTGGGCCTCGACACGGGCCACGGTCAGCGCTTCGATCACATCGCGGCGCAAGGCCTTGAGTTGCGAGTTGGGAATGAAGTACGCCTGCGGCGCATCCAGCTCGATCGCCGTGGCGTGATACTGGGTGGTGCCCAGTTGGCCAAGCAGGTCGCGCAGGGTGTCCAGTGCCTGTTCCGGCTTGTTGGCCACGCCGAACGGGCCGGGCAGGGTGGTGCTGGCGCTCACGCCTTCTTCACTGGTGGCGGTCAGTTGCAGTTGGTCTTCGCGCAGGCACGCCTGCCAGGACACGCCAATCCGGCGCTCGGCCGAGGTCTTGAGCAACGCTTGCTGCCAGTTATGGTCGAGGTTGCGGTTGAGCGGGTGATTCGGTCGTAGTTGATGCAGGCCCGCCGGCATTTCGTTGGGCTCGACACGGTAGCGGTAGCGCTTTTCGCCGTCTTCTTCGAACTCGCCTTTAGGCTCGGCGATATTGGCGCGAAAACCTACGACTTCGCGCTTGATCAGCACGTTCAGGCCGTCACCGTTGGACAGCGGCTCGTGGGTGATTACCTGCAAGTCGCGTTTGCCGGCTTTTTCCACCACACCTACCGGCAAGCCGGTAAAGGTCGGGGTGTCGAAGGCGCCGATATCGATCTTGCGGTCGCTGACGAAGTAGTCGGTGCTGCCGCGGTGGAAGGTCTTTTCCGGGTCTGGCAGGAAGAAATGCGCGGTACGGCCGCTGGAGGCGCGGGCCAGGTCCGGGCGGTCTTCGAGGATTTCGTCCAGGCGCTGGCGGTAATAGGCGGTGATGTTCTTCACATAGCCCATGTCTTTGTAGCGGCCCTCGATCTTGAACGAGCGCACGCCGGCATCCACCAGGGCGCGCAGGTTGGCGCTCTGGTTGTTGTCTTTCATCGACAACAGGTGTTTTTCAAAGGCGACGACGCGGCCCTGGTCATCCTTGAGGGTGTAGGGCAGGCGGCAGGCCTGGGAGCAGTCGCCACGGTTGGCGCTACGGCCGTTTTGCGCGTGGGAAATATTGCACTGCCCGGAGAACGCCACGCACAACGCGCCGTGGATGAAGAACTCGATGGCGGCATCGGTTTCATCGGCAATCGCACGGATTTCCTGAAGGTTCAGCTCGCGGGCCAGCACCAGTTGGGAGAACCCGGCCTGGTCGAGGAACTTGGCCCGGTTCAGGGTGCGGATGTCGGTCTGGGTGCTGGCATGCAGCTCGATGGGCGGGATATCCAGTTCCATCACGCCCAGGTCCTGGACGATCAACGCATCAACCCCGGCATCGTACAACTGGTGGATCAGCTTGCGCGCTGGCTCCAGTTCGTCGTCATGCAGGATGGTGTTGATGGTGGTGAACACGCGGGCATGGTAACGACGGGCGAACTCCACCAGTTGGGCGATCTCGCTCACGTCGTTGCAGGCGTTGTGGCGCGCACCGAAGCTCGGGCCGCCGATATACACAGCGTCGGCGCCGTGCAGGATAGCCTCGCGCGCGATGGCGACATCGCGGGCAGGGCTGAGCAATTCCAGATGATGCTTGGGCAAGGACATAGTTTTTTTAGTCAGGCTTGTCACGGTTGAGGTGCGCATTGTAGCCGTGAATCGCCTGACCGGCACCCGCTGGATGCCCAATAACCTGCCGGGCTCAGCCCTTGGCGGCCATCGCCGTGACTTCCACGCGCATGCCTTCGACCGCCAATGCGGCCACGCCAACAGCCGCACGCACCGGCCAGGGTTTGCCGAAGAAGCGCTTGTACACCTCGTTGAATGCGGCGCGGTCGGCCATGTCAGTGAGGTAGATGGTCAAGTGCATGACCCGGTCCATGGAACTACCTGCACGTTCAAGGGCGACCTTGAGGGCTTGCAAGGTGCATTCACTTTGCACGGTGATATCGCCCAGCTCCAGGCTGCCATCGGCACGCACGGGGATTTGGGTGGAGACCAGGATGCCGTTGAAGCCGATCACGTCGGATGAGATGGAATCGGGGTCGAGGTCGGGGGTGTAGTCTAGGTGGCTCATGGGGGCTCTTTTATTCAAGAAGTGGATCAGGCCGGCAGTTTACCCGGGGGCAACGTGTGCCACAGCTGATTTGAGAGTTAGATGATGTCGAAAGCGGCTGGCTAAAATGCCACTATTGCGCACAAGTACTTTGCTGGCCTGGACATTGGAGCTTTAAAGGCATGAAGGTTAAACATTATCCATCAAGGCTTATCCTAGTAGGCGAACCGAATACCGTTAGGAACCCCCTCATGCATTTATTTATCCGAGCGGCGCTGTTGCCAGTGGCCATTTTTGTCCTCGACGCACACGCCCAGACGGGACCTTCGTTCAAGTGCAGCGCGAACTTGAGCAGCTCAATAGAGACGCTGATCTGCGCCAGCGAAGCGCTTAGCGCCCTTGATCGCCAAATGGCGAGCACCTACAGCGCCGCGCTGAAAAAGGCCGGTAGCCAGGCCAAGATGCTCAAGGCCGAACAACGTGGCTGGATCAAGGGCCGCAACGACTGCTGGAAGGCTGACGACAAACAGGCCTGCGTGCGCGACAGTTACAAGCAGCGGTTGGTTGAACTGCAGCAATGAATCGTCTGCTGTTTGTTGCTCTGGATGGGCCCAAGGGCACCGGCAAAACCACACTGTTGGAAGCCGTTACCAAAGCACTAAGGGCGGACAACAAAAAGGTCATCCGACTGTGCGAGAAAAAAAGCGATCCCTTTAGACGGGAAACAATGGCCCTCGTTAACACGCTGGTCAGAAATCCCTCGCGGGACCTGGAGTGGGAGATTTGTGAACGCCTCGCGGACAGCCGTGCGTGGATTTCTCAACACGTCCTGGCTAAACAGCTACCCGGTAGCATTGTGTTGATTGATCGCTGGTACCCATCCGATGCAGCGTTTCGCCGCATAGTGCCGTTTGCAGAGGTTCTGCAATTGAACATTGACCGAAACGTGCAAGTACCGGACTTGCATGTGGGGATTGTCACCGCACCTGGGGTTTCATGGGCGAGGGCTGCGGCGCGACGGCGTGGGCTGAGCAGCACGGTGATCCATAGGTTGGAAGAACATGTGGCGTGTACCGAGGCGTTCGAGCGAGCGGTTGCGAATCACGGTTGGGTTTTATGTCGGAATGAAGGATCGATCGAAGACGCAACAAGGCAGGTGGTTGCTGAGATCTATAGAGTACTTAGTGTCTCGTGATTACTTTGGAAGTATAGGTTTACCGTATCCAGAGTATTTTGTGGTGTTTGCCGGGTTAACACGGGAGCCGGTCTTGTTTCTGTTGATAATTACCTGCGAACTTCGCGCGATTGAGGCGTGATCGTTAGCCGCGGGATGAAAGCTGATCAACTTATGTAGTTTGACTGAAGTCCATAAATTTTTAACAAAGGTTTACATATGTGCTTTAGTTCGTCAGGTAAGGTCTGCTGCAATTAACGCAACTTGGTCGACGCTCAATGCACTCCAGCAATAACCCGGTAAACCCTGAGCTGATAAACATCAGGCGACTGTTTGCAACTCCCCTGGCCTGTCTCCAGTACCCCGATGCAGAAGAACTCAATGCAGAGCTCAAAACCCTGATCACCTGTCGCATGGCGAGCGATCAGGGCGGCACGCAGCGTAGTAACGACGGCGGCTGGCAGTCGGCCAGCGACTTCCCGGAATGGGGCGGGCAGGCCTGCGATGCGTTGGTCGGCTTTGCCAAGGAGTTCGCCACTCAACTGACGGCGGTGCATAGCGAGCAGTACGGCTTAACTGAACCGAGTTTTGCATGGAAACTCAATGCCTGGGTAAACGTTAACCAGGCGGGCCACAGCAATGCGTTGCATGGCCACCCGGGGGCATTTTGGTCGGGGGTTTATTGGGTGGATGCGGGCGGGCGAGAGGAGGATCCGGCTGTTGGCGGTGACCTGGAGTTTATCGACCCACGCGGTATGGTTGCATCGACCTACAATCCTGCGTTGCGCATGAGAGTGGAAGATTGTCTTACCGCCGGTTTTAGTACGACTTATGCCGCTACCAGCGGAACGTTCATTATGTTCCCGTCGTGGCTGATGCATTCCGTAAGACGTTTTGAAGGGACGCGTCCGCGTATTTCTATTGCCTTTAATTTTGGCGCTTGAGTTACCCACCTTCTTTTGATCATGCTGGCTTTGCGTCTGCCTACCATCGCATTATCCGGATTCACCGGAATATATTTCCCGAACTGAGTCGATTATCAAGAAATCCCCTCATAGATATTCTGTGGTCATTGGCACCACCGACTATCTACGAGGAGACACTGATGTCCACACTTTTTACCCCTGGCGTTGTTGGCCAACTGCACACCCCCAACCGTGTAGTCATGGCGCCCATGACTCGCTCGCGCAGTACCCAGCCTGGCGATGTGCCGAACGCCATGAACGCGGTGTATTACGCACAGCGGGCGTCGGCCGCGCTCATTGTTACTGAAGCCACGCAGATCTCGCCCCAGGGCAAGGGCTATTCATTCACCCCAGGTATTTACAGTGACGAACAGGTCGCCGGCTGGCGCCTGGTGACCGATGCGGTGCATGCCGCTGGCGGGCGAATTTTCCTGCAGTTGTGGCATGTAGGGCGTATGTCGCACCCTGATTTCCACAATGGCCAATTGCCGGTCGCGCCGTCTGCAATTGCGTTTGACGGTAGCATCTGGAAAGTGGACGCCGAATCGGCTGTCGGCAGTATGGCCCCGTGCCCGACACCACGGGCGCTGGAGCGTAACGAAATCCACGCCATCGTCGACGATTATCGTAAGGCTGCGCGTAATGCCATGACCGCGGGTTTCGACGGTGTCGAAGTGCATGGGGCCAACGGCTACCTGATCGACCAGTTCCTACGTACCACGTCTAATGTTCGTACAGATGAGTACGGCGGATCGCGCGAGAACCGCCTGCGCTTTCTCAAGGAAGTCATGGATGCAGTGATTGATGAAGTGGGAGCCGCCCGTACGGCGATCCGCGTTGCGCCGTTTCTCACGGCACGTGGCATGGCGTGCCCGGACATTCTGCCCACCTTGTTGGAAGCAACCAGCTATTTGCAAGGCAAGGGCATTGCCTACCTGCACCTGGTCGAAGCGGACTGGGATGATGCCCCCAAGTTTCCCGAGGACTTCCGCCAAGCCGTGCGCGAGCGCTTTCGCAATGCGATTGTGGTGGCCGGTAAGTACGACCTGGAACTCGCAGAATGGGTCCTGGAAAAAGGCTACGCAGATTATGTTGCCTTCGGACGCAAGTTTGTCGCCAATCCGGATCTGCCTCTGCGGCTGGAGAAGGGGTACCCGTTAGCGGGTCTCGAAGGTGCCGAGCTATTTGGCGGTACTGAACGTGGCTACTCGGATTTTTCCGCCTGGGCTCAGTAGGGCGCAAGCTCTCAGGTCAGCTCTGAAACATCTCCTTGGAGCGCGCTCAAGTTGCCAGCTTCAAGGAGATTTCGTCCATCAGCAGTTTGACCCGGCGCGGCACTACGTGGCCGGAAGGGTAGACAATCTGCAAGTCCACGCCCGGCAGAGAGTAGCTCTCCAGCACCTCGACCAGTCGGCCTGCGTCCAAGTCATCACGCACATCGATGTAGGACTTGATACAGATGCCGTGACCGGCCAGGCACCACTGGCGCACCTGATCACCGTCATTGGCAATACGCCTGCCCGACACCAGCACCTTGAACGTACGGCCATCGGCGCGGAACTGCCATTCACGGTGGATGCTGCTGCCAAAGCGCATCAGGATGCACTGCTGTTGCGCCAGGTCCGATGGGTGTTGGGGCGTGCCGTGGGCCGTGAGATAAGCGGGGGATGCACACACGACCCTACGGCCCTCGCTGAGCTTTCTGACGCGCAGGGTGCTGTCGGACAGGGCGCCATATCGAATGGCGAAATCAATCCCTTGCCCCGCGAGATCCAGGTAGCCATCGGTCAGGTTCAGGTCGAGGCTGACGTTGGGATGCGCCTGCAGAAAGTCATCAAGGATCGGCACGATGCGGTTGCGGCCCAGGTCGACGGGGACGCTCAGGCGTATCAGGCCCGAGATCCTTTCGGTGCCCAGTTTGATATTGCTCTCGATGTCTTCAGCTTCGGCGAGCAGGCGCCGGGCGCCCTCCATCAGCATCCGTCCTTCGTCCGTCAGGCTGATCGAACGTGTCGTACGGGTCAGCAGGGTTGCGCCGTAGTGCCTTTCCAGAGCCCCGAGCCGTTCCGACACAGACGTGGGCGAAAGTCCGACCTCGCGGCCTGCCGCCGACAATCCGCCTTTCTCGACAATCAATAAAAACAGCGCGAGGTTCTCGAAGAGCATTATCCGGATTTCCCTGAATATGATTGTGCTTTTGAATGGATTCTACGCCTTGGGCTTCAAGGATATCGTTTCTGCATTCACTCTTGAGGAACGACATCGTGCATATCGATCACGTCACCCTACGAACCCGCGACCTTCGCGCTATCCGCGACTTCCTGATTCAAGTCTTTGACCTGGAGGAGGGCACTCGCCCCCACGAAATCCGTGGCAGCGGATTTTTTTGCGCACCCCGGGCGGGCAGTTGCTAGAGACCGTTTTCCCTGGCCCCTCTTCTGAAAACAGCTGGTAGCCCCCCAACCGCACCCGTGGAGAAACACCGATGACTGACTCAACCAAAATGCCTTTTCAAGTATGGATCCTCACGCTGGCGGCGTTCGCCATTGGTACGGCGGAGTTTGTGATCGCCGGTATCCTGCCGCAAGTGGCTGAAAGCCTGGCGATCAGCGAAGGCCAGACAGGATCGTTGATCACTGCCTATGCCCTATCCATTGTCGTGGGGGGGCCTTTGCTGACCCTGTGGCTATCGCGCTTTGAGAAACGCAATGTGTTACTGGGGTTGATGGTGCTGTTTATCGTCGACAACCTGATCACCGCGCTCAGCCAGGATTACACCGTGCTGCTGATCAGCCGTGTCCTGGCCGGCCTGACCCAAGGCCCGTTTTATGGGATCGGCGCGGTAGTTGCCACGCGTTTGGTCGCGCCGCAGATGGCGGGGCGTGCCGTGGGCCAAATGTTTGCTGGCCTGACCCTGGCCAATGTACTGGGTGTGCCGGCAGGGGCGTGGATTGGCAATGCGCTGGGGTGGCACGCAGCGTTTTTTGTGGTCGCGGCATTGGGGGCAGTGGCAGCCGTGGCGATTGCCACTAACATCGAGCGACAAGGACAGGAAAAGGCCGTCTCCGTGATGGGGCAACTGGCTGGGCTACGTGACCGTAACTTGTTGGCGAGCCTGCTGATTACCGTTCTCAGTTGGGTTGGCTTCATGACGTTCTACGGTTACGTGGCGCCCTTTGCCGAGCAAGTTGCAAGCATCGATCGCGGTAACGTCACGTGGGTGTTGATGATCGTTGGGATTGGCCTGGTCATCGGCAATAGCCTGGGTGGCAGGACCGCCGATGCCAACCTGCGTCTGTCGCTGATTGGCTGGCCTTTGGCGATGATCGCGTCGCTGGTCGTGGCGTACCTAGTGTCGAGCAACCCATACGCGTTTCTGTTGGCTGTTTTTGCCTTTGGTGTAACCTCATTTGCCAATGTCCCGGCGCTGCAGATGCGGGTGATGAACTACGGCGGTACAGCGCCGGAGTTGGCAGCCACGGCGAATATCTCGGCGTTCAATGTTGCCAACGCCCTGGGTGGCATGATTGGTGGCGCAGTCATCGACAGCCATTTCGGTGCACAAGCGATTCCATTTGCGGCGGCGATTATTCCTATCGTCGGTGTGTTGTTTATCCTGACCCAAGAGCGCAAGGGCCCAACTGCAGCGGTTTCGTTGTTTAAGTGATCAACAAGGGCGTCCCGTTCAGTTCACCTTCGGTGCGCAACGTTCAGCGTGCGAACGATCTGGAGTTGCGTATCTGTCAGGCTGCGGTAACGAGTGCGGGTCGGGACGAGCATTGATGATATGGCTCTCGAAGCGCCTCTAGGCTTGTACAAGCAGCGGTAGTCGTTGACCTGAAGAGAACCTGCATTGAATCAGTTTCATCGACAGCCACTTGATTTAACATAATATACATTATGCGAACCGTCCTATACGGAGCTGGGGGGCTCTTGTCGAGATTGTTTAAATATGCGAATAAACAGCTAAATATGAAACGGCTGCAAAATCAGCCCCTTAGTGACCTCCGCTCACTGCATCTAGAAAAATATTATTTAAATATGCGCATCAGCTTCATGCCGGGATCGGAAATCCTTAAACGCTAGCGTGAGAATCGAGTCTGGTGTCCTTCGTCGCGGGATCTGTTTGTAGATCACAGGTCAGGCAATCGTTTGATCTCTCAAAGGTCTAGCGTTGATCTTGCCGTATCCATCGTACCTAATCGACCTGTATGAACAGCGCTTCCAGGAATGTCACCAGCCACGACGCTGTGTGAAATCTGCAGCGTTCAGCGTTCAGCGTGGAGTTGGTAGTTGGTAGTTGGTGCAAAGATTTCAACTGCTGCCATCCGTGGTACCTCGACACCACGTACGCGCCTTGACGATAATGGGTTTGCCGACCATCGCTCATCCCATTCCCAGAGAATAATCATCATGGACGACTCGCAGAATACTTCCGCTGAACCCACCACGAAGTTTACCTCCAAGATGCCTGAACAGTTTGGTATCCAAGCAAGAGGCTTTACTGATGCCGACACGGCAACACGCCTTGCCACAATCGTTGGCGAAGCCGTGCGTGCACTGGGTGGGAAATTCGATTTGAGCGGCCTCGACGGCGTAACGCTTGCCGTCGACTACAACCAAGCTTTGCTCGATCTGGATCGCGGGTACGAAACGAACTACAAGCTGACCGCTACTAACTCGCACGTTGTAGGAGTTGCCATGACGCCTGGCGTTTTGCGTAACGGTGCTTTGAAGTCGCACATTGTCCTAAATGCACACCATATTTCGCCTCTTACTGACCTGGAAGACGCCCAAGGTCGAGATCATGCAATCCATATTTTGGCCCATGAGTGCGGGCATGTTGAAGTTACTAATGCGTTCGACCGCTGCTTCCCTAACGTGCTACTCCGTCAGAAAAATGGGTCGATTCTGGAACAAATGCAGTGGCAAGTAATTTTTGCCGTGTGGGACGAATTTGCGGTCACGTCCATTTCTGCTGGTTTTGGAGAAAGCCAGACTGAAGCCTATGAAAACACGTTTATCAACGACTTAGCTCAAGCTGACAAACGCTCCAATAGACTGATTTTGAACTACAGAGAGCATGGTTCAGTTGATCAGATTCTAGGTGAGATATACGGGTGCTACGGCGACGTTCTAAAGTTCGCTGCCTACCACTTGGGTAACCTCGAAGGTTTGGGAATTCGTTGGCAGGACTCTGAAAAAACGGCCTCAACTCTCAAAGATCATTGGTTTTTGCCATATTTTGAGCGCTTACAAGCTGCCTGTCTCGAAATTGCGAAAGACTATGGTGAGTGGAAAAATAAGGCCTGCTTTACTCTAATTGCAGACATCATCGATGACTTGGTTGAAAGAGCCGGTTTGTTGATAGAACCCATGGAGGATGATCGTTTCTGGGTGGATATCCCCTATACTCCTGAAACAGATCCCCTCCTCTGCAAATAACCTATGAGAATAGCTCAACTAAACATCTATTTAGTTGAGTTATATATTGATTTGCCGTACGGGCAACTATTAAAGACCAAGGAATGATGCATTAAGTGGTTGCCCTCCTCCAAACGGCGTTCACAACGCCCACACAGCCTGTAGGCCCATCATTGATGAAGCTTCAAAGTATTAGTTATCGCGGTATTCGTGCGCTCAATGCTAGCATCAATCCTTACAAAGCCGATATCCCAAAAGATACCGTTAATTTCGTGATTCCTTTTGCCGAGTTTGAAGTTGGTGATGTGAATGTATTTATTGGCGAAAACGGTTCTGGAAAATCCTCTGTCATCGATATGATCCGGGCCTCCTCCTTTCCCGAGATACTCGCCACCCTTGTTAGGGAAAATCCGATCGGATATTGCCCGCCCGCCTATTGCCTGAGCTTTAAAAATGGCCATCGTTCCATTTATAGCTTTCCGTTTGCCCCATTCGATTTGAATCTGCCTGTCGATTTTGCTGGCTGTGAGACCTATTTTGTTCGAGGGTCGTTAATTGAGCAAACCGAACAGGATTTGCACAAGTATGATCCCGCCCAGCACAAGAAACTTCCTCCTCCTTTTCTACGCGAGGACCAACTGCACTATCGACACTGTGGGCAAGTTATACCGGTTATCGATACGCATTGCGTAGAAGAGCTCAATCGAGCCCGGGCCGACTTGGCGGGGCTGGCAGACCGAAGCAAAGATTTCAACGATCCCGGACTGCGTTATGTGGATGACAACTCCTTGATCGACTGTGGTGACGGTACGGTAAAGGTATGCTTGGGTGACGACAGCGATGTCTTCAATCGCATCCCTGTGCAGTGTTTCCCTTCGGGATGGCAATCTTACGCCGCAACGGCCGCTTGGTTGGTTACGCGCCCTAAGGACTCCATCTGCCTGATCGAAGAGCCAGAAGTTCATCTCCACCCCAAACTGCAACGCCTGCTTTTACGTCGTCTATTAGCCATTGCCGAGCAAAACGTGCTTCAACTGTTTATTAGCACGCATTCCGCAGCGCTCATCAATAGCCTTGGCGCCAACGCTGATCGTAAGGTGAGCGTGAAATTATTCCAAACTACAAATGGTTTCGTTGAGCCGGCACTTGATTTGGCACCTACGCTCGACGCCTTGGGCTATAAGGCCTCGGACATTCTGCAGAGCAACTGTGTAATTTGGGTTGAAGGTCCTTCCGACCGGATTTACCTTAATTATTGGATCAAAGGGCACAATGTTGACCTGTTCGAAGGTGTCCACTACACGATCATGTTCTACGGCGGGCGGCTTTTCAGCCACGTTTCTGGGGCTGAAGCTTCCGAGGAAGCACTAGATGACGGAGAAGCGATCGACGACTTCATTTCGCTCAGATGCATAAACCGGCATTCAGCTATTGTGTTTGACAGTGACAAAGCAAGCGCCGACTCGCCTCTTTCGGAGACAAAGCTCCGATTGCAGAAAGAGTTCGGGAGCCAAGCATGGGTTACCCAGGGACGAGAAATAGAAAATTATCTGGACGAAGGGTTACTGTTCAACAGCATCAAAGCGGCCCACAAGCACGCAACTAACATGCTTCAGTCCGGTCAGTGGGCGAATCTGCTGAAATATGAGATAGCCCCTGAACCGAATCAGGCCAGCCAGAAACCACGCACAGCCAACAAAGTAAAAGTTGCCCGGGATTACGTTAAAACCAATCCAAAGGTGGATTTTACTCCACTAGACTTACGTAAGCGCATCACCCACCTCTGTGATTTTATTGTACGGTCCAATCATTACGACCTATGAAAAACCGGCATGGGGAGCTGATCCAAAGGGCACTGCAATCAGTGCCCTGCCCTCACCTACTGATTAACAGTCAACACTGTTATTTCTGAGATTCAAGCGGACAGCACGAGATTTCAGTCATAAGCGATTGTGGATGTGCTGACGCGGCTGCCGACACATCATGCGAGCGAGATTGGGCAACTGTTGCCGCGTCAGTGGTTGCCGGCCTGACTTACGCAAGGTGAGTTGGGCGGACGCTTACCTGGATTTGCGCGGCCGTTAACACCATTCAACTACCGCCGGTGCTGGGGACACACTTTCTGCCCTAAAACAGTCAACAAACTTTGCGAACCGCCCTGAACGCTTCGCTCTGCTCCAAAGCAGCACTTCTCCGGTCGCCAAGATCAATCAGAGCATCGAGTATGCGTAGCAAGCCTAGTGACTGGTCTTGATCCAGCGGGAAATATTTATCTGCAAGGCGTTGGACCACGGCGGCTATGCGGGCCGGTAGTGTCGTGCCCGTCCAGCTGCCTTGCGCCAATTCAAGTGAATCAAGAGCAGCTGATACCTGCCGAATGAACATATCCAAGGGATAGGCGTCGCCCGCGCGCTCGCAGAGGACCAAGAACTTGCCCATTACATATGATGACCAACCGACGGAGGCCATTATTTTTGTAATCAGCGGCATGATGACCGCGATCTGTGACCAGTCGCCGTTGGCGAATCGACTTGCTCCTGGAGCGTTCTCAACCGTTATGAATAGCAATGCTTCGACGAGTCGCGGTAGAGCATCACCATAGACAGAGCCGTCATTTCGCTTGGAAAACGCTGCATCACCGATGAGTCTGTCGGCGCACATCTCCAGCAGTGGCAGTGTATTGGAAGGAATGTTAGCCGCATCCACAACGTAACGGAGAGTCAAGGATTGGGCGATACGACTCAGCATTTGAAGCGCATTCCGCTCTGTCACCAAGAAAGGCGTCAAGCAGGCATCGATAAACCACCGCTGGTCTACCTGACATGCCGAGCGAACAATCAAATCGCTGAGTGTGTTGTGCCATACGTACCCGTCCGGGTGACGTTTATTTCTACCTGCAGGCTCAGGTGGGATCAACCGCGCAGTGGTCCATCCTGCAAGGCCGCCAAGCGCAGATTGCCAGTAGTCTCGATAAGAATCGGAAGCGCACCAACGCTCGACAGGGAAAAATCCGAAGATGCTCGCGGCGAAATGCCAATCAAAGGATGGGTCAGGATCTCGCAAAATCTGATCGTCTCCTTCCTCCCAATCTTCATTAGTAAGTCGTGAGATCTGCTCCCATGCTTCCGGCATGGCCGGAAACTGTGAGGGAAGCGTCTGCAAAAGTGCTTCCTGGGCAAGCAACAGACTCTGTTCGCGGCTCTCATGATCTTTCGAGTGATCATGACCACCTTCCTGAGTCCATACTGACCGCCAGCGGGTGGCCATACGCATGGCTAATTGAGCGGCCACCCAGGTTACTTCCAACTCACCATCCCGTAGCAAGCCCGCGAATGCCAGGGCGGAAATGTCCTCAAGCGGATGTGCAGTTAGCTCGATCAGTAGAGTTACTGCGTCTGGGGTCGGCTCTTCAGTTTGCCGCTGGTGGACCAACGCCACAATGAGGTGGTTAAACGGATGCCATGGAACCCGCGAGCCATTGAGGGGCAGCTCCTGCATGTTCAGGACTCGCCCCATGACTGTCCATGCCCAGTCATGGTCGTCACCTTCCTGAGCGCCAAAGCGTATAACGCACGCGGCGATACCAGAAATGGCACTCTGCAACGCATGGTCGCCTACGTCGTAGCGCACATCAAACATGTCATCGACATCATACTGCTTGGCAAATGCAATCGCGTTCACCAGATTCAAGCGAGACTGTAGGGAGTTTTTCTCCAGTGATTGGGTTGCCCAGTCAAGAACGCTTTGGGCACGAAGGAAGGCGTCCGCCTCTTTTATACGTGTCTGCTGTTCTGCATCCAACGGAACCGGAGACTCATAAGCGATTCCCTGCAATCCTGATTTCGTGAAGACGGGTTGGTAGTTGTCTCTATCTCCTTGGCCGGCCCACTGAGTTGCTAGCTCCAATAACCGCTTGGTGGTGGATGTATTTATAGCGTCCTCTTCAAATTCGAAAGGTAGATTGCTAGGGAAAGCAGCCAATGCCGTTCGGAAACGTGCACGCAACTGACCATCGCTCGCCATGGCAAAAACCGTTGCTAACTGCTGCACATTGCGAGTCCGGCTTTGCCGTGTCTTTAGAAAGTCTTGAGCCTTGGCCTTGTCGCCCGTCAAGCGTGAATGCAGGCCAAGCCCGAAGATGTCAATGTCCAAGGTGGGCGTTTGGACCAAGCGCTTAATGTCATGCTGCCAGAGCCTTTGGCAACCTACCAATGCCAGGGTGGTTTCTGACACATGCAGCGTTTCAAGCGCAATCACCAAGGCTAATCCAAGCGTAGCGATGCATTCCGAGTCTTGTACCAGCACGCGGATAAGGTCGTCAGTCGCCCGGCCTTGTTCAAGCTGTCGGTATGCCCAATAGCTCATTGCCAGAAATGCGCATTCCAGTGGTGCCGCCGTCAATTGGCCCTGAGACCAGCTGTAAACAGGCCAATCACCCCAGAATGTCTGCTTGCCCCAGGGGAATTCCACGACGACTGGCAAGGGTGTCTTCATGTCACCCCGTAGCGCATGGACTTGCCGCCACCCCGTCACCGCGTGGTTGGCCATATCTGTGATGAGCCCCAGCGCGCTATCTGGCGCGTGGGCAAAAAGGCTGGCAAAGGGCTCATGCAGCGCAGACGTGTCAGTATAAAAACCGTGGTATTTCCTGATGCCGATGTCATCAAGCTTAGGCAGTTGTTGGCCCAAAGAATAAAACGCGTGGTCAAGCAGCTGTTGTTGCTTACGGGTTCGGTCTGCTTCAGGGATTGCTCGTATGGCTTTCCTGCGCTCCATACGCCGTTGGTTTTCCTCTTCCTCACGCGCAAAGCTGTCACCTGGAAGCTCTTCTAGTAACTCTGACTTTGCCAGTGTAACGATGGCTTCTGGTGCGACGGTAGCCATGATGTGGGCGTAAGCCATTAGGTTTCCGTACGCGTCATCACGTGAGTGCTCGGTTTCTGCAGCACGTTTATAAAGTTCAATAGCAGCGTCTGGGAATGTCGGCGCGCTTCGTAGAATCGCCCGACGTAGTGTTGCTGCGAGCTGGCCAGTGGCCTCGCGTCCGAGATCGTTCCATTTACCATCGTCTAAATCGGCACGGCCGCTATTTTCCAGTTGCAATAGCCATTGGCTGCTTTGAGCCACGATGCCAGCAGTGCGCTTATTGGGGTGGTTAGCCCACATATTCAGCCACACCTCAAAGACCTCCGCGGCATGCAGTATCAGACGCCCGGGCAATGTAGCGGCAACTGACAACATCCAATCTATTAGTCGCCCCCAGCTTCTGACATCAGAGGGCCAACCCAGCATGTGGGCTATCCGGATGGAGTCCTCCCCGTCCTCGGCACTTCCTGCACGCCCAAGGATTACAGGATTAGGGATCGCATGTTCTGCCTGGAACCACACGAGCAGCTTTTCAAGCAGCTGAAAATTGGCTTCCTGCATGACCGAAGTAAATTCTGCCTGCGCGCCTGGTACCATGAAGGCTGCGGTAAATGGTGGAGCGGTCAGCCAGACTCTTCGCCATTGCGGTCTCAATGGCTTTCTCTCCAGTAAGCGATACCCTTTCGTCCAACGCCCGGAACTGCTCAGGCTCTGCTGGGCCAACAACCCCACCACTCGGCCCAGCAAGGGTGGTTCGCCGGATGCGGCGATCGCGTCGTGCCAATCAGGCCCGAGGTCGACCAACAATCGATAAAATGCCCACTCAAAGAAAATGTCGTGGGTAAAGGAGACGGCCGCTCCATCGTCTTGGTCGCGAACAATGAGGTCGACCTTGAGCGAGGCCAGCTGGGCAATAGTGCTTGGCTCCAATCTCCGAAGCCGAATGCTTTTTCCCAGCTCACCGACACCTTTTTCCGCTAGGTCAATAATGGCCCGCCGGCGTACGTCAGCAGAGTCAGGTGACGCATCGTAGCCGGCGCGCGACCACCAAGCTGCGATCAAATCGATTTCTGTCTGGGGAGCTGAGCCTTGAGTTGTGGTGCTGTCCCTTGCCAGCACGGCGGCGAAGAACGGTCTGCGTGCGATTTCCTTGACCACAGACGAACTGCTTAACAGTGAACGGAGTGCTGGAAGCTGGTCTGCCAGTTGATTGGCCTCTCCGTCCGAGAAGGCTTTTACGAGGACATCGCCAATCCCATCTTCTTGATAGAAGCTGCTCGGAAACCAAGCTCGGTAGGGTTCCATGCCTTGGTCTCGGGAGGTCGCTAGGACTTTCCAATCGCTGAGGCTGTCATGGGTTTCGATGACCCTCAGCAAATCGGTAATGACACCCTTCTGATCTGGCCGAACCCTATCAATGCCATCAATAAACAAGATCGGCGTTCCCGCGCTACCAATTTCTGCGAGTATTTCTTCTGCGGTATGCCGTAGGCCCAGCATTGCTGAGAAGGCAGACCAACTGTTGCCGAGTAAACGGTCTGACTTGAGGAACAGTAACGGCCCCTTAGCGGATGCCCTCTTGGCGAACTGCTTTAAAGCCACAGACTTGCCACAGCCTGGCAAGCCGGTGAGATTCACTAGCCGAAACTTCTCTAGACGCGCATCAATCTCCTCGCAGACGCTGGGACGCTCGACGTGGCACCCGCCTATGGTTTCCAGGATATCGGCCATGCCCTCAGAGGAAAACCGTTGAACCAGGTCAAGGTCAGCGACGTAGCTCGGCGCGCAACGGAGCAATACGACGCCCCGTAATTGCTGTACAAGCGTTGCACGGGTCCATTTTCTAGCCTGACCAGATCCATCGCTTGCAAGCCGGCACAACCGATCGAACATCAGCTCCGCTAAGCCGCCCTGATCATTCGCGATTAAGCCCTGTAACTGAGTTACTACGGCGCCTCGATTGATTCCGCCCTCGCCGAGCCCATCGATACGTAGCGCGACAAGGTGCTGATAGAAAGCTACTTCCTCGTCGTCTGTTTTGGACTCGGTAAGGGGGCCCAGTTCTATGCGCATTTCCCTCTCCGCCGCGGCGGCACTTCCTCCGGTTGCAAAGCGCCTAGCGAAATCCTTTCCGCGGACATCAGCTCGGGCCCAATCAATCAACCGATTGATTGAGCGGTAGCTTTGCATTGCCACATGCTCGGTCACAAAGCCATATGTATCTCGGCCTACCTGAAAAGCCGGCAACCGTCGGGTTGCTGCTGCGGCAGCCATGGTGTTGAGGAAGTCCGAATTGCTCGCAGCTGCTGTGAGCCGCAGCGAGCGCTTTATTTGCAGGGCAAGCACTCGGTGGCCGATCTCATCCTCTAACTCCACGACAAGATCATCCATCGGGTGATCGGCCGCCTGCTGCACCGCAACGGACCTGACCACTCCTGTGCACCCAGCAGCATGCCCTTCGAGCAATAGCGCAGCAAGGTAGTAAGCAACCACCAAGTCTTCGTAATTGAATCCTGCGCCACCGGTGAGCTCCGTGGAGGTGGATTGACTATTGCTACCTGCAGTCATGAAGGGACCTATCGATGTTGAAGTGCGGGGTTTGCCAGCGAGGGAGCGCTAGGTGATGCTCAGTCAAACACTTGTCGAGCTGACGTCCTAACCCAGTGTTACAGTGAGGGCTAATTCATGAATTGTAGGGTGTTGTGAATCCAGCTGTCAGTGGGCTTCTAAGAACCATGAAGCGGCGGCACTTGCGCTATTTCGAGTCTGAAGCTGAGATCGGCTTTTATCACCGTAGCGGTTTAGCGGCCAGTTCATGCCTGAGCGGGCAAACTACCATCGGCAGCGGAGAAATAGGTGTGAATGCTCCGCGCTCCCAGGCTATCGCCTGACTGCTCGAATTGCGCCATGCAGCTAGGATATCATTGCGCCACCTATCTAAAGTGCCAGCTGTCAAGGACCAACGGCCCTTCACGCAGCGCGCCAAGCGGATAAACATCTCCCCCTTTTCGGCAGGGACGCTATGCCTCCAGTACCACTCAATCGACGTTTCCGACTCATTCCAGAAACCTATCAGAAAGACGATCGCCCACTGGGAGAAATGTGGCTCGGTGTTGCGCAAGGGGAATTGACCACATGGGAAGAGCTCTTCTACGACTATCGTGTGGTTATTCTTGCTGAGGCCGGGGCGGGCAAAACCTACGAATTGGAATGGGCGGCCCGGCATTTGAGTGATCGCGGACGGGCGGCGTTCTTCATTCGCATCGAAGACCTCACGAACAGCTTTGAGACAGCCTTTGAAGTGGGCACAGCGGAGGCGTTCGCAGCTTGGTTGGACGGTGCCGATGAAGCTTGGTTCTTTCTCGACTCTGTAGATGAGATCCGCCTGACGGAGGCACGGGCGTTCGAGCAGGCCTTGCGCAGCTTTGCCAGCCGGGTTGGACTGGCTGGCCAGCGCGCACACGTCTATGTGTCGAGCCGACCCTATGCTTGGCGGCCGCAGCGCGACCGCGCGCTGCTCGAAGAACTGCTTCCTTTTGACAACCAAACGACTGAACTGAGTCGCCAAGCATCCAACGCTTCCGTGACGGACACGCAGGTATTGAGCGACGGCTACTCGGCGACCACCACCGAAAACCCACTACCCGCCCTGCAACTCTATCAGTTAACCTCGCTTGAGACGGAGGATATCCGGACATTTGCCGAATACAGCGGTGTATCGGACACGACTTTGTTCTTGGAGGAATTAGAGCGAGGTAACCTCTTCCCCCTGGCTCGACTGCCGTTTGACCTACGCGACCTTATCGGCACTTGGAATGTCGAACATGCCCTTGCTGACCGGTTAACGATCTTGCAGGAAAGTGTGAGGCGCCAGTTGAGCCAAGCCGCCTCGAACATCCCCTCCCTCACGCTGCCTCGCATGGAGGAAGGCGCGCAGTTATTGGCCCTCTGCGTCGTTTTGACGGGTGTTTCAAATTTGCGGTTGCAAGGGACAGCAACCGATGAGGCCATCCAGCCGGGCGATTTACTCAAAGACTGGTCTCCCTTAGAGCTCAGCACGTTGTTGACCAGTGGGATTTTTGGCGAGCCGGTCTACGGCGAAGTCCGCTTTCGCCATCGCGAGATCCGAGAATTGTTGGCGGCACGCTGGATCAGCAATCGACTGGGCAGTGAAGCCAACCGCAGCCACATAGACCAATGGCTCTTTCGCTCACGCTACGGGACTACCGTTCTCAGTTCGCGACTGCGCCCGCTGTTGCCCTGGTTGATTCTGTTCGATGGGGCTATCCGAGACCGTATCATTGCGGAGTACCCTGAAGTGGTCCTCGAGGGTGGCGACGCGGCCGCTTTGCCCCTCACGGCGCGTGAAGAGACGTTGTCGCGCGTGATCGAGCACATCACTGACGTGACCTCTTCGCTTCAGGGACTGGATAACTCCGCTATCGTGAGAATCGCTCGTCCAGATCTGGAACCCCTCACGCTCAAACTGATTGAAAAGCACGTCGGGAATGACGATGTGATGTTCATTCTGGGGCGCTTGGTCTGGCAGGGGAAAATGAGCCAATGCGTCGAGCCATTGGCGAGCATCGCCTCAGATCCAGCCCGTGGCGTGTATGCACGACTCGTGTCGGTGAGAGCGGTAGCTAGCCTGGCTGGCGTGGGGCGATTTCTTCAACTATGGCAAGCGATCTTAAGCGCAGAGGGATCGATCCCACGAGTCATTTTTGCAGAGTTGGTCGCGCATGCGCCGCCCCTGCTGGAATCACTCGATCTTATTCTGAAAACGCTCTCCCGATCGAGCAAGCAGGAACGGTACGATTCCACTGGGCTCGCCATCAATTTGGCCGAGTTCGTTCAGCGCCTGGACCTCACCGAACAGCCCGATCCAGCCGACCTGTTGCACAGGTTTGCTGACGGCTTGCTTGCGTACCTGAAGCGGGAACCGCATTTTGAGCGTGGTGAATGCTCGGTGTCGAAGGCGTTTCACTGGCTGATGCCAATCGCCTTAAAGTGCATTGAACAGCTCATCAAACGGCGCGCACCGGCCGCCTTGTCCCCGACGTCGCTGGCGCTCCTGGCGGCTGTCCCCGCGTTGATGGACTGGCATGGCGAGGAAATCCAGGGTGAGAAGCAGACATTGGCCGCCTTGATTCCAGAATGGCATGAGTTGAATGATGCGCTGTTTTGGTGGACCGTTGCGGAGTGCCGCGGGCAGAAAGCACAGACTGGCCAGAGTCTCAAAGATGATTGGCCGGTGACTTGGCCCGGACATTTCTGGGCGTTTGATGCGGCCAGTTTCCCCAGAACCCTGGCCTGGATACAGGAGCGGCCGCTGGTAGATGACCAGTATGTGGCCCTTGCTCGGGCGCACCGCACCTACACGGAAAATGGCAAGCCTCAGCCTTGGCATGATCAACTGCTGACTGCAACGGGTCACTCGCCAGCGCTGCAGGCGACCCTACAGATCATGCTCAATCCTTCGCCTGATCCGGCGACGCTGCAATATCAAACACAGGAAAGACGCTATCAGCAGCAGCATGCGCGACGGCAGGCCAAAGAGCGTAAAGAGTGGGACGCCTTTGTCGCCGATCTGAAGGCAAACCCCGCTATCGTCCGCCGCTCCCCGGTGTTGCAAGCGAATGAAATAAGCAGTATCCAAGCGCACCTGCTAGAACATATTCGGGAAGGCCGCGGGCTGTCGAAGCGATCGGAAGGCAGTAACTGGACGGTGTTGATTCCGGAATTCGGCTCCGAGGTGGCCGAAGCCTACCGGGATGCCACTACCGGGTTTTGGCGTGGCTATCAGCCACGAACGCGATCGGAGGGAGCGGCACCCAATAGTATTCCATACGCGGTCGTGTTCGGTTTGGCGGGCCTTGATATTGAGCTCGAAAACGAAGACGCCGTTACCCGCCTGAGCGACGCTGAGGTGGAGTCGGCAATGCGTTATGCGCTTTGGGAGATCAATGGCTTTCCTCGCTGGTTCGAAGCGCTCTATCGACTCCACCCCGCCGCGGCGGCAAAGATCCTCAGCCCGGAAATCGAGTGGGAGCTTTCCACCAGTGTCGCCGCACAGCCCTCCTACTATGTACTGCACGACCTGGTCTACCACGCACCGGGGCTCCACGCTGATTTGGCGTCTACGCTCTATCGCTGGCTCTCGAAATACCAGGTGTTGAATCACGATTGCCTGCGTTACAGCCGCGTCATCATGACCGCCGGTGGCATTCAGGCCGCAGACATTGCCGTGCTGGCCACGGAGAAACTCGCCGACCCTGCAACACCACTAGAACAAAGGCCTGTCTGGCACGCGATTCGAACAGACGTAGATCCCACTCGTTCACTCCCAGCGTTGAAGGTGCTAGTCAAGGAGGGCTCCGCCCAGGACAACGCGCTGTTTGGCGAGGTCTTTAGCGTGGCGCTGTTGGGCGGACGACGAGATGCGGTACAAAGCATCGGCACCTTCAAAATGCCCAGTTATTTGAAGGACTTGTACCTGCTCGTTCACGGCGTGGTTAGGGTCGCGGATGATCTGGACCGCACGGGCAAAGGGGTGTACTCCCCAACGCTTCGCGACGATGCGCAAGATGCACGAGAGCGTCTATTTAGTATGCTCAGCGAATTGCCGAGTGAGATGACCTATCGCGCGATTCTCGAGCTGGCCGACATACACCCCGCTCCGCATTTTCGCGCCTACATGCGCTCGTGTGCCCGACAGCGCGCAATAGCTGACGGAGACATGCAGCCGTGGCGCGTAGCGCAAGTCGCCCGAGCAGCTAAGCGACTCGTTCTACCAGGCACCGTCAACAGTTCCCTGCCGGAAGCCTCCCATGCAACGCATTGAGCGCCCAGACCAGCCGCCCACCGTCCTTATGTCTCCGGAGGCTCAGGCATCGCGAAAAGCGATGCTCGAGTTCTGGCAGCTGGGTCCTGAACGTCGGGCGCAAACCAGCGTGCCCGTGATCGGGTATAGCTCAGAAGAGCCACAGCTGCGGGATGCACTCGCCGCCATGAGTGGGCATCGGTGCGCGTTCTGCGAGGCCAGCGATGGTCTGCAGGTCTACCGGTTCCGCCCGGTCGGCAACGCGTTGCCGTTGGCCAAGTCAAGTGATGCCCACTTGTACTACCTGTGGCTGGCGGATGCCTGGCACAACCTGCTACCCATCTGCGCTGGCTGCGTGCCGATTGAACCCCATTTTCCGGTCCGCGGAGCACGCTGCCCGCTGCCTAGCGTCGAGCAGGTGCAAACCTACGTCGCCAGAGGCAATGGGATATGGTCTTGGGGCGCGCCCAATGAGCGTGCGCAACTGCTGGATCCCGCACAGGAACCACAGTTTACCAAGCACCTTATCCCGACGTTGGACGGTGAGTTGCTCCCCGGCACACCCCGCGGTGAAGCGACCATCTATACGTTTGACCTGAATAGGTCCGAACGGCGCGACCAGCGCTACCACACCTATGAATCGCGCCTGGATGATCTTCAGGCGTTCCTCGCAGCCTCAAGCCAAGCCGGCATTGAACCGATCTTGGATTTTACCGATCTAGAGTTCGGAGGTACCTGGTATCTGCTGTTGCGCCGCCTGCTTAACCATGTCCCGATGACCGGAATAGCCCGCAACCTCTCCGCCAGTCAGATAGCGCCCGCCCTCCAACGACTGGCGCAATCGACCGACGCCGCGGCAATCTTCGAGCAATCGCTGCTCACGCTGCGGCGCGAGGACATAAGACTCCGGGCAAGCGGCAGGCGGGCCATGGCCCCGAACCCGGCTAAAGATTCCGTCTGCGCGATCCAGATCAACAACTTCAAAGCCATTGAACAGTTGGAGCTCAACCTCAAGGAGCACTCGGCGCGTACCGCAGATGGCAAGATCAAGCCTGTACCGTCTCTGGTGATACTGGGGGAGAATGCGACCGGCAAGAGCTCCATTCTTGAGGCTATCGCCTTGACGCTCGTGCCGGCGGCGGTGCGCAATGCCCTGGCCGTGCCGTGGTCCGATTTGGTCATCGATCCCTCGCAGCTCGGGATTGAGCGGAGCTATCAAGCGGGCCACGCCCAAATCCGCATCGGTCTGACCAATCAACACTGGGTGACACTGAGCATTGACCACCATACCCACCTTCACGAGAGCAGTCTGGGCAACCAGCAGGTCCCGGTTTTCGCTTACGGTGCATTTCGTCGATTCACCCGCACCAGCCCGCGCGCCACCACCCATGCGCATGTCCGTAATCTGTTCGACGGCACCATGCTGCCCAATCCCGAGCCGTGGCTGATCGCGCTGCGGCAAGACAGGTTCGACATGGTGATTCGCACGCTGCGTGACGTGCTCGCCGTGGAGGGCGATTTCGACGTCATCCAACGCAACCCGGGAAGCCGCGACTTACGGGTGGTCACCGCAGTAACGGAGTTGGACGGTACGACACGGTACAACCGCACGCCCTTTCATGCGGTGTCGTCAGGCTACCGGTCAATGCTGGCGATGATCTGCGACATCATGAAAGGGCTCATGAGCCCTGCCGTTTACCCTGAATTCGAAAGCTTCCAGTCGGCACGCGGGGTTGTGCTGATCGACGAAATCGAGGCTCACTTGCATCCGCGCTGGAAGGTCCAGGTGATGTCGCGCCTGCGTGCTGCCTTGCCCAATATCACGTTCATCGTGACCACCCATGATCCACTGTGCCTGCGCGGCATGGAGGACGGAGAAGTGGCGGTGTTGCAGCGCATTCCGACGTCGGAAAGCCAGGTTGAAAGCCAGTTGCCGATAATCATTGAGAGCATGGAAGGGCTGCCTTCGGTGGCGAACCTGCGGCTGGAACAGCTGTTGACATCGGACTTCTTCCAGATGCTCTCCACCGATGATGCGCATACCGACCGCCGGCTGGCCATGATCGCCGATTTGGTCGGTGCTCGTGCTCGAGGTGAAGTACTAACTGCCGAGGATGAGCGGGTGTTAAACAGCTTTCGCAACGACATAGCTAGCGCGCTACCAATCGGTTCGAGTGAAGTCCACCAGATCATCCAAGAGGCCGTAGCGGAATATCTCTCCAAGCGACGTATCGCGAGCAGCCAGACACTGCGCAGATTACGTCGAGAGGCGAAGGACGAAATATTGGCTGCGCTGGAGAGGTTTTGATCATGCGCCGTGTTCATCGCGCCTCCGTTGCCGCACCGGCTTCGTTGCAGCCAGGCGGAGGCGGTGCCGCAGAGCTGATCCGTGCCAGGACGCACATCGCCCGCCCGATTCTGGCAGGTGCAACGAAAAAGAGCTTCGAGTACGCCGCCTACAAAAAGGATGATGTGCGTACGGCCTTGGACCAATTATTCCACGGTAAGTGTGCCTATTGTGAGACCTTCTACGCGGCCTCGGCGCCGGTGGATATTGAGCACTACCGACCCAAGGGGGGCGTATCGGAAGAACCAGCCCATGGCGGGTATTGGTGGATCGCCATGCAATGGGAAAACCTGCTGCCCTCTTGCATCGACTGCAATCGGAAACGTGGACAGAGAATCGTTGAGGCTTCGACCAGCCTCGGTGTCCTTGCTTCCACGGCCTCGATCAGCTGGCGCCAGTCGGGTAAGCATGACAGCTTCCCTCTGGCCCATACCGGCGTGCGGTCCACGGCGGAGGCAACCGACTTTTCCAGGGAGCACCCACTGCTCATCAATCCTTGCGAAGATGATCCCGCCACCTATCTGATGCACATCATCGATCCCGCCCTGCCCACCGGTCTGCTCGTGCCCGTTGGCAATCCGCAACAGCAAGCGCGCGGAGCAGTCTCGATACAGACCTATGGGTTGAACCGACTCAAACTCTTTGAAGACCGAAACCGGTTACTGCGGGCGCTGGAGTTTTTGGGCGACCTGGTTATCGAGCTGACAGAAACGATCGCCGACCTGGAGACGCCCGCGGTCCAGCATCGGCTGATCGGTACGCCAGCGTTCCGCGTCAGTGCACGCCTGCGCTTGCTGCGTGACCGACTACTTGCAGAGCTCAAGGCGGCCACCGCGCCGGAGGCGCCGTATGCCACTATGGCCAATGCTTGGCTAGAGCAATTTAAGCTTCGCTTCATCCATTAAGAAGGGGCTCATGCGGCGGACGCCATGCGAGGCCGGCCGACGTCGTACGCTAGAGCCGGTGCCACCGGCGCGACACGCGGCAAGCGATCAGCGCTTTACAGATAAGTTTTCCCGTTTTCCAATTGTCCACGATCCATGGAATGTGGACACCTGGAGCGTGAACAGGTCAGAATGTCAAGCACGTTTTGGCTGGAGCCGCGTTCAGTCCTAGGCGTGAGTGGCGGCCGCCAGCGGGAGGAAAACGTGGCGAACCTCCCCATGCCCACCTGTTAAAACTCTGCCCTACAGCGCTGGCGGGCGATAGCTGGCGGGTGCTGGGCGAGACTTGCGGTTTGCTGGACGGCGTATGTGCGTGGGCCGCGACGAGGCAACAGTCTGCCCGAAACACAGCTGAGGACGGTCAGGTGTCCGGCGCATCAACGATGCCATCGCCCTAACACAAGATGTCCATCGCAGGGCGGTATTGCCTTGCGAGCACACTTGGCTCGCGCAGAAGAACACGGTCATGGTCATCCTCTGCCGGTTGACCCACGGCCTTACCGCAGACCAGCTGTGTCATGGTCTCTTCCTTGTATGACCTAACGCCGAATGGAGAGCTTACGCGGGGTTCGCGCGCCCATTAAGCAAAGCCGTTTCTAACCTAGACGGATTTATCAGGTTCCATGAGTAAGGCTTGGCCAAACAAGATCGGCAGATCAGGTGGCAGAATTTCTTCGGTGCTAGCCATTAGCTCACTTTCTGACCACCACCTTATTTCACATACAGCGTCGCGCTCCTGGGGGCTCCATTTTGTAGTCGAGCAATGTTCGGCATCCGCATGCACCACATAATAATTTTCGACCGCGAGCACGTGCTCTCCGTCCGACATTTGCCAGAGGAACTCCTTGCGTGCCACGCAGCGACCAATGGACTGAGCATCGATGCCGGTCTCCTCATGAAGCTCACGCACTGCCGCTGCCTCAAAAGACTCATCACCTATCAGTGCTCCACCAGGGGTCGCCCAGTAGCTCTTCCCCGCCAAGGCCCCAGTATTGTAGTGGATCCTAAGAAGCAACAGTCGGTGGGAGGGACTGACAAGCATGATTCGGGAAGCTAAACGGCGTCGCAGCATAACTCCCCCGATGGATAGATAGCGCTAACGAATGACTTCCAGTACTTCACTGCCCTTCATACGCCGAACTTCCACTACATAGTCAGCAATGTCGGGAACGGAGTAATCGACAACCAGCTCGACAACATTTTTAGCCGGCCTGCCTGAACGCTTCACAGGGTAATCAGGAACTCTACGAAAGATCTCCGTATCGCGACGATGCGGAATTGGCCATGTGTTGCCCGAGTTCATGTGGCACAGCCATATTTTTTCAACATAGGCGGGAATGAAGGCCGCCGAGTTCAGCGTCAGAACATCGTGTTCGAGCTTGCGGTAATCACGTGCACCGAGCAGACGATGCAATCGTTCCTCTTCGACCCAGAAAAAGACCTTGTCGTTGATCAGTTCATACCACTGCTTTGGCGTTGTCCCATTCGTGAGAGCCTTTAACAACCGGCCCTCGGGCATCGGCTTCTGATCACGAAGCACAATGTTAGAAGGATGACCTGCCTTTACATCCATTTTCTCGCCACGATGCTCGCTTTCAAACCGTGCGCGTTCGCCACCTTCTATTTCAAGATGATCAAGGACAGCGCTAGTACTCATCAGCCCACGGTCTTGAATGCTCTCCCATGCCCCGCGCTCAGCCATATGGTAGACCCGAGGGTATAGTTCGATCAGTTTCTCCAAGTTCATCTGTCATCTCCTGCCAGAGCGTGCAGTCCAATTGCGCCGATCGATGAGAGATCGTAGATCACTGGCATCTGGATCTCGGGAAAACCTAGTGTTTATCAGCGAGACAGGTGCTTGGGAAACGCGCTCCAATTCCTCCACAAATTTGATCGTGTCTGGATCGAGCTGCTCGAACCTACGTGCCTTACTGTTCGTTGACTTAAGGTAATCCGCAAATGTCAGTACGATGTCGGTGGGAGCGTTCAGCGCGCACGCGTTCCGGAACTGATCCCACTCGAACCAGCCGACACGTCTGTTGCGGCGCGTTGTAGATGTTTTCTCAGCAGCGTTTAAAACTTCGGCTTCGAGACCCGCGAATTCGGCAATTTCATCGAAGGTCGTTGGAAGCTTAAGAGTTCCAGATGTGTGGCCACTATCTCCGTCAGGATCGCCCACTCGAATTGGCATTGGCCGAATAACCATGAGGATCTTACGAATTCTGCTGGGCGATATTCCTGCCTCTGCAAGGCATCCTGCAACGTTGGTGTCTCTCGACGTCACATAGGGGAACTCGCCGTGAAAAATGCTCAATCCGCTACCCTGTGTTCCCTCCAACAGGATGGAATGACCATTGCGGTACGCCTCCTCCAGCCTGTCTGAAGTGGAGCCGTGATAACACCCCGGAGTGCCAACATATGGACGGAGCTCTTCGACGTCCCGGGCAAGCCTAATCGTTGTTTTACCTCTGCTCAAAATGCGTCTTGCGGCCGCAGCTCCACTCCCACTTCCGGTAGACGCAATGGTTGAAACCAAATGCGCTTTCTCCGCTTCAATGTCTTCGTCTTCAATGATGGTGGCCTGAGGATCGATGAACAACCGGTCAACGTCGATACCGCACTCCTCGATCTCCTTTAGGAGTCCCGATAATCGGATAGTCATGCCGGGGCCAAGGAGCAGTCGCGCGGTCACATCACGCGATCCTGAGGGCAGATGGTGATATGTGTAGGGGCCGGCGGAACTGGCCACGGTGTGCCCTGCGTTGGGCCCCCCGACCCGAACCATCACATCATATTCACGAGCCAGGTAGGCAACGATGTTTCCTTTCCCCTCGCTTCCATACTGCCCGCCGATGAGAACGTCCACGCATCTAATTTCGGGCGGTGTGAATAGGTGCAAGCGGGCGGCTACCCGTACCAGGGTGTCCTTTGAGTCAGAGCGTTCTGTGTATATACGAACATCTGCATCTTCCTTGAGCGCGTTGATCTCCTCCGGGTCTATGAGTTGATTGACCTGGTCATAAGGCGCAACATTAGTTTCACCTTCAACTCTTTTTCCGTAGCGCTCCTGAAGCGTGTTGTCACTCGCATAAAGGTGGACATGCACCAGATTTGCACCGAAGGTCTCTCGAAACTGCAGTACTTGCGCCAGCGTATCCAGATGATCTACGACCAATGGCCGGTCATCTTGCTCATCCGCGCAAATTTCCTTTGTTTCAACGAGCATCCACTGTGCATGCTGGGTATCGTCCAGCTCTCGTCGTCGATCAATAAACGTAGGCTGATCCATGCTGAAGCTCCACTCGGCATCTTGAAGCTCTCGGCGATCACGAACCACAACGAAGTTGAATTCCTTTTCCAATAGATGAGCCAACTCACTTTTGCCACTACAGGTTTTTCCACTGATCACTACGATCTGCCGAGTCTCCATGCGCTACTTCTCCCAGAGTTCCATTATCTGACTTGCGATTTCAGCGGCAGTATGTGTTCCGGTATCAAAAATCTTGTCCGCCATTCTTCCTAGCGAACGCGCACTTTGTTCATTGGGATGCCCCACGCTTGCCTGATACTCCGCCAGATGACTTGGGCCACGCTCAGCGTATCTTTTCTGCAAAACAGACTCCGCCGCGACAATGTGAACGTGCATCACCGCACCCCCGAAATTGAGCCTGAACAACTCCAACTGTCGGGGCTTGCGGACAGCATCAAGCAACCAATTGTCTACATCCGGTTGACTATGAATTGCCGGCTTTGCCACTGATTCTATGAGCCAGGAAAAATTGGTGGACCTGTCCAGACTGTCGCCGAATTCCTGAAGGTTATGACGGTCACATCGCTCGTTCCGGGCAACTAGCTGTCCTCGCAAAAACGAACCACTGCTGATTGGCAAAAACTCAAAATATTCCTGTAGAGCTGCAGAAACTGATGTTTTTCCACTGGCCATCGGGCCACTTATCAAAAGTAGTCGCTTCACGTATGACGATCCCTGTCTGAAATATTTGATGTCTTCAGAAGCGTAGCTTGGTTAGTCAGGTGGATACGATTTTTTAAAAAATCGCCCAATCTCATAAGTTCATCACTCAGAATGCGAACCGTTGTCGCAACTGACGATGTGGAACGCAGACCTACTGCCTTCCCTACTCTTCAAGATCAACAAAACTAACAAACCCTCTCAGCCACGATCTTGGAGAGCTTGCGTTTTGGGTCAAACAACGTGGTGCGGATGAGGTTGGCAGAAACGTGCGCGGAGCGATGGCAATGATCAGCAAGAACGAAAAATTCATTAATATGACGAGTGTCACAACGCCAGATTATGTGGGGCACGAGTTTGGCAGGCTAGCCGGGCCTTGTTGGCCCGATTGAACGACATCTATTGACGTCACTTGCCCTCGTCTTCCAGGACGCGGAGCCTCCTCGGAGATAGCTAGGGGGCCTTTAATGCATTACTTTCCCGGTGTTGAATCTGCCGCGGCTCCTCGACTCCTGGTTTTTTTGGGGGCTCGCGGCTTGGAGGCTCTCGCCTCGTCACGATCGCTGTTCTTGCGCAGTTTTGCCGCTTTCGCCGCATCTGATACATCCAGTACCAGCACCGACGTCGTGGTAACCAGCTCTGGCGGCAGATGATTCTCCAAGGCAGCCTTCAACGCTTCAGCAGTAGTCGGTTTAGGACCCGCCGGGGGGAGCGTGACACCGAGAGCCTTACCGAACCAAAAGATCACATAAATGCCTTGCCCCGCAGTGCTGTTCGCCAGCGAATAGGTCTGAAGCTGACCACTATGCCCGTACCAAAGATGGCTATGATTCGTCCGTTTCGCTTCAATCGGCACGGCCAAATTGCCGTGTGTGATTAACATGTCAGCCCGCGTCCCTCCAGAAGATGCCGCTTCACAGAGGACCTCAAAACTACCGAAATAGCCCAGTTTGTCCCGGAGCTTGCCGGCCAACACGTCGCGACAATCATTCTCTACTTTCGGCGCGTTGTTGTCCCAGAAGAGCTTCCAAGGGTTGTGCGGCGAGGGCTGCATGTCGGCGGCAATTTCTTCGAGCACAATCAGCACTAACGCCTTCAGATCCTGGGCATCGACCGGGCCTTTACCGTCGAGTACTTTCGACAGATCCCTTGGGGAGACAAGCTTCTGAGTTTGAGAGCGGACATCCCTTCTGTAGAGCTCAAGTTCATGCCTGATTGTGTCAATCCACCGAGTGCCTTCGGCGTGGGCGACCAACTCCAGGAGGGCCGCCTCGACCCCTGGTTCCTCCGACAACGATATGGCCTTCAGCACTTTCACAGTGTCTGGCCACAGTCGCTCGAAATAGCCCTGCATCAGAGGGGTGCGCAGGAACAGGAACTGCAGCAAGAGGCAGCTAACTGCTAGAGTCGACGGCGACGTGCGCCAGTAGCCGCGCTGGGGGTATCCTTCGACGATGACCCGGTGAATGATGAAGTCATCTGCCTTGGCTAGGGCTCGCACGAAATCACCACTGAACAAGTCCGGTCGCAGACAGACGCTGAAATAGGTCCATCGAAGGCGGTCAGCGCACTGGGGATCGGTGCTAGTGGTCAAAGCACTGCCCGCATCGCCTTGCTCCGACCAACTGCGCAGGACCTCATTGATCAGTGGTGTCAGTGCCACCTCGTCCAGGTTGAGTTCAGCCAGCCGAAGAACGCTATCTAATAGGCGCCCCGTCAGCCTATCGGGCTGCTGCAATGCTGCTTGTGCTGCCCACGCATGTAGCGCTGAGTGAGCTGCGTGATCACCTAGCTTGTACAAGAGCGAAGACCAGTTCACATCCTTCCTGTCTGCCAACTGGTGGAGAGGGAGTGGATCCACTGTCAGCGATTGGTTGAGGCGCTCAATACAATACGATTCCAAGCGTGTCTGTAGATACGCATCCCTCATCGACCCCGCGGCGAACAAGATCTGAAGGATGCGCGGCGTCGGTACGGATGAGAGATCCTGCCCACTCTCCAAGAGGATTGAGGCAGATGCCACAGTGACAATCCCCCGGTGTTCCACTTGCTCGTCCGTCGCCATCACACCAGCGAGCCCCATGAGGACAGACTGTGCCAGCGAGTCTCCGAATGCCTGTTGGAGCGCTTCGATGCCACTGACGCGGACGGAGGCGATGGGGCGACTGCCACAATAGATTTCCGCACCCCAGTACAAAGCATCTTGGACCTCTCCTGCTGCGACCGAGGATGGCTTCAGTTGCCATTCAGCTATCTGACGGATCAGCCTGTGTTCAACGCTATCCAAGTGGTGCGCTTGCAACTCCAACTCCTCTTCAGCGTGTAATCGAACGCCTTCAAGGACTGCTTCAACAGTGGCAGAGGCAGGACTCTCGTGTAGCAAAGGGGCCAGCCAGACCGGCGCCGGCTTCCCTCGTTGGAGGGTCCAGGTGGAAACCTGTCGGCCGACGTACTGTGCGCCAACGCTGGCGATGAGCAACTCAGCGTTCAGCATCTGGCTCACCAGCTTGTCAGTTGCCTTCAAGCCGATCGCGTGCAGCCCCATAGCCATCGACCCGCTATCTGCTACGTCCTGATTCATGACGAAAAGGAGCGCTTGCAGTACATCATCCAAAGTTTTCCGACCTGTCAGCCATTCCTCGGCAGCCTTTTTGAAGGTTGATTCGGCGCCGGTGATTAGACCTGTCGCGACCATCATGTGAGCGAATTCAGTCACCGTTACCTCATGGCTCGACATGACAGCGATGCAGAGCACCGAGGCGAATTTGTGCTCCTGCGAGTCAACGCCAGCCTGGAGCCGCCACCGTTTAGGCACATCGAGGATCAACGGTCGCCATAGGTGAGGTACGGCCACATGCCAAGCGATATCCCTGATCGAATATGCGACGCCGGCAACGCGTCCCTCTTCCTGTCTACTCCGCGTACTGAGTGCTTCATCGACCCTTTGGAGGCTCGCCAAGACCTTGTCCACATCAGCGACAGCCAGTTGTCCCGAAGGGATAGCGCAGAAAAGTTGCGCAATGGTGCGCAAGTTTCCGCTCTGCTGTTCCCCAGCGTCGTGGAGTTCATCGATCCGAGCCCAGATGCTCGCCACAGAAGGCGCCGCACAGTGGAGCCAGGCCGTAACGGCTTCCTGGCGGCACCACTGCGCAGCGCTTTGCCGGAACACGATGCTCCAACAGGCCTCGGCGGTGCCTGCCAGAGGGGAACCAGCGGATAACGCCTCCAGCATCATGCTGAGTCTGTGCGCTGAGTTCTCTGATTGCAGCAGGTCAATGACCATCTCCGAGAGGTCGGGGGTGATGAGTCCCACGGTGCAGATCTGTGCCGGCCCCCACTGATCCGGAGTCCATCGGAAGAACGGATCGCGTGATCCAACATCCTTCAGCAGGACGAGTCGGGAAGCGAGGGGAAGCTTCGCCGCATCGCCATGTAGCAATAGCGTTTCTGGGTCCCGCTCGACCAGTCGTTTAGCTTCATGCAGCGCGCCCTCGTTGACCAGGTGGCACGTGAACCATGCATACAGCGCCTTCAGGCCTTCTGAGGCTAAACCATCTGCAGACACCAAGAGCGCCACTGCGCGTTCGATGTGGAGTCTCGCACCACCCAGGCCGCCGGTCACTAATCGGGCAAGATACCGACCGGCAAGAAACTCCTGGATGCTGCGATGAAAGGGCAAGAAGTCCTCGCCCTTTTTGATGAACAGTGCAGTGTCCAAGACAATGTCACGATCGGTGCCGTCCAGGCCAGCTTCATGAGTGGCAAGCGTTGTGCCCTCGGCCAGACTCGATCGCTGCAGTCCATGTTTTCCCGCCAGAAGCAGGGTCAGAAAGATGCGACCGGCGTAGTCCAAGACCACATGGGGTGTAGGAGCGACGCCAGGCACGTCTTCTGCCTTGGTCAGATTGTGCTCGCTTGCAAAGTGCAGCGCTCCCGATTCGTACAGCTCGAAGCGAGTGATGGAAGGCAGCCGCTCAGGCTTCACACTCATGAGAAATTTTAGCCCCAGCGGTGTCATTACAAACGGCGTTGAGCGGAGCGCCTGGAGGGTAGCAAGGAGTGCCACGGGATTTGAGCAGCCGAACGCACCCAACACGGCGACGACTTCCTCTTCACTGAGCGGTTGGAGCTGAGCCACCACGGGGGCAACATCGAGAGCCGCCAGTTCGCTGCCGAACGCCCTGCTGAGTTTTCCACCCGCGTTCCAATCCTCTGCCCTACAGCTCACTCGCCATCGCACTGCCGGGGTGCGCCTCAAGCCCTTCGCAATGTTTACGGCTTCCTGAATGGAGACCTCATCAATGGCGTCGATAAAAATGGTGTGCCCACTGACCAGGTCTTCACTGCTAAAACAGAAAGCTGGCTCGCAGGATGCCGCCTCTTGGCGAGCAAAATGCTCGAGCGCTACGGTTTTGCCCATGCCGGGCGCTCCCAGTAAAACCACGTAGGGCGCATTTGCCAGATCACTTAACCGCTGGGCGTCTGCGTACTCTTCAGGTCCTGAGGATATCGAGATGAGCCGATCAAGAGGGGCTATTGTCATTGCGAAACGAACCGAGCAGCGAAGGAGGCGTCATCATACTAGATGGTCATGTCACGACCCCACGCCTCGACTGGGCGTTTTCCAGCGTTCAACCAAAAGCCCCTCCCTTTTTTGATCTTCCCGCACCCTGTCAAAGGTTGCCCGACTCACGTCCCGGTCCATAGCACGGGCTTGAGTAGTATCCAGCGCTTGCTGCTGGCCAGCGCCTCATCGAGCCTTTGGCGCCGGTTTGCCGGGCCGCCGTGGGCGTTCCGATCCGGAATAACTGTTGCTCGTCGCCAACTGTTCGCTCAACGTCTCGGCCCGGGCCTGCGCCGCCGCAGCCTGTTCGCGGGCGCTGGCCAACTCCGCTTCGGCGCGCTGCAGGCGTTGCTGCAGGTCGTGGCGCTGTTCAGCCGCGTCAGCGCCCACCTGGCGGTTCTGCTCCAACTGGTGGTGCAGGGCGTGGACTTGAGTCTGGGCGGTGGCGCGTTGCTCGCGAGCCTCGGCGAATTCACGCTGGCTGGCGAGCAACGTCTGCTGCTGGACCTGCAGGCGGCCATTGACCTCCTTAAGCTGGGCGCTCGCTGCTTTGCTTTCCTCGCGGGCCCGATCAATCTCGCGAAACGCCCGGTCCTCTACGTCGCGGGTGTAGCGTTGCTGCTCGAGGCGCGCCTGCTCAGCCAGCAACTGGCTTTCCTGCAGTTGCTGGCGGGCCTCGTCGCGCTGACCGAGCAGTTCCTCACGCTGCTGGCGCAGGTCGTCTATCTGCGTCAAGCGCTGGGTTAACAGTTGCTCCAAGTCGGAGAGCCGGGTCTCAGCTGCCTTGCGGGCGGCCAGGGCCTCGGCCGTTTGCTGGCGAGCCTGCGCGGCGTCCAGTCGGGCCCGGGTTTCAATGGCCGCCAACTGCTCGCGCTCTTCGGCCAGCACTTGGCGCTGGCCAGCAAGTGATTGTTCAACCACGCCTTGGGCCAGCGTGGTTGCCTGCTGCCAGATGGCAACAAAAGCCTGCGCCACTTCCGCCGGCAATCCCGGCAGGCGTGTCTCGCCGCGCAGGCGCCCGGCCAACTGTTCCCACCACTGATCGAGCAAGGTGCCAACCCGCGCCGGGCTGCCCCGGCCGAGTTCCAAGCGTACGCGCTCGACCGTCGGCCGCTCGCCGCGGGCCAACACCGCATCGGCTGCGGCAAACACGTCGGTTTCCGGTACCCCTATCGCCATGTCTCACCTCTGGCTATCTTAGATCTGATAATTAAAGATTATCCGACGTTATTTTTTAAATACTGGAATTATAATACGTTGAACGTAATAGAAATTACAGATCAGTTGGCCTTGGTCGACGAATCGCCGCTGGACCTGCACGTTCTCGCCGAAAACGCCCAGCACGCTGCGGCCGCGTTTTTCGCCGCCGGCACGGCGGCCAACACCGTGCGCAGCTACCGCAGCGCCCTGACCTACTGGTCGGCCTGGCTGCAACTGCGCTACGGCCACGTGCTGGGCGATGCGCCACTCCCCGCGACCGTGGCCGTGCAGTTCGTCCTCGACCACTTGGCCCGGCCGTTGGCCGACGGTACCTGGGCGCACCTGCTGCCGCCGGCGATCGACGCGGCGCTGGTGGCCGCCCGGGTTAAGGGCGGACTGGGGGCGCTGGCCTTCAATACCGTCAGTCACCGCCTTTCGGTGCTCGGCAAATGGCATCGGCTCAACGGCTGGGACAATCCGTGCGAAGAACCGGCGTTGAAGACCTTGCTGCGCGACGCGCGCAAGGCGCAATCGCGCCAGGGTGTGACGGTGCGCAAGAAAACCGCGATCGTGCTCGAGCCGTTACAGGCGCTGCTCGCCACCTGTAGCGACGGTGTGCGCGGCGTGCGGGATCGCGCCCTGCTGTTGCTGGCCTGGAGTGGTGGCGGTCGACGGCGGTCCGAGGTGGTCGGCCTGCAGATCGGCGACGTGCGCCAACTGGATGTCGACACCTGGCTGTATGCCCTCGGCACCACCAAGACCGACACCGGCGGGGTGCGCCGTGAGAAGCCGCTGCGCGGCCCGGCAGCGCAGGCCCTCGCTGCCTGGCTGGCGGCGGCACCTGCTGACAGTGGGCCGCTGTTCCGCCGGCTGTACAAAGGTGACAAGGTCGGCACCACTGCGCTGTCAGCGGACCAAGTCGCACGCATTGTCCAACGCCGCGCCCAATTGGCCGGGTTGGACGGCGATTGGGCGGCGCACAGTTTAAGGTCGGGGTTTATCACCGAGGCCGGGCGCCAGGGCGTGCCGCTCGGCGACGTGATGGCCATGACTGAACATCGCAGTGTCACCACGGTGATGGGTTACTTTCAGGCAGGCGCCCTGCTCGACAGTCGGGCCAGTCAACTCCTCGGACCGACACCGGTCGCGAGCGAACCTGCGCCAGAACCAGCAGCCGGGTCAAAGGGGGCGAGCGCCTACTGCTTGTCAGCCATGACGAACGCGGGAGACTGAGGCGGTTGCGCCGCTGATCGATAGGTCTGGTGGAGAGATAAAGCCACGTAGGCAGGTGCTGCGTACACCTGAAGTTACATGGGGAACAAGTCGATGGCGAAAATGTTCCTGCTGGGAGTACTGCTGTGGTAGGCCGCTCGCGGCACCAACAAATTCGCCGGCAGACCACGGCTCAGGTGGAGTTCGACGCAGGCATACACTGAGAGGAAGAACCGCTCCAGCGCATTGATCGCGGTACCTTCGTGATCCTCGTAGAAATACGAGAGATAGCCCATGGCATCGCGGTCGTGGATAACCATGTCTCTCTGCAAATGGTAGGAATGGTCCAGACCGGTGATTTCGTCCGGGAGGAACTGGAAAGTATCGTGATCGAACTCCTGATAGTTGCCTGGGTGGCGAAATGAGCGAAAGTGCCTGCTGACAGCCCCCAACGTCGGAGCGTTGAACATGAACAAGTATGTCCTCGCCTGCAGTCGCAGGCTTTGGAAGCTCTGGAAATAGCGAATCACCTCATGAAACCCGGCCCGGTTGATCGAGGTTTTTACTTCGATAATGGCAATCACCGCCTCCGCCGGCACCACAACCAACCCCCCTGCTCGATAGAACGGGGCATACCGGTGCGAGTCGTAAATCAGAATGTCGCACTGCTTGGATAAGCCGCCCGCGCTGTCGATGATGAAGCCCTGCTCCACACTGACCGCCCCCGGCAGGTGGTCTTTAAGGAACTGGCGAAGTACCGCTTCGGCCAGTGCGCCAGTGGTCGGGTTGTGCCGGGTGATGTACACCTTGGCCTGGGCGATCTTGCTGTACAGTTCCTGACTCGCATGATCAAAGTAATGGCTCATGCCATCCTCCTCTAAAGGTAAGTCGCAAAGCTGACGGCTGCCGGTGACTATGTCCCGTCAATTGCAGGCATGGCGCACCATCTCGACGAGGCGCCGCCGCGCTGGCAGTTGAACACCCGCAGCGGTTCATCCTGCGGCGCCAACGAAGTGGCTTCCAGGAATCACGCGGGACTCAAAGATCGAAGATCCGAGAACCGCAAGCATCCACGCGGAAATTTGACCAGGCCCGCTGGCCTTGGCGCATTTCCTTTAGTCCGTTTTCACCAAATCGCGCAAGAATCTGCGCGAATAGCTGAGAAGGCTCCAGTACTTCCAGCAGCCGGTAGGTGACCAGCGGTCGGAGTGAAGCCTGATGCTCCAGGGTGGGATCGTGAAATTGACCTGCGTGCTCGATCAGCGCATGCCCCTCGACGCCCGCCTCCGGGTGGTGGATCAGTGACAGCGCATAGCGAAGCTGCGGATGTGAGGCCTGAAGACTCAAGATGGTGAGCAAACAGTTTTGCCAACAGAACGTGGGCTGAGTGAGCATCGGCTTCCTGGCGTGCAGTTCGCGGATGAACGTCGGCGAAGACGTCACCTGACCTGTAATGTCAATTCCCTGGAGGAACGCCTCCGGAAGCAGTGAGGTTTTCCTGTAGTTGAAGGCTTCGGCTTTCCCGGTGTGAGTATCCACGATTCGGTAATGCTGGGCCTTGAAGCTACCCTGGGCTCGGGCTTCGGCCTGTTTCAACGACGTAAACCGGCCGATCGGAAGTGGTGCAGCACCGTTGACGTACAGATCAAAGCGGCCAGCGCGATTAACTCCTTCCTCCGAAGTGGTGCCCGCTCCAGCCGTCGACCACCACTTGCTCATCCATTTCAACACCATCATCTCTCCCACCAGACGCCAGCGCTGGCACCGGTTAGTCGCCAATTTTTCAGAACGCTGAAATTAACACGGTGTTGCTCTTACGGCACCGAGCGAGCATCTGTCGTTCACGACGCATTCCAAACGTGAACCAGGTCGTCGTGCTGCATGTGAGTAATGTCCACCACCAGTAGTGGACGCTCGGCAAGCGCGCTATTCGCGGCTCCGTCAATCGCGGCGCAAAGAGTTGTAGGCCCAGAAGACCTTGTGCGGCCATTGGATATGAAGCTCAAGCGCTGGTTCAACTGCAGCCTTCTCCTCGCCGAAGCGGACATCTGAAGCAGAGGCAGTGCCTCATGAAGGAATAGCTTACATTTATTGTAATTTACAATAAATGTAAGCTACAGTTTTTGTAAGAATGCTCCCATCACTGTTTTATCTGCTCTGAGGCAAGCCAGTACCTATGTCCAAAGAACCCATTCAGCGTTCCGAGTTACTCAAAACGCTTCTCCTATGGGGAGGTCGGCTCGGCAACGCACGTCTGCGTGAGCTGCTGGGCATGAAAGTCACCCGTGTCAGCCAACTTATAAGTGAATTTCACAATGAGCACCCTGGCTGGATGGCGTGGGACACTATTTCTCGCAGCTATCGAGCTACCCCGGCGGCCTACCGCAGCAAGCTCGATGCATCTGCGTCACTGGGTCAGTATTTATCTCTGGTTGGCATTTCCCACACCCAAGGCGAGTCGTCCAACGCACGAACGCTCTGGAATGCCTTTCCCGATCTTTCCGTTCCTCCGGTGCGCATCTTTGCCCAGGTCACAGAAGCAGTGGAGCTCTCACGCCAGATACAAATCAATTACCGATCCATGGGTAATCCCAAACCCCACCAACGTAAGATCTCCCCACACAGTGTCATCCGTGCAGGGCGCAGATGGCACGTCCGCGCATTCTGTTCGACCAGACAAGAATTTCGAGACTTTGCCCTCGGCCGGATTGATTCTCCCAAGTTATTGGATATGCCCAGCGAGCGGACGGCGAACGAAGATCTGGCCTGGAACACCCTGCTCGACGTCCGATTGATCGCTCATCCGGGGTTGAACCAGGAACAGCAGGACATGATTCGCTTCGAATACTTCTCAAGTACTGCCGCCCGCGTGGAGCGGTGCCGTGCCGCAATGGTTTCGTATTTTATTCAGGACTTGCGGGCAGCCACCGATCCTTCCAAGCAGTTGCCCCCCGAATTCCAGTTGGCGGTGGAGAACATGGAGGATCTACGAAAATGGATGTTCAAAGTCTAGGTGGTGTTGGGTCAAGGCTGTTCGAAAGAATCCCCGACCGGCTATTCAGCCCATTGGCCTCACCCAACCGGCACGAATTCTGGTCGCTTCTCTGTTACCTGTATCGTCGCCGATTTGGCCCGGACGCGCCGCTCCCGCCCAGCCATGGGTTCGTACAGCGCGAAATTCTCCAAGACGTCGAAGACCACATCCGCTACGCGCCCAAATGGCAGCCTGAGGAAGGGGACGATCCTGACCTAAGCCTGGATCAACGAGCCTCCAACTACTTCCGGCGTTTGTTGCAGGCAGGCTGGTTTCGGACTGAAAAATACGGGCTGGCTCAAACCATATCGATGGCGCCGCCCGTCAGCCAGATGCTCACCCTGCTCATCGACTTTGCAGACAAAGACCCCGTCTTCGTGTCCGGGAAAATCCGCTCCATCGATGCGTTAATTACCCAGGTCCTGAACGAAGACGGAGGTGGCGACCTGTTCCGCGAGGCTGCTGAGCAATGCCGGAATCTGCTGATCTACATCCGTACCACCGGCACCAACGTTCGTGACCTGATGGCATCGATCTCGACCCAGGGAACAACCGCCGAGTACGCGCGAAAATTCTTTCGCGACTATGTCGTCAACATGTTCATCGGGGACTACAAGGAATTACGCACCCAGGAGCATCCACTGTCCAAGCGTCCGCAGATTCTGCAAGCGGTAGAGGAGCTTTCCACTCGGCCAGAACACCGCACCCGGCTCATGGATTGGTACACCACCCGCCTGGCCAACGGAGATCAAGCCAAAGCCGACTCGGCGTTCGAACGTGACCTTCGGCGCCTGGAGGAACTGAATCGGGTTGAGGAATACCTGGAGCGGCTGGACGATGAGGTCAGGAGTGCTAACAAACGTGCATTGATCGTCCTGCAGTATCGACTGCAGTCCATTCGCCCGATTGATGATCTTCTACGGCAGGCGATCGATGGCCTGCTGGCCAGGGGCCCGGACGACGGGTTCGAGGGGCCTCAGGACACCTGGCCCCAGGTCTTTGCGCCTGACGGGTTGTTGTCCGCATCGAGACTTGCTCAACAACGCAAGGAAAACCAACGCCCTCCTCCCTCCGCCCTTCGACAAGCGGTGCTCTCAGAGCATACGCGGGCAGTCGGCAATCTGGTGCGGCGTGCACAAGAACGCAGACGCATTACCCCGGCAAAGCTGCGTGCGTACGCCAAATCAGCCCTTGGCCAACACGACAAGGTCAGCAGCCAGGATCTGCCCGTGGGAAGCATCGAAGATCTGCGCGCCTACCAAAGCTTCAACAGCCTGGCGACAGCCTTGAAGTCAAAAATTGCGTCATCCGCCATGCAGGCCCGCAGGCAGATACCTGGTCTCGATGTGATCTACGACGAAGAAGGCTCAAGCGAACACCCGTACCTAGTGGCGCAGTCCTTCGAGATTCGCCTGCGTAAACCCTCCCCAGCCGACAAGAAGGATTAGCCATGAACAGCCACTGGCAAGATCTGGCAAGCAATTCAAACGGATACTACGAAGAAGATGACTTCGCCGTGGCAGCCTACCGACTGCTGGCGGAACAGGTGATTTACCACGCGGACCTCAAGAGTCGAAAAGCCTTTGGGATCATCGAACAGTACGAGCGGCACATCGCCAAGGTACTGGCCCCCCTGGCAGTGACCGTTGGTGTAGATCGTCAGTTGATGTTCGCTTATGCGATCCCTCAGCATCCCAGTCCGACTTCGGCGACAGTTCCTCAGACTTTGTTTGCCCTGGTGCTGCGGGGGCTTTACGAAGAAGGCATGCGCGCTGGCCAGATCTCTGACGAAAGCGGTGAAATTATCTGCGACTTCATTGAGCTGCAGGAGAAATACCGGCTTATGACCGGCCGCGAGCTCCCGCCAAAAGGCGAGCTTGAGTCCCTGATTCGTACAGCGCGACGTTGGGGCATCGTGCGCCGTTTGGAAGCGGGTGACAGCCATTTATCCGGTATCAACATCGATTCAGAAGATGGCGGTATCGCCATTCGTCCGGCAATTCGGGTGATTCTCGGGGAGTCGGCCTTGCAGCAGCTTGCTCTTTGGGGTGCCCCGGATAGCACCGGAGCACTGCCGCCAGAGAACATCGACGCAGAACAACCCAGTCAGGAAGACATCCAATGAAGCGCCTTGAGAGCATCAAGCTGGTCCAGTTTCTACTGTACGAAAGCGAGCAATTCCGCGTTGGGGAAACGAGTGGAATTTTCGGCCCTAATGGCAGTGGCAAAAGCTCGGCGCTAGATGCCGTGCAGATCGCCATGTTTGGGGCCAACAAAAACTTGATGGCCTTCAACGCGCAAGCCGACTCTACTGGCACCAAACAAACACGTACCTTGCGCTCTTACTGTCTGGGCCAATACGGAGATGAGATCACCGAGTGCGCTCGGCCCAACGCAACCACCTACATCACGCTGACCTGGAGAAACAGCGAGACAGGAGAACCTACCACTACCGGTATCTGCATCGAAGCCTCACTTGATAGTGAAGATGCGAAGGTTTTAGGCCGTTATGTAGTCAATGGTGTGGAGCTGGCAATGGCCGACCACCTCCAGACCGTAGATGGAGGTACGACTCCCCTGCCATGGAACAGCTTTCGTAGTCGTTTGATGGAGCGCGCGAAGATAACCGGGGAAAACCCTTTCTATGATGATGCCACAAGCTTCACCAAGCAGATCCTCTTCGCGCTAAGAGGAAAGGCCGGTCAGCCGTCTTACGATGCCTTCATCCGCGCCTTCCGTTTTGCGTTACGGATGAAGTTCGATAAATCGGTGGATCAAATCGTTCGCGGCGACGTGTTGGAGAATAGGCCCACCAACATAAAAAAATTCAAAGCTATCGTCGATACCTTCAAGCATCTCAACCTGCTCATCGAGACGGTAGAAAAGAAGATCGCCGATGGCAAAAAAGTCGCCAGCCATTATCTCAATGCACAGACCAAACTACGCCAGGCAGCCTCGTGGCGTGGCCTCGCTGCGATCGCCAAAGAAGAGGAAGCTCAACTCGCATGCGAAGTCGCCCACGACGAACTTGAGAAGGCTACGCAGACCACAAAGCGCCTCAAGGCGACCAGCCAGCGGTTGGACGAAGCGTTGATCGCATCAGAATCCGAAATTAAACATCTGGCGGCACGCCAGCAGCTTCATGCAGCGCACAAGGAAAACGCCGATGCTCAGTTGGGCCAGGAAAATGCTCGACGCCTGTTAACCAGCAGTACTCAGGTTCTTCATGAAGAACTTAAGAAAGTCTGCGCAGCGCTTGATACCGCCGCACAATCACCGCATCTGGTAGAGCTCCGCGAACAGATGCTTGCGCTGTCCAGCCGTGTCCAACTCTATGTTGCAACGCCTGGCCTCGTAGGCACGGCAGCCTTACAAACGCCTTTGCAGGACATGGCCGTCTTAGGTAAGGAGATCAGTTCAAGCTTGAAAGCTATTGATCTGGACCTGTCGACTCAAGCGACCGAAATCAATGAGCGTATCCAGGTACTGGAAGGTTCATTGGAGCGCTCCAAAAAAGGACAAGCACCTCTGAGCCGAGACGCACAGACCCTCCTGAAAGAGCTGCAGGACGAGGGCCTGAATCCAATTCCAGTATGCGATCTGGTAAAGGTAAAGGACAGCCGCTGGCAACCGGCAATTGAGGCGTATCTGAGTAAAAACACCGAGGCCCTGTTACTGCCTGAAGATCAGGAAGAGCAAGCATTCGGGATCTACCGAGAGCTGAAAGGACGCCGGGCGGTTTACGGCGTGAAGATCGTTCGAAGTCACCAGGTAAAAACCGCCCCGATCAACCAGAAGGGACTCGTTGCGGAACTGATCGAAGGTTCAAACCCGATTGCGGTCGCGTACCTGCGCGCTCTGCTCGGTAACCTGAAGCGGGCCGATGAAACCAGCGAAGCGCTTCAGGGCGATCGAACCCTCACCATGGACGGTATGTACGTCAGCCCGCGGGACTTTGAACGCCTCAGACTCGATGACCAGAACCTGCGGATTGGTTCTGGCACCCAAGGCCAAGCTGAACGGCTCCGGGCAGAAATGGCGCAAGCCACGCTCAACCTCAGAAAGATTCAGGATCAGGCCGCCGCCATCAAGCGCACAATGGAGCTCACGGACGACTTGGCCAGCTCAACGACCAGCCGGCTGATTCTCAGTTTCGCCACTTCGCACGAGGAAGCCGTCCGTCAAAGTGAGTTGGCCGATCAACGTGTCGCCAATATTGCCGACGCAGAATATCTTGAGATCTGCGAGCGAATTGACACTCTGCAAACGGCTCTGATCCAACTGAAGGCTGATGCTAAAAAAGCGATTGCAGAAGCCGCGGCGTGCGAGTCTCGACTCGAAGGATTGGGCCGCATATATGAGAGCAGCAAGCTGCGGCTTGAGCAGTGCATGTTATTCAAAGAACAATGCAGGGATCAGGTAGATTACGACGCCGACTTCGTGGCAATCGAATGGGGCAAACTCATCGAGCGCTTCGACTCGCCGCAGGCCATGGTCAACCACTGCAGTTCGGAGTCTGAAAGGAGTGAAAAGGAAGGCCAAAAGCAAGGTGGCATCGCTCGAAATAACCTTTGGACTTACCTGCAGGAACATCACGAGGTCCTTCCTGAAAGCGATCTTGAGGATTGGCGCATAGCCAAAGTCTGGATTGATAGCCATATCCAGAAGCTTGAAGTCACCGAACTTCCCGAGCATAAAGCACAAGCGGAAGATGCCTACAGAGCGTCACAGGAAACTTTCCGCCGGGACGTGGCGATCGCGTTGAACACGAACCTTGAATTTCTTCGTCACACCTTTGATCGGCTTAACGCGGCGCTGCGTAGCACCCCACCGTTCACCAACGGAGAACGTTACCAGTTCATGTACAAGGTCCGCCCCCACCTCAAGCCGTTGCTCGATTTCATTAAAAATGTGGCCGATTTCGGGGTCGATGGAGGGCTCTTCGGGGAGATCGGTGGCATCCCTCCCCAGTTCGAAGAGCTCCTGCGTGACAAGACTGCTGTCGGCAACTCAGGGGGTAAAAGTCCTTTGGATGACTACCGTGAGTTCTATGAATTCGATGTCCGCATCGAGCAAGTAGACCCGGATGGAGTGACAACAAAAACTATCGGCCACCTAAGTAAGCGGATCGGCCCTGGCTCAGGCGGTGAACATCGCGCCCCGCTGTATGTCATCGCCGGTGCTGGCCTGTGGTCGGCGTACCGCATGGATCACGGGGCGAACGATGGCTTGAGGTTGATCATGCTGGATGAAGCGTTCGACAAGATGGACACTTCTAACATCGTGGCGACGATGAAGTATTTGCAGGAGCTTGACCTGCAGGTGCTGCTCGCTAGTCCGGGCGAGAACCTCGGCGTCCTGAACGCTTTTCTCGACAGCTACTTTGAGATTCAAAAAGATCCCATACGCCATGCGGTTCAGGTTGATCGCGTTGAGGTAACTGAAGCGATGCGAGATCAATTCCGCGAGGATCTCTGGGAGTTTCATCCTGAACTGGTCGAACAGGAAATCGCAGCGATGCGGCCCCAGCCGGCGACCCCACAGGCCCCACTCGATGGAGCGACCCAATGATGGAAGAAGAAATTGCCCACGGGCTTCTCCTCAAGCTTCTGAAGGCGGGCAACAAAGCTACAGCAGGGATACGTCAGCGCGTACCCGCATTGACCGCTTCCCAGATCAAGCCCTACAGCTCGCTCAGAAACTGGCACCAGAAACAGCAATGCGAGGAAGTGTTCCTTGCTGCTCGGGACGCCGGGGCAATCACCTTCGTACGCGATAAACTCAATCCAGCGGATGGGCTGATCGAGCGAATAGATCTGCTCGATATCGTTGTCCTTGCCCTATTCCTCAAGCAAACCACTCATGCAGACGTGATGGCCGAAGCAAAATCGTTACTGGCACCGTATCTGGCGCAGCACGATGTGCTCGAGGAAGTCATCGGAAAATGGGCACGCATGGCAACCGTCCGTGGATGGGGGCCGGCGGACGCCGCCGACTGGATAGAAGCGATCACCGTCATGGATCAGTGCTCGCGCGCCCAGAGCGTGGCCTTGTCTTCGGTTCGTGAAACCAGCGCCCGACTGCTTCGGAACAGCAAGCGGATCGAGCAACTGACCGTCCCACTGGATGTCCTGCTGCAAGGTTCTCTTGACGCAGCTCCTAGGACACCGGCTGAGGTATGGCAAGAGCTCGGGCTATTCAAAGAGGAGCAGCCCGTATTGCTTGCCGGCAATGTAGAGATCGTGAGGGGGCGTGTCACAGCAGTGCTCGACGAGCCCTACACAGGATTGCCCGCCAGTGCCGTTCGGGCAGTCTCAGGCTCGGTGGAAGCCGTGCTCACCATCGAGAACCTGACGACATTCCATACCGAAGCCAAACGTCATGCCGATAGCCCCAAACTGCTGATTTACACCGCCGGTATGCCCTCGCCAGCGTGGCGAGAAATGTACCAGAGGTTACTTTCCGGCATTGCAACGGGCACTCCGATCCATCATTGGGGGGATGTCGACGAAGGTGGGTTTCGCATAGCGGCTACGCTGGCCAAGACATCGGCAGCGGCGGGACATAAACTCAACCCTCATTTAATGAGCCCTGATGACGTGCCTTTCGACCTCAGAAGGCCAGCCTCCAAGCGGACACTAAAGAGAATGAAGCATTTCGCTGAACTGGCTGGTTGGAGCGATCTTAGCGAGGCTGTACTGGCTGCAGGTTTCACGGTGGAGCAGGAAGCTCTGTAGCGGAAGATTCTCGGGTAACGTCGGCGCTAGGATGATCGGGGCCAATGGCTTGGCGATTTACTATCGCGATATTGACGTTCCTGTTGCTAGGCTTTAGAGCGCCGACTATCTCAACCATATGCCGCATTAGTCGCCGTATGGGTAAAGACCGAGCCTGGGACACTGATTTACAGCACGCAGCCAACGCTTAGCGGTTTCCGTAAGTGGCACCCACTGCACAACAGGGGCAGTCCCGCCAACGCCCCAATGCCAGAGAGAGCGGTGTTCGCCAGAAACCGTATTGCCTCTCGCTAGACTTGGTGACGTATTCGGTGTGGACGTGGAGCATGGCTATTTGATACCGTCCAAAGCCCTATCTCGCAACTGTCGACATCCACAGTCGACGTCACGCACCGGAGATGCCATGGAATGGCCGAAATTCGACCTCAACGTTCCTTTCCGGTTGTTATTGACCTTCAATGCGACGTCTCTCCTGGTGATCGTATTTTTGGTTCAGAAGGGTTACGTGCTGGGGTATTTTTTTCCTGAGCATGCCCTTGTTGTTGCGCTTGCCAATTTCGTGTCGTACGCCCTCTATTTCTGCGTCCCCGTATTGCTCACCGGCTTAAGCTTGGTGCTCAGTTCATCGCTGGGCAAGGATGAGTTCAAACCAGGCCAAGTTGATTCGATTGATCATGCCAACAACAGTTTTTTGCCAAGTTACCTCGGTTATTTCTTCGTGGCGCTCAGCGTTCCGAATTGGGAAACCCTGCTTTTTGTATACGGCGTTCTGTTTGTTTTTACCTACCGGTCGCAAGCGCTGTATTTTAATCCGCTGTTTTTATTATACGGCTACGAGTTCTACAACATCACCACCACAGCGCGTGCGTCAATTTTCCTGATTTCACGCACAAGGTATAAGTTGCCGGCTGACGTAGTGATCGAAAAAGCTTATCGAATCAATGACTATACGTTCATAGAAAAAGGCTAAGCATATGGATTATGTACTGGTAAAGGTGAAAAAACTCAGAAGAAAACCATTCTTCAAGTTGATTTCTGACTACACGCTTTTCGACGACTTGGGTATCGATCCCGCCGCTTGTGTGGACTACAACCCTGATCACAATCTGGACGAGGATTCCTGGTTCAAAGTTGAGCAATTCTCCGCCCAAGCGTTTTGTATCGAGATGGTGAAAGGCGACTTTGATGCCAAGGAATATGACGACTTAGCCAAACGGCTGTTCAATGACATCTCCTACATAGTAGCGAACCAAGGGGAAGACTTCTATTTTCAGAAAGTCACGCCTTCACTTTTTCTCAAACGGAAGACCGTGGTATTCGGCGAGGTTGCGGAGATTGAGGAATCCCAGAGTCGCTTAGTGATTAATGCCCAGCCGGATGCCGTCTACCTCAAGGCTTCTGACACCCTCATCTTCAGAAATCTGGCCACCATTTCCAGCATTTTTCCCGGGATCGATGAACTGTACAAAGAGGCAACGCAAGATGAGGTTGAACAGTTTCTTGAAAAGCCCTTTATTACCCTGTCCAACGATTTTGCGGCGGAAAAGGTTTCCAAACCGAATCGCAAGCGCATTGCCTTGGCGATGGCGACGTTAGAGGCGTTACCCGAACAAGATAAAGCAGGAATGCTGACCTACATTGATGGCTACTGCGGTCAGCAACTCGTCTTTGATGCCAACAGTGGCCAGTTCGAAATCTCGACGGACAACGAACTGAAGCTACTGATTTATGGCATTGAACAACGGTTCTATACCACCCAATTCGGTCAAGAGAAGCGACTGGCCAACTCAGTTCAGGCCCTTGGCTAATGGGGCCGAGACGATGCATACATCTGATCAGGCAATACGGAGGACCACCGTTTTTCCCGCACACCCTCGCCCACGGGAGAGTCGACGCGCCAAGGAGAAGAGCGAAACGGATTCCCAGCCTGATGGCAGCAGCCGGTGAAAGCGGATGGAGAACGACCAGTCATAGCCGACGAATGTACCGATGCCAAGCTCCCGCCAAACGACGGCTAGGCATCTCAGATTCGATCACCCTTTTATGGCGGTCTGATCCCGAATTACGCACGCCAGCTCCTTGAGGACATGCACCATCCGCGAACGTTCGCGCGGATCCTGCCCAGCTACGCTCTCGGCCAGCCGTTCGGGCTGCTCGAGCAAGCGCTCCAGCGCGTCCAAGTCATTGGCATTTAGCTCCAGTTCAATCGACAATTTGCGCGTCATGACGCCACCTCTCACAAAAATAATACAAGTTTCTGTCGACTACCCTGCTGGCGATAGTTGTACCTTAACCTCCATTTTCGTCGCGGTGCCAAACCGCTCTTGTACGCTACCCAGCTACCAGATGCTCGGTTGGCTTAGCCTTCTAGCAGATAGCCAAAATGTGTACGCAGAGGAGCATACCAGCTCTCCGAACGCTGCTGAAACCAAGCCAGATAGCTGGGTTCTCGCACCGCTTCGTAAAGCAATGACCGCCAGAGTTGCTCAATACGCGGGTTGCTTGGTTCCCCCCGCCCGAGAAACCAGATGCGTGCGCACTGCGGCAACTTCAGAAATAATCCGAGCAAGGCAAACATGGCCATACGAACTTGAGGATCATGTTCACCTATGTCCAGGCACAAAAAAGGCGCACAGCCGGCGTCTGGCGGTAGATTAGAGTGCAATGAGCACCATGATTTGATGTTCAACAGTTGGGCGATGTACGAGCGTTGATCAAACGGATAACTTCGCTTCTTGCCGATAATCGCTAAGATATCCGTCATAACCAACTCAATCTGGGCAATCTTTGCGGTAAGCTTCACATTGCCAATGGTAACCGTTTCGAGTTTCACACAAGACAGATACCAGTATTGAAAATACCACGCCATAAGTCCCAGTTTCTCGAACGTCGTCATTCGAAAGTTGACTCGTCGATTGCTAGGTCGAATATCACTCTCCGTCAAAATGTTTAGCGACGAATAGAATTGAATAAACGAAAAAAGAGCTTTTGCCGCTGAAGTACTTTCACTGGCGTGTAATAGGCAGCCATGCACGGGGCATACGCTTAACCACCAATAGAACCAAGTAATCCTCAGCGTGGGGCGTAGACCGCTGCGAAAGTCATCAAGGAGGCAACGCTCGCAAAACTGCACACGTTTTGCAGGCGGTGCTTTAAGCCAATCACCTGGTAGCGGAAAGAGCCGCCTCAAGAACTCGTCAGACAGGCCCAAAGCCAGGGCTAACTCCTCTAGGACGGCGACGCCTATAGGCTCATCTGCGTCCGTATTCTCCCAGTGTTCGAGACACCCAACAGCGCGCCTAAAGGGGGCGGGATTGTAGCTGCGCAATCCCCGGTTCAGCCACGCCGAAAAAGCCTCATTAGGCACCGGTTTTAGCAGGCCGCCAAAGTGTGCGTTACTCCTCATCATCGAACCGATGGTGATACGGCGGAATATCAATAGCCTTCTCTAGGCAAGCCAAATCGATTCGTTCCTTCCCGTCCAAAATGGCCCACGCAGCTCCCCGGGTGATGCATTTGACAACGTTATCGGTCATGCCGTCCGTGGCGCTTAGCAGAAACTTTACCTTCTCTTGCTGCCACAATTCCGAAGGGTACCTCAATGGTAGCGTTCCTTCATACGAGGTGAGGAATGCTCTGAAGCTGTCGTTTTGTTTCCACGGAGGCAAGTCGTAAATTTGAAAACGTCGCTCCAACTGAGCATCGCTCTTTATAGCATGCACTGCATCGTCAACACCGAAGGCGATGATTGACAGTGACATCGGCGGGCTGCTCAACGCTCTAAGGAAGGCCAAATTTTTTCGTTGGTCGATCCGTCCGACATTGAGGAGATTGTGCAGCTCATCAATCAACAGCAGGCGCAAGTTCCTCAAATGAGCCAGCCTGCAAAAAGCTTGGGAAACCAAGCCGTTCCGGATTTTGCCAATCGGCACGCCAAGCGCCTCACCGATAGTGTCCTCGAAACTATTCAACGTTGGGTCTGGCGCGAGACTAAATGCAATGCAGCTACAAGCCTCCGCATTTCTTTTCCGGATGACCTCTAGGTCCAACTCGATTTTTTTAAGAAGACTGGTTTTGCCCATGCCAGCCCGCCCAGAAATCAGCATGCACTGTGCTTGAATTCTCGGAGGCATCTCATAGAGTGCCCTGGCGGTAGCCCGGAGCAAAGCCACTTGGGGGTGATTAACCCAGCGATCCTCATAGATAGCGCTGATCCGTTGCTTATCCTTGAGTAATACGAGCGAGCGGCGCGCTGGTAAAATGTGCTCTAGGTTCAAGTCAGCTTCCATCGACGCGCACCTCGTCAGGATAGACGATAAAGAGTTCACTACTCGACTTCATAAGGCTCAGGCTTAACACTGTAATCCAGCGACTCAGGGCAATCGGGGTCAACAGTTACCTGGTTCAGCGGGTGACCAGGATCGGCTATGCGACTTCGCTTTCTCTCCCTCACCTTTCGCGCTTCTTTGCTTCTTGTCACGGCTGTGTTAACCAGTGTTTCGTTCTTTGCAATCAAGCTAAAAACTTCCTTGGCGGGAACTCTACGCTCGCTATCACCTCTTAGCTTGGCTCTTAATCGCTTAAATTCTGAAAGCGATGTATTGGGTAATCTGAGATCCGCATATCCCAATTCTATGTAGTTAGGTTCACCGGCAGGGAGAATCCAAATCTTGCTTATCGATTCCGGATCGTAACGCACAATGCACTTCGCTCCAATATCAAAGCGCCTTAAAGTCGTTGAATAATAATCAACATTGTGCAGCCTTACGCCTGCTCTGCCGATTACCCTTTTCTTGAAAGGCATAAAGTCGATTAGCAGGCGCAATTGATCTTCAATTATCGACGGATAGTGAAAACTCCCATCCTTTTTTTTTAAATGACTTTCCCACTTATATAGCGGCGAGCAGCCTATTGCTGAGTGTGATGTCTTGTGATAGATCTCCGTCTGGCGAATAAACCATTCTCTAAACTCAGGGAACGTCAAGGCAGCGTACTTTTCGCTTTTGTAGTTCTTCTTATCCGCCACCGAGGACATAGTGGTGCCCGGCAAAAAATGAATCTTCCCCATAAGCGTACCGATCAGTCTTTCAATATGCGCTCCATTGTGAGGGACCCCCTTAGGCCTGAAGGTCAAATCGATGCCATACTGCCGACAACTATCGGATAAATTCTTTGACCTGAATTCCTTAGCATTATCGACATGAATTCTTTTTGGTACGCCATAGAAGGGATATTCGCTATCGGCAAGGCCGTAGCTTTTTAACCAGCGCTCCTTGGGCAAGACCAAATGAGAGATGCATAACGCCACCGACATCCCCGATGGATAGGACAAAGACAAATAAAATCCGAGCACAACTCGCGTATATACATCAATAGCCATAGTGACCCAAGGGCGCATCAGCGGTAATAACTGGTCGCTGTCGACGATAATACAATCGACAAGGGCATGATCTATCTGAATCAGATCTAGGGGGGCTTCAGGTTGTATTTTCCCTCCACGAACTTCGTAAACCTGACGCGCGGCTTTCGAGCCCGATTTCTTGGCCAGTAGCGAGCGAGGCCTACGCTCTCTTATCCTGCTAGCTATCGTGGCGGCGCTCGGTGCCCGGATGGACATTGCCCGGCAGCGTTCCACTACTTTTTCGATGATGCTTTTGGACGTCACCCCAGGACCTCTATAGCACTCATCAATAGTTGATTGGATGAGATCTTCGGCGTCCGCTTCAATCAGCTTGCTCCCCTTGGACCTGCCGCGCAGCTGCGGAAGCAGGCTCAATGGACCCACACTCATATCCATTCTGGCCAAGAGCCTGCGCACCTGAGATGCACTCAACCCTAGTGTTGCAGTGCATCGTTCCATATCTTGCCTGGACAGATGGCGCTTGCCGGCCATCGGAGACAAGACGTTAAAACGGTCTGATGCCAGCCGAAGGTCTTCCTCTTTTATTGCTTCGATGGGACTCGGGCTTTGTGTCTGGGCGACTTCATGATCCGGGTCGGTAGCTTTCTTTTTCAACTCGCATGTGATTTCTCCCGGCGAGAGAAAGACTGTTTCTCCGGTAACAATATCCCTTGCCTGTATTTTGTTCGACGAAATAGCAGCGACGATTTCCAGCTGTTTATCGCGAACCAACACAAGAACTCCAGGGTTTATGCTTATTTGTTGCATGGTGTGCACCCACAACAAAGCGATACATTGCTAAATCTAGTTAAATATGCGTTTTTTTCAAAATTTCGATGTCGCCGCTCGGAAGCTTTCTACAAAAATCTTATTTTTCAGATGGTTATGAATAACGCAGATTAAGTTAATCTCGACAGGGGCTCTGGAGGCTGCTTTTCATTAAGCGACCTAGAACCACTGCGTGCCAGATTCAAAAGCAGCCTCCGTCGCCGGCGCTGACCTGCCTTCGTTTGAGTCTTGGGCCATCTGACGTTTACGGCGAGTCAGCACACCGTTCACCAACACTGTGATGAAATCGATATCGTTGCCCGTCGTAACGCAGTACTGGGAAACAAGAGCCCGGGCCGCCGACCTTGACATCAGGCCAACCATTACTGCCTTTGCTAGCGAGAAACTCAGCGGCGCCGCTTTCTTTGAGCATGAGTTTCCAGTGGCCGTCAGACTGCTGACTGACTAGATAAAATCCAGTACCCGCTTGCCCATAACAGTAAGTGCTGCCTTCGGTAATCAACGCATCCGGCCGGCCGTCACCGTTCAGGTCCTCAACCAATTCCATGGTTACCGGCGTGTAGCTACCTGTTGTCTCGATTTCGCACTCCGACGTCTCTTGGTTAAATCCAGCAGCGCGGAATGCTTTTAACTGCTCGCTACGCGGTAGTTCATCCGCCAGCGCCGTAGCACTGGTCACGAAACATGCCACCCACAGACCTGACGTAAGCCTTCCCCGCATATAGATCGTCCCTATATGATGCCAAACGTTTAGCTATGCTCTTGACTATAACTAAACTAAATGACTGTTTAGTTTAGTTATAATAATCCACTCACACTCCTAAGCTAAAATGCTAACCCTTCCTCGCCCCCGGACTCTGCCAAAACGCAGGATCAGCACTCTTGAGCCGCTCAACCGCATTATTGATATGCTCCAGCGCCGCCTGGCGCGCGGCTTGCGGGTCGCGTGCGGCAATGGCGGCGTACACCGCAAAGTGCTCGGCCCGGACGGTCTTGGCCAGGTCGCGGCGGCGCTCTTCGTTGGAGCGGGTGATGCGGATCGCTTCTTTGATGAACTGCGCGATGAATTCGTGCAATGACGGATACAGCGGATTGCCGGTCGCCTTGGAAATGGAGTGATGGAACGCCAAGTCCTCCTCAACCCCGTCGCGACTCCCCTGCTCGGCCGTATCAATGGCCTTCAGCGCCTGGTGGATCGCTTCCAGTTGCGCCGGTGAGTGCCGTTGCGCCGCCAGTGCCGCCGCTTCGCCTTCGATGCCACGGCGTAGTTCGGTGACGCGCAACACCGCCTCGATTGACCCGCCCACATCCAGGTCAATGGTGAACGCCTTGATGTGCGCACCTTCGCTGACCACCGTGCCGCTGCCCTGGCGCACCTCCACCAGGCCGGCTGACTTGAGGCGTGAAATGGCCTCACGGATAACCGTCCGGCTCACGCCGAAGCGCTCGGCGAGTACGGGCTCGGTGGGCAGGCGATCGCCCGGCAGTGCTTCACCGTTGGCGATGTAGGCCTTGAGGGCCGCCGTCACCTGGTCGGACAGTGTGCCCTTGGCGGAGTCCTTGAGGACGCCCAGCGCATCGGCACTACAGGAAGACTTGTCAGCAGTGGGCATAGAAAGCTCTGGCTCAAATCTGTGAAAGGTACTGCATTTTAGACCCGGCGTCCCCTGGGGATTTAGTCGTTGAATTCGTATGACGTATTATGATAAAAAACGCCCCATCATGTAATCCGACACACACAACGCCACCCACTATAAAAATAAGGATGGGGGAAACACATGACTGAGTCAGTGATTCAAACCAGTACTGCCGTACCCGCAGATCGCTTCGAGAACCTGGCGTATCGCAAAGTGGCGTGGCGGATCATGCCGCTGTTGCTGCTGTGCTATCTGGTCGCCTACCTGGACCGGGTGAACGTCGGTTTCGCCAAGTTGCAGATGTCTGACGATTTGCAGTTTTCCGAAGCCGTCTACGGCCTCGGTGCAGGGATCTTCTTCATTGCCTACTTCCTCGTCGAGGTGCCCAGCAACCTGATCCTGCATCGCGTCGGCGCGCGCTTGTGGATCGCCCGCATCATGATCACCTGGGGCATCATCTCCTCGGCCATGGCCCTGGTGACCACGCCGACATCCTTCTACATCATGCGTTTCCTGCTGGGGATTGCCGAGGCCGGGTTCTATCCGGGTGTCATCCTGTATCTGTCCTATTGGTTCCCGACCCACCGCCGCGGCAAGATGTACGCCCTGTTTGCCACCGCTGTGCCGCTGTCCGGGCTGATTGGCGCGCCGCTGTCCGGCTGGATCATGAGCGCGTTCAACGGTATGCATGGATATGCCGGCTGGCAATGGCTGTTCTTCCTTGAAGGGCTGCCCTCGATTGCCGTCGGTTTCCTCGTGGTGTTCTGCCTCAGCGACCGGATCTCCAGCGCCGGCTGGCTCACCCGCGAAGAGAAAACCCTGCTGCAGGCACGCATTGACGCCGAAGCCGTCGGCCACCAGAAACACAGCCTTAAAGAGGTGTTCCTGCAACCGCGTATCTGGCTGTTGACGGCCATCTACTTCTGCATGATCGCCGGGTTCTACACCGTCGGTTTCTGGTTGCCGACCCTTATCCGCCAGGCCGGCGTCAGCGATGTGTTTGAGGTGGGCATGCTCACCGCCATCCCGTACGCCGCCGCGGCAGTCACCATGATCGTGGTTTCACGCAGTGCCGACCGGCTGCGCGAACGGCGCTGGCACCTGGCGCTGACCGCCGTGCTCGGGGGTATCGGCCTGTTCATCTCCGCCACCTGGAGCGACAACTTTACCGTGTCGATGATCGGCCTGACCCTGGGCTCGATGGGGGCCATGAGCACCCTGCCCTTGTTCTGGAGCCTGCCGACAGCCTTCCTCGGCGGCACGGCTGCCGCTGCTGGTATTGCGCTGATCAACTCCTGGGGCAACCTGGCGGGCTTTGTCTCGCCGTACCTGATGGGCTTCCTCAAGGACCTGACCCACAGCACCACAATCGGCATGTACGTGATGGCGAGCGCCCTGTTCCTCGGCGCCCTGCTGGTCTTCAGAATTCCCGGAAAACTCGTCAACCGCTGACGTTTGGAGTAACTCATGAATATTCTCGTGACCGGTGCAGCCGGCTTCCTCGGCCGGCGCCTGATCGAAGCGCTGCTGCTGCGTGGTTCGCTCACCGACCGCACTGGCCAGTCGCGGCCCATCGGGCAGATCGTCGCCTTCGACATGGTCGAACTCACAGGGATCGCTGATCCCCGGGTCAAAGTGGTGTGTGGCGATATCGCCAACGCGCAAGTGCTGGAAAGCCTGATCGATGCCAACACAGACAGCATCTTCCATTTGGCTGCGGTGGTTTCCAGCCAGGCCGAAGGCGACTTTGAATTGGGCATGCGCATCAACTTCAGCGCAACCCAGAACATGCTGGAGCGCGTGCGCCAGCTCGGTACGTGCCCCAAATGGGTGATGACCAGCTCTGTCGCGGTGTTCGGCGGACAGTTGCCGGAACAGGTGCCGGATAATCAGGTCTGGGCGCCGCAAAGCTCCTACGGCACGCAAAAAGCCATGAACGACTTGCTGCTCGCCGACTACAGCCGGCGCGCCTTCGTCGATGGTCGCAGCCTGCGCATGCCGACCATCGTGGTGCGCCCAGGCAAACCCAACCTGGCGGCCTCCAGCTTCGCCAGCGGGATTATCCGCGAGCCGCTCAACGGCCAACCCAGCGTGTGTCCGGTACCCCTCGACACCCGCCTGTGGCTGATGTCGCCGGCACAGGCCATTGGCAACCTGATTCATGGCCATGAACTGGGTGGCGAGCAACTGGTCCAGGGCCGGGTGATCAACATGCCGGGCCTGTCGATCACCGTTGAGCGCATGATCGATGCCCTGCGCCAGACCGCCGGTGCGCAAGTGGCCGAACGGATTCGCATGGAGCCCAACCAGGCGATCGAGCGCATTGTCGGCTCCTGGCCCGGCGCCTTTTGCGCCACCTACTCCCGGGACCTGGGCTTTACCGCAGACGAGCATTTCACTGATGTGATCGAGCAATTCATCCATGAATACCAGCCCGGCTAAACCCGATTGAGGAGCGCACCATGTTGAACGCCCCTGCCCGGCCGCTGCTGGGCTGCATTGCCGACGATTTCACCGGAGCCACGGACCTGGCCAACATGCTGGTGCGCGGCGGCATGCGTACTGTGCAGAGCATCGGCATACCCGCTGCCGATGTCGCCAGCCAGCTCGACGCCGATGCAATCGTCATTGCCCTCAAGTCACGCACGGTGCCGGCCGCCGATGCCGTCGCCCAGTCCCTCGAAGCGCTGCACTGGCTGCGCGAGCGTGGCTGCGAGCAGATATTTTTCAAATACTGCTCGACCTTCGACTCCACGGCGGCCGGCAATATCGGCCAGGTCAGCGACGCCTTGCTGGACGCGCTGGGTAGCGATTTCACCCTCGCCTGCCCGGCGTTCCCGGAAAACGGGCGCACGGTGTTTCGCGGGCACTTGTTCGTGCAAGACCAATTGCTCAGCGAGTCGGGCATGCAGCATCACCCGCTGACGCCAATGACTGACGCCAACCTGGTTCGCGTGTTGCAGGCGCAGACCCAAGGCAAGGTCGGCCTGTTGCGCTATGACAGCGTGGCCGGCGGCGTCGAGAGCATCCGCGCGCGCATCGCTCAGTTGCGCGCCGACGGGGTCAGCATGGCTGTCGCCGATGCCCTGTGCGATACCGATCTCTATCTGCTGGGCGAGGCCTGTGCGCAGTTGCCGCTGCTCACTGGCGGTTCCGGGTTGGCCCTGGGCTTGCCGGGCAACTTTCGGCGTGCCGGTAAATTGCGCACGCTGGACGCTACACAAGTGCCCGCCGTCAAAGGCGCTGAGGTGGTGCTTGCGGGCAGCGCTTCCCAGGCCACCAGGGGGCAGGTCGCGAATTGGTTGCAGGCAGGTCGCCCGGCCTTGCGTATCGACCCGCTGGCATTGGCGGCGGGAAAACCGGTGGTCGAGGAGGCGCTGGCCTTCGCCGCCGACCATGCGCAAACTGTGCTGATCTACGCCACCAACACGGCCGCTGAGGTCAAGGCGGTCCAGCGCGAATTAGGCGCCGAGCGTGCGGGGCACCTGGTGGAGCAAGCCATGGGGCGGATCGCCAGCGGGCTGCGCGAGGCCGGTGTGCGGCGCTTTGTGGTCGCCGGCGGGGAAACCTCGGGCGCCGTGGTCCAGGCGCTGAATATCCAGCTATTGCAGATCGGCGCGCAAATCGACCCAGGGGTGCCCGCCTGCGTCAGCACGCCCGGGGAACCCCTGGCACTGGCGCTCAAGTCGGGTAACTTCGGCGGTGTGGATTTCTTCGACAAGGCCCTCAAGCAACTGGCAGGAGTTCGGACATGAGCAACGAAAATACCCTGCGTGAAGAGATCTGTGACGTCGGCGCTTCGTTGTACACCCGTGGCTACACGGTGGGCAGCGCCGGCAATATCAGCGCGCGCCTGGAGGACGGCTGGTTGATCACGCCCACGGACGCATGCCTGGGGCGTCTCGACCCGGCGGCGATTGCCAAGGTCAACCTGGCCGGGGAATGGGTCAGTGGCGACAAACCGTCCAAGACCCTGGCCCTGCACCGTCAGGTCTACGATCGCAACCCTGGGGTGGGGGGTGTGGTCCACACCCACTCGACCCATCTGCTGGCGTTGACGCTGTCCGGGGTCTGGCAGGAGGATACAATCCTGCCGCCGTTGACCCCTTACCAAGTGATGAAAGTCGGGCGCATCCCGCAGATCGCCTATGAGCGCCCCGGCTCTCCCAGTGTGGCCGAGCGGGTGGCGCAGCTGGCCAACCGTGTGCGCGGGGTGATGCTTGAGCGCCTCGGGCCGGTGATCTGGGAAAGCTCGGTGTCCAAAGCCAGCTATGCCCTGGAAGAATTGGAAGAAACCGCACGCCTGTGGCTGATGACCGATCCGCGCCCCGCTCCCCTGCCCCAGTCGGCACTGGATGAGTTGCACGCGGCCTTTGGTGTTCAGTGGTAACACCGGCCATACGATTGATTGTTCACCCCTGGAGTCTTCATGCCTCGTTTCGCTGCCAACCTCAGCATGCTTTACCCCGAACATGATTTTCTCGACCGTTTTGCCGCCGCCGCTGCCGATGGTTTCCAGGCCGTGGAATACATGTTCCCCTACGCCTACCCCACGCAACAGTTGAAACAACGGCTCGACGACAATGGTCTGGTCCAGGCCCTGTTCAACGCGCCGCCCGGCGATGTTGCGGCGGGCGAGAAAGGCACCGTGTCCCTGCCTGGTCGTGAATCGGAGTTTCGCTCAGGTTTCGACCAGGCCCTGGAATATGCCGCCGTCCTGGGCAACGACCGCATTCACGTAATGGCCGGGCTGCTGGCAAACGAAGCGGATCGCGCCAGGCACCAGCAAACCTACCTGGAAAACCTCGGCTACGCGGCCACACAAGCCGCCAAGAGCGGCGTCACTGTGTTGCTGGAGCCGATCAACACCCGGGACATACCGGGGTTTTTCCTCAATCACCAGCATCAGGCGCACGCCATCTGTAAAGCCGTCGGCCATGCCAACCTGAAAGTCCAGTTCGACATCTACCATTGCCAGATTGTCGAGGGCGACGTGGCGACGAAGCTGCGTCAGGACTTCGCCGGTATCGGCCACATCCAGATCGCGGGCGTGCCGGATCGCCACGAGCCGGACCTGCATAACGAGCTGAACTATCCCTATCTGTTCGAACTGATCGACCAACTGGGCTATACCGGCTGGGTGGGTTGCGAATACCGGCCGCGCGGCAACACATCCAAGGGCCTGCAATGGCTGCGTGATTGGCAGGCACGCCCAAACAAGAGCGTCACTTTCGGCGCAGACAAGCAGAACGCGCCCCAGCCCTGAGCCTGCAAATGTGGCTTTTAAGAATCGCCTGAGAGAATCCCCAGCGCCCACCTCCTAACATGAGCCCCGAAGCCATTCCAAACCTATCCAGGGAAGCTGCGGGCCCTCATGTCACCACTCAAGCATTTGCCATTCTGCCGGTCCCTGCTCTGGATCAGTGCGCTGCTTGCAGCGCTGCTGGCCCTGGCGCCCTGCGCGCAGGCGACGGTCAAGATTGAAGGCACGCGCCTGATCTACTTTGGCCAATATAAAGAAGCCAGCATCAACATCGTCAATCAGTCTCCCGGCGAACTGGTGGTGCAAAGCTCGGTCACCCGCGAGGACGATGATGCAACTTCGCCGGTGCCCTTTGCCGTGGTTCAGCCGCTGGTTCGCCTGGATGCTCAACAGCATCACCTGCTGCGTATTCTGTATGCCGGCGAAGGCTTGCCCGACGACGTGGAATCGATGTTCTTGCTCAACGTCATGGAAATCCCGCTGAAGCCGCAAGCCACCGACAGCGTGCAATTTGCCGTGCGCCAGCGTCTCAAGCTGTTCTATCGCCCGCCTGGGCTTGTCGGCAGCTCGTCAGAGGCGGTGCCCCGCTTGATGTGGGAGCGCACCGATGGGCAGTCCATAGCGGTCACCAATCCGAGTGCGTTTCACCTGTCCCTGATCGATGTGCAAATCGACGCCGGCGGCCAGGTTCAGGCGCTGGATGACTACGCATTGCTCAAGCCCGGGGAACGCAAAGTCTTCAGTGCCAAGGCCCCCATCAGCGCCGGGAGCCAAATCAACTTTACCGAAATCACCGATATCGGCTTGCAGGCCCGCCATCGTGCGGCCCTCAAGTGATGGTTCGTGGGGAACACCGACCTATGTCACACCTTAAATACCTGCTCCTGGCCACCTTGCTTGCCTGCGCCGCCCTCCCCGCTACCAGCTATGCGCTGGCCTGTCGGGTGGACGGTAGCGGTTCTGTCGCTGACACCGCGCCCCTGGGCACGGCATTGGCAGTAGCGGCCGATGCGCCGGATGGCACGATTATCTGGGAGTCGGGCCCACGCTCGGTGAACGTGATTTGCAAGGATGACTTTGAGCATGGCCGCGAAGAAGTGTTTTTTTACCTGAACCCGGCAAGCGTCAGTATCGGTCAGGGCATTCGTGCCGGGATTCGCTATAACTCGGTGCCGATCACCCAAAGCAGTGGCAAGTACGGTACTGGGTTCTACTCCGACCGCGGTTGCAACTTGTCAAACTGCGTCGGTTGGGACAAGGCCCGGTTCACCCTCAACTTCAGCGTGTTTATCGAGAAATTTGGTACCACGCCGCAAAACGGCCAGGCCAGTACCCTGTCGCAATACCGGGTCTTTCAACTGGACGGTATTACGGGGCTCAACAACCGCCCCAACAGCAACCTCAATTACATCGTCACCGGCGTCAACGACATCCGCTTCGTGCCCTGCACGCCAGACCTGACGATCACGCCCAACGTGGTGAACTTTCCCAAGCCCTCGCGCAAGGCGCAGATCGGCGAGGTGGCAAGCACCGCCACCTTCAGCTTGAGCCTGCGCAAAGCCTGCGACACCCCGTATACGGTGAGCGCGCGCTTCGCCACCACCCCGGGCGGCGGGAACGTGATCAATGGCCTGTTGGTGCCGGCCAATAACAGTTCCGTGGGCATTTCGTTGGCCTGGGACTATACCAATCAGCATCTGCCCTTTAATGAATGGTTCCCCCTGGCCCGAATGAATGGTGCTAATCAGACCTTCCGCCAAGACTTCAGGGCGGACTTGAAGTGGCGCAGCCTGCCCATTCCCGGCGCGTTCGATGCGGCGGTCGTGGTCGATATGTTCTACAAGTAACGGCACCGGCGCTTTTAAGGATCGTCTTATGCCCAGGCGCTGGGCGGCCGATTAAAATCCGCCGATGCGATTTAAAAGTTATCTGTTGCAGATCAATCCCGTCCTGTCCCGACCCGAAGCAGCCAGAAGGCTGCTTCGTCTTTTCGCCACCGTGTTGCTGGTTGGCATCTTGAGCGGTGTCTATACGTTTCTGCTCTCCACCTTCAACAATGACATCTCCCAGCGGCGCGGCTATATGAGCAGCGCCATTGCCGAGGCGCATACCTTCTTCACCACCCGTGAAGCGCTGCTTGAAAGCCTGAGCCTGTCGGCGGTGCGCAAATCCGCGCAGGCCAAGGCCCAGGTCTACCCGGCCGTGGGCGAAGAGCAGCGCCTGCTGCTGGGCAACACGCCAAGCCATCAGTGGAGCATCTGGCTGACCTCGCGCATGCGCAGTTACCTGAAGACCAAGCAGGTCAACCTGCTCTACGTGACCGCCGGCCCCGATCCGCAACTGACCCGGCTCTACGACTCCACGCCCCAGGTACTGCCGTTTTCCCAGTGCATGCTCAATCGCCTGCGGGCGCTGAAGAAGCACAACCCGTTGGACCCCGGCGAACTCTGGCTCAGCGACCAGACCGAAGGCCATTCCCACCTCTACCTGTTCACTCTGCTGGATGAGCGCGACCCCGACTCCGGCTGGCTGGGCCTGGAGATGGAAAGCCATGAAGTGTCCACGACCCTCAATGACCAGAGTGCGGGCGAATTCATGATGCTCAACTCCCAGGGCATGCTGGTGTTTACCAATAGCCACGACCCACGGCTGGACCAGTCCCTGCTCAAGCCCAAGGGAGAGAATTTTTTCGGTTTTGTCGGCGGTGGCCTGGTGCCGGATCACCTGGTGATTCGCAAGCAATTGAAGTCGTCGGACTGGCAACTGATGTATTCGATCAACTTGCGTGATGTGGTGCGCGGATTATGGCGCGAACTGCTTGGATCGCTGGTGTTTTGCCTGTTCAGCGTGACCCTGATCTGGCTGGTGATGCGCCGGGTCAATCAACGCTTCATCATCCCGTCGATCAATGGCATCCAGGCGCTGATCGAAAGCGAGGCCTTCGGGCGCGACGTGATCCAGACCGCGCCGGTGGCGTTGTGCGTGCTGCGTCGCACCGACGGCCAGGTGGTGCTGGAAAACACCCTGGCCCAGCAGTGGCTGGGCACCGGCCTGGAGCGTGAAGCGCTGTGCGCCGGCTGGATCCGCCAGGCCTTCGATGGCACCTCCTGCGGGCATTCGGATTACTTCGAGACCGTCGACGGCCGCCACCTTTACCTCAGCAGCGCGCCCACCCGCTATAGAGGTGAGGACGTGCTGTTTTGTGCATTCAGCGACATCAGTGCGCGCAAACAAGTGGAAGCGGCCCTGGAAGAAGCGCGGCAATCAGCGGATGCGGCGAATGCCGCGAAAACCCTGTTCCTGGCGACCATGAGCCACGAGATCCGCACACCGCTGTACGGCGTGCTGGGCACCCTGGAATTGCTGGCCCGCACTCAGCTCGATGCCCAGCAAAAAGACTACCTGCATGCCATAGAGGGTTCTTCGGCCACGTTGCTGCAACTGATCTGTGATGTGCTGGATGTGTCGAAGATCGAGGCCGGGCAGTTGGCGTTGGAGCTGAGCGAGTTCTCGCCCCTGGACCTGGTCAATGAAATCATCCAGGGCTATGCCGCGGCCGCCAGGGGCAAGGGTTTGCAGCTCTACGCCTGCTTTGATCCCAAGCTGCCCGAGCGGCTGATGGGCGATGTCACGCGCCTGCGGCAGATCCTCAACAACCTGTTGAACAACGCGGTGAAATTCACCGACTACGGGCGCGTGGTTCTGCGGGTCAAGTTGCTTGACCGCGACGACGAGCGCTCCAGCGTGCTGTGGCAAGTGTCCGACACCGGCAAAGGCATTGCCCAGGAAGACCAGGCGATGATTTTCGAGCCGTTCTATCAAAGCGAAGGCAATACCAACGTGGTGGCCGGCACCGGGCTTGGCCTGCCGATATGCCAGCGCCTGACGCAATTGATGAACGGGCATATCCGCATGGTCAGCGAGCTGGGCCTGGGCAGCAGTTTCAGCCTGACCCTGCCGCTGGAAGTGGCGCACTGTGCGCCCATGAGCAGCTTGCTTGCCGAGACTGTCTATGTGGTCTCGCCGATTCCCGAACTCGCTCAATCGATCAGCGGCTGGCTGCGCCGCTGGGGCGCCCGGGCCCAGACCGGCCAGCCGACCCACCCCGATGGCCAACTGCTGCTGGAGCTGCACCCCGGCGCCATCGAACAACCCCTGGTGCCCGATTGGCCGGGGCCGGTAATCCTGGTCAGTAGCAACAGCGGCAATGGCCAGCAACCCGAGACCGGTACGTGGCACGCCAACCTCAACCAATTGAGTGCGATTCACCAGGCGGTCAGCCAGGCCCAGGGATTGTGGGTCGCCCGGGTCGATGAGCAGGCGCAAAAGCGTGAACTGCGCAAGCTCAACCTGCATGTGCTGGTGGCCGAGGACAACGTTATCAATCAATTGATTTTGCGCGATCAGCTTGAGGAACTTGGGTGCACCGTGGAATTGGCCTGCGATGGTCATGAAGCGCTGCAGCTGTGCAAGGCCTCACACTTCGATGTGGTACTGACGGATGTGAATATGCCCAGAGTCAACGGTTACGAATTAGCCAGGCAGTTGCGCAGCCAAGGTTGCGCGCTGCCCATCATCGGCGCGACTGCCAACGCCATGCGCGGCGAGGCCGACCTGTGCCTGGCCGCCGGAATGAACCATTGCCTGGTCAAACCCTTTGCGTTGCGGGCCCTCTTCAACTACCTGGAGCCTTACGCACGGATCCCCCATGAAGCCCTATAGTATTTTGATCGTCGAGGACCATCCCCTGCAGCACCTGTACCTGCAGAACCTGCTCAATGAATTGGGTGACTTCCTGCTGGAGGCTGCCCAGGATGGGAACGAGGCGCTGGAGCGCCTGCGCCAGCGTGATTTCGACCTGGTACTGACGGATCTGCTGATGCCGGGCATGGACGGTGTGCAGTTTATCCAGAGCCTGGCGACCCTGCGTTGCAAGCCCGCCCTGGCTATCATGAGTGCCGCGTCCCGGCGGATGTTGATGGCGGCCAGCCTGGTGGCGAAAAATCTCGATGTGAAAGTCATCGGGCTGATTTCCAAGCCGGTCGCCGCTGATGCGCTGCGCAGCCTGGTCAGCCAGCTCAACCACAAGGACCGCAGCCCTTCCCCACCGGCCGCGACGGCCCCGGCGATTGACCGGCATACGCTCATCCAGGCCATGGGCAACGGGCAAGTCCAGGCCTGGTTCCAACCGAAAAAATCCCTGGCCAACGGCCGGATCGTCGCTGCCGAAGCGCTGGTGCGCTGGATGCACCCCGCACAAGGGGTACTGTTGCCCGCGGCGTTTTTGCCGGCGATCAAGGCCTTCGACCTGGAGGAGCGTCTGTTGTGGCTGGTGCTCAAGCAAGCGATCCATGCCCAGGAGCGCTGGCGCCAGCGCGGGTATGAGATTCCGGTATCGATCAACTTGCCGACCCACCTGCTCAACAGCCATGACTTGGCAGACCGCCTGCTGGCGTTTGTCCTGGAGCATCAGGGCATCCCGGGGATGATCTGCTTCGAGCTGATGGAATGCTCGGTGCCCCAGGACATCAGCAACTTCTACGCCGGTGCCTGCCGCCTGCGGATCAAGGGATTTGGCCTGTCCCAGGACGATTTCGGCAAAGGCTACAGCTCTTACCTGAACCTGGTCTCGACCCCGTTTACCGAACTGAAGATCGACCAGGCGCTGGTGCAGGGTTGCCATGATAACGAGGGCATGGCTTCGGCCCTGGCCAGCATCATCGCACTGGGCCGCAAACTGGGGCTGACCGTCGTCGCCGAAGGAGTCGAAACACCCCAGCAACTGGCGCTGCTGCGCAAAATCGACTGCACCCAGGTCCAGGGCTTCCTGATCTCTCACGCGGTGTCGTCAGAACAATTTCAGCAACTGTTGAACAATGATGGCCCTGCGACATCTCATTAGCCCGCGGCCTGGATTTGTCTAACCTGTATAAGGAGTAAACTCCATCCAGCGCCGATTCTTCATCCGCCTGCGAAAACCTTCCATGAAGCACAACAACGCGATCCTCGAAGCATTCACCCGCAGCTCACTGCGCTTGAACAAAGGGCTGATGGTGGTGCTCGGCGTCGCGTTGCTGCTGGCAGGCACCAGTTACTGGGCACTGCAGCGGATCATCGATGCACAGTACGCTGCCGTGGGTTTTCATTTTGCGCGGCTGATGGAAAACATCCAGGAACAGGAAGTCTTCCTCCGGACCCTGGCGCAGCCGGCTATCCAACGCGAGTTGACCAGCGACAAGAACGTCCAGGCCAGCCTCCAGAGCCAACGCCTGGACGCCCACACCACCCGTTATGAAGGCCGCGAGTTCGCGTTTTCGGTGCCCTTCAGCGCGCGGTTCGAGGCACAACGGGTCACGCCCGTCGAACAGCAGAAGATCTTTGCCCTCGGCGTGCACCTGGCCAGCTACTACAGTGCGTTCTGGTCATCGTCGCCCTACGCTTCGCCCCATGTCTTTATCTTCAACCGCCTGGTCAACTACGACATGGCAGTGCCTGCGGTCGGCTACCAGCGAGGCGGCAAAACCCCATTCAACGGCCCGTCCCCCGAGCAGGCCGAGGCCGTGCGGCAAAGGCTCGGCCAGTTGCACCGAGTGGACGAGCGCCTTTACTGGGAGGCCTACACCCCATCCGGCACGCCCCCTGCGGCCCCTCAGTTATTGGCGTATGTGGCGGTGACCCTCAACCCTCAGGTATTGCGCGCCGGCCAAGGCGATAACCCGGTGATGGTTGCCACCCTGCTGGACATGGCGCACGTCAACGATGTGGAACGCACCATGGAGTCGTCCATCTATGACCGGTTCACCCTGATCTCCCCGGCCGGCCAGACGTTGACTGGCCCCCAGGCCATGGCGTCGTCCCTGGGCGAAGGGCTGAATTTTCGCGCTGAAGGCCTGGAGTTCAAGATCACCCACAATACTGAGTCGCAGTGGACGGCGATCTACGGGATCAGCTACAAGCATTTTTTCCGCTATGCCCTGTGGCCACTGACGAGCCTTGCGCTATTTGTGTGTGCGGTACTGGCGATTGCCTGGGCGGGCAACCGCTGGTACCGCAAGCACGTGATTCGCCCGGCGCGCCAAGCCCATGAGCGCATTGCCGAAAGCGTGGCGTTCAGCCGGGTGATCATTGACACCGCGCCCACCGGCCTGTGTGTGGTGGGCCGCGCGGATGGCCAGGTATTGATCGAGAACCAGCGCGCCCAGCAATGGCCCGGCACCGCCAGGCTGGTGGCGGCCCTCAGCCGTTCCCACGACAGCGCCGACAGTGGCGAAACCCACCTGGAAATCGAGGGCCGGCACTTGCAGGTGGGCTTCGTCTCCACCCGTTACCAGGGCCAGGATGTGCGCCTGTATGCATTCAACGACGTCACCCGGCACATCGAGGACGCCCTGGCCCTGGAAGACGCCCGGCGCGCCGCCGATGCGGCCAATGAAGCCAAGACGCTGTTCCTGGCCACCATGAGCCATGAAATCCGCACGCCTTTGTACGGGGTGCTCGGCACCCTGGAACTGCTCGGGTTGACGCCCCTGGACCCGCGCCAGAAAACCTACCTGCACACCATTCAGCGCTCGTCTGCCACGCTGTTCCAACTGATCAGTGATGTGCTCGATGTGTCGAAAATCGAATCCGGGCAGATGGCAATCGAATCCATCGAGTTTTGCCCACTGGACATGCTCGAAGACACCCTGCACACCTACGCAGCCTTCGCCCAGCGCAAGGGCCTGCAACTGTACGGCTGCATCGATGCGCAGTTACCCGATTGCGTGGTCGGCGACCCGATGCGTATCCGCCAGATCCTCAACAATCTGGTGAGCAATGCCATCAAGTTTACCGACATAGGCCGCGTGGTGATTCGTGCCAGGGCGATGCGCCGGGGCAACGATCGCGTCGACCTGGAGTGGCAAGTGACCGACTCCGGCGTGGGCATCAGCCAGGCGCAGCAGGCCAAGCTGTTCGACTTGTTCTACCAGGCCCCGGACACCGCCGGCCAAGGCGGCGCCGGGCTTGGCCTGCCGATTTGCCGCTGGCTGGCCGAGATGATGGATGGCCAGATCAAGGTGGTCAGCGAACCCGGCCTGGGCAGCAGCTTCACCCTGAAGATGAGCTTGCCGACAGGCCGTGGCGAGCTGCCGGGGCTGCCGCCCATTGAACCAAGCACCACACCGGTGCAGGTGCTGGCGCCCGTGCGCGAGTTGGCCGAGTCGCTGTGCGACTGGCTCAGCCGCCTGGGCATCCAGGCCTCGGTGGCAGCGCTGCCCCTGGCCCAACAAAGCGAGCTAGCGGTGCTGGTCGAGATGCTGCCCGCAGGCCCGCCGCGGCCCTGGTCCGGGCCACGGGTGTTGTGTGTGCCGGGTGCACACAGCCCGCCGCTGCACACCGCCCAAGGCTGGGAAGTGGATATGCATGACGTGCGCGCCATTGCGGCGGTGGTTTCACTGGCGCAACGGGGTAAACAGGAGGCCGTGCTGCACGCCGAACAACAGAGTGCCGGGCAGTTGCAGCTGCGCATCCTGGTGGCTGAGGACAACCCGGTGAACCAGGCCATCATCCAGGAACAGCTGCAAGCGTTGGGCTGCACGGTAACCCTGGCGGACAACGGCGAGCAGGCCATGCACCTATGGCAACCCCAGGCCTTCGACCTGGTGCTGACGGACGTCAATATGCCGTTGATGAATGGCTATGAACTGGCCCGCACCCTCAGGGAGCACGATCCGCAACTGCCGATCATCGGTGTCACCGCCAATGCCATGCGCGAGGAAGGCCAGCGTTGCCTGGCGGTCGGGATGAATGCCTGGCTGGTCAAGCCCTTGAGCCTGCAAACCCTGCGTGCGCAGTTGATCAAACTGTGCAAACCCACGGTACGCGCCGAGCCGGCGGTAATTGACACGGTGCAGATGTCAGACAAAATGCGCCCGCTGTTTATCAGCAGTGTGCAGCACGATCTGCAGCGCATCAGCGCCGCACTCGAGCAACGTGATTGCCGGGGCCTGGCCGAAACCTTGCATTCGGTGGCCGGCGCCTTGGGGGCGGTGCAGGCACTCGACCTGGCCCAGGCGTGTATCGAACTGGAAAGCCAGTTGGCCGGCGGCCGGCTCAGTACCACGCTGGAGCTTGAGACAAAACAGGTCATGACTCGGCTGTCAGCCTTGCTCGGGGCACAGCTATGAGCACATTGCACCGCCTGGCGCGCAAGCGCTTGGGACCACCTCACTTACTGAACCAGCATTACGGGCCCGCCTTATGAAAACATTCACTGTGGTTATTGCAGACGATCACCCCATCGTGCTCCTGGGGGTGCGAGAACTCGTCGAGCGAGACGAGCGCTTTGAAGTCGTCGGTGAAGCGATCTGTTCGGCGGGCCTCATCGGCCTGCTTGAGCAGCAGCCCGTCGACATCGTGATTACCGATTACAACATGCCCGGCGATTCGCCCTACGGTGATGGCTTGAAACTGGTGGAGTACCTCAAGCGACACTTCCCCGAGGTGCAGATTCTGATCCTGACCATGATTTCCAACCATCTGATCCTGACCCGCCTGCAAGAGTTGGGGGTGGTTGGGGTAATCCAGAAAAGCCAGTTGCACACCGAAATCCAGGTCGCCCTCAAGTCCATTGCGCAACAGGCGCTGTATCGCAGCCTGGAGCCGGCCAAGACCTCGGTGATCGAGTCAATGACTGCCATTGATGCACGCTTCTCGACGCTATCGCCGAAGGAGTTCGAGATATTGCGTTTATTCATTTCGGGCAAAAGTGTCAGTGATATCGCGCGCAGCCAGAATAGAAGCTCAAAGACTATCAGTGCGCAAAAAATTTCGGCCATGCGCAAACTTGAAGTCAGCAGTGATCAGGATTTATTAACTTACTGCCTGGAGCAGAATATCTTCAACTAGTTCGCACTTTATCAAGTAGTGCCATTTTTAACTAACTCGCGCTGTAGTGCTTTATAAGAATCGTCTTATTCTCTCTAAGGCACAAATTCACTATTGTTCGTTGGCAGTTTCAACCCGCCTCTACAACCAACACTAACGGACATCATCATGAAGAAGTTTTCCCTGGCCCTTATCGCTGTGTCAGTTATTGCCGCCAGCGGCAGTGCGTTTGCCGAAACTACCCCGGGTACGGGTACCCCGGGCGGCGGCGGCAAAATCACCTTCACCGGTTTGATCAACAACGACGCTTGCTCGGTTGACGGTGCCAACGCTGATCGCGTGATCTCCGTCGACATGGGCACCGTCTCCATCAAAGACATGGGCACTGCTGAAAACCCGGCCTCGGGCCGTGTGACCGCCAAGGACTTCAACCTCAGCGTGAACTGCAACCTGGGCACTAAAGTGGCGATGATCTTTGACGCCAAAAGTGGTGGTTCAGGCCTGGTGACTGGTAAAAAAGTCCTCGCCCTGACCCCTGGTAACGGCAGCGCAAGCAACGTCGGTATCGCACTGCTCGACAGCACTGGCGCGCTGATCGACCTCAGCTCCCCGGCCACCGCTCGTATCGAAAGCGCCATGCACGGCCAAGGTGCCGTAGGCGGCGACGCAACCTTGAGCTTTGCTGCGGCCTACGTGGGGGCGTGCCGAGATAAGCCAAAAATTAGGACATTCGTTCTGTAAGTAACTGTTTTTAAGGGAACTGCTCATGTGCTGCGGAAGGACGGTCGAGAATAGAGGGTGGCCACTTGGGATTCTAACCAGCCCTGCTTACAAACCTTGGCTACGGTTTGCGTCGTAATAACGAGCCAGCCGCATTCTCCTCGAAAGCTCCAGCTTCCTCGATATAGCCGTGTACGGTGCCATCGTGCCGCCAGCCACCCTGTCGTTTGATCTCAAGGAAATCCGCCCCAGCCCGATGCGCACTGGTAGCCAGTCCCCGACGCAGACTGTGGCTGCTCAGTTCGGGCACATACAACAGCCCTGCGGCTTCGGCACGTGCCGTCAGGATGGTATTCACGCTGCCCTCGTGCAGTGCCACCTCGCCGAGTACGCCCCAGCGGCTGATGCGCCGGAACAGTGGCCCCTGAACGATCTGAGCCGCGTCCAACCACCGGCGTAGCGCTGTCGCGGGGCAGCAGATGCTGTCGCCGTATGGGATCGCCTTGTCGAGTCCCTCGCCCTCCTGATCGGTCTTGGAACGGGGCAGCGTGATCCGTAGACCTTCCTGCTCCCACTCGAGGTATTGCATCTCCAGCGTGACCAATTCGCTGCGCCGGAACGCACCAAAATACCCGACCTGGAGCAGTGCACTGTCCCGCAGTGTCGCCAGTCCGTCGAGCGTGTTCAGGTGCACCACGATGCGTTCGAGATCCTCTAGGACCAGGGCCTTGGCTTTTTGTCGAGGCCGCCCGTTCACCCGCTCAATACCGCGCAAGGTTTTGCCCACGGTGGCGCTGGCGGTAGGGTCAGGAAAACCCTGATAACGGTGCCATTGCGACAGCGCCGTGAGGCGCAGGGCCAGGGTGCGCGGGTTCAATACTTCCGCAAAAGACAATAGATAACGAATCAGCGCGGCTTCATCGCACGGCAGCACGCCGCCCCAGGCGAGAAAGTGGCGAATGGCCGAGCGGTAGGTGCGCCGGGTGTTGTCGGTTGTCGCGGCGGCGAGAAAACGCTGATGTTGCTCAGCCAATTGTTCGGGGGTGGTGAGCGTACCGGGGGTACGCGCAAGTACTGTCGGCTCTTCGTGCCGCCTGGTGGGGAGGTTTTCGTCATTATTGCCGGCTGTCATCACGAAGCGCCTGTTTAGGCCATGTGTACCGCAGATTATAGACACAACCCTCGATCGCGATGACTTAACTCACGATAACCGCGCTTATCGTGGGTCAACTGACGGTCTCAGTCGGCTGAACTATTCTGTACTTAAATCGAGGTATTACGTTTTCCATAATACGGTACGAAAAAATCCGAGGTGTTCATGGCCCGTTCCGGCGTCCTCTACCTGCATGTTGCCCAGGCGGCCACCCAACTGGTGGCTGCGGGCCACAACCCCATCATTGACAGCATCCGCGTCGCCCTGGGTGGGACGGGCAGCAAAAGCACGATTGCTCCGTTGTTAAAGCGTTGGAAAGCCGCGCATCCCGGCACGCTGGCCCAGGCCGAACTGGGATTGCCCGCGGAGCTGGTCCTGGCGCTGAAAGGACTGTACGAAAAAGTTCAGGCGGAGGCGGCCGTCCAACTCCAGCAGGCCGTAGCGGCTCACCAGGCAGAGGCCGACGCGTTGCAGGAACAGTTGCAGCAGGCATTCGTCGAGCGCGACGCGCAACTCAGCGTTCAGGAGCAGCAGGCCCAGGCACTTGCCGTAGCCACTACGCGCAGCCAGGGGCTGGCTGACACCCTGCAGCGTCAGGAGATCGCCCTGGCCAGCCTGGGCAGTGAAAAGACCGGGCTCGAACAACGTCTGGCTGACCGCGCCGCCGAGGCGGCCGCACTGACCCGGCAACTGCAACAAGCGCGGGAGCAGTTTGAGCACTACCAGGCATCGGTCGCGCAACAACGCAGCGACGAGCGCCAGGCCACTGAGCAACGCCAGCAGCGCCTGGAACACGAATTGGCAGCGCTCCGGCAGCGTCTGCTCGCGCAGCAAACCCGCCTGGGCGAACTGCAGGCGCAGGAACAACGCCTGGTGCAGGACCATGATCGTCTAGAGAGCACCCTGCTCACGACGCAAGCGACGCTCGCGCAGAGTCAGATTGCGCATGAACACGTCTTACTTCAATTCACCGACTTGCAACAGTCGCATCAGGCACTGGAGCAGCGCCATGGCCAAGGTGAGCAGCGTTTGGCTGAGACGCGGACTTACCTGGCCGTCAATGAACGGGAGCGAAGCCTGCTGGCGGAACGCTTAAGCCAAACTGAAAGCCAATTGAGCCAGTTGGCCACAGAAAAGCAGCTTCTCGTGCAAGACAACGCGGTGCTGTCAAGCCAGCTCGCAGAGTCCAGAGCGATGAAGCCGAAGACTTGTTGACCGAAAAAGGCGCCTACCTCAGGCGCCTGAAACCATCCTCCAAACCAAAGGAGCCAAACAGGAGGACAGTGGAGCAATCAACTCTTCAATACACAGCCTGGCTGGAAACCAAGGTCGTAGATGAGGAGAGTCGCCATGCGTAACGCCATTACCTACACCGTCCTTGCTACCTTCATAGCCCTTGGAACTGTTGCCACGGGATTTGCCGAACAGGCCAAAGCCCCCGCCCAAAGCAGTGCCGAGACAAATAAGGGTGAGGACATGCACATGATGGACGGCAACCATATGCCGATGATGGACATGCAGGAAATGTCCAAGATGATGAAAAACTGCAATACAATGATGGAGAACATGAACCAACACATTGGAATGGAGTCCCCGAAGGGCGATAGCAAGGCACAATAGCGATCTGGTTCACGTCGGCCGTCTCCGTCCCTCGCCGGTGTGCGCCCCGACACGGAGGCCGACCTTGCCGCTCCAGATATCGTTCTCAAAACTGCCGAGGAGCTGCTTCCCCTCATCGACGGCCTTGTAGTAATTCAAACCACCGACCAAGGCGACATCATCTGCAAGCGGGTAGCTCCAGGTAGTGCCGGTATAGTATTGGTTTCAGGCATCCTTGAGACAACTGGTGTAAAGGCTGAAGCCAAGGTTGTCGTTGGGTGTGTAATCACCGCCGACTATCCACGGAGAGCCGACTTCGCCTGCGTAGAAGGTTGCAAAATCATCCCGCATGCTGCTGGAGCTGGGTTGGCTCATCGCGTGCAGGCGTCCGCCCTGTAGCACCAAGCCCTCGACACTGGTGTTGTATGCGGTGACGCCGCGGAAGCTTTCCGGAAGCAGTCGCGAATCGCCGTACTGCACGACAGGCGTGACAGGGAAGACATCGCCTACTTTGATTTCAGTGTCCAGGAAACGGGTCTTTACGGCGCCGCCGAGCTTGGAGTAATTGTCCTCGGCCTGGCCGAGCCCGACTCGAATCGGCCTATGACTCCGTGGGCCCATTCTTCCGAGTAGCCATTTCCTGTACTGCTGGACTGGCCTTTGCGAAAATCACGGTTGAAGTAGAAATTTCGATTGAGGATGCTCAGGCTGCTGCCTTCGATGAATCCCTCGCCTTTTTCCTCGGCGGCCATTGCAGCCTGCGCAGCGCTGATGCTCAAGACGATCTGAGAAAGTCCCAACAGGGCCTTGTTGTTCATAAACGCTCTTGATGTTTTGGCAGATTTTTCATTGTGCGGTTGTGTATATGCCGAAGCGCGCCGGGCATAGCCGGGTGCGCTTCTTACATACTTCCACATGCAAAATAACGTCAGGGTGACGTGAAAATTACTTTTCCGTCAGCAACACGTCAACAATGCTCAGTGCTGGCTCCTGCAGTCCGTTCCTGATACGCGGTACTCCAGAATATGCAGGTTTCCGCTCGAATCCTCGTAGGTCATTTGCGCAGGCATCACATCGCAGTTGCCATTGGTCGACGTGACGTGAATGACCTTGGCGATGTCGAGCTTCATGCCATAGCGGTAGTGAGTGACTTCTGGCGGGTTCTTGCCTTGGGCGCTAGCGTATTCGCGCATGGATTGCTCGTTGGCCTGGATCATCTTACCGTACAGGCGATCGGAACTGCCATCGGCCCATACGGTGGATGACAGCAGAGTCGCACTCACTATCAGCAGCAGTCTTAGGTGTTTCATAACGGCGATCTCCTCTCGGGTTTTCGATCCACGATTCAACTCTACCTCCGTAGTTAAGTACGGAATCAAGGAGGGAGGAGATGAAGGTCCTGGTTTATGGCGCCGAGATAAGATGGTAGGGCTTAAGTACACTTTCGTCGGGTAACAGCAGCGCATTACTGCGCCACCGCCCCCAAAGAACCGGGCATGAGAGTCGCGCCTCATCCGGCTCAAGTCTTTCGTCAGCACCATGGTCTAGTACCGGGCAATCAATCCACGTCTATCGCAGCTCGACGTTGGGCAAAGTAAGACGACCACGCAGGATCACAGGGATTGGCCAAGTTACGTAGTGCCGTTTCTCGATCCGGCTTAGGTATGTGCGCCACGTAATCACGCTTGATCGTCTTCACGAAGCTCTCGGCCATGCCGTTGCTCTGCGGGCTGCGAACTGGGGGGTCACCGGCTGCAAGCCGATCTGTCGAGCAAACAGGCACGTCTGGTCGGCGGTGTACGCCGAGCCGTTATCGCTTAGCCATTGCACCGGCGTGGCGGGCAGTTGATCACCGAAGCGCCTCTCCACGCTTTCCAGCATCAAGTCGCGGATATCATCGCCGCTGTACCCGGTCGGGCTCGCGACCTAGCCGATGGCCTCGCGATCACAGCAGTCCAGGGCGAAGGTTACGCTCAATTTGGCTCCGTCCTCGCAGCGGAACTCAAAGCCGTCCGAGCACCAACGCGTATCGCTGGTTTGCACCGCAATACGGCCTTCGTGCCGACGCGGCACGCCGGGCTGTTTTCGTAGACAGATTCAGCAGCGGTTGCAGGTGCTCGCCGCACTGGATCACCCAGCGCGCCAGGGTTTGGCGGGGGATATCGACGCCGTGACGACCGAGGATTTTTTTGAAGCGGTGCAGCGGCAGACCATCGACGTATTTGGTGATCAACAGCATCGCCAGGACGCTAGGACTGGCCATGCTCTTTTCGATCAGTTGAGCCGGTTTGTCGGCGGTGACCGGTGCGGCTTCACAGCCGCGGCAGCCGTAGACCTTGTCCGCTGGTTCCCTTCACAACCACTGGCCAACGCAGAGCGTTTTATCCATGCAGCGAAACGATTAGCGGACAGGAAACGGTCCCGTGGCTCGCACAACAGTCGTGAACCAGTTGCACCAAAACAGACTCGATCCGTCGCAGATCCGCGAGCTTGCCACGCACATCCCCAAGCTTCTGCTCGGCGAGCACGCGCGCTTCATCACAGTGAGCGCCGTCATCGAGCCTCAACAGCCCGGCCACTTCTTCGAGGCTAAAGCCCAGCCGTTGCGCGGACTTTACGAATTTCACCCGGGCGACATCGGGGGTTGGGGAGCAATGGAACTGTGCGACCTGAGGTCGTCTGAATTTCTGTTTTACTGGAGAGTTTTCTCCCGATGAAACCGGTTGTTCCATCAACCGTTTCCTACCTGGACATGCGGGGCCGGTAACAGCCCGGTGTGAAGCTCTGGGGACAATGTACCCGCCGATTTTCGGTACGCCTACCCGCGAGGGGAAGCGGAATCTACCAGCACAAAGGTGGCGAGGGGCTAGGAACGAGCGGCTACGACCAACATATGTGAACCTCTGTTAAACGTCGTCATGCTCAACAAGCCAAATGTGCTGACAGGCTTGAACCAAAACGGTACGCGGCCAGGTATGAACCCCTTGATTCCTGGGTCATCATGGACAGTAGGCCGCCGGCGAACAGGAGGGGTCCGCCCCGCTCAGAAATTCAGGCGGAACAGGGTAAGCCCGTAGTGCCGCCGGAAACGGCAGGCGAACCGTAAGGAACGCTGTGGGTGCTGCGGGTAGAGGAATGCGGAAAAAGCGAAGGCCGGCCTGTAATGGGCGGGATACGGGCTGAAACATTGCTCGACGCGAAAGTGGGCAGACTTCCGTATGGTCATTCATGGCGAGAGAACTTGATTAATCGTTACTCGAAGGAAAGCAGATGACGGCTATTGGTAGCGCTGCGAAAACAGATGCGATCGGTACTGGTGCACCTTCGCACGCTGAAAGGATGTGGCTTCAGGCTAACTGGGGCCTCATCAAAGAAGAAGTGAAACGACTCCAGGCGCGTATCGCTAAGGCAACAATGGAAGGCAGATGGGGCAAGGTGAAAGCCCTGCAACACCTGCTGACCCGCTCGCACAGCGGCAAGATGTTAGCTGTCAAACGAGTGACAGAAAATCGTGGCAAGAGAACGCCGGGCGTCGATGGCAAAATCTGGTCGACCCCGGCGGCCAAGTGGAGCGGGATGGAGTCAATGCGACATCGCAGCTACCGTGCGTTGCCGCTTCGACGTATTTACATCCCCAAGAGCAATGGCCAGAAGCGTCCGCTCGGAATTCCCCGCATGCTCTGCAGATCGATGCAGGCACTGTGGAAGCTGGCTCTGGAACCTGTTTCAGAAAGCTTGGCGGATCCAAACTCTTATGGGTTTCGGCCCAACCGCTCGACCGCTGACGCCATCGAATATTGTTTCATCACGCTGGCCAAACGTACGTCGCCAGTGTGGGTACTTGAGGGTGATATCCGTGGCTGTTTCGATAACTTTAGCCACGAATGGATGCTCAAGAACATACCGATGGATAAGACGATCCTGCGGCGATGGCTTCAGGCTGGGTTTATCGATGAAGGAACTCTGTTTGCGACGCAGGCCGGTACCCCGCAGGGGGGAATCATTTCGCCGGTGATCGCAAATATGGCGTTAGACGGACTGGAAGCGGCAGTGCATGCAAGCGTGGGACCGACGAAACGCGCGCGCGAAAAGTCCAAGATAAACGTCGTCAGATATGCTGATGATTTTGTTGTGACTGGAATCTCGAAAGAAATTCTAGAGCACAGCGTTCTCCCGGCGGTCAGGCGGTTCATGGCCATCCGGGGACTGGAACTCTCGGAAGAGAAAACCAAGATCACTCACATTGCTGAGGGTTTTGATTTCCTTGGGCAGAACGTACGCAAGTACCAAGGTAAGCTGCTCATCAAACCGGCCAACAAGAGCGTGAAGGCGCTGCTGGCCAAGGTTAGGGAAGTCGTAAAGAACAACAAGAGTGCCACACAGGCGAATCTGATCCTACAGCTCAACCCGATCATTCGCGGTTGGGCGATGTATCACCGCCATGTGGTATCCAAGTCTCTATTCTCATCGATAGATGCTCAAATTTGGCGTCTCTTATGGACATGGGCCATGCGTCGGCATCCCAATAAAGGCTCGGGCTGGGTAAGACGGAAGTATTTCCACACCGAGGGGTACCAAAACTGGGTATTTGCAGCGCAAACCAAAGTCGGGGGCATTGTCCAACGATGGTGGCTTTTTCGCGCTTCGACGATTCCAATCGTTCGGCACGTCAAAATACGTGGTTTGGCTAACCCCTTTGATTCTGCGTGGTCGTCTTACTTTGCCCGACGTCGAGCCGCGATGGACGTTGATTAATTGCCCGGTACCAGACGATGGTGCCGTTGAACGGCTTGAGCCGGATGAGGGGCGACTCTCATGTCCGGTTCTTAGGGGACGGCGGCGCAGTAATGCGCTGCTGTTACCCGACGAAAACCAACGTAAGCCGAATTAGAGTTCGTTTTACTCGTCAGCGACTGCGAATTAACGAACTTTGATTCGTGAGAAAGGTTTATTGCACTGATTTTCGGGTGTTGGTGACCTTTCCTCGCGATAGCGGAAACGGTTTCATAAAACGGTCGTTTTTCGAAACTATCCAGACGTTGCAAGGGTTTGCGGGGCAGCGACTGAGCTTAAGTGCACTTTCTGTTCCGTTGCTCCCCCAACCCCTATTTCCAGCAGCGAGGTGATGAATTCGTTTTGCTGTTGTGCGGCGGCGACAAAAGCAGCCAAAGCCGTGATATTGAAGCGGCTAAAAAACTCGCCAGCGAGTGGAGGTCAGAATGAGCGAAAAAATTTACGACTACGACCCAGCAGCAGCCCTAGACGGCCCTGAAGCAATCGCCGTCTTCATGGCGGAGCCCTGCCATTTCCTCTCAGCGCCATAATCCAGGACCTTCATCTCCTCTCTCCTTGATTCCGTACTTAACTACGGAGGTAGAGTTGAATCGTGGATCGAAAACCCGAGAGGAGATCGCCGTTATGAAACACCTAAGACTGCTGCTGGTAGTGGGTGCGACTCTGCTGTCATCCACCGTATGGGCCGAGGGCGGGAGCGACCGAGCGATTGAGCGAATTGCTGCACGCGAGAGGGCTGAAGCGACCCTGGTGGCGGAAACCGTCAAGGAGATTAAGCAACTGGGCCCCACGGCGGCAGGCCGTAGCGAAGCGCAGCCCGCCTGTCCGCCTGCAAAGTAGAGCCTGTGCTACTCGACCAGATGCAACGTGAGCCCACTCTGCTGAGGCGCGAGGGCAAATAGCAATACCAAACTGTGCCCTTTGCAAGTGCTCCTTTGGCCATTCAGCGGCGCTCATTGAGCGCCGCTTTTTTCTAAGCGCAAGCCGACCAACAGGGGCGCCTTACGCAACGGGAAATCCTCGGTTAACGCCCGAGTTGTCCCCATGCAGCGAAACGATCAGCGGACAGGAAACAGTCCCGTGGCTCGCACAACAGTCGTGAACCAGTTGCTCCAAAACTGACTCGATCCGTCGCAGATCCGCGAGCTTGCCACGCACATCCCCAAGCTTCTGCTCGGCGAGCACACGCGCTTCATCGCAGTGAGCACCGTCATCCAGCCTCAACAGCCCGGCCACTTCATCGAGGCTAAAGCCCAGCCGTTGCGCGGATTTAACGAATTTCACCCGGGCGACATCCGCCTCACCGTAACGGCGAATGCTGCCGTAGGGCTTGTCCGGTTCGGGTAACAGCGCCTTGCGTTGATAGAACCGGATGGTTTCCACGTTGACCCCGGCCGCCTTGGCGAAAGCGCCAATGGTCAGGCTTTCCAAATTGTTTTTCATACCGCTTGATTCCGTACATGACTACGGGACTAACCTTAAACCATCGATCAAATGCTCGAAAGGAGAAATGCATGTCTGAACCATCAAACGGGCGCGCCCCTCTTGTCGCCGGGGGGCTTGCGGCGATTCTCGCCTCGGCTTGCTGTCTCGGGCCGCTGATTCTGATCGCACTGGGATTCAGCGGGGCCTGGATCGGTAACCTGACCGTGCTGGAACCGTACCGCCCGCTCTTCATCGGCGCGGCACTGGTGGCGCTGTTCTTCGCCTACCGGCGCATTTTCCGCCCCGCTCAAGCCTGCGCACCGGGCGAGGTCTGCGCCATCCCTCAGGTACGTACCTCCTACAAGCTGCTGTACTGGCTGGTGGCGGCCTTGGTGCTGGTCGCGCTCGGCTTCCCCTACATCCTTCCCTTGTTCTACTGATCAGGAGTTCACCATGAGAAAACTGCTCGCATCCTTAGCCCTCGCCAGCCTGGTCGCCACACCCGTCTGGGCGGCCACGCAGACCGTCACCCTGGCGGTGCCGGGCATGACCTGCGCCGCCTGCCCGATTACGGTGAAGACGGCGTTGACCAAGGTCGATGGCGTGACCAAGGCTGAGGTGAGTTTCGAGAACCGCGAGGCCATCGTCACCTTCGACGATACCAAGACCAATGCCCTGGCGCTGACTAAGGCGACCGAGGACGCTGGCTATCCGTCCAGCGTCAAGCAATAGGAGGGACTTCCGATGGCAAATCCTCTCAATCTGTTCACGCGGATCGGTGACAAAGCCGGCTCCGTCGGCGTGCTGATTTCTGCCATAGGCTGCGCCATGTGCTTTCCCGCCCTTGCTAGTCTGGGGGCCGCGTTCGGTCTGGGCTTTTTGAGCCAGTGGGAAGGCCTGTTCATCACCACGCTGCTGCCTCTGTTTGCTGGACTGGCTCTGCTCGTCAATGCCCTCGGCTGGCTCAATCATCGGCAGTGGCGACGGACTGCGCTCGGCCTGATCGGTCCTACCCTGGTACTGGCAGCGGTATTTTTTATGCGGGCTTATGGCTGGCGGAGCGGTTGGCTGCTCTATATCGGCCTGGCCCTCATGTTTGGGGTGTCGATATGGGATCTCGTGTCGCCCGCTCATCGCCGTTGTGGGCCGGATGCCTGTCCGACGCCGCCAAACCAGTGAACCTGACAAGAGACGATCTAATGAGTAACGAAATGACCGAACTGAAAATCATTGGTATGACCTGCGCCTCCTGTGTCGTGCATGTGAAAGAGGCCTTGGAGAAGATTCCGGGCGTGCATCGGGCGGATGTTTCCTACGCCAGCGGGAAGGCCGAACTGAAGGTCGACGAGGGCGCAAGCCGTGAGCAGATGCAGGCCGCTGTCGAGGCCCTGGGGTATCGAGCGGCGTTCGAAGACGCCATGGTACAAGCCCGTCCTGGCCTGCTCGATAAGGCACGGGGTTGGTTGAGCAGCACTGACGCCGGGAAAGAGGGCGACAAGCTCCACGTCGCGGTCATCGGCAGTGGTGGCGCCGCCATGGCGGCCGCGCTCAAGGCGGTGGAAGGCGGTGCCCGCGTCACCCTGATCGAGCGCGGCATCATCGGCGGCACCTGCGTCAACGTGGGCTGCGTGCCCTCCAAGATCATGATTCGTGCCGCGCATGTGGCCCATCTGCGCCGCGAGAGCCCGTTCGACGCCGGGCTTTCCGCCATGACGCCGACCGTCCTACGCGAACGTCTGCTCGCGCAGCAACAAGACCGTGTCGCCGAACTGCGCCACGCCAAGTACGAAAGCATCCTGGAGAGCACGCCGGCGATCAGCGTGCTGCGCGGCACCGCCCGTTTCCAGGACGGCCACACGCTCAGCGTGAAACTGGCCGAGGGTGGCGAGCACATCGTAGCCTTCGACCGCTGCCTGGTCGCCACCGGCGCAAGCGCGGCCGTTCCACCGATTCCAGGACTGAAAGACACGCCGTACTGGACCTCAGACCAGGCACTGGCGAGCGATACAATCCCTAAGCGGCTCGCCGTGATCGGCGCCTCCGTAGTGGCAGTGGAACTGGCGCAGGCCTTCGCCCGGCTGGGTAGCGAGGTCACGATCCTGGCACGCAGTGCGATGTTCTTCCACGAAGACCCGGCCATCGGCGCGGCGGTGACGGAGGCCTTCCGTATGGAGGGCATCGAAGTGCTGGAGCAAACGCAAGCCAGCCAGGTGTCCCACGCCAACGGCGAGTTCGTACTGGCCACCAACCATGGTGAGTTACGTGCCGACCAACTGCTCGTCGCCACCGGCCGCACGCCCAATACCCAGGGCCTGAACCTGGAAGCGGCCGACGTGCAGCTGGACGAGCGCGGCGGCATCCAGATCGACGAGCGCATGCGCACCAGCGCAGCGGATATCTATGCGGCCGGCGACTGCACCGACCAACCGCAGTTCGTCTACGTCGCGGCAGCGGCTGGCACCCGCGCGGCAATCAACATGACCGGCGGCGAGGCCAAGCTCAATCTCGACGTCATGCCGGCCGTGGTGTTCACCGATCCGCAAGTGGCCACCGTCGGCTACAGCGAAGCCGAAGCGCAGCACGCCGGGATCGAAACCGACAGCCGCACCTTGACCCTGGACAACGTGCCGCGCGCGTTGGCCAACTTCGACACGCGGGGTTTCATCAAGTTGGTTGCCGAAGCGGGCTCCGGCCGACTGCTGGGAGTGCAGGCTGTGGCCCCGGAAGCAGGAGAACTGATCCAGACGGCGGTACTCGCCATCCGCAACCGTATGACCGTGCAGGAATTGGCTGACCAGTTGTTCCCCTACCTGACGATGGTCGAGGGACTGAAACTCGCCGCACAGACCTTTAACAAAGACGTCAAACAATTGTCCTGCTGCGCAGGGTAATGAGAGAGGGAGGTTGAAACATGAGCAACACGGCAGACGATCTCGGTAGGTGCGACAGCCTACGCAAGACATGGCAGTTGGTCAGCTTCTGGGGCCTGCCTGCCGTCGTGGCGACGATAGCGATTGTTCTGTCTAATCGACGCCCCGCGTTGTTCCTGGCAGCAGGCGCCGCGCTGGCCGTGATGGGCGGCGCCTGCCTGGTCAACGCCACGCGTTGTCGCCGCCTTCACTGCTACATAACGGGGCCTCACTTCCTGTTGCTCGCAGTTGGTGCGCTATTGGCTTATGTGTTTGACCAAAACGGCGAGCATCTCTCCAGGTTGTGGCTGCTACTGGCTCTGGGAGCTGCACCGTTGCTCATCTGGCTACCTGAGCGCCTAGCCGGAAGGAAATATCTGAGCGCCCCAGTTTGCGGTGAAGGTCGGGAGTGTCGGCGATGAATGCCTACTCCATATCCAGATTGGCCGAGGACGCGGGCGTCAGTGTCCATATAGTCCGAGATTATATGCTGCGCGGCTTGCTGCACCCCGCGCGGCGCACGGAAAGCGGTTACGGCATTTTCGATGAGCGGTCCCTGGCGCGGCTGTGCTTCGTACGTGCCGCCTTTGAGTCCGGTATCGGGCTCGACGAATTGGCGCGGCTCTGTCGAGCGCTCGATGCAGACGATAGTACCGATGTGATCGGGTGTATCGACCGCTTGCTTGGGCAAATCGCGACCCGGCTGGCAGCTTTAGACGCAGTGAAAACGGAGTTGGCCGGGCTGACTCATCGTGCCATCGAAGGTCACACCCATGCGTAATACCAACCAATCCGAATCAATCAAGATGCCCCGCTGGCACGCCTACACGTGGGGTGTGCTCGCCGCGCTCACTTGCCCCTGCCATCTGCCGGTGCTGGCATTACTGCTCTCGGGGACTGCGGCCGGGGCCTTCGTCAGCGAGCATTGGAGCCTCGCGACGCTCGTGCTGACGGTTCTCTTCGTCCTCTTCCTGAGAGCGGCTCTACGGGCCTTTCGGAAGCGGGCGTGACCCGCTCGGAGCACGGCGCGGTCTCCGCTGCCGAGTTGCGGCAGGCTTGGGAGCGTTGGGAATTGTTGCTGCACTGCCAGCCGCAGGTCGATCTGCGCGCAGGTTCGATCGCAGGTGTGGAAGAGTTACTAGGTTTTCTTGGACGATGGAGAAACCCCATCATGAACGCAAACGACACCCCCACTATCAGTTGCTGCGAATGTTGCAAGGAAATTTCCCTTGACGCCGCACTGACGCCGGAAGGTACCGAGTACGTCGTGCACTTCTGTGGCCTTGAATGCTATCAGCGCTTCATATCGCGCGCGGATAAGAGAGCGGCATCCGAGCCTGATCACCCCTGCACACCAGAGGTCAGTACCCGTCACGACGACTAATCTTTGCCTCTGGAAAGTGGCTCTGGTTTTTTTTAGAAAGCGTGAGTCCATTGAGATTTAATGCAAGTCCGCTCGTGGCTAATGTAAGCCCGAAGGCTTCGTCAGTAGTTTTATCTAGGCCGATGCCCGGGAGGATGGCAGCGTGCCTACAGGGCGTCAAAACCGGCTACCCAGAGTCAAATTCACCCCACAGTACAGCGATGCTATAGAGTTACTCGTCAGTCCTGCAGCATCAGTTTTACTCTGCACCTCCATTGTATTCAGTCTGCCGGCAGCCCATTTGCACGAATAGTCTAGTCCTGATAGTCAGGAGCAAGCGCTGCCAAAGGAGCAACGTGTTTAGAACCCGCCTGCAAGCATGAACATAAAGCAGAAATATCCTCTTGAAGGGCCATCGCCTGCGCCCAAATACTGTCGACATCACTGGTAGCCACAGTGAGGGGGAAACCTTCCAGTACCGTCATGGCCATGCCATGCAGGCGTAGGAAGTCTTCTCGAATGCTGCCGACCCCTCCGATTTCAGCAAGGCAGGCATCCAGCCGGTCGACCAAGTTGAGCAACTGAGCGGTGTCGTAGCTTGCACGCAGAGAGTCGAGTACCTTGGTATCGACGTCCCCATAAGGTGTCACGCGGAACGAAGCTGGCGGGATATGCATCAGTTCGTCACCTCAACGTTGCTGTCAGACATCTGTTTCGCACGCATTGATCCCGCAGCCTGCTGGAAAATGGAATCCTTGATCCAGGGTTCCGGTGGGCGTTTGAGTTTCAGGTTGAACTCCCCAAAACGTTTGACATTGCTGGTTAGGTAGGGGCTGAGAAACGATACGTCGTCGTCAGTGAACTGCCAGCCATCACGGGCGAGCTTCTGCAGGATGCGCATCATGTCCACGGTGTTCTGCAGGATCACCGACGAGGCCACCATGTCGTTGTAGCGCAGGCGTTTCTGTTGCTCGTCCGGATCGTTTTCGGCGATCACGTCACCGCCAAAGGACAGCCACTTAGAGAAGCCGTTGTAGGACTCGATCTTATTGGTGTTGGCGGTGACTTCCTGGCGCAACTCGCGGCTGCCGATCCAGTTGAGTAGGAAGATCGTCCGGATCACACTGCCCAGCGCTTGCGCGGCATGATAGAGCTTGTTGCGCCGACTGTAGGAGCCAAGTTTGCGCAGCAGCATAGGTGAGGAAATCTTGCCGGCCTGGATTGACAACGCGACCTGCATCAGATCCTGCCAGTGGGTTTCGATCAGGTGCCAGTCGGCGGTGTCGGTGAACAGACGGTTGATGTGTTTATACGAAACGCCGCGATCTGGCCGGCACATCACCAGGTCGCGCCAGTTGCGGATACGCGGCATCAGATTGATGCCCAGCAGATGAGTGAAGGCGAACACCGTGGCCGACTGGCCCTGGGTGTCAGAGTACACCGTATCGGGTTCGACGCTGAGGTCGACCTTGAGCAACCCCTCAATCACATAGATTGCCTCCCAGATACCAGGCGGGATGAAGTGCTGGAACACCGCGATGTAGTTATTGGCCACGTGTCGGTACGCCACGGCCCCCATCTTGCGATAGCGGAAGTGGTAGCCGGCCAGCAGATTGTCGTCATAGAAGTCGAACTGCGTACCGTCCGCGGCCACCGCCTTGCCATCGCCCCAGAGCTTGGGCAGGTCAAGTTGCAGATAGAGTTCCACCAGCTCGCGGTTAGCCTTGTCTAACTTCTCAAGCGAGAGATGGCGGCGATTCGTATAGGACAGCATGTGCGGCGTGACATTACCGGCCAGATGCCGTGCGGCCTGGTTGGGGCCAAGGTTGCAGCCCATGGCGAAGATCGTCATCAGGTAGCGCTCGGCCGGTTCTTTGAGCTTTGGCTCGTTGCCGGACATCGGCCCGAAATGCCGAGTGAACTGAATCCAATGCTCAATGTTGGCCATGATGTCGAGCACGTGCCTGGCCGGCATGCGCTGCATAAGCGCCGTCTGTAGCGAGATGGCCGAAGGCGGGATGTCCCGCGCTATCACTCGGCGTAGCACCGGTTCGCCGGCTTCATTGATCGATACGTCACCTCGGCAAGAAGGGAATTTTTCATCCAGATGCTGCGCGGTTTCCTCCAGCTGAATCTTGAGGGAGGCGACAAACTCCTTCGCCGTGCCAGGCAGCCCCACCTTTTCGCAGTAGGCCGGTAGACGATGGAAACATTCTTCCCAGGGCAGCAACTGCTTACGGTAGTCGGCGAAAGATTCCGACCCCAGCACGCACATATCACCCGAGCGCAGCTCACTGGCCAGGTAAGAGAACACGCAGACTTCCAGATAGCGCCGGTTGGTAGGTGGCCCTTCACTGGCAGGACGACGCACGACCTTAACCCAGCGCTCCGACGCAAACGACAAGTCGACATGCTCGTCGATCCACTCGCGGTGTAGATTTTCGCTGTCCTGGATGAGCTGAAGCGCCTGGATAAGTGAGCGATCCTGAGTCGTGGGTTCCAGTTGAAGAAGGTGGCTCAGACGGAACAACAGCGAGCGATGGGACTTGAAGTGCTTCCAGATCAGCGGCAGGTAGTTGTTACCGCCCGTAGCCTGGACTTCGGCGCAAGTCTCGCGCAACCGATCCAGGTTGCCATCGGGAGAGAGGAATTCCCGGATCAGACTGCCAGCCTCCTGGTCATCCGGTTCCTGAACAAGAATCTGCACCACGCCATCCAGGGTGGCCGCCAGTTGCTCCAGCTTCTGGCGTTGCCGCGCCTGGATTTGCTCCAACTCCTCCTTGGCGCGTTTGTGGATCGTCGAAATCCGTCGGATGAACATCTCGGCCAGGTGATCCCGAGTTCGCACCCGCATCCGATAGATCAAGGCCAGCATCAGTGTGTAGCGTTTCGGCAGCGAGCAGTCCTTCAGCTCGGCGACGTCCGACGCGGCGGCTTGGGTGGCGAAGTGGCGGATCTTAGCATCGACGACCCCCTCAAGAATGGCATCCAGATCTCCGAAGCTCTCTAACCACGCCAGGTGGTCGATCAACACCTCCAGGTGCTTGCGGGAAGGCTTCTTGGGTGCCTGCTTGAGTGCGTTGAAGTCACTCTGCCGACGCCCGAAATCCGTGTCGAGCAGCTCCTTTAGCTTGTAGATCACCTCGATTGGCGCTCGGAGCACGATCAGGTTGAAGGTAACTTCCTGAGCACTCGCCAAAGCGGTTTCTGCGATGTTGTTGAGCGTCGAATAAGCCGGAAGCTCATAGCCACGCTGAATCAGCTCATCAAGCATGGCATTAATGAGATCGACTCGCTGCTCAAGCACTACAGCGCAGTCACGTGCGATTTCCTCAGTGATCGCTAGCCCGTCGCTGCTATAGAAGGGTGTAACCTGCAGGTACTGCCGAACCGCCGCTTGGTGTCGGTAAAGGGTGCGGGGGTTGCTGTAGCGCGGAGCTATTCGTGCGCCGTAGCGAAGGCATTGTCGGACATGACTGATGAGCTCCTGAGGAAGCTCCTCGAACGGAACAAAATAGTGTAGCTGCTGAAACACCTTTAGTTGGATTGCCAGCCCAATCGATAGCGCTGGACTCTTAGCGGTGTTATTGACCCATTCGATCTCTGAATCAGACAGGGAATAGCATCGATGCAGCTCCTTAGCTGGCAACTGACTGGGCAAGAGCGGGTAGGCTGTCCTTTCCACCGAAGCCATTGAGTTCATCCCCCAAGTAAGGCAAAACATCAGCATAGACGGCTAGTCAGGCGGGGGATGACCAGCAATCAAGAACTCAATAAATTTCCTTTTAGTTCAATATCTTGCAGAACGAATGTCCTAATTTTTGCCTTATCTCGGCATAACCCCTACGTCACCACCGGTGCAGCCGGTGCCTCCACCGCGGGTCGTGGTGACGCCACCCTGCCGTTCATCCTGCAATACGAATAAACGACACGCAGCGCCTGTCACGCGCGAGGCCTTCGGGCCTCGCCATTTATTCGACCACCAAACGGTAGACATCATGTTGCCTCGTTCCATTGCAGCAGGCCTCGGGCTGCTGACCCTGCTTATGGCGACCCAGGCTGCCGCGAGCATTTCACTGAGTGCCACCCGTATCGTCTTCGATGGCGATCACAAGGAGGCCAATATCACCGTGCGCAACGGTAACCAGGACGTATTGATTCAATCCTGGGTCGACACCAACGATGCGCAAGCCAGTGCTGCACCCTTCGCGGTAACCCCGCCACTGGCACGCATATTTGCCAAGGAGCAGCAGTTGCTGCGAATTCTTTACCAGGGTGCCGGGATGCCAACGGATCGTGAGTCCGTGGTCTGGCTCAATGTGCAAGAGATTCCCCAGGCCGCCGCCTCCGACAACACGTTGCAGTTGGCGGTACGCCAGCGCATCAAGGTGTTTTTCCGCCCAGCGGGGTTGCCAGGTAGCGCGCTGTCGGCGCCCGCGCAACTGCAGTGGCAATTGCAAAAGCGCAGCGCTGACTCGCTGCTGACGGTCAAGAACCCGACGCTGTATCACGTGTCCATGGCCGACATACAACTGCAGGCCGGTAAACAAACAGAACTGGCTGCCGACTCGACAATGATTGCGCCGGGTGCCGAAAAACAGTTCAGCGTTAAACAACTCAATAGTCACGATGCTGTGCAGTTGTCTTTTTCCAGTATTAACGACTATGGCGCACAAGATAAATACACCGCACAACTTTCCACGCGTCTGACAGCCAAGGCCATTGAGGCGCGCACCAAGCAATAAGCATTTCCCTTAAACCCTTCAGGTTCGATTCGAGTGCGTACTCGCGTGCCTCGCCTGTCCGATAAGCAGGGATGATTGCATGTTTTTTCTTTTAGGCAGCAGGCCCAATCATTACATATCAAGCGAGCGCACTTTACGCGCGTCGACAACTTGCACGCTGTCACTGGCCATTCTTGCCGGTTCGCCCGCTTGGGCCGTTGCCGATGAACCGTCCCTGGAAGTGTTCAACACCACTTTTTTGCAAGGTGCACAATCGTCGGTCGACCTGCAGCAACTGCTCTCGGCCAACAGCGTGCTGCCTGGCAACTACCGGGTCGACCTGTACAGCAATGAGGTGTTGGTGGGCCGGCGTGACATCGACTTCAAACGCAACCCGCAGACCGGCCGGGTCGATCCCTGCCTGACCCTGGATCTGCTCAAGCAACTGGGCATCGACATGCCCCTCTTGCAGGCCCAGGGCAAGCTCGACCCCAACCAGCCCCAGGACTGCTACGACCTGCCGACGCTGATCGACCAGGCGACCTTGCGCTATGACGCCAGTCGCCTGCGCCTGGCGGCGAGCATTCCGCAGGTCGCGATGCAACGGGGCATGCGCGGTTATGTCGACCCAGAGCTTTGGGACGACGGCGTGCCGGCGGCGTTTATCAACTATCAACTCAACAGCAGCCGCACAGGCGGCGACTATGAAACGCGCATCAACAACAACCTGGGGCTGCGCAATGGTATCAACCTGGGGGGCTGGCGGCTGCGTAACGAGTCGAACCTGAGCAGCGGTACCGGGCGCCCGAGCAATTTCACCAGCAACCGCAGCTATGTGCAGCATGACGTGACTGTGCTCAAGGGGCAGTTCAGTGCCGGCGAGATTTTTTCCGATACCGACCTGTTCGACAGCGTCCGCTACCGTGGCCTGAAACTGGCGTCCGACGAAGGCATGCGCGCCGACAGCGAGCGCGGTTATGCGCCGGTGATCCGTGGTGTAGCGCAAACCAACGCCACCGTAGAAATCCGCCAGAACGACTACATCCTGTACACCGCCAACGTCGCGCCCGGGCCCTTCGAGATCAACGACATCTACCCCAGCGGCTCGAACGGCGACCTGGAAATCACCATCATCGAGGCCGACGGCCGTCGTCACGTGAGCACCCAGGCGTTCTCCAGCCTGCCGATCATGGTGCGTGAAGGCCAGGTCAAATACAGCGTGTCGGCCGGTAAATTCAGCAGCAATGCTGACGGCTTGGCGAGCCCGCAATTTGTCAGCAGCACCCTCGCCTACGGTCTCACCAGCAACCTGAGCGCGATTGTCGGCCTGCAAGCCAGTGAAGACTACAAGGCGTTCTCCCTGGGAGTGGGCCGCAACACATCGCTGGGCGCCGTGTCCATGGACGTCACTCACTCGTCGAGCGCCGCCCAAGGGCAAACGACCCAGGGCAACAGTGTGCGTGCGTTATATGCCAAGACCTTTGCCGGCACCGACACCAACTTCACCCTCGCCGCGTATCGTTACTCGACCGAGGGTTACCGCACCCTGACCGACCACGTCGAGGACACCAGCGAAGAGGCCGTCAAGCGCACCGGCAACTCGAAAACCCGTACCGACCTGACCATCAACCAGAGTCTGGGGCGCAACCGTGAGTTCGGCAGCCTCTACGTGAACGCCACTGACCAACGCTATTGGAACCGTGGCGGCTCCCAGAGCTTTTCAGCTGGCTACAACAACAACTGGGGCGACCTGAGCTACAACCTGGGCGTGACCCGCACCAAACAGATCGCCAGCTGGGGCGCACCCGACTCCGACACGCAGTTCAACCTGTCTGTTTCGTTCCCCTTGGGCAGCCAGCCCCGGGCGCCGCGCGCGTTCGTCACCAGCAGCACCCAGCGAGGCGATACCAGCACCCAGGCCGGTATCAACGGTTATGTGGCCGATACCAGCGATGTGTTCTATTCGGTGCAGGCCGGCCATAGCAGTACGGGCGGCCAATCGGGATCGGCCAACATCAACAGCCGCACCTCCATGGCCGATATCAGCCTGGGGTACAGCCAGGGGCGTGGTTACGACTCGCAAAACCTTAACGTTGCCGGTTCGGTGGTGGCCCACGCCGGTGGTATCAACCTTGGGCAGACTGTCAGCGAAACCTTCGCCCTGGCCCAGGTGCCGGGCATCAGCGGGGCAAAGATCAGCAGCTACAGCGGGGTTGAAACCGGGCGCAACGGCTATGCAGTTATCCCCTCGACACAACCTTATCGAGTGAACTGGATCAGCCTCGACACCCGCGACCTGGGCGGCGACATCGAAATCACCCAAGCCACGCAGCAACTGGTGCCACGCCGTGGGGCCGTAGTATTGGCCCGCTACAGCGGCAAAAGCGGGCGGCGCGTGCTGTTTGAACTGTTTGATGCACAGCACCAGCGCATGACGTTTGGCGCCTCCCTGGAAGACGCCAGCGGCAAGCAATTGGCCATCGCCGACCCCAGCGGCAATGCCTTGGTGCTGGTTGAAGAAGACCAGGGCAGCCTGACGATCAAGTGGGGTGACCAGCAATGTACGGCGCCGTACGCCCTGCCCGCGCAAAACAGGGCGTTGAACTACGAGCGCCAGGCATTGACATGCCAATAAGCCGTAGCCCTTGTCGAGGGCGACACCGCTCAAATCTGCGATAGCGGCTCGACAGCGCCTGCACTTGATCTGCGGGGTTGTGCCTATCCCCTACTCTGGTTTGGATGGGCGATATTCCATGATGGTCTCATGGTGTATTTTGCCGCCTTCGTAGGTGATGGTTCGCTTCACATACATCGGCGAAGGCTCCAGGGGCTCAGGCAGTGTCTTGTCTCTCCTGAACAGGCCTTCAGACAAGATATTGACCCCCAGCGCACCCCCGAGAAAGCCCACAAACACGCCGATCATATCGACAATTTTAGCCATGATGGTGTATAGCGTTTCGCCATCATCCTCTTGCCTCTGCTGGTCTTTTTTTTGCGCGCATTCCTGGTTCTGAGCCTTGAGCGCAGCGCATTTTTTTTCGTCGGTATCGGCTTGCAGGCGCTGGTTCATTTGCGCTGTTTCTTGGGACTCAGCTTGCCGCTGCTCTTTGAAATCCATGTATTTGAACCACGAAACACCAGGCGGGACCATAGAAACAACCACCAGAATCAACCCCAGGTAGATATTCTGTTTCGCCGCCGTGATGCCCTTAAAGACCTTGCCGGAACGTACCCGCCACCCGATCAAAAAGGCGATCGCACCCCAGCCGCTCAGTGCAAGCAGCGTCGTCCACCAAAAATCATTAATGCTTGTAGTCATGCTTACTTCCTGAGTCTGAAAAATCAAAGATCAAACCGATCAATCGCCCGCCGCCGCTCGTTGTCATCGCGCACGTCGTAGCTGGCGGTGGTCTGGATATTGGTGTGGTGCGCCAGTTTCTGCGCAATCGACAAGTCATGCTCCTCGATCACCCGGGTAATGAATGATCGCCGGAAATCATGGGGCATGATCTTCACGCCCACCTGCTCGCCGCGTTGGCGGGCGATGTAGTAAATCGCATGTTTGGTAATGCGTTCGCGGGTGATGTGGCTGCCACGGCGGATGCGGTTGAACAGGAAGCTATCGTCCTGTTCCCCGTCCTTTAGATGCTCGCGGCGAAATTCCAGCCAGGCCTGCAACTTGGCAAACGCCCAGGCTGGCGCGTACTTGACCAGTTCCTTGTTGCCCTTGCCGATCACCCGCAGGCTGCGCTCTGCAAAGTTCACCTGGGCCAGGTCGAGGTTGACCGACTCTGACTTGCGCATCCCCGAGCCATAGAGGATTGCGATCACTGCCGCATCCCGCAGGCCCTGGGGCCTTGGATCGGCAGCGCAGACGTCCATCAGTTCGCGGATCAAGGTGCGGCGCAGGTTGCGTCCCTGGCTCAGGCGCGTGCCGGCGGTGGCTTTGACCGAGCGCATCTTCAGCAGGTGTTCCTGGCTGATCAGGCTGATGCGCCAGGCTTCGTTCATCACCCCGCGCACGGCGTTGACATACAGCGATGAGGTGTTGGGCGCGTACCCGTCTTCACGTAACACGGCGACCAGGGCCATCACGTGTTCGGGTTGCAACAGATGCCAGTCGATATCTTCCAGGTTGATCTCTTCGAAACCCAGGCGGTCGGCGGCGTCTTGCAGCACGTAGCGCATGGTCAATTGGCTGGAGGGCGCCAGGCGCGCGAGATAAAGGGTCAGGGGGTTGCGGGAAATCTCAGTCAAAATAGATCAGCCTTGAGATTAAATATCGAGACTAAGCCTATGTTTAATCTCGGTATTTATTGGTTTGGCGAGCGCCGAGTCTAACGCAGGTCGGCGCCGCATACCAAACTAGGGCTCATCCTCGGCCGGTGCCGGGCTCTGCTGCTGGCTCCAGTCGGCGTCCTGTTTTTGCATCAGCGCAAACCACTGCTGGCGCATGAAAACCAGCAGCTTGGCGGGCGCCTTGGCGAAGTCTTGCTCGTCGTTGTAGCAGCCTGGCAATGGCAGGTCGGTGCCCTGCTCCTGGTATTGACTGACCAGGGCCTGCTGCGCGGCAACCGTGCAATCGGTGGGCAGCGGCATACCGCGCAGCGCGCCGGCCTCCTCGTCCCACCAACTGGCGCCGTAGCGGTCGACCCCACGCAGCCCGTACTTGTGCGCCTTGCCGATGTGCATGATCAGCTTGAACTCACGGGGGCTGACATCACTGGTGCAGGTGCGTGAATAGCCCACGGTCACCTGGCTCAGACCGTCACCCAGCAGGTCGGTGACGCGGGTCGCGGCGTTATCGAAGTGCAGGCCGGCGTCGAACTCGCAGCGCTGCACATCGTCATGCAGCATCCACAGGCGCTTGGGGCGATCCCCTTCCAACAGGTACTGCGCGGCATAGATCGACGCCGATTGCGTGCCGTCGTCATCGCGCTCGCCTGCTTCCTGCTCGGCCAGTACCAGCAGGTTATGACCCTGGCGGTCATCCCAGCTATACGCTGCCACTTGCTTGCCCTGCACCTCGACCCCGGGCGGAACCTGGGCCAGCGGCGTCAGGCTCACTTGCTCGGCAGCGCCCGCAGTATGGGCAGCCCCCAGGGTCATCCACATCACTATCAACACCGGCCTTAACTGGCCCCGTAAAAACTGCACGCTATTCATCCGACTACCCTGGCAAGAGACCGCCTACTTTACCGGCACTTGCAGGGTGTTGCTGAGAAGATTGTTCAATCGCCATGGATTGCCAACCCGATTAAATCAGCGCGAATACGCACTAAAGCACTTACGGATTAGGACTACGTGTAAACAGTTATCGTTTGTCTGCGTTCTTTATTGTCTAGCTGAACACTAGCTGTCTGCCCACCAAATAAACGAGTTTTTCATCTGCCTTTCATATTCGCTGGACAAATTTGCGCTTAATCTTGGCCGCAATACTTGGGGCAAGCCGGGTTTTGCTGACTAACTCCTTGATAATGCTTTACCTTTGGCCGTTATGGGCTTTACTCAGGGTGGCTCTGCACGCGGCTCTTTTTTATTGAACTGCCTGCACTTTCATCCGCTGTTTGTTGTCATCTCTACGCTCAAAGTTGCTCTAACCCGAGGTCATGAATCTTTGAAACCCTACCCTATTCATTGCGTGTCGATCGTTATCCCGGTCTACAACGAAGAACAGAGCCTGCCCGAACTGCTGCGCCGTACCCGTGCGGCATGCGAGCAGTTGGCCTATGCGTACGAAATCATCCTGGTGGACGACGGCAGCCGCGACAGTTCCGCCCAACTGCTGGAAGACGCGGCAAGCGAGCCCGGCAGCCATGTGGTAGCGGTGATCCTCAATCGCAACTACGGCCAGCACGCCGCGATCATGGCCGGGTTTGAACAATGCCGGGGCGAGGTGGTGATTACCCTCGATGCCGACCTGCAAAACCCGCCCGAAGAGATTCCACGCCTGGTCGAGCAAGCCGCCCTGGGTTACGACGTGGTCGCGACCGTGCGCAACAATCGCCAGGACTCGGCCTTTCGCCGCTGGCCTTCGCGCCTGATCAACCTGGCCGTGCAGCGCTCGACCGGCGTGGCCATGACCGACTACGGCTGCATGCTGCGTGCCTACCGGCGCACCATCGTCGACGCCATGCTCGCCTGCCGTGAGCGCAGCACCTTTATCCCGATCCTGGCCAACGGCTTCGCGCGCCATACCACGGAAATCCTGGTGCACCACGCCGAGCGCGAACACGGCGAATCCAAATACAGCGCCATGCGCCTGATCAGCCTGATGTTCGACCTGCTGACGTGCATGACCACCACGCCCCTGCGCCTGCTGTCCATCGTCGGTTTCAGCCTGGCGGCCCTGGGTATGTTGTTTGCCTTTGCCCTGATCGTCATGCGCCTGGCCTTTGGTGCCGATTGGGCCGGCGATGGCCTGTTCGTGCTGTTCGCCGTGCTGTTTGTGTTTACTGGCGGGCAGTTCATCGGCATGGGCCTGCTGGGTGAATACCTGGGACGCATGTACAGCGATGTGCGCGCCCGCCCCCGCTTCTTTATTGAAAAGGTGCTGCGCAACGAGCCGACAGCCCCTGCGCCAGCGGTCATCGTTGATGGCCTGCCCTCTTCCCAATCGTCCACTTCCTCTTCCAGTCAGGTTTCGTCATGAGTTCAAAAGCTGTTGTCTTCGCGTACCACGACATTGGCTGTGCAGGCATCGAAGCCCTGCTCGCCACGGGCTACCAGATTGCTGCCGTGTTCACCCATGCCGATGATCCCAAGGAAAACACCTTCTACGGCTCGGTCGCCCAGCTGTGCGCGCGCCACGGCATCCCGGTGCACGCGCCGGAAGACGCCAACCACCCGCTGTGGGTCGAGCGTGTGGCCAAGCTCAACCCGGACTTCATTTTCTCGTTCTACTACCGCAACCTGCTGGGCGAAGCGCTGTTGGCCACCGCGCGCCAGGGCGCATTCAACCTGCACGGTTCGCTGCTGCCCAAGTACCGTGGCCGCGCGCCGGCCAACTGGGTGCTGGTCAATGGCGAAACCGAAACCGGCGTGACCCTGCACCGCATGGTCAAGCGTGCCGATGCCGGCGCGATTCTCGCCCAGCAAAAAGTCATGATCGAACGCAGCGACACCGGCCTGACACTCCACGCCAAGCTGCGCGAGGCCGCCACCCAATTGCTGCGTGACGCGCTGCCGCAACTGGCCCAGGGCAAGTTGAGCGAAACCGCCCAGGACGAAAGCCAGGCCACCTGCTTTGGCCGCCGCACCCCGGCAGACGGCAAGCTCGTATGGAGCAAGCCCGCAGAAGAATTGTTCAACCTGGTGCGTGCCGTGACCCAACCGTACCCCGGCGCGTTCTGTGCGGTGGGCGAGCACAAGCTGATCGTGTGGCAAGCCGAAGTGCTCAAGGGCAATGAAGGCCAGGCGCCGGGGCGCGTGATCAGCGTCAACCCGCTGCGCATTGCCTGCGGTGAAGACTCCCTGGTCATCAACTTTGGCCAGCGCAATGACCACGGCCTGTACCTGACCGGCCCGGCTCTGGCCGATGAACTGGGCCTGGTGGACGGCTCGATCCTGCGCGGCGCTGAGTCGGGCGGTAAACCACGGCGCACCCGCGTGCTGATCCTGGGAGTCAACGGCTTTATCGGCAACCACCTGTCCGAGCGCCTGCTGCGCGATGATCGCTACGAGGTCTACGGCCTGGACATCGGCTCCGACGCCATCGAACGCCTGCGCAGCCACCCCAACTTCCATTATGTGGAAGGCGATATCAGCATTCACTCCGAGTGGATCGAGTACCACATCAAGAAATGCGACGTGGTCCTGCCGCTGGTGGCCATCGCCACGCCCATCGAATACACCCGCAACCCGTTGCGTGTGTTCGAGCTGGATTTTGAAGAAAACCTCAAGCTGGTGCGCTACTGCGTCAAGTACAACAAACGCGTGATTTTCCCGTCGACCTCTGAAGTCTATGGCATGTGCCAGGACCAGAATTTCGACGAAGACACCTCCAACCTGGTGGTGGGGCCGATCAACAAGCAGCGCTGGATCTACTCGGTCTCCAAGCAACTGCTGGACCGGGTGATCTGGGCCTATGGCGCCAAAGGCCTGAATTTCACCCTGTTTCGCCCCTTCAACTGGATGGGCCCGCGCCTGGATCGCCTGGATTCGGCCCGCATCGGCAGCTCCCGGGCCATTACCCAGTTGATCCTCAACCTGGTGGAAGGCACGCCAATCCGCCTGTTTGACGGTGGCGAGCAGAAACGCTGCTTCACCGACATTGCCGACGGCATCGAGGCCCTGGCGCGGATCATCGACAACGATAACGACGCGTGCAACGGCCAGATCATCAACATCGGCAACCCGGACAACGAAGCGAGCATCCGCCAGTTGGGCGAAGAACTGCTGCGTCAGTTCGAGGCCCACCCGTTGCGCGGTAACTTCCCGCCATTCGCCGGGTTCCGTGATGTCGAAAGCAAGGCGTTCTATGGCACTGGCTATCAGGACGTGGCGCACCGCAAGCCGAGCATTGCCAACGCCAAGCGCCTGCTGGACTGGGAGCCGAGCGTGCAGATGAGCGAGACCATCGGCAACACCCTGGACTTCTTCCTGCGTGAAGCGATGCTGGAAATCGCCCAGTCCAGCGAAGCAGGCAAATAATGAAGGCAGGTCTGCGCATCGACGTCGACACCTACCGCGGCACCCGTGATGGCGTGCCACGGTTGCTGGAGTTGCTGGATGAGGCCGGGATCAAGGCGACGTTTTTCTTCAGTGTCGGTCCGGACAATATGGGGCGGCATTTGTGGCGCCTGATCCGCCCGCAGTTCCTGTGGAAGATGCTGCGCTCCAACGCGGCCGGGTTGTACGGCTGGGACATCCTGCTGGCCGGCACTGCCTGGCCGGGCAAGCCGATTGGCCGCGACCTGGGACACCTGATGCGCCAGGCCAAGGCCGCCGGGCACGAAGTAGGCCTGCATGCCTGGGATCACCATGGCTGGCAGGCCAATGCCGGGCGCTGGAGCGATGCGCAGTTGGTGGAGCAGGTACGCCGTGGGCTCGACACGTTGGGCGATATTCTCGGCGCCCCGGTGCAGTGTTCCGCTGCCGCCGGCTGGCGTGCCGATGAGCGGGTGGTGCAGGCCAAGCAAGGCTTTGGCTTGCGTTACAACAGCGATTGTCGCGGCACCGGCCTGTTCCGTCCGATCCTCGCCGATGGCCGCGCCGGCACGCCGCAGATCCCGGTAGACCTGCCGACCTTCGACGAAGTGGTCGGGCCCCAGGTCGCGGTCAAGGACTTCAACGGCTTCATTCTTGATCGGTTCACCGAATCGACACTCAACGTCTATACGATCCACGCAGAAGTCGAAGGGATTCTTATGGCTAATGAATTTCGCCAGTTGCTCGCCCAGGCAGGGCAGCGCGGCATCCAATTCCAGCCCTTGGGCAACCTGTTGCCGGCCGATCCGGCGAGCTTGCCCCTGGCGCATCTGACACGCGGCGTACTCAGTGGCCGCGAAGGCTGGCTGGGAGTGCAACAGGCATGATCCGACGTTGGGCCCTGCCCCTGCTCCTACTGGCCTTCGGCCTGTGTTACCTGCTGCCGATGGTCACCCATGGCCTATGGATCCCGGACGAAACCCGCTACGCGCAGATCAGCCAGGAAATGCTGCTGACCGGCAAATGGGCGTCGCCGCACTTCATGGGCATCCGCTATTTCGAAAAACCGGCGGCCGGTTACTGGATGATCGCCCTCGGCCAGGCCCTGTTCGGGCAAAACCTGTTCGGCGTACGCGTGGCCTCTGCGCTGGCCACGGGCTTGAGCATCCTTTTGGTGTACTTCATGGCCCGGCGCCTGTGGAACGATCCACGCAAGAGCCTGGTCAGCAGCGTGCTGTACATGAGTTTTGTCAGCGTGGCGATGTCGGGGGGCTACGCCAACCTCGACCCGCAGTTCAGCTTCTGGGTCAACCTCAGCGGCGTGGCCTTGTGGCTGTGCATCGACAGCCACAGCCGGCGGGCGCGCCTAGGCGCCTGGGCCCTGTTGGGGTTTGCCTGCGCCATGGGCTTCATGACCAAGGGCTTTTTGGCCTGGCTGCTGCCGGTATTGATCGCCCTGCCCTACATGATCTGGCAAAAGCGCTTGCGTGAGCTGCTGGCCTACGGCCTGGTGGCGGTGGCTGTGGCGATTGTGGTCAGCCTGCCCTGGGCGCTGATGGTGCATGCCCAGGAGCCCGACTACTGGAACTTCTTTTTCTGGCACGAACACATTCAGCGCTTTGCCGGTGAAGATGCCCAGCACGAAGAAGCCTGGTGGTACTACCTGCCGTTGCTGGCCGCATTCAGCCTGCCATGGCTGGCCCTGTTGCCCTCCACCCTGAAACAGGCGTGGCAGGAAAAACGTGCGCACACCACTGGCTTCCTGTTGTTGTGGTTGCTGATGCCCCTGGCGTTTTTCAGCCTGAGCAAGGGCAAGCTGCCGGCTTACATCTTGCCGTGCCTGCTGCCTTTGGCATTGCTGATGGGCCATACCCTGGCCGACAAACTGGCGCAGGCCCGTGGCCGGGTGTTGCAAGTCAATGGCTGGCTCAACCTGATCCTCGGGGTGCTGGGCCTGCTGGCAATTGTATATTTCCAGCTGAAAAAGCCGATCTATGCCCACCAGCAGGAACTGTCGAGCCTGGTGCTGGTGTTTATCGTGTTGCTGGGCTGGATTATCGTCAATCTGCTACAGGCGGCGCGCCCGCTGCGCCTGTGGGCGGCGCCGGCCCTGGGCAGTTGGTTGCTGGTGGCCCTGGTGCCTGCGGCGTTGCCGCACTCGGTGGTGAATAACAAGACCCCGGACCAGTTCATTATTGATCACGCCCAGGAACTGGCAGGTACCAATCGTTTGCTGAGCAACGACCTGGGCGCAGCGGCCGCCCTGGCGTGGCGGCTCAAGCGCCCGGATGTGACGCTTTACGACACCCTGGGCGAAGTCAAATACGGCCTGGCCTACCCTGACAGCGCCGCGCGCCGGGTCGACACCACACAAGTCCAGCAATGGATGACCGAGGCCCGCAAACAGGGCTCGGTGGGCGTGGTGATGCGCGTCAAGGGCGAGAGTGAAGTGCGTGAAGTCGAGTTGCTGCCCAGCGATGGCCAGCGCTACGAGCAAGGCAACATGGTGATCCTGGTGTTCCCGCAGGTGGCGCCTTGATCAGCCTGCTGCTGCTCCTGGCCGCGTGCCTGCTGACCTGCATGGGCCAGATCGCGCAAAAGTATGCCGTGGAAGGCTGGCGTGGCCAGCCTGCGGGCTGGGGCGTGAAACTGCACTCGCCCTGGCTGTGGCTGGCGCTGCTGTGCCTGGGCCTGGGCCTGCTGGTGTGGCTGCTGGTGCTGCAACGCCTGGAAGTGGGAATTGCCTACCCGATGCTCAGCCTGAATTTTGTACTGATCACCCTGGTGGCGCGCTTTGTGTTCCATGAGCCGGTAGACCGCCGCCACTGGGTCGGCGTGGCCCTGGTGATGGGCGGCGTGCTGCTGCTGGGAGGCCAGGTATGAGCCGGTTGCGCGGTTTCACCCTGGCGTTGTCCAGCGTGGCGCTGGTCAGCGCGGCCCAGTTGGGCATGCGCTGGAGCATGACACGCTTGCCATTGCCCGCCGACTGGCTCACCGCGCCCATGGTTGATCCCGTGGCCTTGGGCGTGGTGGCCCTGGCCATCGTGGCCTACGCCCTGTCGATGCTCTGCTGGCTTGGTGCGCTACAGCACTTGCCCCTGGGCCGCGCCTATTCGTTGCTGAGTATCAGCTACGTCCTGGTGTACCTGCTGGCCGCCAGCCTGCCCGGCTTCAACGAACCCTTTTCCCTGTCACGGACCTTGGGGGTGGCACTGGTCATCCTCGGCGTTTTGACCATCAACTCCCGTCGTATCGGCAATACAAGCCCCAGGAATGCCCCATGAAAATCAGCGTATTTGGTAGTGGTTACGTTGGCCTGGTACAGGCCACCGTATTGGCCGAGGTCGGTCACGATGTGATCTGCATGGACGTTGACGAAAACAAGGTGCGTCTGCTGCAACAGGGCCATGTGAGCATTTTCGAGCCGGGGCTTGCCAGCCTGGTCCGGGAAAACCTGGAAAACGGCCGATTGACCTTTACCAGCCAGGAAAAGCTCGCGGTCGAGCATGGCGAAGTCTTGTTTATCGCGGTCGGCACGCCCTCGGACGAGGACGGCTCGGCAGACTTGAAGTACGTACTGTCGGTGGGTGATGCGGTGGCCCGGCATCGTGTCGAGCCGGTGATCCTGGTGGAGAAATCCACGGTCCCGGTGGGCACCGGCGACACCCTGCGGGCCCATATCGACAAGGCCCTGGCTGGGCGCAGTCTGGTGTTCGATATCGTCTCCAACCCGGAATTCCTCAAGGAAGGCTCCGCCGTGGCTGACTGCCGGCGCCCCGACCGGATCATCATCGGCTGCGAGCGCGAAGAAGTGCGCGAGGTGATGCGTGACCTATACGCGCCGTTCAACCGCAACCACGACCGCATCATCTTCATGGACGTGCGCAGCGCCGAGCTGACCAAGTACGCCGCCAACTGCATGCTGGCCACCAAGATCAGCTTTATCAACCAGATCGCCGAACTGGCCGAGCACCTGGGGGCCGATATCGAGTCGGTGCGCCTGGGCATCGGTGCCGATTCGCGGATCGGCTACCACTTTATCTACCCTGGTTGCGGCTACGGCGGCTCGTGCTTTCCCAAGGACATGCGCGCGCTGATCCACAGTGCCCGCCAAGCCAACTGCTCCAGCGACCTGCTGGAAGCGGTGGAAGCCATCAACCAGCGCCAGAAAAGCAAACTGTTCGAGCGTATCCGGGCGTTCTACAAGGGCGAGTTGCGCGGCAAGACGTTTGCCTTGTGGGGCCTGGCGTTCAAGCCCAACACCGACGACATGCGCGACGCGCCGAGCCGGGTACTGATGGAGTCGCTCTGGGCCGCCGGGGCCAACGTACGGGCCTTCGACCCCGAGGCCATGCAGGAAACCCAGAAGCTCTACGGCGATGACCCGCGCCTGATGCTGATGGGCACCCCGGAATCGACCCTGGGCGGCGCCGACGCCTTGATCGTCTGCACCGAGTGGCAGCAGTTCAAGGCACCGGATTTCGACCTGCTGCACGCGCGCCTCAAGGCGCCGGTGATCTTTGACGGGCGCAACCTGTATGACGCCGAGCGCCTGGCGCGCAAGGGCTTTGACTACTTCCCCATGGGCCGTGGGCAGTCTTGCGAGTTGCCGATCCCCCAGCAACAGTGGGTGCCACGGTTGCTGGAGGCCTGAGGCGTGGACTCGCTGCTCGCGCCTGCCTTGCGTCGCCAGTCCTGGGGCGTCGGGCTGCTGGCCCTGTTGCTGTTTGTCGCCGGTAACTGGGACCAGGCAATTATCGGTTTCGACTCGCGCTTCGTGCTGTTCGCCCAGGAAATGCTGCGCCACGGGCCGGGGTTTTTCCCCACCACCTATGGCCAGCCATATGCCGATTACCTCTCGACCTCGACCCTGCTGACCTGGCTGTTGTCGCTGCCCCTGGGGCGCGTCACCAGCCTTAGTGCGTGGCTGCCGACGGCCATCGCTGCGGCGGTCATCGTTGCCCTGGTCTACCGCCTGACGGCGCCCTACTCCCGGCGTTGGGCGCTGCTGAGCATCGCGTTGCTGTTACTCAGCAGCACGTTTATCAGCGAAACCCGCTCGGTTTCCCTGGACCAGATGCTGGCGGCGGTGACCCTGGCGGTGTTTTACCTGGGCTATGCCCATGATCATTTCGCCAGCCCCCGGCGCCTGCCGTGGCTGTTACTCCTGTTGCTGCTGGGGTTTGCCATTCGCGGGCCCATCGGCCTGGTGATCCCCACTGGGGTGTTGTGCAGCTATTACCTGCTCAACCGCCAATGGCGGCCGTTGTTCAGCTTCGGCCTGCTGGCCCTGGCGTTGCTGGTGGCGTGCGTGGGCTTGCTGTTGTTGCTGGCCAAGCTCAGTGGCGGCGAGGCCTTTATGCAGGACGTGATCCGCATGCAGTTCCTCGGACGCATGGATGGCCGCGAAGGCTCCAGCAGCGTGCTGTATTACTTCAGCAGTTCCCTGGGCAATTACGCCCCGGCGTACCCGCTGGCCCTGTTGACGCTGCTGGCGGTGCTGCAAAGAGGCCGGCGCGCGTCCGATAGCGGCTGGCAACTGCTGCTGGGATGCATCGCAGCGGGGTTGATCGTGATGCTGGGCCTGTCGATCCCCGAGGCGAAGAAAGCCCGCTATGTGTTACCGATGATGCCCATGGTGGCGATCATCGCCGCGTATCCGTTTCATCGGGCCGATGGGCGCCTGTTCAAGGGGCTACGGCGCTTGATGCTGGGGTTATGGGCACTGGCTCCGGGTTTACTGGTCGGTGCGCTGCTGGTGGCCCGGCATCGTTTTGGCGCGCAGGTGGAGCATTTCCAGGGCGCGCTGGGCCTATTGATCGGCTTGCAGGTCGTTGTCGTCGGGATGCTTGTGAAGTGGCGCTGGCGCCCTGTGGGGCCGGCGTTTTGCGCGGTGCTGGCGGTGTGGAGCGTGTACATCCTGGTGGTCGAACCCCTGGAACGCCGCCTTTATGACACCCGCACCTTTGCCCGCGAGGCGCAGGCGCTGATTCGCCAGGACCCCGCGCCGCTGGTGTTGCATGGCCTGGGCAAAGACGCCAAGGCCATCAAATTCATGGTCAATGTGGAGTGTGACCGGGTGCCACTGTTCACCCAGGCACCTGCCGACCTCGCAGCGCTGCCGGCGCCGGCGTGGCTGGTGATGGACAAGGCGCAATTCGATGGCCTGGAGGAGCCGCGCTGGCGCGGATTAACGCCGGTGCTTGTCGGGCAGTTCGATAAAAACCCCTATGTGCTGCTGCATCTGGAGCCGCTTGCGCCTTGAGTGTGAGTCCTCAAGAAAGCTCCTACGTTTGTATCCGTAAATGCCGGTAGCGGTTCCCCTACCGGCTCTCTGACCCCACCGGTAAACTCGTTTTACATTTGCGCCACCATTCGCGCCACATCGTTACTGCCCTCAGAGGACCGCTGCCGTGCCTGACGAGCAATTGCCTGTTGCTGCCGAGCCTGTACACGTCGGCTATATCCCGCTGCCCACCCTCGACCGCCTGATGGAACTGCGGGACGCCCTGGTCGCACTCAAGGGGCCGTTGGCCAGCGACCCACAGTTGCGGGAAAGCGTGCACAAATCGCTGATCAATGCCGAGAACCACGAGCGTGTCCTGGGCAAGGTCTGCTCAGGGCCCCGGTGGGCTTGATGCAAAATTACTGCACTTAACCTGCATTAATATGCATTGGCGCCAGTGTTGATTGATCGGCACACTGCGCCGGTTCCTCCCCCAAATGTTGGAACTTTCGAAGGGCTTTACGGGAAACCGCAAAGCCCTTTTTTTGCCTTTCAAGATCGGACTGCCCCGCAATGCTCGCTCGCTGGTTCCCCGCTGCCATCAATACCCGTCCCGCCGAATGGAGTCGTGCCGCCATCGGCATGGCCCTGGGCACCCTGTTTACCGTATGGCTCTGTGCCCAGGTGTATGGCCTGGAAGTGGCCATGCACCTGCTGGGCCCGCTGGGCGCCTCCGCCGTGCTGTTGTTTGCGGTGTCATCGGGGGCCCTCGCCCAGCCATGGTCGATTATTGGCAGCTATCTATGCGCCAGTGTGGTGGCCTTGCTGGTGGCCCGCGTCTTGGGCCGGACCCTGGGCAGCGCCTGTCTCGCGGCGGGCATGGCGTTGATCCTGATGTGCTGGCTGCGTTGCCTGCACCCGCCTTCCGGTGGATTGGCCATGACCCTGGTGCTGGCCGACCCGGCCACCATCGCCCTGGGCTGGCAGGAAGTCGGCCCGGTCATGCTCGGCGCTGGCACCTTGCTGCTGTCGGCCCTGGCCTACAACAACCTGACCCGCACCCGTTACCCCAAGGGCCCGGCTGAAACCCCAGTGGTGGTGCCGACGCCGTCCCCAGAGGTGGATGCAAAAATCACCGCCGCAGACCTGGAACAAGCGTTGGCGCAAATGGAGCAGTTTTTTGACGTTACCCCCAGCGAACTGGAGGAACTGATCCATATCGCCGAAGACCATGCCCGCCGCCGCAGTATCAGCCAGGTGCTGGCCAGCCGGGTCTAGCCAAGCCTGCCCAGTTTTTTATCGAATGCCTCGCTGCATAAATGCAAAGATGACCTGCAGGATTCCGGCTTGTACTGGGCAAATTTGCACTGGTACGATCCGGAGATGGTTCGTCCGCGAACACTTTGATAAAGAACAATAAAAGCAGGGAGTTACAGATGACTGCTCAGGCTCAGTCCCAGGCGACACGCAGCACCGAGTCCTCCCAGGACAGCGTCCTGGCCGAAGTACGCAACCACATCGGCCACCTGACCCTCAACCGCCCCGCCGGCCTCAACGCCATCACCCTGGACATGGTCCGCAGCCTCTCGGCGCATTTGCGCGCCTGGGCCGATGCGCCCGAGGTGCACGCTGTGGTGTTGCGCGGCGCCGGTGAAAAGGCCTTCTGCGCCGGTGGCGATATCCGCTCGCTGTACGACAGCTTCAAGAGCGGCGACACCCTGCACGAAGACTTCTTCGTCGAGGAATATGCCCTCGACCTGGCCATCCATCACTACCGCAAGCCGATCCTCGCCCTGATGGACGGCTTTGTCCTGGGCGGCGGCATGGGCCTGGTCCAGGGTGCCGACCTGCGGGTAGTCACCGAGCGCAGCCGCCTGGCCATGCCGGAAGTGGCCATCGGTTATTTCCCGGATGTGGGCGGCAGCTACTTCCTGCCGCGCATTCCCGGCGAACTGGGGATTTACCTGGGCGTGACCGGGGTGCAGATTCGCGCCGCCGACGCTTTGTATTGCGGGCTGGCTGATTGGTACCTGGACAGCGCCAGGCTGGCGGAGCTGGACCACAAACTCGACCACCTGCAATGGCACGACTCGCCACTCAAGGACCTGCAAGGCCTGCTGGCCAAGCTCGCCGTGCAACAATTGCCGGATGCGCCGCTGGCGGCCCTGCGCCCGGCCATCGACCACTTCTTTGCCCAGCCCGACGTACCGAGCATCGTCGAACAGCTGCAACAAGTGACCGTTGCCGACAGCCATGAATGGGCCGTGAGCACAGCGCAACTGATGCACACCCGCTCGCCATTGGCCATGGCGGTGACCCTGCAGATGCTGCGACGGGGACGGCACCTGGCGCTGGAAGACTGCTTTGCCCTGGAACTGCACCTGGACCGCCAGTGGTTCGCCCGTGGCGACCTGATCGAAGGTGTACGCGCATTGTTGATCGACAAGGACAAAGCCCCGCGCTGGAACCCGCCAACGTTGGCGGCACTGGACCAGCGCCATGTCGACAGCTTCTTCCAAGACTTCGCGAAGAACGGGAACTAACTCATGCAAGATATTGAATTTACAGAAGAACAAGTCATGATCCGCGACATGGCGCGCGACTTTGCCCGTGGCGAAATCGCCCCCCATGCCCAGGCCTGGGAAAAAGCCGGCTGGATCGACGACGGCCTGGTAGCCAAGATGGGCGAACTGGGACTGTTGGGCATGGTGGTGCCGGAAGAATGGGGCGGCACTTATGTGGACTACGTGGCCTATGCCCTGGCCGTCGAGGAGATTTCTGCGGGTGACGGTGCAGTAGGCGCACTGATGAGTATCCATAATTCAGTGGGTTGCGGCCCAATCCTCAACTACGGCACACCTGCGCAAAAAGAGACTTGGTTGGCCGAGCTGGCCAGCGGCCAGGCCATCGGTTGTTTCTGCCTGACCGAACCCCAGGCCGGCTCCGAAGCCCACAACCTGCGCACTCGCGCCGAACTGCGCGATGGCCAGTGGGTGATCAACGGCGCCAAACAGTTCGTTAGCAACGGCAAACGCGCCAAGCTGGCGATTGTGTTTGCCGTGACCGACCCGGAGCTGGGCAAGAAAGGTATTTCGGCGTTCCTGGTGCCCACCGCTACCCCAGGCTTCACCGTGGACCGTACCGAACACAAGATGGGCATCCGTGCCTCGGACACCTGCGCGGTAACCCTTAGCCAGTGCAGCGTGCCCGAGGCCAACCTGCTCGGCGAGCGCGGCAAGGGCCTGGCCATTGCCCTGTCCAACCTCGAAGGTGGGCGCATCGGCATCGCCGCCCAGGCCTTGGGCATCGCCCGTGCAGCCTTTGAAGCCGCATTGGCCTACGCCCGTGACCGGGTGCAGTTCGACAAGGCCATCATCGAGCACCAGAGCGTGGCCAACCTGCTGGCTGACATGCAGACCCGCCTCAATGCCGCACGGCTGCTGATCCTGCATGCCGCGCGTTTGCGCAGTGCCGCCAAACCGTGCCTGTCCGAAGCCTCCCAGGCCAAGCTATTCGCGTCGGAAATGGCCGAGAAGGTCTGCTCATCTGCGATGCAGATCCATGGCGGCTATGGCTACCTGGAAGACTACCCGGTGGAGCGTTACTACCGGGATGCGCGGATTACGCAGATTTATGAGGGCACCAGTGAGATCCAGCGCCTGGTGATTGCTCGGGAGCTGAAGAACTATCAGCTATAGGCCTTGCTGCGAACCCGTCGAAAAAGCCTGAAGACTCCCGTGCGTTGTACGGGAGTGCGACTATTCTGACAGTTCCTAGCCACACAGGAGGTGTGTCATGAATGCAGTCGAGCACCCGCTCCGCGTCGAGCGAATCAGCCAGGAACGCTACATCCAAGCCCCTATCGAAGCCGTCTACGACTACGTGACCCAGCCGGATCGCTGGCATGAATGGCATCCCACGTCCCTGGGCGCGGACACCGGCACCAGCGGTTCACTGCCTGCCGGTCAGCGCTTCACCGAGACGATCGACCTACTGGGGGTACGTGTACCCATGAGCTACCGGGTGCAAATCGCCGTGCCGCCCCGGGAATTCAAGACCGTGTTCACCTCCCTTGCGGTCGATGGCAGCATTCATTACTTACTCCAGCCTCAAGGTAGCGGCACTTTGTTCACCCGGGTGCTGAGCTATGAGACCGAACTGCAGCTGCGCACCTTGCAAACGCGCATGGTAGAGCTGTCGGAGCAGGCCATGGACCAGCTCAAGCAGCGCCTGGAATCGTCCTGAACTGACAAAATTGTCATCTTTGCCTCAGTTGGCTGACAGCTGCGCACCTTAAGCTGCGGGGTTGTCGCGTGTCCGTATAATTTCGAAACATAACCACCTCACCTGATTCGCAAAAGCGCGGACAATGCGCCCTCTTTGCGCACTCCGTAACCGATGGGACCTGTCTATGAAAACCACCCTGCGCCTGACTTTGCTGTCCGCCCTGTTCATGACCACCCTGGCCCAGGCCGCCGAACTGATCCCGATTGACGTGCACCGCGATGCCAACTGCGGTTGCTGCAAGAAATGGATCAGCCACCTTGAAAGCAACGGATTCAAGGTCAACGACCATGTGGAAGCGGACATGAGTTCGGTCAAGCAGCGCCTGGGCGTGGCGCCGCGCCTGGCGTCCTGCCACACCGCCGTGATCGACGGCAAATTCGTCGAAGGCCACGTGCCTGCTGATCAGGTGCTGGCCCTGCGCAAACGTGAGGACTTGCTGGGCATCGCCGCCCCAGGCATGCCCATGGGCTCGCCGGGCATGGAAATGGATGGCATGAGCGACGCCTATCAAGTCATCGGCCTGACCCGCGAAGGTAAAGATGTAGTGGTAGCCCAATACCCGGCCCACTGATCAATGCTCGCTGGGTATGCCGGGCTATTTTTCAGCGCCTTTGGCGCGGCAACGCTGTTACCACTGCAATCGGAAGCGGTACTGGTCGCGCTGCTGCTCAACGGCAACTACGCGGTGTGGTTGCTGCTCGGGATCGCGACCCTGGGCAACGTCCTGGGTTCGCTGGTCAACTGGCTGCTGGGCCGCTCGGTCGAGCTGTTCAAGGATCGACGCTGGTTCCCGCTAAGCGCCGCGCAGTTGGAAAAGTCCCGCGGCCATTATCGCCGCTGGGGGCATTGGTCACTGCTGCTCAGTTGGGTGCCGATCATCGGCGACCCGCTGACCCTGGTGGCCGGGGTGATGAAGGAGCCGCTGTGGCGTTTTGTGCTGATCGTCAGCCTGGCCAAGGCGGCCCGGTATGCGGTGGTGGCAATGCTTACGTTGCATTGGATGTAAGCAATGTGCGTTGCTGCACTGGGCCTGCGGCGACGGGTTAATCCCCGCTTAATCCCCCCGCCACAGCATCCGGGAGCATCGTCCCTGGAGCTTTCCCATGCCGCTGACACGTTCGTTTCTCCTTGCCGGCCTGCTGGCCACCTGCGCCCTCCCTGCCTTGGCAGCCACGCAAAACCCAAGCTACGGCCCGCAGTTGCAAGGTTTCCAATACCCATACCCGGTCGAACATTTCGATTTCCAGTCCCAGGGCCAAGCAGTGCAAATGGGCTATATGGACGTGCCGGCCAAAGGCCCCGCCAATGGCCGCAGCGTGGTGTTGATGCATGGCAAGAACTTCTGCGGCGCGACCTGGGAGGCGTCGATCAAGGCCCTGAGCGAGGCCGGCTACCGGGTGATCGCACCGGACCAGATCGGCTTCTGCACCTCCACCAAGCCTGAGCACTACCAGTACAGCTTCCAGCAGTTGGCAATCAACACCCATCAACTCCTGCAAAAACTCGGCATTCCCAAGGCGACCCTGGTCGGCCATTCCACCGGTGGCATGCTGGCTACCCGCTATGCCCTGCTTTACCCCACACAAACCGAGCAACTGGCGCTGGTCAACCCGATCGGCCTGGAAGACTGGAAAGCCCTGGGCGTGCCCTATCGCAGCGTCGACCAATGGTATGAGCGCGAACTGAAACTGAGCGCCGACGGCGTGCGCGAGTACGAGCGCAAGACCTACTACGACGGGCGCTGGAAGCCTGAATACGAGCGTTGGGTGGACATGCTCGTCGGCCTGAACCAGGGCCCGGGCCATAAGCGGGTGGCGTGGAATTCGGCGTTGATTTACGACATGATCTTCACCCAGCCGGTGTACTACGAGTTCAAGGACCTGCAGGTCCCGACCCTGCTACTGATCGGTACGTCCGATATCACCGCCATCGGCAGTGATAGCGCGCCGCCCGAGGTCAAGGCCAAGATCGGCCGGTACAACGAATTGGGCAAGCAAGTGGCCAAGCTCATTCCCCACTCGACCCTGGTGGAGTTCCCGGGCCTGGGCCACGCACCACAAATGGAAGAACCCGCGCGCTTCCACCAGGCGCTGCTGCAAGGGCTCAAGGCGCTCTAATTCCCACTAAGCGAGGCACCGTGCATGTCAGTTCAGATCGCAGTCATTGATGATTGGCAAGATGTGGCCCGCGACGTGGTGGACTGGTCCGCCCTGGAGGCGATCGGCCAAGTGCATTTCCTTCACGACTACCCTGCCGACACCGCCACCTTGATCGCACGCTTGCAGGGTTTTGCGGTGATTTGCGTGATGCGCGAGCGCACAGTGTTTGACCAGGCGCTGCTGCAAGGGCTGCCGGGGCTCAAGTTGCTGGTCACCGGCGGCATGCGCAATGCCGCCATCGACCTTGGCGCCGCCAAGGCCCTGGGTATCCAGGTGTGGGGCACCGACAGCTACAAACACGCGGCACCGGAGCTGACCTGGGCCCTGATCATGGCCTCCACCCGCAATCTGCTGGCCGAAGCGAGCTCCTTGCGTGCCGGCCAGTGGCAGCAAGGGCTGGGCGGTGATCTGCATGGCCAGACCCTGGGTATCCTCGGGCTGGGCAGTATCGGCCAGCGTGTCGCGCAGTTTGGCCAGGTGTTTGGCATGCGCGTGATCGCCTGGAGTGAAAACCTCACTGCGCAACGCGCCGCCGCTGTAGGCGTGACCTGGGTCAGCAAGCGCGAACTGTTCGAACAGGCCGACGTGCTGTCGATTCACCTGGTACTCAGCGAGCGCAGCCGCGGCATGGTGGATGCCCAGGCCCTGGGCTGGATGAAACCCGGCGCGCGCCTGGTGAACACGGCGCGCGGGCCGATCGTCGATGAGGCGGCCCTGATCGAGGCGCTGCGCGATGGGCGGCTGGCGGGCGCGGCACTGGATGTGTTCGAGCAGGAGCCCTTGCCGGTCGACCACCCGTTTCGCCATCTGCCCAACGTGCTGGCCACCCCCCATGTGGGTTATGTCAGCGCGCACAACTACCGGCAGTTCTATGGGCAGATGATCGAGGATATCCAGGCGTGGGCCAGTGGGCGGGTCTTGCGCAGCCTGACATGATAAATAGCCTCACATATATCCATCAAGATATTGATTTATATGGATATTAACTCTTAATAAATCACTTTAAGTAACATCCCGCACCACTATCGAGCAGCCCAACCCCGATGCCCCATCAAGAGGCGATCCCCCGGTAGGAGCCGGCTTGCCGGCGATGAAGCCCTCAGCAGCGACGCACTCCCCACGGTCGCCATCACCGGCAAGCCGGCTCCTGCAAGGGAGGCGCCTGCCTGAAAAATAATATTGTCCTACAAAATTATCCTACAAGCCTTGCAGGCTCTGGTCTGTGTCCTAGACTGATGACCGATGGGTCACGATCAGAACAAAAGCCCCCGCAATAAATCGAAACTTTCCAACTCTGCCGTAGGTCAGGTTTAAGGTAGGACGCACGCTACCGGCGCCAGCCGGACGTCCGCCCATCCAATCTATTTATCAGTTCGGTGCAATTGGCATAAGCCTTGCCAGTCTGTGCAGTGCTAGTGCGCGTGACCGCAGGACGCGGTTGACTTTCGCTGAGGGCGCCAGGCTCTCGGCTGACCAACACATGGGAGAGAACAATGATCAGTGCCGCTTCGGGAATTCAGGGACAGCGTTTCAGTCAGCCGGTCGATGGGCCAACCGCCTTGGTTGACCTGCCCGGCGCAGTGCGGCCGGTCTCGTCTCAAAACCCCAATCGCAAGAAAGTGCTGTTTGTGACCTCGGAGCTGGCCGACCTGGTGAAAACCGGTGGCCTGGGCGATGTATCCGCTGCCCTGCCCCGTGCCATGGCCCACCTGCACGATGTGCGGGTGCTGATTCCGGGCTACCGCCAGGTGCTGGACAGCGACAACCCGATCCACATCATCGGCGAGTTGGGCGGGCATGCCGCGCTGCCGCCGTGCAAGATCGGGCGCATGGACCTCAAGGACGGCCTGGTCATCTATGTACTGATCTGCCCCGAACTGTACGAGCGTGAAGGCACGCCCTATGGCGCCAACAATGGTCGCGACTGGCCCGACAACCACATCCGCTTCGCCCGCCTGGGCCTGGCCGCCGCCGATATTGCCGCCAACCTTGCGCAAATCCATTGGTGCCCGGACCTGGTGCACGCCCATGACTGGCCAGCCGGCCTGGCCCCGGCGTACATGCACTGGCGTGGGTCACGCACCCCTACGCTGTTTACCATCCATAACCTGGCCTACCAGGGTGTGGTCAGCCTGGCCTCGTGCCCGGAACTGGGGATTCCCGAACATGCCTTGCAACAAGAAGGCATGGAATTCTACGGCAAGATGTCGTTTCTCAAGGCCGGCATGGCGTATTCCAGTCACATCACCACGGTCAGCGCCACCTATGCCCGGGAAATCACCACGCCCGAGTTCGGCTGCGGCCTGGATGGCTTTCTCGCCAGCAAGACCCAGCAAGGTCTGCTCAGTGGTATCCCCAACGGCATCGATGAAAGCTGGGAATCGTCCACCGACCCGCACCTGGATCACCCATTCAATATCGGCGACTGGCAAGGCAAGGCGGTCAACGCCAGCCATGTGCGCAAGCTGTTTGGCCTGGACGAGTCCACCGGCCCCCTGTTTGCCGTGGTCTCGCGCCTGGTGTACCAGAAAGGCCTGGACCTGACCGAAGCCGTCGCCGGGTTTATCGTGGAAAACGGCGGGCAAATTGCCATTATCGGCCGTGGCGAGCCGGAAGAAGAACAGGCCATGCGCGCCCTGGCCCTGCGATTCCCCGGCCGCATCGGTGTGCGCATCGGCTTCAACGAAACCGACGCGCGCCGCATGTTTGCCGGCAGCGACTTCTTGTTGATGCCCTCGCGCTACGAGCCCTGCGGCTTGAGCCAGATGTACGCCCAGCGGTTCGGCTCGCTGCCGGTGGCGCGCAATACCGGTGGCCTGGCAGACACTATTGAAGACGGCGTGACCGGCTTTCTGTTCGACGAATCCACCGTACAAAGCTACGAAGCCGCCCTCGCCCGTGCCTTCAAGGTGTTTGCCTTCCCAGGCCTGCTCAACGCCATGCGCTGCCGGGCCATGGCCGCGCCGTTCAACTGGTGCCAGGCGGTGGAACCCTATGCCGAACTTTACGAGCAACTGGTAGCGAAAGCGCTGGGAAAATCAGGGAAAGTATAAAGAGGTCAGGATAGATGCCGTTACGGACTCTGGAAACATGGCCCCACGGCGCGATCATGCAGGATGCGCAACACACCCGCTTCGCCCTGTGGGCACCTGACGCGTTCTATGTCAGCGTTGAGCTGCATGACGGACAGTCGCTGCCCATGCAGCCCCAGGCAGAGGGCTGGTTTGTCGCCTACGTGCGCTGTGGGGCGGGCACCCGCTACCACTACAACATCGATGGCAAGCTGGATGTGCCGGACCCGGCCTCGCGCCTCCAATACGCAGGTGTGCAGGGTGACAGCGTGGTGGTCGATCCCCTGGCCTACCCCTGGCGCCACGGCACCTGGCAAGGCCGGCCCTGGCATGAAGCGGTGATCTACGAGCTGCATGTGGGGATACTCGGGGGCTACGCCGCAGTGGAGCAGCACTTGCCGCGCCTGGCGAAACTGGGCGTCACCGCCATCGAACTGATGCCCTTGGCGCAGTATCCCGGCGAGCGCAATTGGGGTTACGACGGGGTCCTGCCCTACGCACCGCAAGCGTCCCTGGGCACGCCGGAGCAGTTGAAACAGCTGGTCGACAGTGCCCACGAGCATGGCCTGGCGGTGATCCTCGATGTGGTCTACAACCACTTCGGCCCCGACGGCAATTACCTGGGCCAGTACGCCAAGGGCTTTTTCCACGAAGACACCCACACCCCCTGGGGCGCCGGGATCGACTTTGGCCGCCGCGAAGTGCGCGACTTCTTTATCGACAACGCCCTGATGTGGCTCCTCGAATACCGCTTCGATGGCCTGCGCCTGGATGCGGTGCATGCCATCAACGACCCCTCGTTCCTAAAGGAGCTGGCCCAACGGGTGCGTGAGCAGGTCGACCCGGCGCGCCATGTGTGGCTGGTCCTGGAAAACGAATTCAATCAGGCCAGCCTGTTGCAGCAAGGCTTCGATGCGCAATGGAACGATGACGGGCATAACGCCTTGCATGTGCTGTTGACCGGCGAGACCGACGCCTACTACGCCGATTTTGCCGACGACCCCACCGCCAAGCTGGCCCGCTGCCTGGGCGAAGGGTTTATCTACCAAGGCCAGACCACGCGCCACGGTACCCGACGCGGCGAGCCCAGCGGGCATTTGCCCCCCAGTGCCTTTGTGCTGTTTTTGCAGAATCACGACCAGATCGGCAACCGTGCGCTCGGCGAGCGCCTGCACCAGTTGTGTTCGCCCCAGGCGTTGCAGGCAGCGACCGTGCTGCTATTGATGTCGCCGATGATCCCGCTGTTGTTCATGGGGGATGAAGTCAACGCCGAGCAGCCCTTCCTGTTCTTTACCGACCATCACGGCGAGCTGGCCGAGGCGGTGCGCGAAGGCCGGCGCAACGAATTTGCTGATTTTGCCGCCTTCAGTGATCCCCAGCGCCGCGCGCAGATTCCCGACCCCAACGCGCTACAGACTTTCGAACGCTCCATACCCCGGTTTACCCAGGCACCTGCTGCGCTATACCGGCAACTGCTGGGCCTGCGCCAGCAGCATATCGTGCCGCACCTGCCCGGCAGCACCGCCCTCGGCGCCCAGGTCCTGGGCCAGGGCGCGGTGTCTGCACGCTGGCGCCTGGGCAATGGCAGCGTATTGCAGATCGACCTCAACCTGGGGCCGGCCACCCTGCAGCCCCCGGCCGCTATCGGCCAACTGTTCAGCACCAGCAACGACCCCGCGTTACTCACGCCCTTCTCTGCCCGCGTCAGCTTGGCGCCGGGTGACACCTCATCATCTGTTGGAGAGCACTCTTGAGCGAAGCGCAATTGGAAATACTCGCCAGCCGTGCGGGCCTGGCGGTGGACTGGATCGACGCCAACGGCCGGCCGCAACATGTCAGCGCCGACGCGCTGCGTGCCGTGCTCCATGGCCTTGGCCACCCCGCCGACACCGACGCCGCCATCGCCGCCAGCCTGCAAGAGCTGGAGCGCGTGCAGCAGGATCGGCACCTGGCGCCGCTGTTGACCGTGGACGTGGGCGCAGGCCTGGACCTGGCCGCCTACTTTGCTCCGGGTACGCCGTGCCAGGCTCATCTGGAGGACGGCAGTACCCGGGACCTTGCGCTGGATGCCCAGGCCACGCTGCCTGGCGTGTTGCCCGTGGGCTATCACCGGGTGCAGATCGCCGATCAATCCTTCACCCTAGCCGTGGCCCCTGAACGTTGTTTCACTGTCGCCGAGGCGGTGGACAGCCAGCCTGCCCGCGCCTGGGGCCTGAGTGCCCAGTTGTATGCCCTGCGCCGCAGTGGCGACGGTGGGTTTGGCGACACCCAGGCCCTGGAACAACTGGCTCGCGCTGCCGCTGAGCGGGGTGTCGACGCCCTGGCGATCAGCCCGCTGCATGCCATGTTCAGTGCCGATACCGAGCGCTATAGCCCTTATTCGCCGTCCAGCCGCCTGTTTCTCAATAGCCTGTATGCGTCCCCCGGTTGCATCCTCGGCGAACGCGCCGTGCACAGCGCCATCGAGGCCACGGGACTGGCCGACGAGCTGCACGAACTGGAACAACAAAGCCTGATCGACTGGCCCGCCGCCGCCAAGGCCAAGCAACGCCTGCTGCGCGCCCTGTACGAGGACTTTCGCCAGGGCGAGCACCCGCAGCAGGCGGACTTTCTCAGTTTTCGCGAGGCCGGTGGCGAGGCCCTGGAAAACCACTGCCGCTTCGAAGCCTTGCAGGCCGCGCGCGCCGCCAACGGTGAAAGCCTCGACTGGCGCCAGTGGCCCGAGGACTGGCGCGACCCCGCCAGCGCTGCGCTGGCGCAATTCGCCGCCGAACAGGGCGAAGCGATCGGTTTCTATGCCTTCAACCAATGGCTGATCGCCCGCTGCCTGGCGCGCGCCCAACAGGCCGCCCGCGGCAGTGGCATGGGCATCGGCCTGATTGCCGACCTGGCCGTGGGTGCCGATGGCGCCGGCAGCCAGGCCTGGAGCCGTCAGGATGAGCTGCTGGCCGACCTGACCGTGGGCGCGCCACCGGATATCCTCAACCGTGCCGGCCAGGGCTGGGGCATCTCCGCGTTTTCTCCTGAAGGCCTGAAGCGCAACGGCTTTCGCGCATTTATCGAAATGCTGCGGGCCAACTTCGCCCATGCCGGCGGCCTGCGGATCGACCATGTGATGGGCCTGCAACGGCTGTGGGTCATCCCCCGGGATGCTTCACCCAAACAAGGCGCGTACCTGTATTACCCGGTAGACGACCTGCTGCGCCTGCTGGCCTTGGAGTCCAGCCGCCACCAGGCGATTGTGCTGGGCGAAGACCTGGGCACGGTGCCCGAGGGCCTGCGGGAAAAACTCAGCGCCCGTGCCATGCTCGGCATGCGCGTGCTGTTGTTCGAGCAGGACCATGGCGGGCGCTTCACGCCGATCCTCGACTGGCCGGACAACGCCCTGGCTACCACCAGCACTCACGACCTGCCGACACTCAATGGTTGGTGGCACAGCCGCGATATCGACTGGAATGTGCAACTGGGGCTGATCGACGTGCCCACGGTGGAGCAATGGAGCGAGCACCGCCAGCGCGAGCGCGAGTCACTGCGCCAGGCCTTGGTGCAAGACCCGCAGAACTTTCGCGATGAGCTGCGCAACGAAACTGACCACATACTCGATGCCAGCGTGCGCTACCTCGGTCACACCCGTGCGCCCCTGGTACTGCTGCCCCTGGAGGATGCCCTGGGCGTCGAGGAACAGGCCAACCTGCCCGGCACCATCGACACCCACCCCAACTGGCGCCGACGCCTGCCGGGGGACGCCGCGCAGCTGCTCGACGATGAAAACGCCGCGCGCCGCCTGGAGTTGCTGGCGGTGGCGCGCAATCAGGCCCTGGAGCGTGACCGATGAGCGCCGTCTTGCTCCGGGCTACCCAACGCCTGCAATTTCACAAGGGTTTTACCCTGGATGATGCGGTGCCGCTGGTGCCGTATTTCGCCAGCCTGGGCATCAGCCACCTGTACGCTTCGCCCCTGCTCAAGGCCCGCGCCGGCTCGATGCATGGCTACGATGTGGTCGACCCGACCACCGTCAACCCGGAACTGGGCGGCGAACCCGCCTTGCGTCGCCTGGTAGCGGCCCTGCGCGTGCACGGCATGGGCCTGATTCTGGACATCGTGTCCAACCACATGGCCGTCGGCGGCAGCGACAACCCCTGGTGGCTGGACCTGCTGGAATGGGGGCGCCTGAGCCCCTACAGCGAATTCTTCGACATCCAGTGGCATTCACCGGACCCGCTGCTCAAGGGCCAACTGCTGATGCCCTTCCTTGGCAGCGACTACGGCGAAGCCTTGCAAAGTGGCAACCTGCCCCTGCGGTTTGACCCGGCCCAGGGCAGCTTTTTTGTCGAGCACTACGAACACCGCTTCCCGATCTGCCCCAGTGACTACGGCGATATCCTGCGCGCCCATGCCCCGCTCAAAGCGCTGGCCGACCGTTTCAGCGCCCTGGCCTATCAGGCCGATGCCTGGCCCCTGGCGGGCGAGCTTAAACAGCAACTGGCACAACAGGCCCGCGACCCACTGACCCTGGCAGCCATCGAGCATGCCCTGCAATGGTTCGACGGGCGCCAGCGCGCAGGTTTTTTGCGCCTGCATCAACTGCTGGAACAGCAAGCCTATCGCCTGGCCAGTTGGCGCACGGCGGCGGATGACATCAACTGGCGGCGCTTTTTCGACGTCAACGAGCTCGGTGGCCTGCGGGTGGAACGGACCACTGTATTCGAGGCCACCCACAGCAAGATTTTCCAGCTGATCAGCGAAGGCCTGGTGGATGGCCTGCGCATCGACCATATCGACGGCCTGGCCGATCCACGGGGCTACTGCCGCAAGTTGCGGCGGCGCGTGGATGGGTTGTCGCCGACCCGGCACTTGCCGATTTTTGTCGAGAAGATCCTCGGCGCCGGCGAAACCCTGCGCGAAGACTGGCGGGTCGATGGCACCACCGGCTATGAGTTCATGAACCAGGTGTCGCTGATGCAGCATGATCCCCAGGGATTCGAGGCCTTGGCCCAGCTCTGGAGCGAGGCTACCGAGCGGCCTTCGGCGTTTATCGAGGAAGCCTGGCTGGCCCGGCAACAAATCCTCAACGGCTCCCTCGCCGGGGATTTTGAAAGCGTGGCCCAGGCCCTGCTGCAAGTGGCCCGCGCGGATGTGATGAGTCGCGACCTGACCCTGGGTGCAATCCGCCGCGCCTTGCAGGAACTGGTCGTGCATTTCCCGGTGTACCGCACCTATATCAGCGCAGGTGGCCGTAGCGCCGCGGACGAGCGCGTGTTCCAACAGGCCCTGGCCGGCGCCCGTGGGACCTTGAGCGAAGCTGACTGGCCGGTGCTCGACTACCTGCAACAGTGGCTCGGCGGGCAACCCTGGCGCGAGCGCCCGGTGGGGCAACCGCGCAAGATCCTCAAGCACGCCTGCGTGCGCTTCCAGCAACTGACCTCGCCGGCAGCCGCCAAGGCGGTGGAAGACACGGCCTTCTACCGCTCGGCAGTGTTGCTCTCACGCAATGACGTGGGCTTCAGTACCGAACAGTTCAGCGCGCCCCTGGCCGACTTCCATGCCGCCAACCAGCAGCGCCTGCACACCTTCCCCGATAACCTGCTGGCCACCGCCACCCACGATCACAAGCGCGGCGAAGACAGCCGCGCGCGCCTGGCGGTGCTCAGCGAGTGCGCACCGTGGTATGCCGAGCAGGTGCAGCAGTGGCGCCGGCTGGCGGCGCCCCTGCGCGACGATCCGGCCATCCCCTCGGCCGGTGATGAGCTGATCCTGTATCAGGTGCTGCTGGGCAGTTGGCCCCTGGACCTGGGCATTGAGAACACCGGCAACTATCAGCAGCGCCTCTGGCAGTGGCAACAAAAGGCCCTGCGCGAAGCCAAGCTGCACAGCAGTTGGAGCGCCCCCAACGATGTTTATGAGCAAGGTGTCGAAGCCTTCCTCAGCCGCTTGCTGCTCGACCCCGCCGGTCTGACCTTGCGCACGGCGATCCACGCGGCAGCCGAGGCCATCGCCCCTGCCGGCGCGTTGAACGGGCTGGCGCAATCCTTGCTGCGCAACACCGTGCCAGGCGTGCCAGACCTGTACCAGGGCGACGAATTCTGGGACTTGAGCCTGGTGGACCCGGACAACCGTCGGGCGGTGGATTTCAGTGCCCGGCAACAGGCACTGGCGGCAACACCCGATGCCTTGCTTGAGCACTGGCGTGACGGCCACCTCAAGCAGGCGTTGATTGCCCAGGTCTTGAACCTGCGCAAGGCCCACCCGCTGCTGTTTGCCAGGGGGCGCTATGTACCGCTGCAAGTGCTGGGCCGGCATGCCCAACGGGTTGTCGCCTTCAGCCGTGAGTACCAGGGGCAATGGCTGTTGGTGGTGGTACCGCGCTGGACCCACGCCCTGCTTGAAAACAGCGCCCAGCCCTGGGTGGATGCGCAGGTTTGGGGCGATACCCGGATCACATTACCGTTCGACGCCACGCTGCGAAATTGGAAGGGACTTTTGCAAACAGGCGCAGTCACACCCAACAAGGAGCTACTGATCAGCGCTGCCCTGGGGGATCTCCCGGTGAATGTCTTTATCCATTCTGACGATCAAGAAAGCTGAAATTTTCTGTGAGGAGCATTGCGATGAGCACCGAAGACAAGCGCGTTCGTGAATTCGCGTATCAGATCTGGGAGTCCGAAGGTAAGCCCGAAGGCCAGGAAGCCCGCCATTGGGAAATGGCCCGCAAGTTGGCTGAAGCCGAGGCTCTGACGCCTAGTAAACCCAAGGCCGGCGCCAAGGCCAAGGCCAAGCCGCCAGCGGAAAAACCCGCCGCCGCGAAAAAGCCTCGAGCCCCACGCAAACCCGCCGGCTGACCCCACCTGTAGGAGCCGGCTTGCCGGCGATAGGTCTCCATCAAGCACCACCCGAGACGCTATCCCCGGCCACCCGGCTGCTACAAAAAATGCTCGATTATTGATCTGACCTGATGTCAGCACGGCCCCGTTCGGCCCGGAAAAACTTTGCAGGAGCAACACCATGAGCAAGACACCCGATACCGAGCCATCGCGGATTCGTGAAGGGCTGCCCTTCCCCCTTGGCGCGACCTGGGACGGTCTGGGGGTCAATTTCGCACTGTTCTCGGCCAACGCCACCAAGGTCGAGCTGTGCCTGTTCGACGATACCGGTGAAGTCGAGCTGGAGCGTATCGAACTGCCGGAGTACACCGACGAGACATTCCACGGCTACTTGCCCGACGCCCACCCGGGGCTGATTTATGGCTACCGCGTATATGGTGCCTACGACCCGGCCAATGGCCATCGCTTCAACCACCATAAATTGCTGATCGACCCCTATGCCAAGCAGTTGGTGGGCGAACTCAAGTGGTCCGAAGCGCTGTTTGGCTACACCATCGGCCACCCGGATGCCGACCTGAGTTTCGATGAACGCGACAGCGCGCCCTTCGTGCCCAAATGCAAAGTTATCGACCCGGCCCATACTTGGGGCAACGACCAGCCGGTACGCACGCCGTGGGACCGCACGATCATCTACGAAACCCATCTGCGCGGTATCAGCATGCGCCATCCGTCCGTGCCCGAGGCGGTGCGCGGCACCTGCGCCGGGTTGATGGTCGACGATGTGCTCAAGCACATCCGCCAACTGGGTGTGTCATCGGTGGAACTGCTGCCGATCCACGCCTTCGTCAATGACCAGCACCTGCTGCAAAAAGGCATGACCAACTACTGGGGCTACAACAGCATCGCCTTCTTTGCCCCCGACCCGCGCTACCTGGCCAGCGGCAAGATCGCCGAGTTCAAGGAAATGGTCGCGCACCTGCACGAAGCCAAGCTGGAGGTGATCCTCGATGTGGTCTACAACCACACCGCCGAAGGCAACGAGCAAGGCCCGACCCTGTCGATGCGCGGCATCGACAATGCCTCCTACTACCGGTTGATGCCCGATGACAAACGCTTCTATATCAACGATTCCGGCACCGGCAATACCCTGGACCTGAGCCACCCTTGCGTACTGCAAATGGTCACCGACTCCTTGCGCTACTGGGCCACGGAGATGCATGTAGATGGTTTCCGCTTTGACCTGGCGACCATTCTGGGGCGTTATCACGATGGTTTTGATGAGCGTCACAGCTTCCTTGTCGCCTGCCGCCAGGACCCGGTGCTGCGCCAGGTAAAAATGATCGCCGAGCCTTGGGATGTGGGCCCAGGCGGTTATCAGGTGGGCAACTTCCCGCCTGGCTGGGTGGAATGGAATGACCGTTTCCGCGACACCGTGCGCGCCTTCTGGAAAGGCGATGACGGACAGTTGGCTGACTTTGCCGGGCGCATGACCGCTTCCGGCGAGATGTTCAACCAGCGCGGGCGCCGGCCCTACAGCTCGGTGAATTTCATCACCGCCCATGACGGTTTCACCCTGCACGACCTGGTGTCCTACAACGACAAGCACAACGAGGCCAATGACGAGAACAATCAGGACGGCAGCAATAACAACCTGTCGTGGAACCACGGCGTCGAAGGCCCGACCGAAGACCCCGAGATCAACGCGCTGCGCCTGCGCCAGATGCGCAACTTCTTCGCCACCCTGTTGCTGGCCCAGGGCACGCCAATGCTGGTGGCCGGGGATGAGTTCGCCCGCACCCAGCACGGCAACAACAATGCCTACTGCCAGGACAGCGAAATCGGCTGGGTCAACTGGGAGCTGGATGAAGATGGCAAATCCCTGCTCAAGTTCGTCAAGCGCCTGATCAAGCTGCGCCTGGCCTACCCTATCCTGCGGCGCGGGCGCTTCCTGGTGGGTGACTACAACGAAGACATCGGGGTCAAGGACGTGACCTGGCTGGCTCCTGACGGCAACGAAATGACCATCGAACAATGGGAAGACAGCCAGGGCCGCTGCCTGGGCATGTTGATGGATGGGCGCGCCCAGGAAACCGGGATCCGCCGGCCCGGGTCCGACGCTACCTTGTTGCTGGTGGTGAATGCGCACCACGACCTGGTGAATTTCCGCTTGCCCCAGGTACCGGATGGCGGCTTCTGGACCTGCATGGTCGACACCAACCAACCGGCCGTACGCGGCCAGGAACGTTTCGATTTTGACCACGAATATGCGGTGACCGGGCGCTCGTTGCTGCTATTTGAACTGCAACATGAGCAAGAGGTGTGAAATGGCTCTACACGGGTTTTTGCAACGCAATCCCCAGGGACTGGCCGACACCCAAGGCCTTGGCCAGACCCTGAGGGCCCTGGTGGATGCGGGCCTCGACCAACTGCCGCGCCCCGGTAGCGGGCAGACGCTGCTGCGCTTCAGCGAACTGGCCCAGGTGGCCGGCCACGACCTGAGCCTGTGCAAGCTGTTTGAAGGGCACACCGATGCACTGGCGATCATGGCCGAGCTCGACAGCCCGGCCCCACCTGCCGGTAGCACCTGGGGCATGTGGGCCGCCGAGCCGCCGACGGCACGGGTGCAGGTTCGGCGTGAGGGCTCGCAGTGGCTGCTGCATGGGCGCAAGGCCTGGTGCTCCGGGGCGGCGGTGGTCAGCCACGGGTTGTTGACTGCCTGGGATGAACAGGCGCGCCAGCAGTTGGTTGCAGTGTCGATGGACCAGCCGGGTGTCCAGGTGACCGGTGAAGGCTGGCAAGCCGTGGGCATGGGCGCGTGCGCCAGTGTCGAAGTGCGGTTCGAGAATGCCGTGGCGCTGGCCGTGGGCGAGCCAGGGGATTACCTGCAACGCCCAGGGTTCTGGCAAGGAGGGGTTGGCATCGCCGCCTGCTGGTACGGCGCGGCGCAGCGCTTGGCCGAGGCCCTGCGCGAACACTGTGACCGTCGTGCAGAACCCCATGCCCTGGCCCATCTGGGTGCGGTGGACATGGCCTTGTTCGCCGCCGCCACGGTGCTGCGCAGCGCTGCGCGGCAGATCGACGAGCAACCCCAGGCCAACGCCCAGTTGCTGGCGCGCCGGACGCGGGCAGTGATTGAAGCGGCGGCCAACGAAGTCATCCATCACGTCGGCAGGGCCATGGGAGCCGGGCCCTATTGCCAGGACCGGCACTTCGCGCAATTGATCGCAGACCTGCCGGTGTACTTGCGCCAAAGCCATGCCGAGCGGGACCTGGCAGCGCTCGGCGAGCAACTGTCGAGCGCAGCTGGCGGGACATGGCAACTATGAAAGCCAACCCGATTGTCGGCCAAGGCACGCCCCTGCGCGCCTGGCAAGGCTCTGCCCGTGTCGCCGGCCTGCCTTTGATCAGCGTGGCGCAACTGGTGCCTGAAGGTTGCCGCGCGGTGATCATCGCGCCCCATCCGGATGATGAAGTACTGGGCTGCGGCGGTTTGTTACAAGGCTTGGCGGCGTTGGGCCGCGAGTTGCTGCTGGTTTCAGTCACGGACGGTTGCGCCAGCCATCCGGGCTCAACCCGTTGGCCAAGGCAACGCCTGCGCGAGGTTCGTCCCCGTGAGTCGGCCGAGGCCCTGCAGCGCCTGGGTTGGCCGCAGCAACGCCTGAGCTGGTTGCGCGGCGGTTTTTCCGACAGCCAGGTGCAGGCGCGCGAACCTGCGCTGACGGCGTTTATCCAGCAGCACCTGCAACCCGAAGACGTGGTGTTCACCACCTGGCGCGAAGACGGCCATTGCGACCACGAAGCGGTTGGCCGCGCCAGTGCCCAGGCGGCCCGGGCAGTCGGCGCGCGCCTGATCGAGCTACCGGTGTGGACCTGGCACTGGGCAACCCCCGAGGACCCACGGGTACCCTGGCACCGCGCGCACAAGATTGCCCTGGCACCCGCGGCCGTGGCCCGCAAGCGCCACGCCCTGCACGCGTTCACCAGCCAACTGGAAGGCGACCCGCAGGTCGACCTGCCGCCCGTCTTGCCGCCCCATGTGCTGGAGCGGCTGTTGCAACCTTTTGAAGTGGTGTTTCTATGAGTGTGGCCACGGCTTACTTCGACCAGCTGTTTGTCGACAACGACGACCCCTGGGCCTTCCGCCAGCGCTGGTACGAGCAGCGCAAGCGCGCCTTGACCCTGGCGCTGCTGACCCGGCCGCGCTACGCCTCGATTTTCGAACCCGGCTGCGCCAATGGCGAATTGAGCGCCGAACTGGCAACGCGCTGTGAGCGCCTGCTGTGCTGCGACACCGCTACGGCGGCGGTAGCCCTCGCGCAAGCGCGCCTGCAGGAGTTTGCCCACGCCCAGGTCGAGCGGCTGCGCTTGCCTGCACAGTGGCCGCAAGGCTCGTTCGAACTGATCGTCCTCAGCGAGTGGTGCTACTACCTTGATCATGACGATTTGTGCGTGCTGATCGATCAGGCCCTGGGCGCACTCAGCCCGGATGGCCAGGTCCTGGCCTGCCACTGGCGAGCGCCCATCGACGGTTGCCCGCAAACCGCCGAACAGGTCCACCAACTGCTGCACCAACGCCTGGGCATGTCGCGCGTGGCGCAGGTGGCTGACAGTGATTTCCTACTCGACCTGTGGTCTCGCGAAAGCGCCTCGGTCGCCCATCTTGAGGGGCTGCGATGATCGGCATTCTGATTCCGGTGCATAACGAAGAGGCGCTGCTGGCCGAGTGCCTGAAAGCCGCGATGATCGCCGCCAGCCATCCGGGACTGCTCGGTGAGCAGGTACAGATACTGGTGGTGCTCGACAGTTGTACCGATGGCAGCGCCGCCATTGCCGAGGCGTTCGGGGTACACAGCCTGAGCGTTGCGGCACGCAATGTCGGCCAGGTGCGTGGAATCGGTGCGCGGCATCTGTTGAACCAGGGCGCGCGCTGGATTTCCTGCACCGATGCCGACAGCCGCGTGGCGGGCGATTGGCTGGTGGCGCAACTGGCCCTGGGGGTGGATGCAGTCTGTGGCACGGTCACGGTGGATGCCTGGAGCGACGGTTTCGACGAGGCGGCGCAGATCCGCTACCACCAGGCCTATCAGGCCAGTGACGGGCACCGGCACATTCATGGGGCCAACCTCGGCGTCAGCGCCGGCGCCTACGTGCGCGCTGGCGGGTTTGAGCCCCTGGCCTGCCATGAGGACGTGCAACTGGTGCGCCAACTGGAGCGTTGCGGCGCAACCATAGCTTGGAGCCATGCCCCACAAGTCATCACCAGCGCCCGCTTGGACTGCCGCGCACAGGGAGGCTTTGGCGACTATTTGAAAGGCTTGATGTTGCCATCTTGAAAAACTTACAACTTTGCCCGGCGAAATCCGGGTGATGAACAATACTCAAGCACGGCAATCTTAGGATTCGGAATGCCAGCGTGCCGCACCGGCCATGAGGCCGGCGCGACAAAAAGGAGAGTCGACCCGGCCACGGGGCACGACCTGCATTACCAGGACAAGGACGTAACATTGATCAATCCCGCCACTTTGAACGACGTTCGCCGCACGCCGGCGCAAATCTGGAACAGCGCGCCGCAATTGGCGCAAATCCCCACCATCAGCCCTTCCCTACTGGTGCCTCCTGGCTCGCGAGTGGTGGTGGTGGCGCCGCATCCGGGTGACGAAGTGCTGGCCTGTGGCGGTTTGCTGCAACTGCTCAGCGCCCTCGACTATCCCTTGAAACTGATCTCGATCACCGACGGCAGCGCCAGCCATCCGGGCTCCAACCAGTGGTCGGCACAGCGCTTGAGCGTGTTCCGGCCCCAGGAGAGTGTCGAGGCCCTGCGCCGCCTCGGCTTGCCCATGCATAGCCTGAAGTGGATTCGCGGGGGCTTTTGCGACAACGCCCTGGCGGGCCGCGAACAGCTCTTGAGCCAATTTATCGCCCGCTACCTGCAACCCGGTGACGTCGTATTCACCACCTGGCGCAATGATGGCAATGACGACCACGATGCCGTCGGCCGTGCCACCGCCATCGCCTGCGCGCTGACCGGCGCGCGCCTGCTGGAGCTGCCGATCTGGGCCTGGCACTGGCCCGCCCGCGAAGCCGGGCGCATGCCCTGGCAGTGCGCGCGCAAGATACGCCTCGACACCTGGAGCGTGGCGCGCAAACGCCACGCGGCCCATGCCTACGCCAGCCAGTTGCTCGGCGACCCTTTGATCGGCCTGGCGCCGATGCTGCCCCCGGTGCTGCTGGAGCGCATGCGCGTACCCTACGAGATTGTGTTTCTGTAATGCCTTGGAGCACCACGCCACACGGCGTTACGCAGTCCTATTGAAACACCTGCGCCTCGCCATCGACGGTGGCGCGGATCCAGCGTGGCTCCATGGGGTCGCTCCACACCGAGCGCGGCGGCGTGCCCCCGTCGCTGATCAGGATGCGCCGGCCCGACTGGCTCCACTCCTGCATCCGCGCCTTGAATTGGGCCGGATAGTCCGCGGCCTTGCAGGAGATGCCGGCCCACGGGTCGACCACCCACGCCTCGTCCCATTCCGGCCCCGTGAAGCCTTTGCTGCGCGGCTGGCCGGGCGGCCCGCCGACCACGGCGAATGTATGCCCCTTGACCTGGGCGATCCGCGCATTGCCGCCACTGGCGTTGATCGTATCCACCGCCACCTTGGCCATCTGGTCGCAATTGCCGGCACCGGTCTTGAGGACCATTTGCGAATAGTTGGGCGCCCCAGTGCGGGTGTAGAGCCAGCCCACCATCTCCGTGGCTGTCTGGCTGCGAACGACCTCTGCGGGAAGGCCGGGAACCTGTTGATTGGCCGACCTTATGCCCGTGGCCTGGAACTGCTCCTCAACCGCTTTGCTGCCGCCCTGTGCATATAAATGGTTCTGCTGTTCGGTCGGCAACAGGGCGAAGTCCGCCGGTTTGTTGATCGGCGAGAGCCGCACCGGTTTTGCCGCAACCACCACATGCCCAGGGTTGCTCCCGGCGGCATACACCCCCATCAAGACTTCACGCTGCTTTTCGGGGGGAAGTGCGCGCAGGACCTTGACCAAGTGGTCGATTTCCGCAGGCGACATGGGCTCATCCGCGACAATTTTCTTGATCAGGGTCTCAAGGCTGGGCAGTACCACTAGCGGGTTATCCGGCAGTCCCTGCGCCACAAAGCTGTAGACATCCTTGTAGTGGTCGTACCGGCGGATGAACTCCAGGTCCAGTGGGCCACTGCGGGTCAGGCGATGAAAGTCCAGCTTGCCGGTGCCGTCCAGCGGCGCGAAGAAATACACCCCGGTATCGCCCTCGACCATCACGTATTGCTGGCCAGCATGGTCGATCTTGAGCCCTCTGACGACGCGCTGATCGTTGCTCAAATCGCTGATGGCATCCATTTTGATCACCAGCGTTTCCTGATTGAGCGCCCGGGGCACGCCGAAGTCGTCGTAACCAAAGTCCGGCTCATTGACCACGGTGCCAGAGGTACGGTTTTTGTAGGTGACAGGCTGGGTGCTGGCCATCGGCAGCAGTTCCTGGTTGCCTGCTTCGTTGACGCGGTAGCGACGGTGTTCGTGAATCACCGTGCGTGGCCCTTTCACCGGGCCCGCGCCAGGAATCAGGCGGCGATGCTCCAGGGCCTGGGCGTCCTGAAATATCGGAGTGCCGCCAGGTTCGATTTGCTTGGTGTAGCACAGGTCACCCAGATCGCGCTTGAAACGCCGGCCCCCGACACCACAGGTCAATACGAAGCCTTCAAATGGCTCGGTATCGCTGGGGCCGCCCAGTTTGATCAGGCTCTCGGGGTTTTTCGGGCGATAACGATAGACGTCATCACCGACCACCACATCGCTGTGCGTGCGCCGATGCAGGACGCGGGCCTGGTCACTGGTGATGCCTTCGGCCACCCGTACAGTCTGGCCTGGCGCCAGGGGCCTGGCGGTCAGGGGGATTTGCTGGGTGATGTCGTAACGGCCTCTGCCAGGCAGTTCAAGGGCGGCCGATTGTCTGAATTTCGCAATGCCGGCCTGGACCTCCTTGAGTTGGAGGCTCCCGTGCTTCATCAGACGGTTCCCGACGCTGTTCAGCGCGGGCATCACCGGGTCCAGGGGGTTGAGATTGCGCGCCACGGAAACCGCGAACTTCTTCACCAGGGGCGCAAATTTTGGCAGCAGTGCGCGCACGCCGATCTTGCCGGCCTGGGACAGCAGGCGCACCGAGCCTGCTGCCAGCTTGCCCGCCGGGCTGGCGAAGGTCAGTAGCCCATCGACCACCAGCTCCATGATGCCCTGCTTGGTGTTGCCGTTGACCAGGTTCTCAATACCACTCCAGAACGGAATAACCATTTGGCCGACGCCTTTGACCCGCTCCCAGAATGCTTCATCGTTTTTATGCGCTGCGCTTTCCCGGGCGGGGTCCGACGCGGCCCATTGCTTGAGCGTGTCCTCATCGACATAAAACAGATCCGTGGTAATGGCCTTGGCAATGGCGACCGAACGCTCGGAGTCAAAGGTGCGCGGCACCAAACTTTTGGATGGGTTTCCCGTCGCGGCGAAGTGCGCAAGCTGTTGCGGCACCACGATCGAAAAACTCTTGGGTCTAGGCCCCTTGCCTGCCGTGTAGGCGGCCCACTGCTGCTTGAACTCGGCCCGGCTGTCGGGGCGGGTATTGCGCACCACCAACTCTTCGCTAGGCACGCCGTCTGCGGCGTGCTCAACAGAGATGAAGTCCTTGCCATAGCTTTTGTCCGCAGGATTGTAGGCCTCCAGGATCGGCTGCAAGTCGTCGCGGCGCCGGGCGATGCCCTTGAGCGGATTGATTTCGTAGTAGTTTGTCTGGCCGTCATGCACGGCCTTGAGAATAAACGCCGGGCGTGTCACGGCGGCCCGTTTCTCTTCATCCGTCTCATGGCCGGGGCCGGGCTTTGTGCGCAGGGCAAACACGGTGACGTCACCCTGCTCAAGCGCTGTGCGATCCTTTATGGGCAACTGGGTCAGTTGGCTGCGGATAAGTTGTGAATAGGCAACCTTGGTGTCGGCCAGGTATTGGTCAAACTTGCCCTGGAACTGATCTTCGTCATACACAGGGTATTGATAGCGGATGTCCGAGGGGGTGATTTTCTCACCGCTCATGTGCCGGTACAGGGCAAAAATCGGGCTGATCATGCTCAGCAGTTCGGTACGCGAGGTACCCTTCTCCATGCGCTCGAAATAATCCTTGCGCATCGGCACATCGGCTGCCATTTGCTGGGTTGCCGCGACCACCCGATCAAGATGGGCATCAAACGCCGTGACCGCCTTGTTGATGTCCTCCTGCAAATAGCTGTCTTTGTGCGCGATTACCCCCTGCACCACCGCCCAATCCAGGGTCGCCGGGATACGGGTCGATGTGATAAGCGCCCACTGGGCGTCGGTGGTGGCTTGTTCGCTGAACTTGCCCGGCAGGTCAACCAGCTCCTGGAAGCCCATGCTGCGCGACGAACCGGGCCGGATCGCCTCCGCCAAACTGACGCCGTGCTGGAAATTCACCCACACTGCCGATCCCTGATACGCAAGGTCGGCGGGCACATCACGTACGGAAAAATCGGCCGGGAACCGGGCGCGCAGAACGTAGGCCGCCAGATGCGCCTGGTCGGCGGACAACTGCCTGGAGTCGACCAGGTGCTGGCGAAATTGCGTCTTGATCGCCGGATAGCTTTGGTTCGCCAGGTCACGTGAAGCCAGATCAAAACCGGCAATATGCCCAGGTTTGCGCCCGTGCAATGGGTCCAGGCTCAAGGTCAGGGCCTTCACCAGCAACTTGACCTTTACCTGGGGAGCAATCACCCCATCGAGGGGAAACGGCGCGCCGCCCAGGTGCCTCAACAACTGTTCAAGCAGCGCCTTGGCCTGGGGGGATTTGAGTATTAGCTCGAGCACGGCGGCCGGCGTGCCCTGGGCTTTGGCCAGGGCCTGTGGCGAGAGGCCCTCGGTCAACAGGCTGAGCAGGGGCTTTTTAGACGTGGCCTCCTGCTCGGCGACCCATGCCGCGATAGCGGGCTCAGTGCTCGGTTGCAGTAAACCGTCCACATCAGTGGCCCCATCATCCAGGCCCAGGGCCATTTCGCTGCGGGCATCTTGCGTGGCATCAAGCGCCGCCTGCACTTGCGCAGGCGTCTTCGGATCGGCCGGCACAACCCCATAGAACCTGAGCATGTTGTCCAGCCGATTGGTGCCTGGCTGGGTGGAGCCGTTGGGCGGGATCAACGGTGAATCTTTGTTGAGGAACAGGCTTTTATTCAGATCGCCGCCGGGGCCGTCCGATGTTTTGAGTTGGTGTAGCACCCGAGATATTTCGTCCAGATCCGCCAGTTTTCCGCGCAGTTGCGCCTGGTAAGAATCGGCTGCTTGCGTGGTCGGCTGCACTAGCGCCAGGCCGGAACTGGCCTGGGCGTTGGCCGGCTGCACGTGAGAAAGAGCGACAGCGGGAGGTGGGGCATTCAGGTGGACAGACGTCATGGCCTTTCGCCTCTGGCAAGGATACACAGACACCCTTGTGTGGAGCGCCTGTAAGAAGATGCTCCAGAGGATTGGTAACAACGTTCGTCAGATCATCCCAAGGAGCCGGCTGGCCGGCTCCTTGGGTTTCATTCCTGGCCCAGGATCAGCACCCCCAGTGGCGGTAGATTCAACGCCAGTGACACCGGCTGCCCATGGCGCGGCTCGTCCTGGGTAAAGACTTCACCGCCATTGCCGTAGTTGGAGCCGGAATAGGTGTCGGCATCACTGTTGATCAGCTCTTTCCAAGTGCCAGCAAAAGGCACGCCCACCGTGTACGCCTCGCGGGGCACCGGGGTGAAGTTGGCCACCACCAGCACCGCCTTGCCGTCCTTGCTCCAGCGCAGCCAGGCATAGACGCTGTTGATCGCGTCGTCGCCAATCAGCCACTGGAAGCCCTGGGGCGCGGCGTCCTGCTCGTGCAGCGCCGGCTCTTCGCGGTACAGGCGGTTGAGATCGCCCACCAGTTTTTGCACGCCGCGGTGCTCCGGGTATTGCAGCAGGTACCAGTCCAGTTGCTGGTCGTGGTTCCACTCGCGCCACTGGCCGAATTCACAGCCCATGAACAATAGCTTTTTGCCGGGGTGCATCCACATGAAGCTCAGGTAGGCCCGCAGGTTGGCGAATTTCTGCCAGCGGTCGCCGGGCATCTTGTCGATCAACGAGTGTTTGCCGTGCACCACTTCATCGTGGGAAATGGGCAGCACAAAACGTTCGGACCAGGCGTACACCAGGCCGAAACTCAGCTCATTGTGGTGATGGGCGCGGTACACCGGGTCTTGCTGGATGTAATGCAGCGAGTCGTGCATCCAGCCCATGTTCCATTTGTAGTTGAAGCCCAGGCCGCCCTGCTGGGTCGGCTGGCTGACGCCCGGCCAGGCCGTGGACTCCTCGGCGATCACCAGGGCGCCGGGGGCTTCCAGGGCCACCACGTCATTCAAATGCCGCAGGAAGTCGATGGCTTCGAGGTTCTCGCGCCCACCGTGGCGGTTGGGCACCCACTCGCCGGCCTTGCGTGAATAGTCGCGATACAGCATCGACGCCACCGCATCCACCCGCAGCCCATCGATATGGAAATGCTTGAGCCAGTGCAGCGCCGAGGCCAGCATAAAACCGTGGACTTCGGTGCGCCCCAGGTTGTAGATCAGCGTGTCCCAATCCTGGTGGAAACCTTCCAGCGGGTTGCCGTACTCGTACAGCGCAGTGCCGTCGAACTGGGCCAGGCCGTGGGTATCGGTGGGAAAATGCGCCGGCACCCAGTCGAGAATGATGCCGATGCCTGCCTGGTGGCAGGCGTTGACGAAGGCGCCAAACTCATCCGGTGAGCCGAAGCGCGCGCTGGGCGCAAATTGCGACAGCGGCTGGTAGCCCCACGAACCACCGAAGGGATGCTCCATGATCGGCATCAGTTCGATATGGGTAAACCCCAGTTGCTGCACATAGGGGATCAGCCGCTCGCCCAGCTCGCGCCAGCCGTATTGGCGTGACACTTCGCCCAATTCGTCGAGCTCGCACTGCCAGGAACCCACGTGCAGTTCATAGATCGACAACGGCGCACTGGGCGCCTGGCGTTCGCCACGGGTTCGCATCCAGGCTTCATCTGCCCAGTCCACTTGCAACGGCGCGGCGACTTTCGACGCCGTGTCGGGCGGCAACTGCGTGGCCAGGGCCATGGGGTCGGCCTTGAGCGGCAGGATGCCGCTGGCGCCGAGGATTTCGTATTTGTAGGCGGCGCCCGGATGCAGGCGCGGGATAAAGATCTCCCAGACCCCGGCGGGATGCCGCAGGCGCATCGGGTGGCGGCGCCCGTCCCAGATATTGAAGTCGCCGACCACCGAAACCCTGCGGGCATTGGGTGCCCACACGGCAAAACGCACGCCCTGGATACCCTCGACACTCATTACCTGGGCGCCCAGGCAACTGCTCAGGTCGCGGTGATTGCCCTCGGCAAACAGGTACAGGTCCATCTCGCCGAGCAACTGGCCGAAGCTGTAGGGGTCTTCGGTGATCTGCTCGCCGCCGGCCCATTGGATCTTCAGCAGGTAGCCCTGGCGCGTGGAGAAATGCCCGATAAACAAGCCAGGGACTGGGGTCGCGTCGAGGCTGCCGAGCACATCGCCGCTGTCGCGGGCCAGCACCAGGACGCTCAAGGCTTCCGGCAGGAATGCACGGATAACCTGGCCGCCCTGCTCATCGTCATGGGGGCCGAGGATCGCAAAAGGATCCGGATGTTCGGCACGCACCAGGGCTTCGATATCCTTGGGCGCAGGCATGACAGCGAACTTCGATTGCAGCGGTTCTTTATGTGTAAAGCTCATGGTTTCTCCCACCTTGACGTTCGCGCGCTTGGACTGAACGTCATTAATAACCTTGCAATAACCCGTGCAATCCGCGTAAGGGCACCGCCAACCAGGTCGGGCGGTTCTCTGCCTCGTAGGCCACTTCATACGCAGCCTTCTCCAGGCTGAACAGTGCCAGTGCCGCATCCGCCCCTTTGGCATCCTGCCAGCCATGCGCCAGTGTAGACGTAGCCTGTTGATACGCCTGGATAAATGCCTGGCGCGCTTCACTCAGGTAACGATCGGCGACACGCTGGCGTGCCGCATCGGCGTCGGCCGAGTGATCCAGCCCCTGCCCTTGCACATTCAGGGCCATGGCGCCGGCATAGTCGAACGAGCGCAGTACGCCGCTGACGTCCTTGTACGGGCTGTGCTTGCCCCGGCGCTCGTGCAGCGGCCGTGCAGGTTCGCCTTCGAAGTCGATCAGGTAGGCATCGCCCTTGACCACCAGCACCTGGCCCAGATGCAAATCACCATGGACCCGGATACGCAAGCCGCCCACCGTGGCTTTCGCCAGGTCCTGCACATGGCTGGCAATCGCCTTTTTTTGCCCCAGCAGTTGAGTGACCAACGCCTGGTCGGCGGGGTTCAATTGGGTTTGATGCTGTTTGAGCAACTGCAAGGCGCGTTCAATCTGCGCCCCCACCTGTTTGGCCCAGCCCTGGCTGTCCTTGACCGAGGTGACTTCAGGCTTGAAGTCCGGGTTGGCCGTTGGCGCGGCCAGCACCTGGTGCATTTCCCCCAGCCGCTGGCCGAGCAACCCGGCAAAATCTGCCAGTTCACCCAGGGCGTTGTAGTGTTGCTCCTGCTCGGAGATCGCTTCGGCCAGCTCGTCGCGGATCGCCCGCTCGAGGTTGTTCTGGGTCCAGGCCCAGGCGTCGCCCTGGTTACTGAGATAGCCCTGGGCAATCATCAACAGATTGTCCTCACCCGCCGCATCGCGCCGGATCACCGAGCCCAGCAATGGCGAGATATGCCTGTAGCCGGCGGCGGTCAGGTAGGCGCCCATTTCCAGTTCCGGGTGAACCCCGGCGCTGACTTTGCGGATCAACTTGAGCACCAGGCTTTCGCCGACCACCACCGAACTGTTGGACTGCTCGGCCGCCAGGTAACGCACTTGCAACTCATCGCCTACCGGCAACTCGGCCAAGTGCGGGGTGGGTTCGAAACGAATCTCGCCGTCGTTACTGCTGAGCACCGTTTGGGCGCGCAGGCCGTCGATGACGGCACGGATATAGCTGTCGAGGCTGAAGGCATCGGTGATCAGGCCCACCTGGCGCACCCGGCGCACCCGGGCCAGGGCCAGTTGTTGCGGCAAGGCACTGGTGAACTGGTCTTCGCCGAGCAAGCCGAATGGCAGTTGGTAACGGCTGGTCTGCCCGCCGCTGGTCACTTCAATCTCGCTGAGCAATACCGGATGCTGGGCATCGCCAAAGCGCACGCCATAGGCGATATGCACGCGGTCGATGGCCGAGTCTTTATTGGCAAACCAGCGCCGGTTGGGCAGCCAGCTGGGCAACGAGGTCTGCTCCAGGGTGGTGCGGCACGGCGTTTCGAGCAACTCTTCGAGGCGTTTTTTCAGGACCAGGGTTGTGAAGTCCGGCAGGCTCTGGGCCGGTTCCACATGCCAGCTGGGCATCTGGTTTTCGGTAGCCAGCACGAACCAGTAGAAGCCATAAGGAGGCAGGGTCAGGAGAAAATTCAGCTGGCCAATGGGCGGGAAGGCGTTGCCGCCGAGCATTTCCACCGGAACCATGCCGGCAAAGGCTGACAGGTCCAGCTCCGCCGCCTGGGCCGTGCGCGACACGTTGGCCACGCACAGGATGATTTCGTGCTTGCCATCGACGCCGGTGTATTCGCGGGTGTAGGCCAGGATCCGGCGGTTGCTCGGTGAGAGCATTTTCAGGCTGCCGCGCCCGAAGGCCTTGGACTGCTTGCGGATCGCCAGCATGCGGCGGGTCCAGTTCAGCAGCGAATGGGGGTCCTGGGCCTGGGTTTCGACGTTGACCGACTGGTAGCCGTAGAGCGGGTCCATGATCGGTGGCAGCACCAAGCTGGCCGGGTCGGCACGGGAAAACCCGCCGTTGCGGTCGATGGACCATTGCATCGGCGTACGCACGCCGTCGCGGTCGCCGAGGTAGATGTTGTCGCCCATGCCGATTTCATCACCGTAATACAGGGTCGGTGTGCCGGGCATCGACAGCAGCAGGCTGTTGAGCAGCTCGATGCGGCGCCGGTCGCGTTCCATCAGTGGCGCCAGGCGCCGGCGAATCCCCAGGTTGATGCGCGCGCGGCGGTCGGCGGCGTAGTAGTTCCACAGGTAGTCGCGCTCCTTGTCGGTGACCATTTCCAGGGTCAGCTCATCATGGTTGCGCAGGAAAATCGCCCATTGGCAGTTGGCGGGAATTTCCGGGGTCTGGCGCAGGATATCGGTGATCGGGAAGCGATCTTCCTGGGCCAGCGCCATGTACATGCGCGGCATCAGCGGGAAGTGGAAGGCCATGTGGCATTCATCGCCGTCGTCGCCCTTCTGGTCGCCAAAGTACAGCTGGGTATCTTCCGGCCATTGGTTGGCTTCGGCCAGCAGCATGCGGTCGGGGTAGTTGGCGTCGATCTCGGCACGGATCTGCTTGAGTACATCGTGGGTTTCGGGGAGGTTTTCGTTGTTGGTGCCGTCGCGCTCGATCAGGTAAGGAATCGCGTCCAGGCGCAGGCCGTCGATGCCCATGTCCAGCCAGTAGCGCATCACCGACAGCACGGCCTTCATGACTTGCGGGTTGTCGAAGTTGAGGTCCGGCTGGTGGGAATAGAAGCGGTGCCAGAAGTACTGGCCGGCGACCGGGTCCCAGGTCCAGTTGGACTTTTCGGTGTCGAGGAAAATGATGCGGGTGCCGTCGTATTTCTGCTCGTCGTCAGACCACACGTAGAAATCCCGCGCGCTGGAGCCAGGCTTGGCCTTGCGCGCGCGCTGGAACCACGGGTGCTGGTCGGAGGTGTGGTTGATCACCAGTTCCGTGATCACCCGCAGGCCGCGCTTGTGCGCCTCGGCGATAAAGCGCTTGGCGTCGGCCATGGTCCCGTAGTCGCTGTGCACGCCACGGTATTCGGCGATGTCATAGCCATCGTCACGGCGTGGCGAGGGATAGAACGGCAGCAGCCAGATGGTGTTCACGCCCAGGTCGGCGATGTAGTCGAGTTTGGCGATCAGCCCGGGGAAGTCACCGATGCCGTCGTTGTTGGAGTCGAAATAGGATTTGACGTGAACCTGGTAAATCACCGCGTCCTTGTACCAGAGCGGGTCTTTGATAAAGGTGGCAGCCTTGGGTTTCTTCGCCATTGGAAACTCCTGGAAAATTCAAAAAAATTGACAGACAGGACTTGGTCAATGTGGGAGTGGGCTTGCCCGCGATAGCGCTGGATCAGTTGATGGATACGTGACTGACACACTGCTATCGCGGGCAAGCCCGCTCCCACATTCGATCGCCGCCAGCATCAAGACTGGGTGACGCGCCAGATGCCAAACGGCATATGGGGCTCGATGCGCATCCATTGGGTCTTGCCGTACCAGGTCCAGCGATGGCCAGTCATCAGGTCTTCGCCCTGCACCTGGGCGTCGTCCGGCAGGCCCATCTCCCACAGCGGCAACTCAAAATGCGCCTCCTGGGGGTTGAACGGGTCGAGGCTGACGGCGATCAGGATGAAGTTGCTGCCATCCTCGCTGCGCTTGCCGAAGTACAGGATGTTGTCGTTGAAGGCGTTGTAGAGCGTCAGGCCCAGGTGTGTCTGCAGCGGCGGGTTTTGCCGGCGGATGCGGTTGAGCTGGGCGATCTCGGCGATGATGTTGCCGGGGGCGCTGAAGTCCCGGGGGCGGATCTCGTACTTTTCCGAGTCCAGGTATTCTTCCTTGCCCGGCACTGGCGCGCTTTCACACAGTTCAAAGCCCGAGTACATCCCCCACAGGCCCGAGCCCATGGTGGCCAGTGCAGCGCGGATCAAAAAGCCCGGGCGCCCGGATTCATGCAGAAAGCCTGGGTTGATGTCCGGTGTATTGACGAAAAAGTTCGGCCGGTAGCACTCACGCCAGGGCGACTGGTTGAGTTGGGTGAAGTACTCGCTGAGTTCGGCCTTGGTGTTGCGCCAGGTGAAGTAGGTGTAGCTCTGGGAGTAACCGACCTTGCCCAAGCGCGCCATCATCGCCGGGGTGGTAAAGGCCTCGGCAAGGAAGATCACCTCGGGGTGCTGGGCCCGTACGTCGCTGATCAGCCATTGCCAAAACGGCAGCGGCTTGGTGTGGGGGTTGTCGACGCGGAAGGTCTTGACCCCCTCCTCGACCCAGCCCAGCACGATATCGCGCAACTCCAACCACAGGCTGGGGATCGCATCGGCGGCATAGAAGTCAACGTTGACGATGTCCTGGTATTTTTTTGGCGGGTTTTCCGCGTATTTGATCGTGCCGTCCGGGCGCCAGTTGAACCAACCTGGGTGTTGCTTGAGCCACGGGTGGTCCTGGGAGCACTGGATGGCAAAGTCCAGGGCGATCTCCAGGCCATGCTCGGCGGCGGCGGCTACCAGGCGGCGGAAATCTTCGCGGGTGCCCAGTTGCGAATGGATCGCGTCGTGGCCGCCCTCCTCGCTGCCAATCGCATAGGGGCTGCCGGGATCCTCGGGGCCGGCGCTCAGGGAGTTGTTCTTGCCCTTGCGGTGGCTGCGGCCGATGGGGTGGATCGGCGGGAAGTACAGCACGTCAAAGCCCATGTCGTGGATCATCGCCAGGCGCGAATGCACGTCATTGAACGTGCCGTGGCGCGTCGGGTCATCGGTGATCGAGCGCGGGAACAGCTCGTACCAACTGGCAAACAGCGCTTGGGGGCGCTCCACATCCAGTGGATACACCGGGCTGATGCTCAAGTAGGGGCGCAAATCGGCCTGGGCCATCAGCTGTGCACTGTGTTCGTGCAAAAACAGCGCGACCTGCTCGGTTTCCAGCAGCCCGGACAGTTGGTGATGCAGTTGCTGCAAGTGCTCCTGCAGCTCACCTTCACTGCGTTCAGCGGCTTGCAAGACCTGCTGGCGGCCTTCCTGCAGCTCCAGGCTGACAGGAACCCCGGCGGTGTGTTTTTTACCCAGTTCGTAGCAGAAACTGGCGAAATGATCGATCCAGGCCTCGATGCAATAGTGGTGCGGGCCCTGCTGGCTTACACCAAAGGTGCCTTCCCAGGTGTTGTTGCCCTTGTCTGCCATGACCGCGCTGTGCCAGTTGTCTTCACTCAACGACCGCCAGCGAATCAACACGGCCAACTGGTCATGCCCGTCGGCGAATACCTTGCTGGTAACGTGGATGGCTTGCCCTTGCACGGCCTTGACCGCGAATGCACCGGCATCAATCACCGGCATGGTGTCTTCAATGGCGATCCTGGGCAGCAACAGTGCCTGGGACAGCGGTAATACGGGTATTTCAGCCGTCATCGAGCATCTCCCCTTACGCCCCATGGACGCTCTTGTGCTTGATTGTCTGTGCAGCAGGCGGGCTCTTCCCGGGCGGGCCGTATAAGGTCCGAGCCCGGTGGCCGACGGAAAGTTCAGATGGATGTGCCGCCACCGGGCGGGAATCAATCGGCCATGGCGGTTGTCCACCGATTGAGCAAAGCACAAACGAGGCCACCGCGATGAATATCCCGATTCCTGCCCAAACCCCTGACCCGAACATTGATAAGCCTACCTTGCCGCCGACCGAGCCAGAGCCGATTCCTCAACAAGAGCCGCCGCAAAGCGTGCCTCCGGCAAAGGAAGAACCGCCGACAACGATACCGCCGGTTATCGTGTAGGCGCCCGCAACTAGGGCTTGTCCAGCAGCTTCACAATCCTTGGCATCACGCTGAACACCGCTAGCGTCAGCACGGTGCTCAGTACCGCGGTGGACTCCTTGCCCAGCCCCGCCGCCACCCCGATGGCGGCGGTCATCCACAAGCCGGCTGCGGTGGTCAGGCCCTTGACGTGCTGGCCGGCCTCTTCCTCCTTGCCCTTGAGGATCGTCCCTGCGCCCAGGAAGCCGATGCCGGCGATCACCCCCTGCACCACCCGGCTCATGGCGTCGGCCTGGGAACCGCCCATCTGCGGCACCAGCACAAACAAGGCCGCACCCATCGCCACCAGCATATGGGTGCGCACGCCGGCGGCCTTGCCTTTTTGTTCGCGCTCAAACCCCAGGATGCCCCCCAGAATCGCGGCAATCAGCAGGCGCACGGTGATTTGCGTGAGTTGCCGCGCATCGCCGATATCGGCGAATTCTCTTTGCAGGGTTTGCCAGACTTCTTGCCACCAGGCGTCCATGGTCCTGTCCTTTTCGTAGGGGGGATAAAGGATGGACAGCAACGACCGCCAGTCAGTTGCGCCGAACCATTGGCCCGTGTGCGTCACCTAACGAACAGCACCGATCAACCAGGAGAAGACCATGCCCGTACGTATCGAAAACCAGACCTGCTACTTCAAGATCGACGACAGCGGTGAAGAGCAACGCCTAAGCGTGCTGGAGGTGACGGTGATTACCGACAGCGAAAAATCGATGTCGGCAGTCGAAATCGACGGCCAGCGCATCTACATCACCGAGGCACAAGCCGACGCCCTGACCGTCGCCGGCGCCATTGACGGGCGCAAGCACCTCAAGGCCAGCGCGGGTGATTCGGTGATTTGATTGATCTGGATCAGCATGCCGCGTGCACTGTTGATCCAGGCACCGGCCCCACGGCTTGCGGGGTGCTGCACATTGTCGCAGCGCCGGCGCAAAAACCCATCTGATCCGCTTTTTATCGATTTACCTGAGTCTGTTATGCAAACAGATCGCGTCGCATAGTTCATCTGCCTGATGGAGGCTGATGAGCGAAAGACCATGAGCGATAGAATCCCCGTCCGATTAGTAGAACATTTCGAGCCTGCACATCCAAAGAAGATGAAGGCCAAATCCAGCGACAACCAGATCCATACCCGCAGTTTCACCGGCCTGTTCCGCACCTTGCGCGTAAGCGGTGCAGGCTTTCTGTTCCTCGCGTTTTTTGGCACTGTGTGGCTGAACTGGGACTCACGCCAGGCCGTGCTGTGGGACTTGGCTGAAAGCAAGTTCCATATTTTTGGCGCGACCTTCTGGCCCCAGGACTTCATCCTGTTGTCGGCGCTGTTGATCATCTGTGCCTTTGGCCTGTTTGCGATCACCGTGTTTGCCGGCCGCGTCTGGTGTGGCTACACCTGCCCGCAAAGTTCGTTTACCTGGCTGTTCATGTGGTGCGAGAAGGTCACCGAAGGCGAGCGAAACCAAAGGATCAAGCTGCAGGCCGCGCCCTGGGGCGTGAACAAACTGGCGCGCCGGGCCGCCAAGCACACGCTGTGGCTGGCGATCAGTGTGCTGACCGGCCTGACCTTTGTCGGCTACTTCACGCCGATCAGGCCCTTGGCCGAAGAGCTGCTGACTTGGCAGATGGGCGGTGTCAGCCTGTTCTGGGTGCTGTTTTTTACTGGCGCCACCTACATCAATGCCGGCTGGCTGCGCGAGGCGGTGTGCATGCACATGTGCCCCTATGCGCGGTTTCAGAGCGTGATGTTCGACAAGGACACCCTGACCATTTCCTACGACGCTGCCCGTGGCGAAAGCCGTGGCCCGCGCAAGCGCGAGGTGAACCCGGCGGACGTTGGCCTGGGCGACTGCATCGACTGCCAGTTGTGCGTGCAGGTCTGCCCTACCGGCATCGATATCCGCGACGGCCTGCAAATGGAATGCATCGGCTGCGCGGCGTGTATCGATGCCTGTGATTCGATCATGGACAAGATGGGCTATGCGCGAGGCTTGGTGGGCTATACCTCCGAGCATCAGTTGCAAGGCGGCAAGACCCACCTGCTGCGGCCACGCTTGATCGGCTACAGTGCGGTGCTGCTGGTGATGATTGCGGCCCTGGTGATGGCATTGGTGCAGCGGCCGATGGTGTCGCTGGACGTGACCAAGGACCGCGGGATGTTCCGCGAGAACAGCCAGGGGCTGATCGAGAACATCTACAGCCTGAAGATCATCAACAAGACCCAACAGCGCCAGGACTACCGCCTGGAACTGGTGGATGGCGAGGGCTTTGAGCTGCAAGGCAAGACCGAAGTCAGCCTGGCGCCCGGGGAAATCACCGATGTGCCGGTGTCGGTGGCGCTGACCAGTGACAAACCGACCAGCAGCTCGCAAACCATCCGCTTCAAGGTGACGGATAGGGATGAACCAAGTGTTTATAGTGTCGCCGACAGCCGTTTTGTGGCGCCGCTGAACCGCTGAGCCCGCAAGCCCCCCCCTGTGGGAGCGGGCTTGCCCGCGATTACGCTGTGTCAGTCAAACTATCGGCTACTGACACACCGCCATCGCGGGCAAGCCCGCTCCCACGTTTTGACCTGTGTAGAACCTAGGATCACGATGAAACGCTACGAGAAATTTGCCGACGACATCGCTGAACTGATCCGCTCCGGCGTCCTCGGACCGGGCCAGCGCGTGCCGTCGGTGCGCTATGCCAGCCAGACTTACGGCGTCAGCCCGTCCACGGTGTTCCAGGCCTATTACCTGTTGGAGCGCCGTGGCCTGATCCGGGCGCGGCCGCGTTCAGGGTATTTCGTCAATACCCATGCGCCCAGCCCGTTCTCGGAGCCGGCGGTCAGCGCCCATGTCCACGAATCCACCGAGGTGGACGTCAGTGAGCTGGTGTTTTCGGTGCTCGATTCGATCAAGGATCCGCAAACCGTGCCCTTTGGCTCGGCCTTCCCCAGCCCGACGCTGTTCCCCCTGCAACGCCTGGCCCGCTCCCTGGCCAGCGCCAGCCGCGAGATGGACCCGCGCATGGTGGTCACCGATATGTCGCCGGGCAACCCGCAACTGCGCCGGCAAATCGCCCTGCGCTACATGGTCGGTGGCCTGATGCTGCCCATGGAAGAACTGCTGATCACCAACGGCGCCCTCGAAGCGCTGAACCTGTGCCTGCAAGCAGTTACCGAACCGGGCGACCTGGTAGCCATCGAGGCCCCGGCGTTTTATGCCTGCCTGCAAGTGCTGGAACGCCTGAAGCTCAAGGCGGTGGAAATCCCCGTGCATCCGCGCGATGGCATTGACCTCAAGGTGCTGGCCCAGACCCTGGAACGCTACCCGATCAAGGCTTGCTGGTGCATGACCAGCTTCCAGAACCCCATGGGCGCCACCATGCCAGAGGCCAAGAAGCAGGAGTTGGTCGAGTTACTGCGTGGGCATCAGGTGCCGCTGATCGAAGACGATGTGTACGCCGAGTTGTACTACGGCCAACAGGCGCCCAAACCCGCCAAGGCCTTCGACACAGAAGGCCTGGTGATGCACTGCGGCTCCTTCGCCAAGAGCCTGGCCCCCGGCTACCGCGTCGGCTGGGTGGCCGCGGGCCGCTATGCGCAGAAGATCGAACGCTTGAAATTGATGACCTCGCTGTGTGCCTCGATGCCGGCCCAGGCGGCGATTGCCGACTACTTGCAACACGGCGGCTACGACCGGCACCTGCGCAAACTGCGCTATGCCCTGGAAGAACAGCAAAGCGCGATGCTCGCCGCCATCGGCCGTTACTTCCCGGCGCAGACCCGGGTCAGCCAACCCGCCGGCGGCTACTTCCTGTGGCTGGAATTGCCGGAGCAGACCGACTCGTTGAAGCTGTTCCAGATGGCCCTGGCCCAGGGCATCAGCATTGCGCCGGGGCCGATCTTTTCACCGACCCAGCGTTTTCGTAACTGCATCCGTCTGAACTACGGCAGCCCTTGGGACGAGTCGGCGGAAAAGGCCATGGAGACGCTAGGGCGGATTGTCCGTTCGTTTTGAAAGACACCTTGAAATAGATCAGCCAGCCGCTGCCGTAGGAAGGCACCCTCCGGCAGTTTAGGATCAGCCTCTTTTTCCTGAAGAACAGAGGCGCCATGAAAAATACCCTACTGCCATTTTTTTCTTTTCCACTGCCCATCCCGCCCCATTACATGCGTGTCGCAGAGCAGCGCGAAGTTCGCCAATTGACTGCGCCAATGGGACGCCCTGCCGGGGATCACCGCTCGGCAGAGAGGATTATTGAACAGAGTTCGGTGCTCAGGTGCTACCTCGAGGGGAACGACCGCTGGCAACTGGAGCTTGACCTCAAACGGCACGTGGGTGACTGGACGCACGCCAATCCCGACCCGGATGCGCGCGCCAATGCAGCCTATGATCTGGACAAGGTGCTGCGCTTTATCGACAACCTGGACGAGTGCAAGCTCAAAGGCAGCGAGGAGCGCAACGGCAAGATCGACGGTTTTTCCGACTTGGGTGTGGTCATCCTGCCCAACTCGGAGGCTGACCGCCTGGACCAGTTTGCCCGCAAAGGCTACCCGGTGTTGCACTCCTTCTAAGGGTGGCCCGCTATTGAGGCGCTGGCCGGGACTTGCGCACTTCAGAGACAAACGCATAGTGGCAGCCGGCCAGCTCAGCTAGACTTGCGCACAGAGTCACTTCTAGAAACGCTGTGTGAGATTCCATGGTCGCTCATACCCCCACGCTTTTTGCCTGTGTCGCGTTAGTGGCGACGATCATGGCGTTTTGTCTGATTCTGGTCGGCCAGTTCAACCAGCGTGATGGCTTGCTCACCATTGGCGTCGGTTTGTTGGCCCATGCCTTGGCCTACATTGGCTACAGCTCCTACGGGCATGCCCCATTGTGGTTTACCTACGGTGCCGCCAATACATTGTTGGCGGTGGCGCTGGCTTTTTATGGGGCGAGTTTATTTCGCATCGTTGAGCTGCCAGTGCCCTGGTGGCGGGTATTCGCCCCCGCTGGGTTGATGCTGGTGCTGATGGCAAGCCTGATCGAAACCCTGGAACCGCGCATGCTCGCTGCCACGCTGGTTTTGATGGTGCAGTGCGCGTTGATCATCCACTGGACGCGCCGCTACATCCCGGCCCATGGCCGTGCAAGGATGTTGCTGATCATTGGTTCGAGCATCAGCCTGATTGGCTTGGGCATGCGCGTGGTGGCTGTGCTCGGCGGAGGTGCTGCCCAGATGCGTTATGACGTCAGCAACCTCAAGCAAACCATCTCGGTCAGCATCGGCACGTTCACCGCAATGATGATTTCTCTGGGGTTGGTGCTACTGGCCAAAGAACGCAGCGAGTCACTGCTTCAGCATCTGGCCCAGCGCGATGTGCTGACGGGTATTCTCAATCGTCGCGCCATCCTTGAGCAGTTTTCCACCGAACTGGAACGTGCGCGCCTGGGCAATGCCTACCTGGCGGTGGCGATGGTCGACATAGATCACTTCAAACAGATCAACGATGTATATGGGCATCTGGCCGGTGATGAGATGATTCGCCACTGTGTCTGCCATCTGACCCAGCGCCTTCGGCATTCCGACAGTATTGGTCGGTATGGCGGCGAGGAGTTTTTGCTATTGCTGCCAGGCACCAGTCCCGAAGGAGCCATCAGTGTCCTCGATCAACTGCGCGCCTCCCTGGCCGAGGCGCCGGCGCATTTTGGGGGGGCAAGCATTGAACTGCGCATCAGTATCGGGGTTTGTTGTGTAGTGCCAGAGCACGCTGATACCACCGCCAGCCTGCTTGCCAGGGCCGATGCCGCGCTGTACGAGGCCAAGGGCCTGGGACGCAATACGTTGCGGCTGGTGCATTGACGCCCCGCTTGCCAGAGGCGTCCTGCCAACAACGGCGTCGGTTAGCGGCCGCCGCCAAGGTCAATAAAGGTCCCGGTGGCATAGGACGCCTTGTCCGACAGCAGCCAGACAATCGCTTCCGCCACTTCATCCGGGCGCCCGCCACGGGCCATGGGAATTCCCGATTCAAGCTTGCTGACCCGATCCGGATCGCCGCTCAAGGCATGGAAGTCGGTGAAGATGTAGCCAGGGCGTACCGCATTGACCCGAATCCCCTCGCCCGCCACTTCCTTGGACAGGCCAATGGTGAAGCTGTCCAGCGCACCCTTGGACGCTGCGTAGTCGACATACTCGCCGGGGGCACCAATGCGCGAGGCTACCGACGAGACATTGACGATGCTACCGCCCTGCCCGCCATGCTTGGGCGACATGCGCAGCAGCGCATGCTTGGCACACAGGATCGGCCCCAGCACATTGGTCCTGAGGGTTTTCAGGATGCGGAACTCGGACATCTCCTCGACCCGCGACTTATGCCCCACCGTGCCGGCGTTGTTGACCAGCGCGGTGACACGACCCAGCTCGGCGTCGACGCGATTGAACAGACTGATCACTTCGTCTTCGATGCTCACGTCGGCGCGCACCGCAATGGCCTGGGCGCCCAAGGCGCGCACCTGCTCCAGCACGCCCAGCGCGGCTTGTTCATCGGATTGGAAGTTGATGCAGATGCGATAGCCCTGCCGGGCCGCCAACAAGGCCGTGGCGGCCCCGATCCCACGACTGCCGCCGGTAATGATGACGACTTTGTCCATGTGTGCTGACTCCCCATTCAACGTGAGCTGTTGGATCCAAGAATACCTGTGCCTGCCAGGTTTTGCATGGACCGGGGTCAATTGATCTCAGGGTCGGGTGAGCCGTTCCTTGGCCTCGATCGCGCTCATGAAGGTATCCGGCGGCAGCGGGTGGCCCAGGTGGTAGCCTTGCAACGAGTCGCAGCCCAGGCGCGTGAGGAAGGTCTGCTGCACATCGGTCTCCACTCCTTCGGCGACGATGCGCAGGCCGAGGGCCTGGCCCAGGGCGACAATGGCCGAGACGATGGCCGCATCGTCACTGTCATGCTCCAGGTCCCGCACAAAACCGCGGTCGATTTTCAGCTCGTTGGCCGGCAGGCGCTTGAGGTACATCAGGCTCGAGTAGCCGGTACCAAAGTCGTCGATGGACAGGTCCACGCCCATCTCCGAGAGCTGCTGCAACACCGTCATGCTGGCATCGGCATCGCTCATGGCCGTGGTTTCGGTGATTTCCAGGGTCAGGCTATTGGCCGGCAACTGGTGGCGTTGCAGGGCGTTGGCCACACTGGCGACCAACCCCGCATGGCAGAACTGCAGGGCCGACAGGTTGACCGCGATGCGCCAGTCACGATAACCCTGGGCAAACCACACCTGCATTTGCCGGCACGCTTCGTTGAGCACCCAGTCGCCGATGGCGATGATCACCCCGGTCTTTTCCGCAAGTTCGATGAACTTGTCCGGCAGCAACAGCCCATGTTGCGGGTGTTCCCAGCGCAACAGGGCCTCGGCCCCGATGGCGCGGCCGCTGAGCGCGTCGAACTTGGGTTGGTAAAACAGGCGCAGTTGCTGTTTTTCCACCGCATTGCGCAGATCCTGCAACAGTTGCAGTTGGCGGCGCGCGTTGGTGTTCATCGACATATCGAAAAAGCTGTAGCCGTTCTTGCCCATGCTCTTGGCGTGATACATCGCCGCATCGGCATTCATCAACAGTTCCTGGGGGGTTGCGCCGTTTCCAGGAAACAGGGCAATGCCGACGCTGGCGGAGATGTTCAAGTCATGCTCGGCCACCCGGAACGATTGGTTGATCAGCCCCACCTGGCGCTCGGCCAGGCGCAGCGCATCGTCGGGTTGGCTCAATTGCACCAGCAGCACGAACTCATCGCCGCCGATCCGCGCCAGGGTGTCCTGGCTGCGCAAGTCTTCCCGCAGGCGCAGGCCCACCTCGCGCAACAACTGGTCGCCCAGATGGTGGCCAAAGGCATCGTTGACTGGCTTGAAACCGTCCAGGTCGATAAACATCAGGGCAAAACAGCCGCCCTGCTCCGCCACCAGTTGCGTGGCCTGCTGAATGCGATCGGCCAGCAGCGTGCGGTTGGGCAGGCCGGTGAGTGTGTCGTGCAGGGCCAGGTGGGTGAGTTCCTGGTTGGCCAGGGTCAGGGAGTCGGCCAATATCGCGGTGCGCGCCTCCAGGCGGGCGTCAAGCAACGAGGTCAACAGGGCGATGGCCAGCACTGCCAGGGTGGTCACCAGCACCAGATTATCCAGGCCGCTACCGCTCAGGCCGTCCACCGCCGCCCCGCAGAAACTGCCATCGGCAAAACGTGCCGCCGCCATGCCGGTGTAATGCATGCCGACAATGGCCACGCCCATTACCACCGCCGCCCCGCCCCGTGCCAGGCGCACATAGGGGGTGTTGCGCCGCAGGTTGAAGGCAATCCACAAGGCGGCCGCCGAAGCGCCGACGGCGATCAGCAGCGAGACGCCGAACAGGGTTGGGTCGTAGTCGATCCCCGGCATCATGCGCAAGGCGGCCATGCCGGTGTAGTGCATGGTGCTGATACCCGCGCCCATGATCAGGGCGCCAAAGCCCAGTTGCCAGGCCGGCAGGCGCGGTTGGTTGACCAGCCACAGGGCGAAGCCACTGGACAGGACGGCGATCAACAGCGACAGCGCCGTTATGCCGATGTCGTAGCCCAGGGTAATGGGCAGGCGAAACGCCAGCATTCCGATAAAATGCATCGACCACACACCAATCCCCATGGCCAGGGCGCCGCCGGTCATCCACAGGTACACGGTCCGACCTTTGGCCGTGGCGATACGGCCGCTCAGGTCCAGGGCAGTATAGGAAGCGAGGATCGCCACTAACAGGGAGATCAGGACCAGTGCGGGGGAATAACTGCCGGTAAGCATGGGACTTCTCGTGGCTGACGATACGAACGGCGTCCATGCCGTGGAAAAGTCGCAGATTGTAGCGAGAATAATTCTTGTACAGGTGGAATATTGTCACAAGGCCATTACTGAAAATGTATGGCCTAGGGGGGGGCAAAACTACGCCCTGTGGGGGCGGGCTTGCCCGCGATGGCGTCAGTAATAACACCTGAGGGTTTATCAGCTGTTCATCCGTTATCGTTGACGACCATCGCCTACAGGGTCAGGGTTTCTCTTGCGGCTCCAACTGGCCATCCCAGCCGCCGCCCAGCGCTGCGATCAGCTGCACACTGGCCACCAGGCGGGTCTGCAGCAAGGTCAGCACGGTGCGTTCGTTGCTCAATGCCGTGGCCTGGACGTTTACCACATCCAGGTAGGCAATCAGGCCCGCCTTGTACTGGTTCTGGGTCAGGCGCAGGGATTCGCGTGCCGACTCCAGGGCTTCGTTGCTCACGCCCGCCTCATCTTCCAGGACCTTAAGCTGGACCATGTAGTTTTCCACCTCGCGGAAACCGTCGAGCACGGTCTGGCGATACTTGGCCACGGTTTCGTCGTAGGACGCTTCGGCGCGGTCGACTTCGGCCGAGCGCTGCCCGCCGTCGAACAGGGTCATCGCCAGTTTCGGCCCCACCGACCAGAAACGGTTCGGCAGGCTGATCCAATCGGCGTAAGTGCTGCTGGAATAACCACCGGCCAGGCTCAGGGTCAGGTCCGGGTAGTAGGCGGTTTTCGCCACGCCGATATTGGCGTTGGCGGCGATCACCGCGCGTTCGGCCGAGGCGATGTCCGGGCGGCGCTCCAGCAGTTGCGATGGCAGGTTGGCAGGGATCTGCGGCAAGGCGGGAATGTCCTTGCTTACCGCCAAATTGAAGGTGGCCGGCGCTTCGCCGATCAACACTGCAATGGCGTTTTCCAGCTGCGCACGCTGCCAGATCAGGTCGATCAGGCTGGCCTGGGTGCTTTTGAGCTGGGTTTGGGCCTGGGCCACCGCGTCCTTGCCGGACACGCCGGCGCGGTACTGGTTCTGGGTCATTTGCAGCGAGCGCTGGTAGGTCTCGACGGTGGATTGCAGCAAGCGCGTCTGTTCGTCCATGACCCGCAATTGCAGGTAGTTCTGTACCAACTCCGACTGCTGGCTCAGGCGCATGGCGGCCAGGTCAGCGGCGCTAGCTTGCTCGCTGGCGTTGCTGGCCTCCAGGCCACGGCGCAGTTTGCCCCAGATATCGGCTTCCCAGCTCACGCCCAACTGGGTGTTGAGGGTGTCGCGGATACCGCTGCTGGAGCTGCTCAAGCTCGCATTGCTGCTGCCGGTGCCCTGGCTCGCGCGGGTTTTCCCGGCGCTCAGGTCGACGGTGGGGAAGAATGCGCCACGGGAACTGCGGGCGGTGGCCTGGGCCTGGCGGTAGCGGGCTTCGGCCTGGGCCACGGTCTGGTTGGCGTTGTTGAGCTTGTCCACCAGGCTGTTGAGTTGTGGGTCGCCATACAACTCCCACCAGGCGCCACGGGCCAGGGCATCGCTGGGCGCGGCCTGGCGCCAGCCCTGGGCTTCTTTGTACTGCGCCGGCTCGGCGACTGGCGGGCGTTGGTAATCAGGGCCGATGGCACAGGCGCTAAGGAGCATGGCGCACACAACTGTAGGCGCAAGCTTGCTCGCGAAAAACCGCAGGCCGCTACAAAGGGTTGGGTTGGTCATAACGGAGTGTCCAGGGCAGCATCGGTACGCACCCCACGCCAGCCGTTGAAACGGTGGCGCAGGCGGTCGAGATAGAGGTAAACCACCGGGGTGGTGTAAAGGGTCAGGATCTGGCTGAAGACCAGGCCGCCGATAATGGTCAGGCCCAGGGGCTGGCGCATTTCCGCGCCTTCGGCGGTGCTCAGCAACAAGGGCAAGGCCCCGAGGATCGCCGCCAGGGTGGTCATCAGGATTGGCCGCAAGCGCAGCAAGCAAGCGCTGCGAATCGATTCCAGGGGCTGCATGCCTTCCTTGCGCTCCAGTTGCAGCGCCAGGTCGATCATCAGGATCGCGTTTTTCTTCACCACACCGATCAGCAAGAACAGGCCCAGCAGCGAGATCAGGCTGAACTCGCCGCCCAGCACGTAGATCGACAACAGCGCGCCGACCCCGGCCGACGGCAGGGTCGAGAGAATGGTCAGTGGGTGGATGTAGCTCTCATACAGAATCCCCAGCACCAGGTACACCGCCACCAACGCGCCGAGGATCATGAACGGCTGGCTTTTCTGGGTGGCGGCAAAGGCGTCGGCGGTGCCGGCCATCTTGGCGATCACGTCTTCCGGTAAGCCGACCTTGGCGATCGCCCGCTCGATGGCAGCCGTGCCCTGCTCTACCGTGACCCCGGGGGCCATGTCGAAGGCGATGTCTTCGGAGGCAAATTGCCCCTCGTGGCTGACGCGGTCGTCGGCCAGGCTGTTTTCGTAGTGGGCGATGGTCGACAGTGGAATTCGCGCGCCATCAGCGGTAATCACCTGCACCTGGTTAAGGGTGATCGGGTCCTGGGCGTATTTCGGATTGACCTCCATCACCACCCGATATTGGTTGAGGCTGTCATAGATGGTGGAAATCTGCCGCTGGCTGTAGGCGTTGTTCAGCACCGAGGTGACCATGTTCATGTCCACGCCCAGGCGCTTGGCCTGGTCGCGATCGACAATCAGCGTCACCTGCTGCGCCCCGCGCCCTTCACGAGCGTCGATGGCGGTCAGCTCCGGCAGCTCGCGCAGCGCGGCGACCACTTTCGGGTACCACAGGCGCAAGGCGGCCAGGTCGCCACTTTGCAGGATGTAGGAATATTGCGAGGACGTCTGGTCGCGGCCGCCGCCAAATTGCAGGTCCTGGTCGGCCATCAGCATCAAGCGGCCGCCGGGTACCAGCGGCACGGTTTTGCGCAGGCGCTCGATCACCGCCTGGGCCGACAACTTGCGTTCCTTGATCGGCTTGAGGCGCACCAGCATCACCGCGTTGTTGGTACCGTTGCTGCCACCGATAAAACCGGCCACGCTTTCCACCGCCGGGTCTTGCAACACGGCTTTGCGGAAGATCTCCATCTTCGGCTGCATGACACTGAATGACAGGCCATCATCGCCGCGCACAAAACCGATCAGTTGCCCGGTGTCCTGTTGCGGCATGAAGGTTTTGGGCACCACCACATACAGCGCGATATTCACCCCGATGGTGACGAACAGGCTGAGCAGGGTCAGGCGCTTGTGCCGCAGCACCCAGTCGAGGCTTTTGGCATAACCCGAAACCATATGGTCGTTGACCTTCTGGCTCCAGCGCTGCAAGCCGGTCTGCTGGCCTTTGACATGGGGCTTGAGCCAGCGCGCGCAGAGCATCGGGGTCAGGGTTAGCGAGACCACCAGCGACACGATGATCGCCGCCGCCAGGGTGATGGAAAACTCACGGAACAGGCTGGTGACAATCCCGCCCATAAACAGGATCGACAGGAACACCGCCACCAGCGACACGTTCATCGACAACAGGGTGAAGCCGACCTCCTTGGCTCCCAGGTACGCCGCTTTCATCGGCGCGATGCCGTCGTCGATATGCCGCGAGATGTTCTCCAGCACCACGATGGCATCGTCCACCACCAGGCCGGTGGCGAGGATCAGGGCCATCAGCGACAGGTTGTTCAGGGAAAACCCATACAGGTACATGATCGCAAAGGTGCCCACCAGCGACACCGGCACCGCCAGGGTCGGGATCAGCGAGGCCCGGAAGTTACCGAGGAACAGGTACACCACCAGGATCACCAGGGCCACGGCAATCAGCAGGGTCATTTCCGCTTCATGCAGGGTGGCGGTAATCACCGGCGAGCGGTCCATGGCCAGGTTGAGCTTGACGCTGGACGGCAACACCGCCTGCAACGCCGGCAACTGGGCCTTGATCTGCTTGACAGTCTCGATGATGTTGGCGCCGGACTGGCGGTTGATCACCAGCAATACCGCCGAGTCGTTGTTGAAGAAACCACTGTTGTAGCGGTCTTCCACGCCGTCGCTGATCTTGGCCACGTCACTGAGGCGCAACGCCGCGCCGTCCTGGTAGCGGATCAACAGCGGCTCATAGTCCTTGGCTTTTTCCAGTTGGTCATTGGCCTGGATCTGCCAGTTGCGCTCGCCATCTTCCACCGAGCCCTTGGGCCTGCGTACGTTGGCGTTGGCGATGGTGTCGCGCACCTCGTCCAGGGACACGCCGTACTGGTCGAGGGCCTTGGGCTCCAGTTCGATACGCACCGCCGGAAGGGAGCTGCCGCCGATCTGCACTTCGCCCACACCCGGCACCTGGGACAGGCTTTGCGAGAGGATGGTGGACGCCAAATCGTAGAGCTGGCCCTTGGGCAATACGTCCGAGGTCAGCGACAGCACCATGATCGGTGCCTGGGACGGGTTGATCTTGCGGTAGGTGGGCATGCTGCGCATGCCGCTGGGCAACAGGTTGCGCGAGGCATTGATCGCGGCCTGCACTTCTCGCGCCGCGCCGTTGATATCGCGGTCGGAGTCGAATGCCAGGATCACCCGGGTCGAGCCCTGGCTGGACGAACTGCTCAGGGTGGTGACCCCGGCAATCGCACCGAATGAGCGCTCCAGCGGCGTGGCCACGGTAGACGCCATCACTTCCGGGCTGGCGCCAGGCAGGCTGGCAGAGACCACAATCACCGGGAAGTCGATCTGCGGCAATGGCGACACCGGCAGCAGGCTGAAACTGACACCGCCCAGCAACATGATCGCCAGGCTCAGCAACATGGTGGCTACCGGCCGGCGAATAAAAGGTCCGGACAGGTTCATGGCTCAACCGGCTCCAGCGCGTCCGGGGTCTTGCGCCAGCGACGGCCAAGGCGGTCGAAGTACAGATAGATCACCGGCGTGGTAAACAGCGTGAGGATCTGGCTCAGCAGCAAGCCGCCGACCATCACCAGGCCCAGGGGCTGGCGCAACTCGGCGCCGGAGCCGGTGGCCAGCATCAACGGCACCGCACCGAACAATGCCGCGAGGGTGGTCATCAGGATCGGCCTGAAGCGCAGCAGTGCAGCCTGGTAGATCGCGGTCTGCGGGTCCAGGCCCTGGTTGCGTTCGGCGTCGAGGGCGAAGTCGATCATCATGATCGCGTTCTTTTTCACGATGCCGATCAGCAGGATGATGCCGATGATCGCAATCATCCCCAGGTCATTGCCCGTGAGCAGCAGCGCCAACAGGGCCCCCACCGCTGCCGACGGCAAGGTCGAGAGGATGGTGATCGGGTGGATGTAGCTCTCGTACAGCACGCCAAGCACGATGTACATGGTCACCACCGCCGCGAGGATCAGCAGCAAGGTGCTCGACAGCGACGCTTCGAACGCCTGGGCAGCCCCCTGGAACTGAGTCTGCACGCCGACCGGCATGCCGATGTCCTTCTGTACCTGGTTGATCAGCTCCACGCCCTTGCCCAGGGCCACGCCGGGTGCCAGGTTGAACGACATCATCACCGCCGGGAACTGGCCGATATGGGTAATCGCCAACTGCGCCTGGCGCTGCTCGATGCGGGCCAGGCTCGACAGGCGCACCTGGCCGCCATCGGTGGTCTTCACGTGGATCTGGTTCAGCGCGTCCGGCCCCAGGCTTTCGCCGGATTGGGCCTGCAACACCACGCGGTACTGGCTGGCCTGGGTGTAGATCGTGGAAATCTGCCGCTGGCCGAAGGCGTCATACAGCGCGTCGGTGATATTGGCCACCGACACCCCCAGGCGCGAGGCCGCATCGCGGTCGATCACCATGTACACCTGCAAGCCTTTGTCCTGCAGGTCGCTGGCCACATCGGTGAGTTCCGGGTACTGGCTCAGGGCCTGCACCAGCTTGCCGCTCCACAGGGCCAGTAGCTCGGCATCCGGGGAGGACATGCTGAACTGGTATTGGGTGCGGCTGACACGGTCTTCGATGGTCAGGTCCTGCACCGGCTGCATGAACAGGCGGATGCCTACCAGTTTGTCCAGCGTCGGTTGCAGGCGTGCAATCACCTCGACAGCGCTCAAGTCCCGCTCTTTATGGGGCTTGAGGTTGATCAGCAGGCGGCCACTGTTGAGGGTGGCGTTATCGCCATCGACGCCAATGTAGGAAGACAGGCTTTCCACCGCAGGATCTTCGAGGATGATCTTCGCCAGTTCCTGCTGGCGCTGGCTCATGGCCGCGAAGGAAATCGACTGCGGCGCCTCGGAAATACCCTGGATCACCCCGGTGTCCTGCACCGGGAAGAAACCCTTGGGCACTACCAGGTACAGCACCACTGTCAGGCCCAGGGTGGCGATGGCCACCAGCAGGGTCAGTGGCTGGTGCTTGAGCACCCACTGCAGCTTGCGGCCGTAGGCGGCGACCAGCCAGTCGATCCAGGCGCCGCTGGCCTTGTAGAAGCGCCCCTGTTCTTCTTCCTTGGGTTCGCGCTTGAGCAGGCGCGCGCACATCATTGGCGTCAGGGTCAGGGACACCACCAGGGAAATCAGGATCGCCACGGCCAGGGTGATGGCAAATTCGCGGAACAAGCGCCCGACCACATCGGCCATGAACAGCAACGGGATCAATACCGCAATCAGCGACAGCGTCAGGGAAACCAGGGTGAAGCCGATCTGCTTGGCGCCCTTGAGCGCGGCGGCCAGCGGCGTCTCGCCTTCCTCGATATAGCGGGAGATGTTTTCCAGCATCACGATGGCATCGTCCACCACAAACCCGGTGGCGATGGTCAGGGCCATCAGGGTCAGGTTATTGATGGAGAAGCCGGCCAGGTACATCACGCCAAAGGTGCCGACCAGGGACAACGGCACGGCAATCGACGGGATGATGGTGGCGCTGAAACGGCGCAGGAACAGGAACGTGACCATCACCACCAGGGCAATGGCGATCAGCAATTCATGCTGCACATCGGTGACCGAGGCGCGGATGGTCTGGGTGCGGTCGGTGAGTACCGTCACGTCAAGGCCGGCCGGCAGGTTGTCGGTGATGCTTGGCAGCAGCGCCTTGATCCGGTCCACCACCTCAATCACGTTGGCCCCCGGCTGGCGCTGGATGTTCAGCAGCACCGCCTGGTTTTCATTGGCCCAGGCGGCGAGGCGTTCGTTTTCTGCGCCATCGACGATTTGCGCGACGTCTTTAAGGCGCAGCGGTGCGCCGTTGCTGTAGGCCAGGATCAGTTCGGCATACTGCTCGGGCGATACCAACTGGTCGTTGGCATCGAGCATCGACACCCGGGTCGGGCCGTCGAAGTTACCCTTGGGCTGGTTGACGTTGGAGGCGGCGATCAGGCTGCGCACGTCCGCCAGGTTCAAGCCATTGGCGGCCAGGGCCTCGGGGTTGACCTTGATCCGCACCGCCTGGCGCTGGCCGCCGGCGATGCTGACCATGCCCACGCCACTGATCTGCGCGATTTTTTGCGCCATGCGCGTATCGACCAGGTCGTTGAGCTTGGGCAACAGCATGGTCTTGGAGGCGATGGCCAGGGTCAGGACCGGGGTATCGGCCGGGTTGACCTTGTTGTACACCGGTGGCGCCGGCAGGTCCGAGGGCAGCAGGTTACTGGCCGCGTTGATCGCCGCCTGCACCTGTTGCTCGGCCACGTCCATATTGACGTCGAGGTTAAAGCGCAGGGTCAGCACCGAGGCCCCGCCGGAACTGGTGGACGCCATCTGCGTGAGGCCGGGCATTTGCCCGAACTGGCGCTCCAGGGGCGCGGTGACCGCGCTGGTCATCACGTCCGGGCTGGCGCCGGGGTACAGGGTCATGACACGGATGGTCGGGTAATCCACCTGGGGCAAGGCCGACACCGGCATCAGGCGATAGGCAATCAGGCCGGCCAGGACAATGGCCAGCATGCTCAGGGTGGTGGCGACGGGCCTGAGGATGAACAGCCGTGACAGGTTCATGCGCCGGCCTTTTGCGCCTTGCCGGCGTCAGCCGCCGGGCTGCCTTCGCCTTTCGCCGCGGGTTTGCCCTGCAAATGTTCGGTTGGGGTGGTCGGGACCAGGTTGCTGTCGTTGACCACTTCGATGTCGGTGCCGTCCTTCAGGCGGTCGGTGCCTTCGAGCACCACGCGATCGCCTGCGGCCAGGCCTTCCTTGACCACGGTGTTCTGGCCATCGGTCTCCCCAATCACCAAGGTGCGGATCTTGACTTTCTTGTCACCGTCCAGGGCATAAACAAAGGTGCCGTTGGTGCCGAACTGGATCGCCGCCGAGGGAACCAGCACCACGTTTTTCAGGGTGTCGGCCAACAGGCGCACATTGACGAATTGGTTGGGGAACAGCACCTGGTCCTGGTTATCGAAGCGGGCCTTGAATTTCAGGGTGCCGGTGGCGACATCGATCTGGTTGTCCAGGCTCTGCAATACGCCGGAGGCTTGCAGTTGCAGGTCGCCACGGTCCCAGGCCTGCACCGGTAGCTTGTTGCCGCTGCGGTAGCGGGCCAGGACGGTTTGCAGGCTGTTCTCCGGCAAGGTGAATGCCACGCTGATCGGCTGGGTCTGGGTGATGATCGCCAGGGCGGTGGTGTCATTGGCCGCCACCAGGTTGCCGACGTCCAGCTGGCGCAGGCCGACACGCCCGGAAATCGGTGCGCGGATCTTGGTGAATTCCAGGTTGAGCTTGGCGTCATCCACCGCGCCCTGGTTGGTCTTGACCGTGCCCTGGTATTGCAGGACCAGCGCAGCGGCGGTGTCCAAAGTCTGCTTGGCGATACTGTCCTGTTCATACAGGCCGCGATAACGCTCGAGGTCGACCTGGGCGTTCTTCAATTGGGCCTGGTTTTGCAGCAGCGTGCCCTGGGCCTGGAGCAAGGCGTTCTGGTAGCTGCGCGGGTCGATTTCTGCCAGCAGGTCGCCGGCCTTGACCATCTGCCCCTCTTCAAAGGCGATCTTGACCAGCTCTCCCCCCACCCGGCTGCGCACATTGATGGTGTTCAGCGCCGTCACAGTGCCCAGCGCCTTGTAGTACACCGGGAAATCCCCAGTGATCGCGGGCGCGACACGCACGGGTACCGCAGCACCTGAGCCGCCGAAGCCGGGACGCATCATCCCCGTCTTGCTGGTCCGGGCTGCCGGGGCCTCTTTCTGGGCGGCGCCGGTCGGCCAGAACTTCCAGCACAGCACGGCAACAACCAACAGGACGAGCAAGCCAAACAGCCAGCGGCGGGAACTACGGGGGGACGATTGCATGGATTGATCAACCATTGGATGCGAGGGCTTCTACTGTGGGAGGCTGAAAGATAAGCACTGGGGCGCGTTTAGAAAAGCGCCTTTACCGGCTATTTACCTTCGCGCTTACAAACATTTACTTTTCGAAGTGAAATGTCAGCAATTTGGGCTAAACCGCTGAAGCACAAATAAAAACGGCCTGGACTAGGCCAGGCCGCAAGCATGCATCATACGTGTTACTGCAAAGCGACAGTAACGCGCAGCCGCAATTACTTCAGTACAGCCAGAGCCGCTTCGTAGTTTGGCTCGTGGGCGATTTCGCCAACCAGCTCGCTGTGCAGCACCTTGTCGTTTTCGTCCAGTACCACCACGGCGCGGGCGGTCAGGCCCTTGAGGGCGCCGTCGGCAATGGAAACACCGTAGTCAACGGCAAAATCGGCGCTGCGAAAGTCCGACAGGTTCTTCACGTTTTCCAGGCCTTCGGCACCGCAAAAACGGGCCTGGGCGAATGGCAGGTCGGTGGAGATGCACAGTACAACGGTGTTGTTCAGCTCGTTGGCCTGGGCGTTGAACTTGCGCACCGACGTGGCGCAGGTCGGGGTGTCAACGCTTGGGAAGATGTTCAGTACTTTGCGCTTGCCGGCGAAAGTCGCCAGGGTGACGTCCGACAGATCGCCTGCGGTCAGGGAAAAGTCGAGGGCCTGGGTACCGATTTGCGGCAACTCGCCTTCAACCTGGACTGGGTTGCCTTTGAGGGTGACTTGAGCCATGAACGGAATCCTTATGCTGGGTTGGATGAAACGAATTCGAGAGGCAGAAGTTAACCACAAAGTTCGATTTACACCTATGGCCGTCACAAATTGTCATGACAGCGCCTGGGCCGACGGCTGTGGTTTAATTGCGCCGCTTTTGCCCTGCCCTTGAAGGAGTTCGTCGTTGAAGAATCAGCCTGCCACCCAAGTCCTGGTCATCGGTTACGTCTGGCCGGAGCCTCGCTCCTCGGCAGCTGGCGGACATATGATGCAGATTTTGCAGAGCTTTCTTTCGCAAGGCTGGGAAGTAACCTTCAGCAGCCCAGCCGCTATCGGTGAACACAAGGCCGACCTCGCGGCACTGGGTATTCGCGAATGCGCTATCGAGCTCAATAACCGCAGTTTCGACGACTTTATCCGTGAACTGGCCCCGGATATCGTGCTGTTCGATCGTTTCATGATGGAGGAGCAGTTCGGCTGGCGCGTAGAGAAGCATTGCCCGCAGGCCTTGCGCGTGCTGGAGACTTCGGATTTGCAGAGCCTGCGCGATGCCCGCCAGCAGCGCCTCAAGGATTACCTCAAGCATCAGCCGGATGCTGACGATTTCAGCCCGTTATTCGCCCAGGTCCTGGACCAAGAGTTCCAGAGGATGGCCGACACCGACCTGGCCAAGCGCGAGATCGCCGCGATCTACCGCTGTGATATCAGCCTGATGATTTCCGACGTCGAGATCCAACTGCTCACCGAGCACTTCAAGGTGCCGGCCGCCCTGCTCCACTGGTGCCCGTTGATGATCGAGGCGCCCAGCCAGGCGTTTATTCCTTATGAAGAGCGCGCGCACTTCCTGAGTATCGGCAACTTCCGCCACGCACCCAACTGGGATGCGGTGCTCTGGATGAAAAACAGCCTCTGGCCGTTGATTCGCCAGCAGCTCCCCGGCGCCCAACTGCATATCTATGGGGCCTACACGCCGCCCAAGGCCACTGCGCTGCATAACCCGGCGCAAGGCTTCCATGTGATGAACTGGGCCGAGGACGCGCTGCAAGTGATGTCGGCGGCGCGCATCTGCCTGGCCCCGCTGCGCTTCGGTGCCGGGATCAAGGGCAAACTGGCCGATGCCATGCTCTGCGGCACCCCCAGTATCACCACTTCCATCGGCGCCGAAGGCATGGGCGACGGGCAACCCTGGCCGGGGATGATCGCCCAGAGCGCCACGGCCTTGGCCGCTGCTGCCGTGGCCCTGTACGCAGATCGGCAAGCCTGGACCGAGGCCCAGGCACATGGCGAGCAACTGCTGGCCCGTCGCTATGCCCCGCACAACCACGGCCCGGCCTTGGTCGAGCGCCTGCAACACTGCCTGGGCGAGCTGGCGCAACATCGGCGCGACAACTTTACCGGCAGCATGCTGCGCCACCATCTGCACAAAAGTACCCAATACATGGCGCAGTGGATCGAGGCAAAAAACCGCCCCGTTTAAACAGCGGCGCTGGCGAGGTGACGTGCAACGGGGCATTATCGGCTGCGCAACCACAATAAAAGCGACGCCAGCATGAGCCGAGCAACGCGCATCACCGACCCTTCCTACGAGTTGATGGACGACCACAACGGCCTGTCCATCATCTATCGCCAGCATGGTTTCCCCTGCCCCCTGGTGCGCTGGCACTTTCATAAGGAGTATGAGCTGCACTTGATTGTCGCCAGTTCCGGCAAGGTGTTTATCGGCGACTATATCGGCAACTTCTACCCGCAAAGCCTGTTCCTCACCGGTCCCAACCTGCCCCACAACTGGATCAGCCAGGTGGAGGAAGGCGAAGTGATCACCAAGCGCGACATGCTGGTGAATTTCACCGATCAGTTGCTGGAGGACGGCAGCCAGGTCTTCACCGAGTTCAAGAGCCTGGCGCCCTTGCTGGAGCGCGCGCAGTACGGCATCGAATTTCGCTGCAAGAACACCATCGCCCAGGCCATGACCCTGATGCAACGCATCGAGGATGCCCAGGGCATGGCGCGGCTGGGGCACTTCTTTGTGTTGCTGGAGGCACTCTGTGCCTGTGAGGACTACCTGGTGCTGTCAGGAGGGACTACAGCGCAGTTGGCCGATGAACACAGCATCGACCGGACCAACCGCGCGGTGGACTACATCTTTGCCCACTACGCCCGCGAACTGTCCCTGGAAGAAGTCGCGCAGTACCTGGGGATGAAACCCACCTACTTTTCCCGGGTGTTCAAACAGGCCACCGGGCGCACCTTCGTCGAGTTCGTCAACCGCCTGCGCATCAGCAAATCCTGCGAGTTGCTGGCCGTGGGCGACAAGGCCGTGACCGATGTGTGCTTTGAGTCGGGGTTCAACAACATCTCCAATTTCAACCGGCGCTTCCAGCAGCTCAAAGGCATGACGCCCTCACACTACCGGCGCTTGGCAGTGCAGCGCCTGACGGAACAGAACCTGGCCTGACAGCGACCACTCGTCGCCACTGTCAATTTTGACAGTTATATGCAGCAGCACCTTGGGTGTGTGATGTCCGTGGCCAGTTACCTCTGCACACGGAGCACCCATGATGAAGAACACCGAGTCATCCAACCCGAGCACTTTGCCCTGCCTCCCGGACCCAAGCGTTATCGACGACCTGGACCCGCCTGACGTCAGCGATGCGGTGCGCACGCTGCCAGACGCGGTGCTCGGCCTGGGGATACGCCACACCGAGCCGTGGCTGACCGTGCATTTCCCGCGCTGGACCCAATTGACTGTCGGCGATAGGTTGAACTTCTTCATGGGCAGCAACCGCTTTGCCCTTGTGTCGACGGAAATCCGCGATGAGGATCTGGACAAGACGTCGGTGGCGTTGGTGATTCTCCCGCCATTGGTGCCACTGGGTTATACCTACCCGTGTTTTTACGAGGTCATCCGCAGGGGCAGCGGCACCACCAGCAGCTCGCCCTACGAAACCTGGTATGTCAAGCGCACTCGCCCCGGCGGGGTCAGTAAAGATCCCGGGCTGGCGTATCACACGGAACTGGTGATACACCTGCCACCCGACCTGGAAGGCGGCGTGATAGACCCCCATCGCGCCGCCGAAGGGGTGGAAATGACGATCGACCCTTACCCTAACCTGACCGAAGGCGACACCGTCGAGGTGTATTGGAACGGTTACCCCATTTCCTTGAGGCTTGATGCCGAGCATGTCGCCGGCATCAAGCCGATCACCGTATTGGTCCCGGAATCAATCATCCTGCTGGGCGGCAGTGGGGTGGTGACTATTCGCTTCCGGGCCTACGACAAGGTGTTCAACTTTTCCGGGGAAACCCAGCAATGGTCGAAGGCGGTCACGGTCGTCAGCGACCTGGACCCTTACCTGCTTGACGCTCCGCATTTTGTAGTGGACGGGGACTCCGTTATCGACGTCAACCTCGACATCCACAACGACTTCAATATCGAAATGGTGGTACCGCGGCGCCTGCCCAATGGCGCCTCGACCCCTACAGGCGCGTTGATCGTAGTGACGTTGCGAGGCGCCGATGCCGATGGCCTGCCGTTCGAAAGGACCCTGCCCGCGTTTGCAGCACGCATTGGCCTGTCGTCGTCCGTCGCCGTGGCCCCCCAATACCTGCAGGCGGTGCTCAACGGCCACCTGCAAATCGAGTACAAGCTGACCACGGCCACGGGCGTGTTCCTCGCCTCCTCCCGACGCCTGAATATCACGGTGTTCGGCACCAGGAGCTCGATGCCGCCGATGATCATCGAGCAAAACGAGGGCGGCAACATTGTCCCGGACCATCCTTTTATCAAGGCGATTTTCCCGCGTTACACCCCATACGACCGCAACTACAGCGTGACCCTGCGCATGGAAGCCGTGCGCCCAGGCGGCGGCCTGGTGGTCTACGAAGAAACCCTGTTGGCCGGCGCCGAGCCGCCTCCGGAGCGTTTTCGCATTGTGCTCAAGGAGAATTTCGATCGCTTCGTCGGGCTGGGCACCGTACGGGTGTACTACCTGGTCGACACCGGCACCCTGGGTATCCTGAGCCCCAGTATTCAGACGGTGCGCATGTCAGAGGTGCTGGAAGTCACCTTTGGCCCCCGCTATGCCGATCTGCCATCGCCCCTGATGCAATATGTCGATGAGTTCAACAACCTGGACCCGGCGCGCATCAAAGGTGGTCAGTTGCAGGTAACCCTGCCCTACACGCGCACCGCCAGTGGCGACATTCTGCGCTGGACACTGTTGGGCGCGACCAGCAACGGCACTGCCAGCGATGAGATACGCCTCAACAATGCAACGGCGGGCAAGCCGGTGGTATTCACCCTGGAAGAGGCGTTGATCCGTGCCAGCGAAAATGGCGAGCTGCGCCTGAGCTATTCGCTGGTGCCTGCAAGCGGTGGCGCCACGCTCTACTCGGACGTGTTAGTGGTCACGGTGGGTGCGGCCCTGGACCTGTTGCGCCCAGAGGTATTGCAAGCCCAGCGCTATCCCGACCAACTGTTGCCGGAGGCGGCGCTGAACGGTGCGACCATCACCGTCACCTACCCGCAAATGCTGCCCAGTCACCGTATCCAGGCCTGCTGGAGCGGTATCCCGCAATTGGGCACCTATTGCGAAACCAAGGATGGCAACACCTCCAGGACCCTGCATTTCGAGGTGCCGGCAGAGGTCATCGGGGCCAACCTCAGCGAATACGGGCGTTACATTCAGGTGCAGTACTTTGTATTGCTGGGTGCCCACCAAAAACCTTCGCCGGTATTGAGCCTGAATCTGTTGGCGCCGGTACTGCCCCTGCCCTATATCGAAGGTCATACCAGCAGCGTGCTGAACCTCAGCAACCTGGTCGGCTCCGAGCGCGCCATGGTTGATCGCTGGAACTTTATCAACCGCAATCAACGCATGTGGTTTGAACTGCGCGGCACCTCTGCCAATGACACGCCCTTTGTTGCCGTGCTCTACGACGGTGACCTGGTGACCTACAACGGCGAACAGATCGGGATCCGCCCCCAGGCGCCGGTGGCGCAATTGCGCCAGCTCAAGGACGGCTCACAACTTGTGATGCGCTTTGGGGTGACGTTTGACCAATCGACCGCACAGGCCAATGCACTGTGGTTCCCGGAACGCCGTTACACCGTGCAGGCCATTCCCGCCGAATTTCCAGTGCCCCGAGTGCTCGAGGCCACGGGTTCGGGAGCCGCGGTAATCCTGACACCGCTCAATGCGCAAAACGGGGCGACGGTAGAGGTGGCCTACAGCCCGATGTACACCACCGACAGCCTCACCCTGGAGGTTCTGGGTGGCAGCGGGTCAGGGTCGGTGCAACTGGGGCCGAAAAATGGCGAAGCCGATGGCACGGTGACTTTCAGCCTGCCGGCCGCGTTGATTGCCGCCAATCTGGACAATCGCGACAGCGTGTTCACCGTGCAGTATTCCGTCTTGCGCAACGGCGTGCGCCGTTCGTCAACGGTGTTGAGCGTGACCCTCAAAGCCATTCCGGTGACTGAGCTGAAAAAAACCGTGCTGCGGATCGACGAGGCCGTCAGCGGTGTACTGGATGTGGGCGAACTGGCCGGCAACGCCACGGCAACCGTAGGTACCTGGCCACTTATTGCCAGGGACCAGCCCGTCTGGCTGCGCTTGCTCGGCAACCGGCCCAACGGTGCGGCCCACAACCTGACCCTGTTGGACGGTTCCTACGGCGACCGGGTGACCTCTGGCTGGTTGAGCCTTGGGTATCACCAGCAAACCATCCTCAATAGCTACCTGTCGGACCTGGGCAACAACAGCCAACTGACCCTGCAATTTAAGGTGGCGTTCAACAACAGCACCGAAGAGTCGCGGGCAATTGAGTTCCCGCCGGTCATTTACACCATCCGCAGCCGGATGATCACCGACGAGACGACCTTTACCGGCTCCTTCCTCAATGGTTGGCTCAGCCAGTGGCCCAATACCGGGATCCGCCGCGAGGCAAACGGCAATTACTACCTGCAAGCCGCCCCCTACCCCGGCAGTGGTGTGAGGATTTACAAAACCTTCACCCCCGCCGCAGTGGGCTACTATCGGGTAAGTTTGCGCTTCAGGATCAGCAAGTTCGCGGATATCGGCGGGCCGACCAGTGTATTTATTCATATAGGCAACTTGACCAAGAACGTGGCGATACCCAGCATCAATACGTGGTTGTATGCCGATGTGTATATGGGATATTTGCCAGGCCAGCCATTTGAGGCGTCAATTGCCATAACTAATCCGTCAACCGAGGGTATCTACGATTTTGACGACATCATCATCCAGCAGCGGCCTTATCCAAGTCAAATAACCCTGGAGCAGGAAGACGGGGTCGACTGATCTACTACTCACCCCCTGAAAACACAAGGCCCCCAGTGAAAACACTGGGGGCCTTGTGGGTTTACACGGGCTTACTCACATTGTCTAGTCGCTTCGTTGAACTCTTTGCCGGCCGGGCAAGTGTAGCGATAAATCGTATATTTCTTAGTGTTTGGATTATACACGCAGCGGTAATACCCACCGGCGATTTCGACACTTTTGAAATACCCCTCACGTACGCATTGATCAAAATTACCGGAAGAAGGTGACTGCCCTGTGCATGCACTGACAAACAGTGCGACGACCATGCCAAGAGCAACTTTGTAGAGCCAGTTAATGTCGGGTCTTACGGTGGAATAGTTCATGAACATATCCTCGGTTGGTTGTGCACAACAATTAACCCTTGATTCCTTTAGATCGTCTACTGTCAAAAGTAACAGGTCACCCATGGCACCCACCAAGCAGTGCAAAAAAGTATCAGTGCAAGTGTGTCCAAGGATTTGTCACCGGGCCTGCACAAGGCTGTAATCAACGCACACTCTTCCTGCTGCCCTGGAAGACACAACAACAATAACTGTCCTTCTGCAGCCCTCTGGGCGCAGATACGGAGTGCGCGATGAAGTTCCCAGCAAAAGCCCTGCTTGCCTGTACCTGTATGACCCTCAGCGCCGTCAGCCTGGGTGCACAAACCCTGACCATTGCCACCGTCAACAACAGCGACATGATCCGCATGCAAAAGCTCTCGAAAACCTTCGAGGCCGAGCATCCGGACATCAAGTTGAACTGGGTGGTGCTCGAAGAAAACGTGCTGCGCCAACGCCTGACCACCGACATCGCCACCCAGGGCGGGCAGTTCGATGTGCTGACCATCGGCATGTACGAAGCTGCACTCTGGGGCGCCAAGGGCTGGCTGGAGCCGATGAAGGACCTGCCGGCGTCCTACGACCTGGACGATGTGTTCCCATCAGTGCGCGACGGCCTGTCCGTCAAGGGCACGCTGTACGCCCTGCCGTTCTATGCCGAAAGCTCCATTACCTACTACCGCAGCGACCTGTTCAAGGCCGCCGGGCTGAGCATGCCGGAGCATCCGACCTGGGTGCAGATTGGCCAGTTTGCCGAAAAACTCACCGACAAGAGCAAGGAGCAATACGGCCTGTGCCTGCGCGGCAAGGCCGGTTGGGGGGAGAACATGGCGCTGATCAGCACCCTGGCCAATGGCTATGGCGCGCGCTGGTTCGATGAGAAATGGCAACCCGAATTCAATGGCCCTGAGTGGAAGGATGCGCTGAATTTCTACGTCGACAACATGAAGAAGTCCGGCCCACCGGGCGCTTCCAGCAACGGTTTCAATGAAAACCTGGCGCTGTTCAACAGCGGCAAGTGCGCGATCTGGGTGGACGCCAGCGTCGCCGGTTCGTTTGTCACCGACAAGACCCAGAGCAAGGTCGCCGAGCATGTCGGCTTCACCTTTGCCCCGCAACAGGTCACCGACAAGGGCACTTCGTGGCTGTATTCCTGGTCGCTGGCGATCCCCACCAGTTCCAAGGCCAAGGACGCGGCCAAGGTCTTCAGTGCCTGGGCGACGTCCAAGGAGTACGGCGCGCTGGTGGCCAAGACCGATGGCATCGCCAACGTACCGCCAGGCACCCGCGCCTCGACCTACAGCGAGCAATACATGCAGGCCGCGCCCTTTGCCAAGGTGACGCTGGAGTCGTTGAAAGTCGCAGACCCGACCAAACCGACCCTCAAGCCCGTGCCCTATGTCGGCATCCAGTTGGTGACCATTCCCGAGTTCCAGGCCATTGGCACCCAGGTGGGCAAGTTCTTCGCCGGCGCCCTGACCGGCCAGCAGACAGTCGACCAGGCCCTGGCTGCCGCGCAAACCACCACCGAGCGGGAAATGAAGCGTGCCGGCTACCCCAAATAGCCCAGGCTCACCCTCGTAAATGTAGGAGCTGGCTTGCCTGCGATAGCGGTCGATCAGTTAACTGATTTATCCACTGACAGGCCGCCATCGCAGGCAAGCCAGCTCCTACATTGACCGCACTCCAAGGCTGATTCTGTTTGCCTCCAATGGGTTCTGATTGTCATGAATACGTCTAAAAGCCGCCTGCTCAACCCCGGCTGGTTCCTCGTCAGCCCCTCGGTGGCCCTGTTGCTGCTGTGGATGATCGTGCCGCTGGGCATGACCCTGTATTTTTCGCTGATCCGTTACAACCTGCTCTACCCCGGCGAAAACCAATTCGTGGGCCTGGAGAACTTCACCTACTTCGTCACCGATTCCGGCTTTTTGCCCGGTGCCACCAACACCCTGTTGCTGGTCGGCAGCGTGCTGCTGATCAGTGTGGTGCTGGGGGTGTTGATCAGTGCCTTGCTGGAGGCCAGCGAGTTTTTCGGCCGGGGGCTGGTGCGGGTGTTGTTGATCTCGCCGTTCTTCATCATGCCCACGGTCGGTGCGCTGATCTGGAAGAACCTGATTTTCCACCCGGTGTCCGGCGTACTGGCGGCGGTGTGGAAGTTGTTTGGCGCGCAGCCGGTGGACTGGCTGGCGCACTACCCGCTGCTGTCGATCATCATCATTGTGTCCTGGCAATGGCTGCCCTTCGCGATCCTGATCCTGATGACCGCCATGCAGTCCCTGGACCAGGAACAGAAAGAAGCCGCGCGCCTGGACGGTGCCGGCCCGATTGCGATCTTCTGGCACCTGACCCTACCGCACCTGGCCCGGCCCATTGCCGTGGTGGTGATGATCGAGACCATCTTCCTGCTCTCGGTATTCGCTGAAATCTTCACCACCACCAACGGCGGCCCCGGCTACGCCTCGACCAACCTCGCCTACCTGATCTACAACCAGGCGCTGGTGCAGTTCGACGTGGGCATGGCCTCGGCCGGCGGCTTGATTGCCGTGGTCATTGCCAATATCGCGGCGATCATCCTGGTGCGGATGCTCGGCAAAAACCTGACTGACAAGCCTTGAGGGCCGCGCCATGACGCTTCAACAATCCCGCCGCCTGCAAAGCCTGTTGCTCGGCACCCTGGCCTGGGCCATCGCGATCGTGATTTTCTTCCCGATCTTCTGGATGGTGCTCACCAGTTTCAAGACCGAAATCGACGCGTTTGCCACACCGCCGCAGTTCGTTTTCACGCCCACCCTGGAGAACTACCTGCACATCAATGAGCGCAGCAATTACCTAAGCTTCGCCTGGAACTCCGTGGTGATTTCCTTCAGCGCCACCGCCTTGTGCCTGCTGATTGCAGTGCCGGCGGCCTACTCCATGGCGTTCTACGAAACCCAGCGCACCAAGGGCACGTTGCTGTGGATGCTGTCGACCAAGATGCTGCCACCGGTGGGCGTGCTGATGCCCATTTACCTGCTGGCCAAGAGCATGGGCCTTTTGGATACGCGCATCGCGCTGATCATCATCTACACCCTGATCAACCTGCCGATTGTGGTGTGGATGGTTTACACCTACTTCAAGGACATCCCCAAGGACATCCTCGAAGCCGCGCGCCTGGATGGCGCCACCTTGTTGCAGGAAATGCTGCGGGTGCTGCTGCCCATCGCCAAGGGCGGCCTGGCGTCCACCGTGTTGCTGTCGCTGATCCTGTGCTGGAACGAGGCGTTCTGGTCGCTGAACCTGACCTCCTCGAATGCCGCACCGTTGACCGCGCTGATCGCCTCCTACTCCAGCCCCGAAGGTTTGTTCTGGGCCAAATTATCTGCCGTCTCGACCCTGGCCTGCGCGCCGATCCTGATCTTCGGCTGGATCAGCCAGAAGCAACTGGTGCGCGGCTTGTCCTTTGGCGCAGTGAAATAACGACCCCTTATAAAAAGGAGGCCCATCATGGCCAACCTGAAAATCACCAATCTGCAAAAAGGCTTCGAAGGTTTCTCCATCATCAAGGGCATCGACCTGCAAGTGAACGACAAGGAGTTCGTGGTATTCGTCGGGCCGTCGGGCTGTGGCAAGTCGACCCTGCTGCGCCTGATTGCCGGCCTTGAGGAAGTGACTGAGGGCACCATCGAACTGGATGGCCGCGATATCACCGAAGTGACCCCGGCCAAGCGCGACCTGGCCATGGTGTTCCAGACCTACGCCCTGTACCCGCATATGAGCGTGCGCAAGAACATGTCGTTTGCCCTGGACCTGGCCGGCGTCGACAAAACAATCGTCGACAGTAAAGTCAGTGAAGCGGCACGCATCCTGGAGCTGGGTCCACTGTTGGAGCGCAAGCCCAAGCAGCTGTCTGGCGGCCAGCGTCAGCGCGTGGCCATTGGCCGGGCGATTGTGCGTAACCCGAAAATCTTCCTGTTCGACGAGCCGCTGTCCAACCTCGACGCCGCCCTGCGCGTGCAAATGCGCCTGGAGCTGGCGCGCCTGCATAAAGAACTGCAAGCCACCATGATTTACGTGACCCACGACCAGGTCGAAGCCATGACCCTGGCCGACAAGGTGGTGGTACTCAACAGCGGGCGCATCGAACAGGTCGGCTCGCCGCTGGAGCTGTATCACCAGCCGGCCAACCTGTTTGTCGCAGGCTTTCTGGGTACGCCGAAAATGGGTTTTCTCAAGGGCCAGGTCACCCGGATCGAGGGCCAGGGCTGCGACGTGCAACTGGACGCCGGCACCCTGATCAGCCTGCCCTTGAGCAGCGCCAGCTTGCGCGTGGGCAGTGCGGTGACCCTGGGCATCCGCCCCGAGCACCTGGAACTGGCCGCGCCGGGCGATACCACCCTGACCGTCACCGCCGACGTGGGCGAACGCCTGGGCAGCGACACGTTCTGCCATGTGCTCACCACCAGCGGCGAGCCGCTGACCATGCGGATCCGTGGCGACATGGCCAGCCAGTATGGCGAGACCCTGCAACTGCACCTGGACCCGGCGCACTGCCATCTGTTTGACACCGACGGTGTGGCCGTGGCCCGCCCACTGCGCGCTGCCGCCTGATTTCGCGAGATTTTCTGATGAAACTCAATAAGCAAAACCTCACGCAGCTGTCGCCCGAAGTGCGCCTGCCCGCCTACACCATCGCCGATACGCGCCAGGGCATCGCCCATATCGGCGTCGGCGGTTTCCACCGTGCGCACCAGGCGTATTACACCGATGCCCTGATGAACACCGGCGACGGCCTGGACTGGAGCATCTGCGGCATCGGCCTGCGGGCCGAAGACCGCAAGGCGCGCGATGACCTGGCGGGCCAGGATTATCTGTTTACCCTGTACGAACTGGGCGATACCGACGACACCGAAGTACGAGTGATCGGTGCCATCAGCGACATGCTGCTGGCACAGGACGGCGCCCAGGCCTTGATCGACAAGCTGGCCAGCCCTGCAATCCGCATCGTCTCGCTGACCATCACCGAGGGCGGCTACTGCATCGACGATAGCAACGGTGAGTTCATGGCCCACCTGCCGCAGATCCAGCATGACCTGGCCCACCCCGACGCCCCCCAAACCGTGTTCGGTTTTATCTGCGCAGCCCTGACCCAGCGCCGGGCGGCGGGCGTGCCTGCCTTTACCGTGATGTCCTGCGATAACCTGCCGCACAACGGCGCCGTGACTCGCAAGGCGCTGCTGGCGTTCGCCGCATTGCGCGATGCCGAGCTGCATGACTGGATCAAGGAGCATGTGAGTTTCCCCAACGCGATGGTCGACCGCATCACACCGATGACCAGCACCGCGCACCGTTTGCAACTGCATGATGAACACGGCATCGACGATGCCTGGCCGGTGGTGTGCGAACCCTTTGTGCAATGGGTGCTGGAAGACAAGTTCGTCAACGGCCGCCCGGCCTGGGAACAGGTGGGTGTGCAATTCACCGACGACGTCACGCCGTATGAAGAAATGAAGATCGGCCTGCTCAACGGCAGCCATCTGGCCCTGACTTACCTAGGGTTTCTCAAGGGCTACCGGTTTGTCCACGAGACCATGAACGACCCGCTGTTTGTCGCGTATATGCGCGCCTATATGGACCTGGACGTGACCCCCAACCTGGCGCCGGTGCCGGGCATTGACCTGGGCGAGTACAAGCAGACCCTGGTGGACCGCTTCTCCAACCAGGCGATTGCCGACCAGTTGGAGCGGGTGTGTTCCGATGGCTCCTCGAAGTTTCCCAAGTTCACCGTGCCAACCATCAACCGCCTGATTGCCGAGGGCCGCGACACCGAGCGGGCGGCACTGGTGGTGGCAGCCTGGGCTTTGTACCTGCAAGGCGTCGACGAGAACGGCGTGCGCTACCGCATCCCCGACCCCCGCGCCGACTTCTGCCGGGCGCTGGTGGCGGATGACGCCTCGATCAGCCAGCGCTTGTTGGGTGTGGAAGAGATTTTTGGCACGGCGATTCCCAATTCGCCTGAGTTTGTGGCAGCGTTCGAGCGGTGTTTTGTCAGTTTGCGCGATAACGGTGTCACAAAGACCTTGAAACGACTTACCGACTGAAGAACCCCACATTGCTCGGGTTTTCACCCTGTTTTCTGCTGAGTAACCACCATGCCCCGCCAATCTCTGTTTCTTGGTATCGACTGCGGCACCCAAGGCACCAAGGCCATCGTCCTCGACGCCGCCAGCGGCCGGGTGCTGGGCCTGGGCGCCGCGACCCACAGCCTGATCAGCGGCGCCAATGGCCGGCGCGAGCAAGACACCACGCAATGGCTGGACGCCTTTACCCAAGCCACCCACCGCGCCTTGCAGCAAGCCGGCGTGGACGGCCAGGACATTCTCGGCATCGGCGTGTCCGGCCAGCAACATGGCCTGGTGCTGCTCGATGAGCAGGGCCAGGTGCTGCGCCCGGCCAAGCTGTGGTGCGACACCGAGACCAGCGCCGAAAACCTGCGATTGTTGCACTACCTGGGCGGTGAAAGCGGCTCCCTGGAGCGCCTCGGGGTGGCGATTGCGCCGGGCTACACCGTGTCCAAGCTGTTATGGACCCTGGAGCAACACCCGGATGTGTTCGCACGCGTCGCCCATATCCTGTTGCCCCACGACTACCTCAATTATTGGCTCACCGGCCGAGCCTGCGCCGAGTATGGCGACGCCTCGGGCACCGGCTATTTCAATGTCCGCACCCGGCAATGGGACCTGCCATTGCTGCGGCATATCGACCCCAGCGGGCGCCTGGAAGCGGCGCTGCCAACCCTGATAGAAGCCAATCAGGCGCTGGGCACTGTGCTGCCGGCCATCGCCAAGCGCCTGGGGATCAACCCCGGGGCCATTGTGTCCAGTGGCGGCGGCGACAATATGATGGGGGCGATCGGCACCGGCAATATCAAGCCTGGAGTGTTTACCATGAGCCTCGGTTCGTCGGGCACCCTGTATGCGTTTGCCGATCAGCCGACTGTCAGCGCCCAGGCCGCGGTGGCGACATTCTGTTCCTCCAGCGGCGGCTGGCTGCCGCTGATCTGCACCATGAACCTGACCAATGCCACCGGGGTCATCCGTGAGCTGTTCGAGCTGGACCTGGTGGCGTTCAACGCCCTGGTGGCCCAGGCGCCGATTGGCGCCGAGGGCGTCTGCATGCTGCCGTTTCTCAATGGCGAGCGCGTACCCGCCCTGCCCCACGCCACCGGCAGCCTGCACGGCCTGACCATGACCAACCTGACCCGTGGCAACCTGTGCCGCGCGGTGGTCGAAGGCACCACCTTTGGCTTGCGCCAAGGCCTGGACCTGTTGCGCCAGACCGGCCTGCAAAGCCACAGTATCCGCCTGATCGGCGGCGGCTCGAAAAGCCCGGTGTGGCGGCAGATGGTCGCCGATATCATGGACACCGAAGTGATCTGTACCGAACAAAGCGAAGCGGCAGCCCTGGGCGCGGCGATCCAGGCCGCGTGGTGCCAGTCCGGCGAAAGCCTGGAGGGGCTGTGCGCGCGGTGCGTGAGTGTCGACCCGGCCAGTCGCACCCAGCCCGTCGCCGCCAGCGTCAGGGCGTACCAGCAGGCCTATGAACGCTATCAACAGCATGTGGCAACCCTTTAAGAGCGAATAATTATGTATCTGGTGTGTGGCGAAGCGCTGTTTGATTTTTTCAGCCAGGAGGATCCCAGCGGGCAGGCCTCCAAAGTCAATTTCAAGGCGCTTGCCGGCGGTTCGCCGTTCAACGTGGCGGTGGGGCTGCGCCGTTTGGGGATCGAGGCCGGGCTGTTCGCCGGGTTGTCCAGCGACTACCTGGGCCAGCGCCTGCGCCAGGTGCTCGAGGATGAAGGGGTACACGACGAGTACCTGTTGGAGTTTGCCGCGCCGACCACCCTGGCGATGGTCGCCGTGGGTGCCAACGGCTCGCCGCAGTACAGCTTTCGCGGCGAAGGCTGTGCCGACCGGCAGTTGCAGATCGAGCATTTGCCCGCCCTCGATGCGCAGGTACGCGGCCTGCATTTTGGTTCGTTTTCGTTGGTGGTGCAGCCGGTCGCCGATAGCCTGCTGGCCCTGGCCCGCCGGGAAAGCGGCAAGCGCCTGATCAGTCTCGACCCGAATGTACGCCTGAATCCCGAGCCGGATATCGAGGTATGGCGCCAGCGCGTGGCCGAGTGGGTGCAGCATGCCGACCTGATCAAGGTCAGCGATGAAGACCTGCACCTACTCTACCCAGGCCAGGCCCCCGAAAGCGTGCTGCAAGGCTGGTTGCAGCAGCGCTGCCAACTGGTGTTCCTGACCCGTGGCGGCGATGGCGCGAGCGTGTTCAGCCGCCAGCATGGCAGTTGGTCGGCACCGGCCGTCAAAGTGGTGATGGTCGATACCGTGGGCGCTGGCGATACCTTCCAGGCGGCCTTGATCGCCTGGCTTACCGAGCAGCAGTTGGATTCGGTTGAGGGGGTGCAGGGGCTGGCCCGGGAACAGATCGACAGCATGCTCAAGTTCGCCATTCGCGCCGCCGCGCTGACCTGTGGCAAGACCGGGCCAGACCTGCCCTATCGCCAGCAATTAAACGCTTAGATACAGGCATAACTGCACAGTGCTATCACTGCAGGCCACGGATTTCGTGGCTTTCAGCCTTGCCTTAAACATTGCGATTCATCCCAGGCTGTACTAGACCCTAGTTACGTATATTTTTCCTACATGGGCAGGGATGATCGATGAGCAATGAACGGACTTTTTTCAAGCCAGCCGTTTTTGTAGTCGGCATTCTTTCACTCCAGACTCCTGCCCAGGCCGCATGCGTCCTCACCCCAGGCAGTGGCGACGACAGCTATACCTGCGACAGCGGCACCTCGGCAGGCGGCCTGACCGACGTATCCGGCAACAACAGCCTGACGCTGCCCACGGGGGGCTCCGGCACCGTCAATGGCAATGTGCTGTTCGGGCCGGGCGTCGATGGGGTCCAGATGAACTCCGGCAGCATCGTCGGCTCGGTGACCCAGGGCGACGGCGCCGATCGCTTCCAGATCAACGCCGGGACCGTCACCGGGGCAGTCTCCCAGGGCAACGGCATCGATGACTTTGTGATGGGCGGCGGGCAGATCCAGTCCCTGGCCCAGGGCGATGGGCGCGACACCTTCACCATGACCGGCGGCACCATCGTCGGCGCCTTTGAAGACGGCGATGTGGCCAGCCAGAGCGCCGGGACCATCGGCCGGGTGGACATGAAGCTGGACAACAACATCTATGACCTGTCCGGTGGCGCAATCCTCGGCAACCTGGTGACTGGCTTTGGCACCGACCGGATCAGCGTGTCCGGCGGCACCATTGGCGGCAACATCAGTGTCAGTGGCGGCAACGACACCCTTCTCGTCAGCGGCGGCGTGATCAACGGCGAGATCCGCGCCAGCCTCGGCAACGACACCTTCGAGTGGCGTTCGGGCGGCGTGATCAAGTCTGCGGTGCTGATGGGCGACGGTGACGACACGGCATTGCTGGCCAACCTCAACGAAACCCTGCTTGGCAGCACCCCCTCGATTGACGGTGGCCTGGGCAATGATCGCTTGGCCTTCGACAACACCACCTCAGGCAATGCTGGCCGCTATATCGGCTGGGAAACCTTCGACCTCAACAATGGCTCGCGCCTGGACCTGACGCAGGATCTGTTCCTGGGGGACAACACCAGCGGCACCGGGGTGTTGTCCATCGATAACAGCAGTGTGCTGGCGGTGACCCAAGGCAGTATCCGGCCCTACACCGCAGGCCAGTTGGCCACCCTGAACAATGCCGGGACCATCGACATGGCCAGCGCCAGCAACAGCGCCACGGATTCGTTGACGGTGCACGGCAACTATGTCGGTAACAACGGCCAGTTGTGGCTGCAAACGGTGTTGGGCGACGAGACCTCGGCCACCGACAAGCTGGTGGTGTCCCAGGGCACGATCGGCGGTAACACCCAGTTGGCCGTGAGCAACCTGGGCGGCCTGGGTGGGTTGACCCGCAACAATGGGATTGAAGTGGTGCAGGCGCTCAATGGCGCGACCAGCAGCAGCGACGCGTTTGCCCTCAAAGGCGCGGTGTCGGCCGGGGCCTATGAGTACTTCCTGTTCAAGGGCGGCGTGACGGCCGGTTCGGAGAACAGTTGGTATCTACGCTCTTCCGTGGTGGCCGTGCAGCCACCCGCCGTGCCCACGCCGCCGGTGGTGCCACCGGTGATCGTGCCAGAACCCCCTATCCCGGCCGTGCCTCCGGTGGTCGGCCCCGACGAGCCTTTGGTCGAACCCCCTACCGCGCAGCCCGTGGCTCCCGTCGAGCCTGCGCCGCCACCACCAACCCAGGTCCCGGCCGAGGTCTCGCCAACCCCTGCCGACTCCACGCCGCCCTTGCCCACCGCCGTGGCCGGCGCCGAGCCGATCCCGCTGTATCGCGTCGAGGTGCCGGTGTACTCGGTGGTGGTTCCGGCGGCCCAGCGCATGACCTTGCAGGCGCTTGGCACGTTCCATGACCGCCAGGGCGAGCAAAGCCTGTTGGGCGAGACCGGTACCGCCCCGGCTGGCTGGGGCCGGGCCTATGGCAGTGACTTCAAGCAGAGTTGGTCCGGCACGGTGTCGCCGAGTTTCGACGGTTCCGTCAAGGGTTATCAGGTGGGCCATGATCTCTATGCCTGGGCCACCGATGGCGGGCAACTCCAGCGCCTGGGGCTGTTTATCGGGCAAAGCCGCCTGCAGGGTGACGTCAAAGGCTTTGCCCTGGGTTTTGAAGACCAGCGTTCCGGGCAAGTCAAACTCACCGGCGACAACGTCGGTGCTTACTGGACGTTGACCGATCCCAAGGGCTGGTACGTAGACCTGGTGGCCATGGGCACGCGCCTGGACGGTGACAACAAATCCGAGCGCGGGATAAAGATGGATACCAAAGGCCATGCGCTGGCCCTGTCTGCGGAGGCGGGCTACCCGTTCGCCGTTTCCGCGAACTGGGTGGTGGAGCCACAGGCCCAGGTGATCCACCAACAGATTGACCTCGACCGCCAGAATGACGGGATCTCCAGTGTGTCCTTCGACTCCCAGGATTACTGGACCGGGCGCGTGGGTGCCCGCTTGAAAGGTCGCTACCTGCTGCAAGACACCCCCGTTGAACCCTACCTGCGGGTCAACGCCTGGCGCACGTTCGGTGGCAGCGACACGGTGACTTACGATGACATTGATCGGATCAAGACTGACCACAAGTCAGCCTATGCCGATCTGGGCGTCGGCGTGGTCGCCAAACTGTCCGCCAGCGTCAGCGTGTACGTAGCCGCCGACTACAGCACCCAACTGGACACCAACACCCTGGAGGGCGTGAGCGGCAACACCGGCATCCGCATGAGCTGGTAGCGGCTCACGGCCGCTCCCGCACGGCCCTGGCCACCATGGCCCCAAGGATGCCCCCGGCCAGGGGCACCAGCCAGAACAGCCAGAGTTGCTTCAGGTAATCGGCGCCGGCAAACAGTGCCGGGCCGGTGCTGCGGGCCGGGTTGACCGAGGTGTTGGTCACGGGGATCGACACCAGGTGAATCAGGGTCAGCGTCAAGCCGATGGCTATCGGCGCAAACCCGGGCGCGGCCCCGGGCGCTGTCACCCGCATGACGATAAACACCAGGAAGAAGGTGCCCACGCTTTCCACCACCACCGCGGCCAGCAGGCTGTACTGCCCCGGGCTCAAGGCGCCATAGCCATTGGCGGCGAACTCGCCGATTTCAAACCCCGGCCGGCCACTGGCGACCAGCGCGAGGATCGCCGCCGCTACCGTCGCCCCGGCGACCTGGGCAATGATGTAGGGCAACACATCCATTGCCGGTAGACGCCCTGCGACCCACAAGCCAACTGTGATCGCCGGGTTGAAATGCGCACCACTGATACTACCTACCGCGTAGGACATGGTCAGCACACTCAGGCCAAACGCCAGCGCTACCCCCGCAAACCCGATGCCCAGGCCGGGAAACGCGGCCGACAGGATGGCGCTGCCACAGCCGCCGAACGTCAACCAGAAGGTGCCGAGAAACTCTGCTGCGATTTTTTGTTGCACGCACTACCTCAGCCACTGCCGACAGATTTGGCGAAACACTAGCAGCGAGATGGGAACGTGCCGTATCGGATTTGTCTGAGGCTTGCCGCACAGCTTATTCTTGGGCCCTTCTGAAACGGCCGAAAGGACTCGCCATGCGCCTCAGCTTCCACTCACTCGCCACCTTCACTGCCGTGCTATGCCTGGCCCTGGCGATTGCCTGGGGTGTGCGGCCCGACCTGCTGCTGTGGCTCTGGGGGGTGCAATACACCGATGCCAGCGGCCTGGTGGCGCGCCGCAATGCCATGCTGTTCCTGGCAATCGGCATCATGTTTTATCGCCTGCGTCATACCGCCCCGTCACCCACGCGCAGCGCGCTGGTGTCCGGCTTTATTGTCGGTTGCCTGGGGTTGGCCGCACTGGGGATGGGCGAATGGCTCAAGGGGCATGCTGGCCCGGGGATTCTGTTGGCCGTGGGCACGGAGCTGGTGCTGGGCCTGGGGTTTATCCAGGCCCGCAAACCCAACGTGGGCTGATCAGTAGAGCCTGGCGCCGGCCCTGCGCGGGGCGGGTGCGTGGGCGTGATGGAGGTCTCCACGCAGCGTCGTGATCAAGTTACAGATGGCACGACTGCTGTCGAGTTTATCGGCCTGGATGCCGGTGACAGTCATGTTGGTGCCATCGTCGTCGTAGATTCTGATGGTCAACGACGCATCCTGGGCCTTGATGCATTCACAACGCCTGGGCAGGAAGCTTCCTTCAATAAGGCCGCGTAGTTCCAATTCCGAAAGCATGGCTGAACCTCTCCTTTTTTTGAGACTGCCAATGAATTTTTATAGATATCAATAGTCTGACCGCTGCCTTGCCAACCCTGGCAGGCACGTTCCATTGCAAAGCCTACTCCTTGTGTTTTTTGGCGTAGGATCCTTTCCTCATAAGCACCAGCAACCCTTATATAAGTTGCTGCTGGTTTGCACGGCCGGACGTTGGCGTGCAGCGTGGCAGTGACCGTTTCAGCGCCCCCAAGATAAGGACGTCCCATGACTTCTTCTGCACTCAACATCCTTTGCGTACTGGCCATGAGCATGTTGGCCGCCCAGACCCATGCCGCCAAGCTTGAAGATATCGCGCCCTACCCCAAGGCCGATGCCGGGCAGGTTCGCCAGGTCATCCACTTGCCCGCAAAGCCCCAGGAGCAGGACTTCAAGGTCGAAATCCTCGCCGGTAAAACCTTGCCTGTGGACTGCAACCAACAGCGACTGGGTGGTGTACTGGAAGAGAAAAACCTCGAGGGCTGGGGTTATCCGTTCTACCGCCTGGAGAAGGTCAGCGGCCCCATGAGCACCATGATGGCCTGCCCCGACGGCAAGACCCGCGAGGACTTTGTACCGGTGGTCGGCGACGGTTTTGTGCTGCGCTACAACAGCAAGTTACCCATCGTTATATATGTTCCAAAAGATGTCGAAGTGCGTTACCGCATCTGGTCGGCATCGAGCACCGTCGAGAAGGCCAGCGTGCAGTAGCGCCTCACATCAGATGTAGGAGCGGGCTTGCTCGCGAAAGCAGTGGGTCAGTCAACATCAATGTTTGCTGGGCCGACGCCTTCGCGGCGATGCGGCGATCCGACAAGCCCGCTCCCACAATGGACGAGGTGTAGTTGCTGGCGCCATCGTAGCCTCGCTAACGCTCGACAACGCCTACATTCAGGCTGTGCTGTTGCGCCGCCACTCGCTCAGCCACGTGGCGCAGGCTATCGAAGTTGATGTTGGCCCCGGAGTTGATCGCCACCAGCGTCTGCCCCCGGGCCCCGGTGCGTGTCACATAGCGGCGGATCCCGGCAACCGCCAGGGCACCGGAGGGCTCGGTGATGGAGCGAGTGTCGTCGTAGATCAGCTTGATCGCGCTGCACAGTTCATCGTTGCTGACGGTGATCACTTCATCGACATGCTCGCGGCAGATTTCAAAGCCGTAGGCGCCGATCTGCGCCACTGCGGTGCCATCGGCAAAGCTGTCGACGCTGGGCAATATCACCCGCTCGCCTGCACGCAAGGCCGCCAGCAGGCAACTTGAGCCTTCAGGCTCCACGCCTATGACCCGCACTTGCGGGCGCAAATACTTGATGTAGGCCGCGATGCCGGCGATCAAGCCACCACCGCCCACGGGCACGAAGATCGCGTCCAGTGCACCTTGTTGCTGGCGCAGGATTTCCATGGCAACGGTGCCCTGCCCCGCGATCACGTCGGGATCATCGAACGGCGACACAAAGGTCGCGCCCGACTGTTCGGCCAACTGCAACGCGTGGGCCAGGGCGAACGGGAAACTGGCGCCGTGCAACACCGCGTCGGCGCCCCGCGAACGCACGCCAAGTACTTTCAATTCGGGTGTGGTGCTGGGCATCACAATCGTCGCCTTGATCCCCAGCTCGCGCGCCGCCAATGCCACGCCCTGGGCATGGTTGCCTGCCGAGGCGGTGATCACCCCGCAGGCTTTTTGCGCCTCGCCAAGCTGCACCAGCTTGTTGTAGGCGCCGCGAATCTTGAAGGAAAACGTCGGCTGCAGGTCTTCGCGCTTGAGCAGGATCTGATTGCCAAGCAACGCCGACAGCGCCGGGGCGGCCTGCAACGGCGTGCGTACCGCCAGGTCGTAGACCGGCGCGGCGAGGATTTTCTTCACGTAATGCTCAAGCAATCCATCGTCGGCGGTGGACTGCGGCAGCGGGCTACTCATGGGTGTCTCCTGGCGTTTGACAGAGCCCTGGAGACGGAAAAACAAAACCCGCCTCTAGGGCGGGTTTGGGTACAGCCGAACGCTATCCCGCCAAATGAGGAATGGCGGTAATAATGCTTGGCTGGGAACGATAGGTTTGTAATGTCATGCAACAAAACTAACCGCCGGTCCTGGGCAAGTCAACACCGGGGTTTACGAGCAATATACGAAACGTATACGCTTTGTATATAAACTCTACACAGTGAACCCCATGGGCATCGTCAAGATCACCGACCAACTGCATGAACAAATCCGACTGGCCAGCGCCACGATGGACCGCTCCATCAACGCCCAGGCAGAGTTCTGGATCAAGATCGGCCTGCTGGCCGAACTCAATCCGCACCTGGCCTACAACGACCTGATCAACAAACTGTTGCTCGACAAACCCGACCTGATCCGGGGGCGCAGCTGATGATCAAGACCCCTGCACAGATTGCCGTGATGCGCGAAGCCGGGCGCCTGCTGGGCCAGGTGTTCACCCTGCTCGACAACCGGGTCGCGGCCGGCCAGACCACCCTGGAACTGGATGCAGCCGTCGAGGCATTTATCCGCCAGGACCTGCAAGCCCGCCCCGCCAGCCTGGGGCAGTACGACTACCCCTTCAGCATCAACACCTCCATCAACGAGGTGGTGTGCCATGGCATGCCAAGTGCCAAGGACGTGTTGAAGGATGGCGATATCGTCAATATCGACATCACCCTGGAAAAAGGCGGCTTTATCGCCGACTCCAGCAAGATGTACATGATCGGAGCCGTCGCGCCCAAGGCCCGGCGCCTGGTGGAGCAGACCTTCGAGGCGATGTGGGCCGGTATCCGCCAGGTCAAGCCCGGCGCCCGCCTGGGGGATATCGGCCATGCGATCCAGAGCCACGCCCAGGCCAATGGCTACAGTGTGGTGCGCGAGTATTGCGGGCATGGGATTGGCCGGGAAATGCATGAAGAGCCGCAAATCCTGCACTTCGGCCGCCCAGGCACCGGCCTGACCCTGCGCGAAGGCATGGTGTTCACCATCGAGCCGATGCTCAACCAGGGCAGCGCCAAGGTGCGCAGCCTCAAGGATGGCTGGACCGTGGTGACCCGTGACAACAGCCTGTCGGCCCAGTGGGAACATACGGTGGCCGTCACCGCAGAGGGTTTTGAAGTGTTGACCCTGCAGGCCGGCGCCTAAGCCCGCCTGCACCGGCGCGAATGCGGGGCCCGGTCACCCCGCTTTGCCGCCGCCCTTGGCAATCCGCCGCAGCCCCAGCACCATCCCCGCCGCGCCCAACGCCATTGCCAGCAAAAACAACGGGTACGCCACCCACCACGGCGTCCCCGCCGTCATCATGCTGAACTCGGACATGCCACCAATGCTGGCGATCAGATTCAGCGGCAGGAACACCACGTTGATCAGCGTCAGCTTGCGCAGCAGGTTGTTCATGCTGTTGTTCATCAGGTTGCCCCGGGCATCGATCAGCCCGGAGAACACGTTGGAGTAGATCTCCGCCTGCTTGTAGCACTGGTTGTTCTCGATGATCAGGTCGTCGATCAGGCCCAGGGTCTGCGCGCTGAAGTGTTCTTTTTCGCCGTGGTTGCGCAAGCGCGTCAAGACCGCGCCATTACTGTGCAGCGCGTTGATGTAATAGATCAGGCTCTCGCTGAGGCTGAACATCTGCATCAGGTGGCGATTGCTCATGGAGGCGTTGAACTGCTGCTGCAACTCGCGGGCGACCAGCTTGATCACCTTGAGGTGGCCCAGGTAGTGGTGGATGTTGTTCAGCAGCAGGTCCAGCAACACGTCCAGCGGTGTATGCAGCGGTCGGCGCGCGCCGAGGCCCGACAACTGGCTGTCGTCGGTAGCAATCACCAGCAGGCGGTCGGGGGAAAACAGCAAGCCACAGGACGACACTTCAAACACCAGGTTGCTGCCCCCGGAGTAGTTTTGCGGGCGCTTCCAGATCAGAAACAGGTTGTCTGGGTGGAATTCGATGCGCGACACCTCGTCCGGGTCCAGTGCCGACGCCAGCGCGTGCTCATCGACTTTATAGCGCTCGCGCAGCAATTCACGCTCATCGCTGTCGGGATTGTTGAACAGCAGGATCTCGGCATTGTCGCGCTCGGTGCGGCGCAGCGCGCCCTCGTTGAGCTCAAAGCAGATCACCAGACCTGGCCCTGGCGTTTGAGCTCCAGGCGGCGCACGAACTCTTCCAGCACCAGGGAGTACAGGTCGTCCTGCAAGTAGGCGTCTTCGATCCCGGCGTCCATGTTCGGGTTGTCGTTGACCTCGATCACCACCACTTTGTCGCCGGACTGCTTCAAGTCCACGCCGTACAAGCCATCGCCGATCAGGTTGGCGGTCTTGACTGCCAGTTCCACGACGGCCTTGGGGGCCTCGTGCACCGCCAGGGTCCGGCATTCGCCGTTGATATCCTGGCCGATGGCCTTGTGGTTGTAGATCTGCCAGTGGCCCTTGGACATGAAATATTGGCAAGCAAAGATCGGCTTGCGGTTGAGTACGCCAATGCGCCAGTCGTACTCGGTATAGAAAAACTCCTGGGCCAGTAGCAGCACCGAGTGTTCGAACAGCTCGGCCGTGGCGGCCAGCAACGCCTCCTGGCTTTCCACTTTGATCACCCCTCGGGAGAAACAACCGTCGGGGATTTTCAGCACCAGGGGGAAGCCCAGGCGCTCGCCGACCCGTTCGAAATCTTGCGGTCGCTCCTTGTACAGAATTTCGGTGGCGGGCATGCCCAACTGATGGCTCTTGAGCATATCCGTGAGGTAGACCTTATTGGTACAGCGCAGGATCGACGCCGGGTCATCCATTACCACCAGCCCTTCACTCTCGGCTTTCTTGGCGAAGCGGTAGGTATGGTTGTCGACACTGGTCGTCTCACGAATCAACAAGGCGTCGTATTCGGCCAGCCGCGCGTAGTCCTTGCGTTCGATCAGCTCCACATCGATCCCCAGGCCCTTGCCCACCCGCACGAAATTTTCCAGGGCCTTGGCATTGGACGGCGGCAATTGCTCCTGGGGATCATGCAGGATCGCCAGGTCATAACGGGCCAGCCGCCGCGAACGGGGTTGGCGCCAGATCCGGCGACTGAAGTTGTCCAGGGCATGGGCGAATTGATCTTCCTGATCATCGCGCAACTTATGTAAGACTCCAGACTTGATACCTTCGATATGCCAGCCGTTATGTTTACGAAACTCAACTAACAGGATCGGACACGGGAAAGCCTCAAATAACTGCCGGGCCAAATCCTGCAACGGTTCAATATTGGTCCGACCGAAATAAAGTGTCAGGGTAAAACCTTCGGTATTGCTGTAAAGGTGATGACTCAACGCTTTATCGAGGGTTTTATCCAGGTCATCCAGGGCCAGGCCATACAAGGATTTCTTTGTCAGCTCGCTGATGGTGCGCACCGACGGAATCACCTTGTGCCCCCGCGCCTCGGCCAGCAGCGAGCAGTAGTAACCATGCCCCAGGTACTTGTAGCTGCGGCACAGGTTGATCACCTGGACCCGTTTGCCCGCCTCGTTTTCCCGGGAGTGTTCGAGGTATTCCTGGGCGGTGACTATATCTTCGCTAGGGAAGTACGAGGCCCAGTCTTCCTTGCGTTCAACAATAATCACGACTTGGCTTGGGCTCTTGGGCGGGGTAGAAAAATATCCGCTGGAAGTTATTGTCGCCGCGACGGTTTGCTCGGATACTTCTCGCCAATGACTTTGTACCGCTGACATATTGATTGATCCGCTAGAGAACTTGACCTTTTCTATTAAGCACGATCTTTCACAGAAGTCTCGTTTAGTTACGCAACTTTTACGGCGGTTATATGACTCTTTCCTTTCGCGTTGCAACCCTCGAAGACTTGCCAGCATTGGTAATGTTGGAGCAGCACTGTTTCACCACTGACCGGCTGTCTGCCCGCAGTTTCCAGTGGATGATCAGCCGTGCCCACGCGCAGTTGCTGGTGGCCGAAAATGCCGGGCAATTGGTCGGTTATGCCCTGGTGCTGTTCCATCGCGGCACCTCGTTGGCGCGCCTGTACTCCCTGGCCATTGCCGCGCCGGCCCGGGGCATGGGCCTGGGCCGGCAGTTGCTGGCGCGCATCGAAGCCTGCGCCGTGGCCCACGACTGTGCGTACCTGCGCCTTGAGGTGCGCACCGATAACCCAGGCGCCATCGCGTTGTATGAGCGCGCTGGCTACCGGCGTTTTGCCCTGATTAACGACTATTACGCCGACCATACCGACGCCCTGCGCCTGGAAAAACGCATCCTCCAGCCCGCGCACGCCCGCGCCTTGAGTGTCCCCTACTATCAGCAGACCACTGACTTTACCTGCGGCGCCGCCTGTTTGCTGATGGCCATGGGTGCCCTGTTACCTGGGCGTGAGTCACTGCGCCGCGAAGAACTGCAGATCTGGCGCGAAGCAACCACCGTGTTCATGACCGCCGGCCACGGCGGTTGCAGCCCCCAGGGCCTGGCCCTGGCCGCGTGGCGCCGGGGGTTTGCTGTACGCATGCAGGTCAACGTGCGTGGGCCGCTGTTTCTCGATGGCGTGCGCAACCTGCATAAAAAAGAGGTGATGCGCCTGGTGCATGAGGGATTCGCGGATGAGTTGGCCCGCAGTAATGTGCAGCAGGTATTTGGCGGTGCGCTGGACCTGCCGCAGGTCCTGGACGACGGCGGTCAGCCGCTGGTGCTGATCAGCAGTTACCGGCTGACGCGCTCCAAGTCACCGCATTGGGTGATCGTGACCGACTGCGATCAAGAGTTTGTCTACCTGCATGATCCCGACGTGGACCATAGCCAGCACCGCCAGCCCATGGACTGCCAGCACCTGCCGGTCAGCCATGGGGAGTTCGAGCGGATGTGCCGCTTTGGCAACAACCAACTGCGTGCGGCGGTGGTGCTATACCGGTAACGCCGTCGCCCTGGCGCTGCCGGCCGCCGCAGCCTTGGCTTCCAGCTCGCGCACCAGGGGCAGCACGCGCTGGCCAAAATACGCCACCTCCTCCTGAAAATGCAGGAAGCCCGCCAGCACCAGGTCCACCCCCACCGCCTTGAGCGCGACGATGCGCTCGGCGATCTGCCGGGGCGTGCCGATCAGGTTGGTCTTGAAACCGTCGTTGTACTGCACCAGGTCAGCGAAGCTGGACTTGGCCCAGTTGCCCTCACCTTCGGGCGACGCCTTGCCTGCTTGCCTGGCCGCATCACCAAAGGCGTTGACCGCGTCCGGGTCGGCCTTGTCGATGATTTCGGCCAACACCGCCTGGGCCTCTTCTTCGGTGTCACGGGCGATCACAAATGCGTTGACCCCGATCTTGACCGAATGGTTATTGGCGGCGGCCTTGGCCCGGATGTCATCGACCTGGGCCTTGATCCCCTGCGGCGTATTGCCGTTGGTGAAATACCAGTCCGACACCCGCGCCGCCATATCCCGTGCCGCACGGGAGCTGCCACCCTGGAAAATCTCCGGGTGCGGTTGCCCCAGGGGCTTGGGCTTGAGGGTGTAATTGTTGAAGCGGTAGAAATCACCCTTGAAGGTAAAGTCATCCTTGGTCCAGATGCCCTTCAGGGCGCGGATGAATTCTTCGGAGCGCCGATAGCGCTCGTCATGCTCCAGCCAGTGCTCGCCAATGGCCTGGAACTCGCCCTTGAACCAGCCGCTGACGATGTTCACCGCCACCCGGCCATCGGTCAGTTGATCGATGGTGGCCAGCTGCTTGGCCGCCAACGCCGGCTGCCAGGGGCCCGGCAGGATCGCCGCGATCACCTTCAGTGTGCGGGTGGCGGCTAGCAGCGCGTGGCTGAAGGCCACGGATTCATGCTGGTATTCGGCACCGTAGCCGGCGGTGAAGCGGATTTGCGTCAAGGCGTACTCAAACCCTGCCTCCTCGGCCAGTTGGGCCAGTTTGCGGTTGTAGTCGATGCCCCAGTCGGTACGTTGTTCGACCTTGCTGACCACCAGGCCACCACTGACATTGGGCACCCAATAGGCAAATTTCACGGCTTGCTGAGTCATGGCTCGGTACCTCGCACACAAAGATTGTGCAAGTGGTGGAGCAGCAAGCGTGCCAGTGTGGGCCAAGCCACGCGGCACGGGCGTTTGGACCCTGCGTGCCTGGGCCGGGCAATGTTGCCTTGGTGGATGGTTTGTTGGATCACTGTTGCTGGCACAACACCTACCTCACCTGCGCGGGTGTGTCGCAACAGTCGCCCTGACAATCGGTTATAGGTAAGCTATCGGACTTTCGCGCAGCCCCTTTCTGCGCCTCGCCGAAAATAAGTCGCCTCCATGCCTTTTGAACTCAGCGTTGACCTCACCACCCTGGCCATCCTCGCCGTGGTTGCCTTTATTGCCGGTTTTATCGACGCCATTGCCGGCGGTGGCGGCTTGCTCACCACCCCGGCCCTGCTCACCGCCGGCATGCCGCCCCACCTGGTGCTGGGCACCAACAAACTGAGTTCGACCTTCGGCTCGGCCACCGCCAGCTTTACCTTCTACCGGCGCAAGCTGTTCCACCCGCGCCAATGGGTGCATGCCATCGTCGGCACGCTGGTCGGCGCGCTGGTTGGGGCCGTCGTTGCCCATTACTTGCCCGCCGAGTGGCTGAACAAGATGCTGCCGGTGATCGTCTTTGCCTGCGGCATCTACCTGTTGTTTGGCGGCACGCCCAAGGCGCCGCTGGACGCCGATGCGCCGATCAAGAAGAAATGGCAGTCGACCCAAGGCTTCGGCCTGGGTTTCTATGATGGTGTGGCGGGCCCCGGCACCGGGGCGTTCTGGACCGTCAGCACGCTGCTGATGTACCCGGTGGACCTGGTCAAGGCCAGCGGCGTGGCGCGCAGCATGAACTTCGTCAGCAACGCGGCGGCGTTATCGGTGTTTATCTTCAACGGTTCGGTGGACTGGATTGTCGGCCTGAGCATGGGCCTGTCGGTGATGGTGGGCGCGTTCTTTGGCGCTCGCAGTGCCATCAGCGGCGGCGCCAAATTCATTCGCCCGGTGTTTATCACCGTGGTCCTCGGCCTGACCGTGCGCCTAGCCTGGCAGCACTGGTTCAGCGTGGCCTAGACGGCGCGCCACATACAGGTCGATGAGGTAGCGGGCAATCGAGCGCGAGGCCGGCAGCGGCGGCAACTGGTGGATGTTGAACCACTGCGCATCTTCAATCTCATCGGCCTGGGGCACGATCTCGCCCCCGGCGTACTCGGCGTGAAAGCCCAGCATCATGGAATGGGGGAACGGCCAGCACTGGCTGCCCACGTACTGGATGTTCTGCACTTCAACCTGCACTTCCTCGCGCACTTCGCGGATCAGGCAGTCTTCGGCAGACTCCCCGGGCTCGGCAAACCCGGCCAGGGTGCTGTAGACCCCAGTGACGAAACGCGGCGAACGGGCCAGCAGAATCTCATCGCCACGGGTGATCAGCACAATCATGCTCGGTGAAATACGCGGGTAACTGCGCAGGTCGCACGCCTTGCAGAACATCGCGCGCTCGCGGGGTACCTGCACCATCGCCTGCCCGCAACTGCCGCAAAAGCGGTGCTCGCGGGCCCAGGTGCCGATTTGTGCGGCATAGCCCAGGACTTTGTACAGGCGGTGATCGCCTTGCAGCATAAACGCCCGCAAGCCTTGCCAGCGGCAACCTGGCACGTCGCCGGGGCTGTTCAGCTCCAGCAGATACACAGGCTCGCCGTCCAGATGGCCAATGCCATGCTCGGCCAACACCGGCAGGTCCTGGCGCTTGAGCCACTCCCTGGGAAACAGCGGCCCGTTGTCATCCACCAAAAAGCCTTCGCGGCTGCGGGCCACAGCCCAGCCACCGGGGGCGTCGTTGTCCAGCAGCGTTGTGGTAATCCAGCCTGGGGTCATGTTCAGTCAATCCACGAATTCGGGTTTCTGCTTACTCATATGGGCCGCAATGGCCACGCGCAGGTCGTTGGATTGCAACATAGCAGCGTTCCAGGTGGCAACGTATTCCAGGCCGTCGTTGATGCTGTGGTCACGCATGTAGCTGATCATGGCCTTGGTGCCGGTCACGGCAATCGGCGATTTGGCGGCGATTTGCGCGGCAAGGTCCATCACCCCGGCCAGCAGGCTTGCGTGGTCGGCAAAGGTCCGGTTGACCAGGCCGATGCTGCGCGCTTCTTCGGCGCCAAAGGTGCGCCCGGTGTAGGCCAGTTCGCGCAGCATGCCGTCGCCGATGATGCGTGGCAGGCGTTGCAGGGTGCCGACGTCGGCGGCCATGCCGATGTCGATTTCCTTGATCGAGAATTGCGCATCGTCAGCGGCGTAACGCATGTCGCAGGCGCTGATCAGGTCGATGGCGCCGCCGATGCAGTAGCCCTGGATCGCCGCCAGCACCGGCTTGCGGCAGTTATCCACGGCGTTGAACGAGGCTTGCAGTTGCAGGATCTTGCGCCGCAGCAGGCGCGCATTGCGCCCCACGTCCTTGCCAAACTCATTGGCCACCGAGGCCAGCATCATCAGGTCGATGCCCGAGGAAAAATGCTTGCCGGCGCCGCTCAACACCACCGCGCGCACCGCGTCGGTATCGTCGATCCATTGGAAAATCTCGATGATTTCGCTCCAGAACGCCGCGTTCATGGCGTTGATTTTTTCTGGGCGATTGATCTGCACATGGGCGACGTTGCCGTGGAGTTCGACGACAAAGGCTTGGTATTCGGACATGGCAGTGATCCTTGGCTGGCGGCTGATAAGGGCCGAACTATAGCAAGGGTGCGTCAGGGGCGGTAAGGCTGCGCATATGCCAAAAGCAGGACTGCAGAAAAACACCCATCAATGTGGCAGCGGGCTTGTGTGGGAGCGGGCTTGCTCGCGAAAGCAGTGGGTCAGTCAACATCAATGTTCGCTGGGCCGACGTCTTCGCGGCGATGCGGCGATCCGACAAGCCCGCTCCCACACAAGCCCGCTCTAGACAGACAGTCAGGTAGGCAGCCACAGGCGCAGGCGTGCGCCGCCCAGTGGCGAGGCCTGGGCGGTGAGTGTGCCGCCCTGTGCTTCGACGGCCCGGCGGCTGATCGCCAGGCCCAGGCCGAAGCCACCGGTGGCGCGGTCGCGGCTGCGGTCCAGGCGGTAGAACGGTTCGAAAATCCGCGCACGCTGCTCTTCGGGGATGCCGATGCCGTCGTCATCCACCCAGATTTCGCAGCCCTTGGCGCAGACCTTGACGCCAATCTGGATGCGTCGCTCGCAATAGCGCATGGCATTGCGCAGCAGGTTTTGCAGGGCGCGGGCGGTGAGGCGTGGGTCGAGGGTAAAACGCTCCACCGCGCAGTCCAGCACCACATCAATCACAATCTCGGGGTTCTCCAGTTCGTCGTCGATGCTGCCCAGGATGCTGTCGATAAACTCATCCAGCACCACTTCCACCCGCTCGGGCAGTTGTGCCGGGTTTTGCAGGCGGCTGTAGGACAGCAGCTCCAGCACCAACTCATCCAGCTCGCGGATGTGCGCCACCAGGCCTTGCAGGCGTTCGCGGCTGGCGGCCGGTTGGTCTTCGGACAGCGCCAGGGCCAGGCCGAAGTCCAGGCGGGTCAGCGGGGTACGCAGTTCGTGGGACACGGCGTTGAGCAAGTCACGCTGCTGGTTGAGCAGGTGTTCGATGTCATTGGCCATGGTGTCGAACACCGCCGCCAGGCTGCCGATGTTGGAGCTGGGCGGAATGTGTGTGCGTTCTTCCAGATGACCACGGCCCAGTTGCGCGGCTGTGGCCTTGAGGCGTTCCAGGTCGCGCCAGTGCGGGCGCAGCCACAGCAACAGGCCCCCCAGCAGCGCCGCGCCGATCAGTACGTTCATGGTCCAGTACAGCAGGTTCATGTCCAGCGGGTCGGGCGGGATGGTCAGCTTGACCGCCAATTGGTCATTGAGCGGCGAGCTGATTTCTTCCATCCAGCCCCACTCCCCCAGGCGGATGACCGGTTTGCCCTGCTCCAGCAACCGCTCCTCGGCCGGCGTATAGCGGGCATCCTGGCGATGCAGCAATTGCACCTTCAAGGGCGCAAAGTCCCGGGCCAACTGGTCGGTGACCTCGGACCAGCGCTCCACCGGCCGGCTGTGGTACTGACGCACGATCAGGCTCTGCAAGCCCCGGGATTGCTCGAGGTTGTAGTTCATGTAGCGATGATGGAAGACCTCGATGATGCCCATGGGAATCAGGTAGATCGCCGCGCTGTAGGTCACGATGGTCAGCAGGTAGAGACGGATCAGGAGCCGGAACATGCTGTCAGCATTCCCACTCGGAACGGCTGAACAGGTAACCCTTGCCCCACACCGTCTTGATCTTGCGCGCCTCGCCGGCATGGTCGTCGAACTTGCGCCGCAGCTTGGAAATGGCCACATCCACCGAGCGGTCGGTGCCGTTGAACTCGATGCCCCGCAGGCGCTGCAGGATCTGGTCGCGGCTGAGCACTTCACCGGCATGCCGGGCCAGCACCACCAACAGGTTGTATTCACCGCTGGACAGCTCCACCGCCTGGCCGCGCCAGGTCACGGCGCGCTCCGACAGGTCGATGCACAGGTTGCCCATGATGATCTGGTCATTGGCCGCCTGTGGCTCGCTGAGGCTGCTGCGGCGCAACAGAGTGCGCACCCGGGCCAGCAGCACCCGTGGCTCGCAGGGTTTGGTCACGTAGTCATCGGCGCCCATCTCCAGGCCCAGCACCTGGTCATGGCTGTCATCGCGGGCGGTGAGCATCAGGATCGGCAGGCCGGCCGAGTCGGCGCGCAGCAGGCGGCAGACTTGCAGGCCATCCAGGCCCGGCAGCATCAGGTCGAGGATCACCAGGTCCGGCGGGTTGAGCCTGGCCCGCTCGCGTACGTGGTCGCCACGGCTGAGCACATTGACGTGATAGCCATTGCGTTCAAGGTAACTGGCAATCAGCTCGGACAGCGCGGCGTCGTCTTCGACCAGGAGGATGTTGGGCATGGTGCTTCCAAATAATACAGTTTCACATTAGATCGTCATTGATCAGAAGAGCTTGTTAGGATCCACGGCCGTGAAGGATATACGCAGGCGCCTCGGCGTGCGCCGTACCTTACATTTCTTCACACACCACCTACACAGCTTCACAGCACCGAGCCGGGGGCGTCCGTAGGATGCGCCAGTCAATATTGGGATAAGAGCATGTCAAAGAATCTGTTTGCGCCGTTTTGCCTGCTGGCACTGACGTTGGCCCTGGGTGCCTGTGGCAACTCTGCGGACGACGCCCCGCAAATGCCCCTGGCCAAGGTACGGATCGAAACCCTCGAAGCCAAACCCCTGTCCATCAGCAGCGAGCTGAGCGGACGGATTGCCGCGCCACGCATTGCCGAAGTGCGCGCCCGGGTCGCAGGCGTGGTGTTGCAACGGGTGTTCAACGAAGGCCATGACGTCAAACAGGGCGACGTGCTGTTCCGTATTGACCCGGCGCCGTTCAAGGCCGACCTCGACAGTGCCCAGGCCAGCCTGCGCAAGGCTGAGGCCAATGCCTTCCAGGCGCGTCTGCAAGAGCAGCGCTATAGCCAACTAGTCGAAGGCAATGCCATCAGCGCCCAGGACTACGACAACGCCCGCGCCGCCGCCCGGCAAACGGCCGCTGAGGTCGCGGCCAACCAGGCAGCGGTGCAGCGTGCCAAGCTCAACCTCGGCTATGCCACCGTCACCGCGCCGATCTCCGGGCGTATCGGCCGTGCGCTGGTGACCGAAGGCGCGCTGGTGGGCCAGAACGAAGCCACGCCCATGGCCGTGATCCAGCAGTTGGACCCGATCCACGCCGACCTCACCCAGTCCACCCGCGAACTCAATGACCTGCGCCGCGCCTTCCGCGCCGGGCATTTGAAGCAAGTGGGCCAAAACCAGGCCAAGGCCACGCTGATTCAGGATGACGGCAGCCTCTACCCGCTGCCGGGCAAGTTGCTGTTCGCGGAAATCTCCGTAGACCCCGGCACCGGGCAGATCATCCTGCGCAGCGAATTCCCCAACCCGGACCTCGACCTGTTGCCCGGCAGCTTTATCCGTGTACGCCTGGAGCAGGCCGTCGACCAGCAAGGCCTGAGCGTGCCGCAGCGCGCAATCACCCGCGACAGCGCCGGTATCCCCATGGTGTTGCTGGTGGATGCCGAGCAGAACGTCAGCCAGCAACCGGTGGAATTGGGCGCAGCGGTCAATGATCGTTGGGTGGTCAACAGCGGCTTGAAGGCCGGGGACCGCATCATCGTCGAAGGCCTGCAACATGCGCGCCCCGGTGAAAAAGTCGAAGTGGATGCCAGCACCGCGCCTGTCGCCCAGGCAGCCGGCCAGTAATCATAGGGATCAGAGACAATGCCGCAGTTCTTTATTGACCGCCCGATCTTCGCCTGGGTGGTCGCCCTGTTTATCCTGCTGGCCGGCGCCCTCGCCATCCCGCAGTTGCCCGTGGCGCAGTACCCCAACGTCGCGCCACCGAAAGTGGAAATCTATGCGACGTACCCCGGTGCGTCGGCGCAGACCCTGGACGAAAGCGTGGTCAGCCTGATCGAGCAGGAGCTCAACGGGGCCGACCACCTGTTGTATTTCGAATCCCAGAGCAGCCTCGGCTCGGCCACCATCACCGCGACCTTCCAGCCGGGAACCAACCCGGAAATGGCCCAGGTCGACGTGCAGAACCGCCTCAAAGCCGTAGAGCCGCGCTTGCCGCAAGCGGTGACCCAGCAAGGCCTGCAGGTGGAAAAAGTGTCTGCCGGCTTCCTGCTGTTGGTAACCCTGACCTCCAGTGACGGCAAGCTCGACGACGTGGCGCTCAGCGACTACCTGGCGCGCAACGTGATGAACGAGCTCAAGCGCCTGGACGGTGTGGGCAAGGCGCAACTGTATGGCGCCGAGCGGGCGATGCGGATCTGGATCGATCCGCAGAAACTCATTGGTTTCAACCTGACCCCGGCCGACGTCAACGCCGCGATTACCGCGCAGAACGCCCAGGTTTCGGCCGGCAGCATCGGTGATTTGCCAGGCACCAATACCCAGGAAATCACCGCGTCGATTCTGGTCAAGGGCCAGCTCTCCACCCCCGCCGAATTTGCCGACATTGTGCTCAAGGCCAACCCGGACGGTTCCACCGTGCGCATTGGCGACGTCGCGCGGGTCGAGGTCGGCAGCCAGGAGTACCAGTTCTCCACGCGGTTGAACGGCAAGCCTTCCACCGCCGTCAGCGTGCAGCTGTCGCCCGGCGCCAATGCCTTGAGCACCGCGACCCTGGTGCGGGCGAAGATGGATGAGCTGTCGCGCTACTTCCCGGCCAACGTCGAGTACAAGATCCCGTACGACACCTCGCCGTTCGTCAAGGTCTCGATCACCAAGGTGATCTACACCCTGCTGGAGGCGATGGCGCTGGTGTTTGCGGTGATGTTCCTGTTCCTGCAGAACATCCGCTACACCCTGATCCCGACGCTGGTGGTGCCGATTGCACTGATGGGCACCTTCGCCACCATGCTGTTGCTGGGTTTCTCGATCAACGTGCTGACCATGTTCGGCATGGTGCTGGCCATCGGCATCCTGGTGGACGATGCGATTGTGGTGGTGGAGAACGTCGAGCGGATCATGGTCACGGAGGGCCTGTCGCCCAAGGAAGCCACACGCAAGGCCATGGGCCAGATTACCGGGGCGATCATCGGCATTACCCTGGTGCTGGTGGCGGTGTTCCTGCCGATGGCGTTTATGCCGGGTTCGGTGGGGGTGATCTACCAGCAGTTCTCGCTGTCGATGGCCACCTCGATCCTGTTCTCGGCGTTTCTTGCCCTGTCCTTGACCCCGGCCCTGTGCGCCACGTTGCTCAAGCCAATTGCCAAGGGCGAGCACCATGCCAAGGGCGGGTTCTTTGGTTGGTTCAACCGGCGCTTTGAACAACTGACCGACCGCTACGAAGGCTGGGTCGCCTATGCCCTCAAGCGCAGCGGCCGCTACCTGCTGATCTACCTGGTCTTGCTGGTGGGCCTGGGCTTCCTGTTCAGCCGCCTGCCCGCCTCGTTCCTGCCAGTGGAAGACCAGGGGTATACGATCACGGATATCCAGTTGCCGCCGGGCGCGAGCAAGAACCGTACGGTGCTGGTGGCCGAGCAGATCGAGGCGCACAACGCCACCGAGCCGGGCGTCGGTGATACGACGATGATCATGGGCTTCAGCTTCTCCGGCTCCGGGCAGAACGCGGCGCTGGCGTTTACCACGCTCAAGGACTGGTCCGAGCGCAGCAGCGACGATTCGGCGGCCTCGATTGCCGATCGCGCCAACATGGCCTTTACCGAACTCAAGGATGCGATGGCCTATGCCGTGCTGCCGCCACCGGTGGACGGCCTGGGCACCTCCAGCGGCTTTGAGTTCCGTTTGCAGGACCGTGGCGGCGTGGGCCATGCCGCGTTGATGGCGGCGCGTACCGAGCTGCTGGCGGCGGCGGAAAAAAGCCCGATCCTGGCCAATGTGCGCGAAAGCGCCCTGGCCGAGGCGCCGCAAGTGCAGTTGGAGGTGGACCGCAAGCGGGCCAACGCCCTGGGCGTGTCGTTTGCCGATGTGGGCAATATCCTGTCCTCGGCCGTTGGCTCGGCCTATATCAACGACTTCCCCAACCAGGGCCGCATGCAGCGCGTGGTGGTGCAGGCCGAAGGCGACCAGCGCAGCCAGGTCGAAGACCTGATGAAGATCCATGTGCGCAACAACGCCGGGAAAATGGTGCCGCTGTCGGCGTTTGTCCAAGCGCGCTGGGTCCAGGGCCCGGCGCAGTTGACCCGTTACAACGGTTACCCGGCCATCGCTATTTCGGGTGAAGCTTCACCGGGTCATAGCACCGGCGAGGCAATGGAAGAAATCCAGCGTCTGGTCAGCCAATTGCCAGCGGGCCTGGGCCAGGAATGGACCGGGTTGTCGTTGCAGGAGCGCTTGTCGGGTTCCCAGGCGCCGCTGCTGCTGATGCTGTCGCTGCTGGTGGTGTTCCTGTGCCTGGCAGCGCTGTATGAAAGCTGGTCGATCCCCACTTCGGTGCTGCTGGTGGTGCCACTGGGGGTATTGGGCGCGGTCATGGCGGTGTCACTGCGCGGCATGCCCAACGATGTGTTCTTCAAGGTCGGCCTGATCACGATCATCGGACTGTCAGCGAAAAACGCGATCCTGATCATCGAGTTTGCCAAGGACTTGTATGACCAGGGCGAAGACTTGGTCGAGGCGACATTGAAGGCTGCTCGCTTGCGTCTGCGACCGATCATCATGACTTCGCTGGCGTTTATCCTGGGCGTGGTGCCGTTGGCGATTGCCACCGGCGCCAGTTCGGCGAGCCAGCAGGCGATTGGTACTGGGGTGATCGGCGGGATGATCACTGCGACGCTGGCGGTGGTGTTTGTGCCGGTGTTCTTTGTGGTCGTCATGAAACTGGTGCGCAAACGCAAAGATTGATACCCCCCCTGTAGGGGCCGGCAAGCCGGCTCCTACGGGAATAGGCTATGGTGCTCACATGTCCTGTGTTTGTGAGCCATCATGCCTTTTCTCGCCCGTACCCACCCTCGCCTGTCCGCTGCCGCCGTCCTGGGACTGGCAATCGGCATCCTGGCGCCCGTCGACTCAATCCTCAGCAAAATCCTGATCGGCTGGAACGTCGGGGTCTGGACCTACCTGGTGCTGATGCTGCGCCTGACCATCCGTGCCAAGGCCGAAGACGTCAAGCGCATCGCCGAGGTCGAGGATGAAAACGCCGGCCTGGTGCTGTTCATGGTGTGCATTGCGGCGATTGCGAGCCTAGCCACCATTGCGGTTGGCCTGGCCGGCAGCAAGGGCCTGGACACGACCGAACGCCTATTGCATTACGGTTTTACCGGGGTGACGGTGATTGGTTCGTGGTTGCTGATCGGGGTGATTTTCAGCGTGCACTACGCCCGCCTCTATTACACCTGGGAGGGCAAGGAACCGGCGCTGCGCTTTGCCGAAGGGCTACTGACCCCCAACTACTGGGACTTCCTGTACTTCTCCTTCACTATCGGCGTTGCCGTGCAGACCTCGGATGTGGGGGTGGCTACCCGGACCATGCGCAAAGTGGTGTTGGGGCAATCGTTGATCGGTTTTTTGTTCAATACGGCGATCCTGGGTTTTTCGATCAACATCGCGGCGGGGTTGTTCGGTTAGTCTAAGTGCCAAAGAGTATTAACAGCAGCGTGCTTAGATTGTCATTAGATCATTCATAAGTCGTTGTCTTCGTATACTGTTAGTTCTGACAGTTTACAGCGCAGGTGCGGTGCTATTTCATGACCAGACAGAGCCGTCAACATCTCTGTTACTCGCACAATCATCAGCGATGGAGAAGCGATCATGACCGAACAAGCGCAACAGTTGACCCCCGAGCAAAAAAAATTGCTTTACCCCAGGCTCCTTCTTGCAACTGGCACATTCGATGCACGTATCGATAATATGCCGCTCCACTTTCAGACCTTGAGACTGGTGCATGACCATGAAGCGGCCATCTACCGCCTTGACGCGCGACATGCTGATAACTCAATCACATTGAAAAAAATCACGATTGGGCTGCCCGACACCGTTCGTCAGGGGCAGGAGTTAGAGCTGGATAAGTGGCAGATCAATAAAGTCAGTGTCTGGTATTCCATTGAGGGCGGTCCGAATCCTAACTCCATGCGGTGTTCCACGGGAACTTTGACCGTTAGACGCTTGCAAGCAGGCACTGTCAAGTTCGGCGGTGAATTGAACGGTACCACCGATCCGGATGAAAACGGCAACAGGCATACAATACACGTCAACTTTGATCTAGCCAGTTGATCGCTTATGCAAGAGAAAAAAACGCCCGTATCCTTCGATACGGGCGTTAATAAGCGTCCTGTTTTTACCAGCTGTAGCGCATACCTACGTTGGCGCCCCAAGGCTGCTCGACCCGGCCGCCACTGCTGTGCTCAAGGTCTGCGTGCAGTTGCAGGTTCTGCGACAACTTCACCGCAACCCCTGCGCCGAACTCAGTGCGTGAACCTGACAGGTCGTTGTTGAACACATTGTTGTTCACCTTGACCTTATTGTTGTTGGCAAACTCATGCACCATCGCTGCCCGCAGGTACGGCTGGACGACACTGCCACTGTCGAGCTGGATATCACGCCCAATCGTCGCGCCGGCCTTGGCCATGATCGAACGGGTGCGCTCGCCATCGGCGTGCAGGCCATTGTCCAGGTTGTAATTGGCACCCTGGATGACCACGGTGGACAATTGTGCATACGGTTCGACGAAGTAGCCGTCATCGAGCTTGATGTTGCGCCCGAACTCTGCCGACAGACCGCCACCGGTGTTGGCGTACTTGCCCTTGGACTTGGTACCGTCGCTCATGCCGACCTTGGACTCGTTGTTGAAGCGGTTGAGCTTGGCCACGGCGTCAAAGTACAGGCCACTTTCCTCATCCAGCCAGGTGGCATAGGCACCCACGTAGTAGCTTTTCACGGTGCCGGACGTACCGCGCTTGAGGTTCAGGTCCGAGGTACTGTGACCGGCCATCACACCTACCAGCCACTGGCTGTCGGCCAACGGCATGTCGGCACCCAGGGTGAAGCCTTGCTGGTTCTGGTCATAGCCCACACCAGTGCTCTCGGCCACCTTGTACTTGTTGCCGTAACCGCGCATCCACACACCCGCCTGACCAGGCTCGAAACGCAGTTCGCCCATGCGCGTACGCAATGAGGTCGCCTCGCCGTACCAGACGGTCGGTGCGGTGTTGAACAGCGCCATCACCGAGCGGGTGGACGGGCTGATCACACGGTTTTCCGGGTCGAGGAACCAGTCGGTGCCGTCCTTTTTCAGGCCGTAGGAGTAGGCGCCCACGTCGACGAAATCATTGGCCAGGGAGAACTGCGCGTCCCCGCCTTCGGTGTGCACGATACGAATCGCTTCAGGGTTGAGCGGCTCCACGCCAGTGGCCTCAAGCAGCAGGCTGTGGTTGCCGTTGGCTTGGCCATTGATATTCAGGAAGTCGGTGATACCCCGGGCAAAATCGGTGCCCATGACAAAGGTGCCTTTACCGTCGAGGCTGTCCAGGTCCAACTGATAGAACGCGTCGCTGTCGCCGAACTTCACCGTACCGCCGGCCAGGTTCAAGGCACCCACCTGGCTGTCGCCGGTCAACTCCCAGTAGGACTGGTCGCCGATGTTCAGGCTGCTGACATTGTGCAACTGGCCCGTCAGCCCGGCGTTGTTGTCGAGGTTCAGGTGCGCGGTGCTGCCGTCCTCGACAATGATATTGCCGTTCAAGCGGCTGTTGTCGACGTTCATGCTCGCCTGGGCGCCGCCGTTGACTTCCAGCAACGTGCCATTGCCGCCGATCAGGGTCGAACCATTGCGCACGTCGATTTCAACGTCCATCGGCTCGCCAGGCTCACCTTCGACAACAATGGCCGAGCCGCTGCGGCCTTCGACGCTGGAATTGTCCAGCACCAGCTTGCCGGCAGTGGTGCTGCCAAGGTTGTTGGTGAACAGCACGCCATTCTTGCCGCCGATGATGCTGCTCTGGCTGGCAGTCGCCGTTGCACCATCAAGCAACACGCCATAGCTGTCGGCGCCAGTGCCTTCGACCACGGTGTTCTGGTTGAAATGCAACTCGGCGTTGCCGTTGGCTATTGCGCCACCCTTTACACCGCGGATGATGCTGTTGAACACCTGGGCAATGCCGCCCGTTTGCGAGTTGAAGCTCTGGAACACTTGCAGGCCGACAACGGTGTTGCTGTTGATGGAGCTGTCACGAATGATGGCTGTGCTGTCATCCAGGCGCACCGCGCCCCATGTCGAGTTGTTGGAATTGACCGTGGCACCGTTAATACTGACGGAGGAGCCCTGTGTCGCGCGGATATCCTCGATCAGGCTGCCGGGATTGACATTCAGCGTCGAATCGTTGGCCAGGATATGGCCCGCACGGGCGCCGTTCATGGTCAGCTCGGACTTTTGATCGAGTTGCCAGTGATTTGTCGGTTCATCGGCGCCAATGACCTTGGACTCGCCAATCAGATGGCCGGCTTGCACATTGGTTTGCACTGCCGCAAACAGCAGGACAGTCATGGCTGGGACTTTCATCATCTTGCTCAAGGGTTTGAGCTCGAAGTTAATGGGTGCTGACATCGGGTTCACTCTCTGGGGTAGAGCCACTAAAAACGGCTTGGCTCGTTCCCCGCGGAATGAGGCCTCACCTGTACAGCGCAGAGGTTACGTAGTGAACATACCGACGACTGTAGGACTAATCTGAACGAGCAGTGTTAATCGGCAGCGCAGATGCATGGAAAGTGGCGCCCCCGGCAGACGGAACCGTCTAAACGCGCCAATCCAAGGCTTGCAGACGCACAAAAGGGAAGCCTGGCTTCCCTTTTGTGCTTGCAGCGGTTTATTGACTTATCAGAGTGGTTCCCAGGCTAGCCGGTACGCCATCACAGAATGAGTCAGGGTTGGAGAATACCGTGTATACCTCGGCCAGTTCGCCGCGACCGAGTCCCCCACCTGCCACGCCCGTGGTGTAGGTGACCTCGCACGGCCCAAACGCCACTTGAGCCAGGAACGGACGGTAGATGATATTTACCTCAATACCGTTGGCCACCTCGGCAGCGGTCAAGGGCGGGGTTGTAATAGTCAGTGTAAATGGCCCTGACGGATGCCCTGGGCGTTCGCTGGTAATGGTGATCGTAACATCCACGGTATTGCCCACTACCAGTCTTGCATCGCCCGGGATCAACACAGTGGCAGCCAGTACCGGTGGCGAGCCAGGCTGGATTTGTACCAGCGACTGACAGTTCCATTCATCAAACACGAGGCGCTGATACCTTGCAGGTGCCAGCTCCACCGTCACGGCATCGATCACATTGACCATGGTCACGGGCGATGGGTTTTCATTGGTGGTGCCGGGGCCAATCACAGAGTAGCTGACCGGTTGCATATTGTTGCCGTGGCGCGCCACTACGTCCCAGGGAATGGTAAACGTCGCGTCGGCGCCGGGAACTGTAGTGCTTAAAGGGAACGGCCCGACACGCTCTCTGGAGGTGCCCCAATACAGGTAAAACTCATTAGCTGCATGAGGCAGCGCCGCAATGATCCAAAGGGGGATCACAATAGTGACAGGCAGGTTCGCATCCCCAATGCGCAGGGTGTTCAACTCGTTGGAGTTGGCACCAAACACTTGCGGCGGGTTCAGCCCAGGGTTCACATCGCCTGGCTCCAGTGTGCCCGGCAGGACCGGCCCTTCGACCGACAAATCGAGCTGCAGGGTTTTATCCGGCGAGGTGAAGAACACACCGTTGCGCTCGATCCGGTAACGCACATTTACCGTCTGCGGGCCCAGCGTCGCGGTATAGGCGGCCTTGATTGCGTCATTCATATTATTGAACACCACCGGGAAACCAGTGAGCTCGGTAGTTTGCGGGCCAAAGGGCTCGGCTTCCCATTGCGTCTCGAACTTGTCCAGCCCGGTCACGAAATTAACATACTGCTCAATATGCAGATCGATCCCTTGCACATAGTCCGCAATGCTGAGCAGGTCATCAGTGCTGCCGTTACGAGGGGCAGGCGCAAGTGGCAGGAACGGCGCCAATGGCACGGGATCGGCCAACAACGAAACCGTACGAAACTCATTGAACGACGGGCGACTGACGTTCCCTGCACGGTCCCTGATGGTGTAGAAAAAGTAATAGAGACCACTCAAGGTGATCAGGCTGGCTGGCAGGAAAAAAGTGCTCGACGCAGGTGGCGGCAGCATAGGCACACCTGGACCACTGACCAAATACTCGGGCCGAGGGTCCATGACCGGGCTGTAGTACACGTCAATTTCGTCCCCCGCTTCAAACCGTCCGGGCTGCGGCCCGAAACTGTTTGCCAGGATACGCACCTCCACGCCGCCCTGGTTGATCAGGAAAGCATTGTTGATAACCGTACCCGGCGGGGCATTGACTAACACTGGAGCGGTCGGCTGTTCACGGGACGCCGCTACGGCGTAGGGCGCAATGAGGTCAACCCGGAATGCGGCGGGGTTGGACTCATCCCTCGCAGGACCCGGTACACCACTGGCATTACGGTATTGCGTGACTTTGAGTTCATAAAAGCCATGGGCGAACTCAAACTCGGGAGCCGGAGCAGGAACAAATCTATCGATTATTGCCGGCACGGGGTTCAAGTTGATCTGGAAGGGGGGCACGAAGGTGGTCCAACTGGGCACCGTATCTGTGGTTCTGCGAATTTCGACACTCAGCCAGTCGGTGCGCAATGAAATCAGCCCGGTTCGCAGTTGAAGGGTTATACCCGCACGTGCAACGGCTACCGGGATGAGCCCGGTTGCATCATCCAATGCTTCTGCAATCGTGGGGGCATCAATAACGAACGGCGCTGGTGTAATGGTGACGTCAGGGTTGCTGCTCATATCAGTCTCTCCTTAGTACTTAATGTAGGCGTCGCACAAACACTCATTAGGTGGCCAAGCCGTCATCGCCCGATACTTGAGTGATTGCCTGGTGACTGAAATCGCAGCAACACTCTCTCCAGCGCGTAAAACACGCGGCCAAACAAACCACCTTTCGAATTACCCATCTGTTGTTAAAGCAAACGTGTAGGGTGTTCAGTCCTCGGGGCCATTGCCGTCAATCCAGCAATAAATAGGCGTGGGCGGTGGCGGTGAGGTGGGCACCACGCGGTCGAACTCCACATAGCGCGAAGAAGAACGGCCGATCACCACGCCGCCCCTGGACACCGTGTAACTGGCCTCGCCGCCGGCGTTTTTTTTCAGGGGCCGAATCACGCGCTCGACATCCAGAATCCAGAAGGTATAGCCCGCCGCATCGGCGACCCCATCCCAATAATGCGTGAGGGTTTCCACGATATTGGGGTCCGGATTGACATCCGGGTACTTGCCATACCCCTGGAACCGCAGCGTGATCAGGTCGCCAGCGTGTATGTCGGCGTGAGGCGCGACATGCACCTCGACTCTCAACCAGATCGCAGGTTGGGTGCTGCAGGTCAGGAAACGGTTTGGATGCGACTCCGCCTGCGGGAAACTGGGCCGAGGGTACCTGGACGGCGGCAGGCCGGTTTGCAGCTCCGCTTGCTCCACCTGTGAAAACAGCGGATTGACGTTGCCTGCGCGGTCCTTCAGGCGATAGAAGCAGAAGATCCAGCGCGCGCCCGGGAAACTGCGGAACACGGCGCTGGGCACATTCACGAATATACGGCCGGTGGCGCTGGTCAGCGGCGCTGAAACCAGGGTAGGCGCGCCGGTTGGCAAGGTGTTCATATCTGAAAAATACATCAGCACCTGATCACCCACCTCACGATCCAGATAGTCCTTGGGGATTTCCATGGGCACCAGGGGGTTGGCAACCAGGTAGGCCTCGGTGATCGGATCGATGGGAAAAATGGGCGGTGGCAGCAACGCCCCCCCACCGGGTGCATCGCGGTCGATCCTGATGGTCACAACCTCGGAGGCATCAACGCTGGGGCTGTTCGGCGTGCGGTTATGGATGCGAAACCGCAGATCAACAATTGCACTGTTGAGCAGGAATGCCTGAGGTATCTGCAGGGCGTAGGGAAAGTCGGCAGGCGTCATCGGGTTAGGCAGCAAAATCGGCGGCGTATCCAAGGGCCGGGCACCGCGAACGTTCCACTCGAACACCAGATACTGATCTCTGCCCGGACCGGGTAAAAACGCCCAGGGCGTCGGAATCTCAAGCTGCAGATCAGCGAAATAAAACTGTGCCGGCAGCAACCCATCAGGCAGCGCGTCGACGACGATAGGCGCTTCAATCAACAGGATGCCGCCTGGGCCATTGGATTGGCCAGCATTGTGGGTGCTCATCAAAACCTCCCATCACCTAGACACGCGCCAGGGCGTCGATGGATCACGGCGCTTGCGGCTCAGTTGGGATAATTGAACACGTCCAGCAGCGCTGCGGATACTGTCAGAACTAACAGGTCGGCTCGCCGCTCGTCGGTTTCACGCCGCCGGTTTTGGCAGTGTTCCAGCAAAGATTTTCTTGACGAAAGGGGCTGGCTGGTGTTTTCTGAAACCGGTTTCAATGCCCAGCGCACTGCCACCTCACACTAATAAGAAAGGCCCCGCCGTGACTTCATTCTCCGCCGCCCAACGCAGCCGCGTGACCATGCTTGATGTAGCCGAACGCGCCGGCGTCTCCAAGGCCAGCGTGTCGCGTTTTATCGGCGATGACCGCGCCCTGCTCTCCGACGCCATCGCCCTGCGCATCGAGCAGGCCATCGATGAGCTCGGCTACCGCCCCAACCAGATGGCCCGAGGCCTGAAACGTGGGCGCACGCGCCTGATCGGCATGCTGGTGGCCGATATCCGCAACCCCTATTCGATTGCCGTGATGCATGGCGTGGAAACCGCCTGCCGCCAGCACGGCTACAGCCTGGTGGTGTGCAACACCGACCGCGATGACGAGCAGGAGCGCCAGCACCTGGCAGCCCTGCGCGCCTATAACATCGAAGGCTTGATCGTGAACACCCTGGGCCATCACCTCGAACAACTGCTGGAACTGCAACGGGAAATGCCCCTGGTGCTGGTGGACCGCAAGGTCGACGCCCTGCACAGCGACCTGGTAGGCCTGGACAACCCACTGGCCGTGGGCATGGCGCTGGACCACCTGGAACACCAGGGCTACCGGGATATCTTGCTGGTCAGCGAGGCGGCCGATGGCACCAGTTCGCGGGTTGAGCGTATGGAGAGTTTCCAGGCCCAGATCCGCCGTCGCAAAAAAATGCGCGGCGCCGTATTGGAAATAGACCGCGACCTGCCCCACCGCTTGCAGACGTTTCTTGGCGCAGGCCAAGCCGGGCCCAAAGCGTTGTTCTGTGCCAACGGCATTGCCGCGCTGGCCTGTACCAAAGCCCTGCGCGAACTGGGTTGCCGATTGTTCGAGGACGTGGGCTTGCTCGCCCTGGATGATCTGGAATGGTACCCGCTGGTGGGCAGCGGCATCACCGCCCTGGCCCAGCCGACCGAAGCCATTGGCGCCAGTGCTTTTGAGTGCTTGCTCAAGCGCTTGCGCGGCGATACCGCGCCGACCCGTTCGGTGGATTTTGCCCCGCAACTGATCGTCCGAGGCTCAACCCAACCCGTGTAGGCATAACCGCCTGCACGAGCATTTTTTTATCTTCAAATGAAACCGGTTTCAGAGATCAATAACAATGCACAGATACCCCGTTTCCATCAGCCTTTCCAGCTACGGCGCCGACCTGGTGCGCCAGCGCGGCCAACTGAGTTTTGTCGACCTGCTGGCCGCCGCCGGCGCCACGCGCATTGAATGGCGTGAAGAACTGCTGACCACCGAACAGCCCGCTGAACTGGCGCAAGCCGCCGCAGCGCAAGGCCTGGAGTGTGTATTTTCCTCGCCCCTGGAACTGTGGGTGGCCGGGCGGGCGCAAGCCAACGCCGAGCTTGCCGCCACCCTCGACCGCGCCCAGGCGTTCGGTGCGCGCTGGTTGAAGGTGTCCCTTGGTTACTTCACCGACACCAACGACCTGCACAGCCTCAGCGCCTTGCTCAATCGCCACCCGGTGCGCTTGCTGGTGGAAAACGACCAGACCCTGCACGGCGGGCGCATCGAGCCGCTGCAACGTTTCTTCGATGAAGCCGAGCGCCTGGCGGTACCGGTGAAAATGACCTTCGATATCGGCAACTGGCACTGGCAGGACCAATCGGCGCGCACCGCTGCGCGCCTGCTGGGCCGCCATGTCGACTACCTGCACTGCAAGGCCGTAGAGCGTCGCGCCGACGGCAAGCTGGTGGCATTGCCGCCGGCCACCGCCGACCTGCATCTGTGGGAACAATTGCTGCAACTGATGCCCCAAGGTATCAGCCGCGCGGTGGAATTCCCGCTGCAAGGCGCAGACCTGGTGGCGGTCACCACCGTGCAGGTCGCCGCCCTCACCCACCTTGGCCAACCGCGTGTGGAGAATGCCCATGTCTGAGATCGATATCCTCTCGTTCGGCGAGACCATGGCGATGTTCGTCGCCGAACAAACCGGTGACCTGGCCCAGGTCGGTCACTTTGAAAAACGCATTGCCGGCGCCGACAGCAATGTGGCGATCGGCTTGTCGCGCCTGGGCTTCAATGTGGCTTGGCTGAGCCGTGTGGGGGATGATTCATTGGGCCGTTTTGTGGTCGATACCCTAGAACGCGAAGGCCTGGATTGCCGGCATGTGGCGGTCGATCCGGCGCACCCCACCGGCTTTCAGCTCAAGTCGCGGGAAGAGCGCGGCGACGATCCCAAGGTCGAGTATTTCCGTCGTGGCTCGGCGGCCAGTCACCTGTCCAGCGCCGTGATCACTCCACAGTTGCTAAAAGCACGGCACCTGCACGCCACCGGGATTCCGCCAGCATTGTCGGACGCCACCGCCGAGCTGTCGCGCGAGTTGATGAGCCAGATGCGCGCGGCAGGCCGCAGTGTGTCGTTCGACCCTAACCTGCGCCCGTCACTTTGGCCCAGCGAGCAGAAAATGATCCGCGAAATCAACGCCCTGGCCTGCCTGGCCCACTGGGTATTGCCGGGGCTGAGCGAAGGTCGCCTGCTGACCGGCTTCGAAGACCCGGCGGATATTGCCGCCTTCTACCTCGACCAGGGTGTGGAAGCGGTGGCGATCAAGCTCGGGCCCCACGGCGCTTACTACCGTAGCCATCTGGACCAAGGGTTTGTCGCCGCCGTGCCGGTGGCCAAGGTGGTGGACACGGTGGGCGCCGGTGATGGTTTTGCCGTGGGCATGATCAGCGCCCTCCTCGAAAACCTCAGCTTTGCCCAGGCGGTACAGCGCGCCAACTGGATCGGCAGCCGCGCAGTACAGAGTCGTGGCGATATGGAAGGCCTGCCCATGCGCGCCGACCTGCCAGCCCTGCAAAAGGCCGGCTGACCCCCGGCGCTAAACCCGTTACCTGTTGCCACAACTACAACAAGCTCAGGAGCAAACCCATGACGACCAAACTCGCCACCCGCCGCTGGTGGTACATCATGCCCATCGTGTTCATCACCTACAGCCTGGCGTACCTGGACCGCGCCAACTATGGCTTCGCCGCCGCCTCCGGGATGGCCGAAGACCTGATGATTACCCCGGGCATGTCCTCGCTGCTCGGCGCGCTGTTCTTCCTCGGCTACTTCTTCTTCCAGGTGCCGGGGGCGATCTATGCCCAACGGCGTAGCGTCAAGAAGCTGATTTTTGTCAGCCTGATCCTCTGGGGCGGCCTGGCCACGCTGACCGGCATCGTGTCCAACGCCTACATGCTGATCGCCATCCGCTTCCTGCTCGGGGTGGTCGAGGCCGCCGTGATGCCGGCGATGCTGGTGTACCTGTGCCATTGGTTCACCCGTGCCGAACGCTCGCGGGCCAATACCTTCCTGATCCTCGGCAACCCGGTGACCATGCTGTGGATGTCGGTGGTGTCCGGCTACCTGGTGCAGCATTACAGCTGGCGCTGGATGTTTATCATCGAAGGCCTGCCGGCGGTGTTCTGGGCCTTTATCTGGTGGCGCCTGGCCGATGAGCGCCCAGCCGATGCCAAGTGGCTGAACGCCGGCGAGAAGCACGACCTGGAAACCGCCCTGGCCGCCGAGCAGGTTGGGCTCAAGGCGGTGAAAAACTACGCCGAAGCGTTCCGCTCGCCACAGGTGATCATCCTCGCGCTGCAGTTCTTTTGCTGGAGCATCGGCGTGTACGGCTTTGTGCTGTGGCTGCCGTCGATCCTCAAGGCCGGCTTGCAGATGGACATGGTCGAAGCCGGCTGGCTTTCGGCGTTGCCGTACCTGGCGGCGGTGATTGGCATGCTCGTGGTGTCCTGGGGCTCGGACAAGCTGCAAAAGCGTAAACGTTTCGTGTGGCCACCGCTGCTGATCGCTTCCGTGGCGTTTTATGGCTCCTACCTGCTGGGGGCCGAGCATTTCTGGTGGTCCTACACCCTGCTGGTGATTGCTGGCGCCTGCATGTATGCGCCCTACGGGCCGTTTTTTGCGATCGTCCCGGAAATCCTCCCGGCCAACGTTGCCGGGGGCGCCATGGCGCTGATCAACAGCATGGGCGCGCTGGGTTCGTTTGGCGGTTCGTACCTGGTGGGCTATCTCAACAGCAGCACCGGCTCGCCCGGTGCGTCCTACCTGCTGATGAGCGGCGCGTTGCTGCTGTCGGTGGTACTGACGATTTTTCTCAAGACCGGTGCCCGTGAGCCGTCCCCGGCAGCACCGTTGCACTCCCTGGATTTGAAGGTAAGAACCTGATGAAAAAACATGTCGTGCTGTACAAAAAACTCTCCGCGCCGCTGATGGCCCGCCTGCACGAGGCGGCCACCGTGACCCTGATCGAAAGCCTCGACGCCACGGGCCTGGCGCAACTGCGTGAGGCATTGCCCACCGCCCACGGCCTGCTGGGCGCCAGCTTGCGCCTGGATGCGCAACTGCTGGACCTGGCGCCGCGCCTGGAGGCAGTGGCCAGTGTTTCGGTGGGCGTCGATAACTACGACATCGACTACCTGACCCAACGCGGCATTTTGCTCAGCAACACCCCGGATGTACTCACCGAAACCACCGCCGACACCGGCTTTGCCCTGATCCTCGCCGCCGCCCGACGCGTGGTGGAGCTGGCCAACATGGTGCGCGCCGGCAACTGGAACCAGAACATCGGCCCGTTGCACTTTGGCAGCGATGTACACGGCAAGACCCTGGGCATCATTGGCATGGGGCGCATTGGTGAAGCCCTGGCACAGCGCGGGCATTTTGGCTTTGGCATGCCGGTGATCTATCACAGCCACTCCCCCAAGCCTGCGGTGGAACAGCGCTTCGGCGCGCAATACCGCAGCTTGCCCGACCTGTTGCAGCAAGCCGACTTTGTATGCCTGACCTTGCCGTTGACCGCCGAGACCCAGGGGCTGATTGGTGCCAGGGAATTCGCGCTCATGGGCCCGGAGACGATCTTTATCAACATCTCCCGGGGCAAGGTGGTGGACGAGGCGGCGCTGGTAGAAGCGCTGCAACAGCGTACGATCCGCGCGGCGGGGCTGGATGTGTTCGAGCGTGAACCGTTGAACCATGACTCGCCGCTACTGCGCTTGAACAATGTGGTGGCGACGCCGCACATCGGCTCTGCCACCCATGAAACGCGGGAAGCGATGGCGCGGTGTGCCGTGGATAATCTGCTGGCGGCACTGGCGGGAGAACGACCGAAAAACCTGGTCAATCCCGGCGTATGGAAAGCCTGACAGCTCGACCAAATGGCGTGTGCCAGCCACCGCCATCGCGGGCAAGCCCGCTCCTACAGGGGATCTTCATCGGGGCAAAAGTCTGGGCCACACCACCAATCAAGTGTAGGAGCTGGCTTGCCTGCGATAGCGGTATGCCAGCCACCGCAAACAGTGGCTGAGCCACCGCCATCGCGGGCAAGCCCGCTCCCACAGGGGATGTTCGTCAGGGCAGAAGTCTGGGCCACACCACCAATCACGTGTAGGAGCTGGCTTGCCTGCGATAGCGGTATGCCAGCCACCGCAAACAGTGGCTGAGCCACCGCCATCGCGGGCAAGCCCGCTCCCACAGGGGATCTTCATTGGGGCAGAAGTTTGGGTCACACCACAAATCAGAGGTAGGAGCTGGCTTGCCTGCGATAGCGGTATGCCAGGCACCCAAGCCTTCCCTGCTTAGATAACAAACCGCGCCACCATCGCATTCAAATCCACTGCCAGGCGCGACAGTTCGTGACTGGCGGCGCTGGTCTGGTGGGCGCCGGCCGCCGATTGGGTGGCCAGGTCGCGGATGTTCACCAGGTTGCGGTCCACTTCGCGCGATACCTGGGCCTGTTCTTCGGACGCGCTGGCGATCACCAGGTTGCGCTCGTTGATCAGGCTGATGGACTGGGTGATCTGCTCCAGTGCCACACCCGCCGCGCGGGCCATTTCCAGGGTGCTTTGGGTGCGCTGGTTGCTCTGTTGCATGGACTGCACCGCCTCACCCGTGCCGTTCTGGATGCCGGCGACCATTTTTTCGATCTCCTGGGTCGACTGCTGGGTGCGGTGGGCCAGGGCGCGCACTTCATCGGCCACCACGGCAAACCCGCGCCCGGCTTCACCGGCGCGTGCGGCTTCGATGGCGGCGTTGAGGGCCAGCAGGTTGGTTTGTTCGGCAATCGCCCGAATAACATCCAGCACCTTGCCGATATCGCGGCCCTGGGTCGCCAGGCCTTCGATCAACACCGAGGTGTTCTGCACGTCCTGGGTCATGGTCTGGATCGCGCCCACGGTTTCCACCACGCGGTCGCGCCCTTCCCGTGCGGCCTGGTTGGACTGGGTCGAGGCCTCGGAGGTGGACACCGCATTACGCGCCACTTCTTCCACGGCAGCGGTCATTTCATTGACGGCGGTGGCGGCCTGGTCGATTTCATTGTTCTGTTGCTGCAAGCCCTTGGAGGCTTCCTCAGTCACCGCGCTCAGCTCTTCGGCGGCGGACGCCAATTGCGTCGCCGAGCCGGCGATATGCTGGATGGTCTGGCGCAGGTTGCCCTGCATGGTCGCCAGGGCGCTGATCAGCCGCGCAGGCTCATCCTGGCCATCATCCTCAATAACCTTACTCAGGTCGCCGCTGGAGATGGTCTCGGCGGCTGCCACCGCCTTGCGCAAGGGTGTGACAATGCTGCGGGTCAGCAGCCAGGCGAGCAATACGGTCATCAGCGCCGCGACCACCGACACCACGATAATCCCGCTGATCGCATCGCGGTAGCTGCGCCCGGCGTCGTCCCCGGCCTGCTTGGCATCGGCAGCGTTGATCGCAATCAACTTGTTGAGCTGTTCACCCATCTGATCGGTGCCGTCCTTGATCCGACTGTTGATCAGGGCCCGCATCTCCTCGACCTTGTTCTGCTGGGACAACGTCAGCATTTCAGCCTGGGCTTTAAGGTAGTTGTCCAACGTCACCGCAAAAGTCTTGTAAAGCGCCGCTTCTTCGGCGCCGGCCGGCATCGCGGCGTAACCCGCCTGGGCTTGGCGGGCCTTGTCGACCAGGACATCAATGCGCGCCTGGGCATCTTGCAGGGCGCCAGGCTCGCGGTTGACCAGCACCCGGAACGACAGAATGCGCAGGCGTAATACGCTCTCGGTCATATTGGCCAGGTAGCCGACACTCGGCAGCTGGTTGGCGCCCATGTCCAGCGCGGCCTGGCGAATCAGGGTCATGCGGTTGACGGCAAACACCCCCAGAACAATCACAAGCAACGCAATAAACGCAAAACCGAGAAACGCCCGAGGTGCGATATTCAAATTACGGAGGGACATAGGAAAGCTCTCAAAGAGGGATGGCTGCGAGCGTCCTTGCCGCGACACGGTCACTTAGCGTCAACGCACCGAGATGACTGTTCGGCGCCACTGTTATAAGGGTTGTGTGGGCCTATAAGAGGTATCGGCCGGCTTGAGGCTTTTTGCACAAACCGGAGAAATATATTTTCACACTTTTGACAGTGGGCGCTTTCTGGCATCCTGCGCCTCCATTTTCTGACCCGAGCACGTATCTTGTCTGACGCTCAAGCCCCCCGCCCCCGTTATAAATCGGACCTGATCTATGGTCTGGAAGACCGCCCGCACTTCACGGCAGCGATTTTTGCCGCCCTGCAGCATGTGCTCGCCAGCTTCGTCGGGATCATTACCCCGACCCTGATCGTCGGCGGCGTACTGGGCCTGGAAAGCGAAGTGCCCTACCTGGTCAGCATGGCGCTGTTCGTCTCCGGCCTGGGCACCTTTGTCCAGGCGCGACGTTTCGGCCCGGTGGGTTCGGGCTTGCTGTGCCTGCAAGGCACCAGCTTTTCCTTTATCAGCGTGATCCTCAGTGCCGGCTTCATGGTCAAGGCCCGGGGCGGCGGCACCGAGGAGATTCTCTCGACGATCTTCGGCATCTGCTTCTTCGCCGCATTTATCGAAGTGGTGCTCAGCCAGTTCATCGGCAAATTGCGCAAGCTGATCACCCCGGTGGTGACCGGCACCATCATCACCTTGATGGGCCTGTCGCTGATCAAGGTCGCCGTGACCGACATGGCAGGCGGCTACGGGGCCGCGGACCTGGGCGCAGCGGGCAATATGGGGCTCGCGGCCCTGGTGCTGCTGACCATCGTGGTGCTCAACCGCTTCAATAACCCGTTCCTGCGCCTGGGCTCGATTGTCATCGGCCTGACATTGGGGTTTGTGGTGGCCTGGTGGCTGGGGCGCGTTGACTTGGCGGCATTGCCCCAAGTGCCGCTGATCAGCGTTCCGGTGCCGTTCAAGTACGGGTTCTCGTTCGACTGGGTGGCGTTTATCCCGGTGGCGGTGATCTTCCTGATTTCGCCCCTGGAAGCGGCCGGTGACCTGACCGCCAACTCGATGATTTCCCAGCAGCCGGTCAAGGGCCCGCTGTATATCAAGCGCATCAAGTCCGGCCTGCTGGCGGACGGCCTGAACTCGGTGATGGCCGCCACCTTCAACAGCCTGCCGATGGTGACCTTCGCGCAGAACAACGGGGTGATCCAGTTGACCGGCGTGGCCAGCCGCTATGTGGCGTATTTCATTGCCGGCCTGCTGGTGTTGCTGGGCCTGTTCCCGATGATTGGCGCGGTGCTGCAACTGATGCCCAAGCCGGTGTTGGGCGGCGCGACCCTGATCATGTTCGGTACGGTGGCGGTGGCCGGGATCAAGATCCTCGCCGAGGCCGGGCTGCATCGGCGCAATGTGCTGATCGTGGCGATTTCCCTGGGCATGGGCCTGGGCGTGGCGGCGGTGCCGGAAGTGCTGCGCGAACTGCCCAAGGCCTTGCATAACATCTTCGAGTCGCCGATTACCGTGGGTGCGTTCTGTGCGATCCTGCTGAACATTTTCCTGCCTGAAGAGTTCATAGAGCTGGAAGAAGATGAATTTGACCCGGAAGCCTCTACCCTCAAAGTGATGCAGGACCCGGAACCGACCAAATAGGAACCCTTATGCGCAGATTGATCGGCCTGACCCTGTCTTTGATATTGCTCAGCCTGAGCGCCTGCGCCTTGTTCCCCAACCGTGACCCGCTGCATATCAATGTGGTGGGCATCGAGCCGCTGCAAAGCCAGGACCTGGAAGTGCGCTTTGCAATCAAGCTGCGGGTGCAGAACCCCAACGACACGGCCATCGACTACAACGGCGTGGCCCTGGACCTGGAGGTCAATGGCCGGCCGCTGGCGGCTGGGGTCGCTGATCAACAGGGATCCATCCCGCGCTTCTCCGAGACGGTTCTGACCGTCCCGGTCAGCGTTTCAGCGTTTTCGGTATTGCGCCAGACCCTGGGCCTGAGCCAGACCCAGACCCAGAGTCTGAACAACCTGCCCTATGTACTGCGCGGCAAGCTGGCAGGCGGGTTGTTTGGCACGATGCGCTTTGTCGATCGCGGTACCCTGGACCTGCCCAACACCGTGACTTGGTAAATAGCATGGACACCTTGCCTACCCTGTACACCGAACGCCTGATCCTGCAGCCGCTGACCCTGGACGATGCCGAGGGCATACAGCAGCAGTTTCCCCACTGGGAAGTGGTGCGCTACCTCAATGCCCTGGTGCCCTGGCCCTACCCGGCCGACGGTGCGCGCAGCTACCTGGAACAGGTGGCTTTGCCTGCCATGGCCCAGGGGCGCGAGTGGCATTGGTCGATCCGCCTGCGCGAGACGCCCGAACGGTTGATCGGCAACGTGAGCCTGATGGATGAGCAAGACAACAACCGTGGCTTCTGGCTCGGGCCGCAATGGCAGGGCCAGGGGTTGATGAGCGAAGCCAGCGCGGCAGTGACCGCGTATTGGTTCAAGGTGCTTGGGCGACCCGTGCTGCGGGTGCCCAAGGCGGCGCCGAACCTGGGCTCACGCAGGCTTAGCGAAAAAACCGGGATGCGCTTGATCCGCACGCAAGAAGGACAGTTCGTGGAGGGGGCGTTCCCCAAGGACATCTGGGAAATCACCCGCGAAGAGTGGCTCAAACAACAGCTGTAGGCACCGGCCAGCCCGGCCTACTTGGCGGCCATCAGGCGGTTGACTTCGCTGCGTACCATGTTGGCAAATTCCGGTGGCGACATACCGTCCAGTTCCGAACGCACCCATTCGGCCCATTTGCCCTTGCGCTTGGCGCGCTCGCCAAACAGCCGCGCGCCCTCGCCCTTGGCCTTGCCCAGGTTGCTTTGCCACAAGTCATACAGACGGGACTTTTCGTCTTCAAGCGCCGCACGCTCGGCTAAGGGCTTGTTGGCCAGATTGAAGCTCATGTGGAATTACCTGCTGCACAAATAGGTGACATCTTACACTGTAGGTGGAAAGGTCCGAATTCGGATTTTGCATAGACTCAGTAACCCACGAAAAAAAACTGCAACTTTTGCCGTGCTGCAAGACTCCATTGTTCACTGCCCACTTACCCCGCAAGGAGCTACTCAATGGCCCGTAAAACCGCCGCCCAAGCTGTCGAAGAGCAAATCAAGGACCAGGCGTTCAGCGAACTCCAGGCCCTGATCGAAGAATCCGACAAACTGCTCAAGAGCAGCGCGTCGCTGGTGGGAGAAGAAGGTGAAACCCTGCGCGAACAGGTCGCGATAAAGCTCAAGCAGGCCCTGGACTCGGTATCCAGCGTGCGCGAGCGCAGCAAGCCGGTGGTGGATGCCACCGAAACCTATATCGGTGGCCACCCTTGGCAGACCGTGGCGATTTCCGCAGGCTTCGGCCTAGTAGTGGGCCTGCTGCTGGGCCGTCGCAACTGATCGACAACACGGCTGGCGCGGCTCAGCCCGCGCCCGCCATCAGCCTTGCGCCAACGCGCGCAACCGCGCCAGCTCATCCCCATCCAACATAATCCCTTCCAGCGCGGCCTTGTCCCGTGCGCGATGACGCCGATCGCCCGGCAGACGCCGCAACCCCGCCGCATGCATCTGCCGCACTAGTTCCTGGCTGCGTTGGGCGAAGTCTTGCCCGGCGGTTTTGCTCGGGTCGATCACGATCAACAACTGGCCGGTCCAGGGCGTCTTGGCGCCGGGGTGGTTGGACCAGTCGAATTCAAACGAAAAATTCCCCCCGGTCAAGGCCCCCGCCAGCAGCTCGACCATCATCGACAACGCCGAGCCCTTGTGCCCGCCAAACGGCAACAACGCACCGCCTTCGAGGATCGCCCTGGGGTCCTGGGTCGGCTGGCCCAGGCTGTCGACACCGGTGCCCGGCGGCACCCGTTCGCCCTTGCCCGCGGCGATCTGCACATCGCCATGGGCGATGGCGCTGGTGGCCAGGTCAAACACAATCGGCGGCCCATCTGCGCGTGGGGCGGCAAACGCGATGGGATTGGTACCGAACAAGGGCCGATCCGCACCGTGGGGCACCACGCAGGTCATGCTATTGACCACACTCAGGGCGACCAGGCCTTCTTCGGCAAACGGTTCGACATCCGGCCACAGGGCGGCAAAGTGATGAGAATTACGAATCGCGAGTACGGCGATCCCGGCGCTGCGGGCTTTTGCCACCAATAATGGGCGGGCGGCAGCCAAGGCCGGTTGGGCAAACCCATTGGCGGCGTCTACCCGCACGAAGCCCGAGGCAACATCCTCGACCAGCGGCACCGCCTGGCCATTGACCCAGCCGCTGTCCAGGGTCGAGACATAGCCCGGTATGCGAAACACCCCATGGCTATGAGCCCCATCCTGCTCGGCGCGGGCGCAGTTGTCGGCCAGTACGCTGGCAACCTCATGCGAGGCCCCATGACGGGTAAAAATAGCCTTGAGTAGAGTCACAAGTTCAGTGAAGCCGATTGAAGTATTCACTGCGGTAATGGGAGTGGCTGACATCTGAAGCTCCAGAATTGTTATTGGAAGGGGCAACAGCCTGCTGGATTCAGCTGCTTGATTAACAACGCGTGACAAGTGAGCTGTCAACCACCGTTGCGGTTTCAAGCCTATTTATTTAGGGCCCTGCGGATGCCCGCCACGCCTAGGCTCGATGCCTTCTATAACCTGCACCGAGCCTTTGCGATGGACGACCTGCAACTCCCCTACTTTTTCCCCGAGGCCATGCGCCTGGCCAAGCGCCTGAATGAGCGCGAACGCCAGCGCGATATCGGCGATCAAGATCGCCAGTTCCTGCGCAATCTGTTCTTTGCCAGCGCCACCGGCCGTAAAGCCCAATCCCCGCCGATGATCGCCGAGCGCTTGCTGCTCAACTGCCCAGGCAAGGAACCGATTGAACTGGCCGGGGCATTCGCGATGGGTTCCGAGGGCGACTACAGCGCGGTTTTTTTCTATGGCCCGCAGACCGGACTGGAGAAATTCAGTGATTACGGGCAATTGTCGCAAGCACTGAAAACCAGGCTGGGCGATGAGCACAAACGTGGCGAGCTATTGCATTTCCTGTCCATTGGCCAACGCGCAGATTTCAGCTTTGCGGCCGGTTCTACGCTCACTCGGCAACTGATCGAGGGCAACGTATTCGACGAACAAAAAGCCTGCATCGAGCGTTACCAACAACTGAATGTGCAGGCAATGCTCGATCAATTGGGCCAGTTGCCGTTATTGGAGACGTTGCTGGACCAACTGCTGAACAGCACGTTGCGCAAAGCCTTTCCCAACGCTGATCAACACAAGACCCATGTCTTTTTGTATGCCCTGGCGGCCTCCCCTACGGAGCAGGACCGCTGGGTCGACGCGCTGCGCCTGCGCGATGCCCTGCTGTTGTTTTATCGCCAGCAGTCCTGGCCCGTAGGCCTGCGCCGGGAGTTCGTGAACCCTGAGGTGGCAGCGACCCAGGGCACCAACACACTGTGGGAAGAGGGGCTGAAACAAGCCTCGCGCCAGCTACATCTGTTCCTCCTCAACTCAATAGAGACCTACTGGAACGCTGACATCCATCCCGGGCAGTCGAGGCGCGAGTACTTCGCCCAGGCGATGAGCGACAAATCCAGGGTCGATCTGCTGTTCAAGCGCCAGGAGGATGTGATTTCGGCGCAACAGTGGCAAGAATTGCAAGCGCTTTACCTGGAGGGCAACCGCCGGGGAACAATCCCTATCGAGAAAGTCCGGCTATGGGAGTACCCACCCCATTTTGTCGAGTTGGCCAGTACGCTGGTGATTACCGATAGCCTTAACTGTCTCTACACCCAATCCAAGGGCTTGCAAGTACTTGCAAGCTATGACGACTTGCAGGCAACGCTCAAGGCAATGGCCCAGGCGAGGGGGCATGAAGATGATTTTTTCGGCTTCCTGGGATTGGAGGAACGGGCGCGGTTCATAGGTTTTAAACATCCACAGATCAGTTTGGCCTCTATCAATGGCCCGGTATTCAACACCTTGTTTGAAGGCATCATCAACAAGCAGCGGCAGAACCTCGAGTATTGCCTGGATATCTACCGGCGTAACCTGGGGACGGTCAATGCCTATGCCCTGCTTGATCACGGCCTGGATATCCGTGCCATGCTTGACCATCGTCTACTGGGACTGGGTGCCAAGGGTCGGTGGAGCACTCACCCATCGCCACCTTCGGTACCCGCTGAAAGGGCGCGACTGACAATCCGCAAACTGCACAGCCTGGTCAACGCACAGGGCGATCTGATAGCGCGGATTCCCAACCTTGAGACGCTGATTACCGACCAACTGCGCCGCACCTTCAACCTCTCTGCCGGGATCGCCCTGGATCCGGCAAACCTCTACATCAGCCGCTATGCCACCCATGCCGACGCTCAGGAACGCCGGACGCCCCAAGCCAGCCAGAGCATCCTGGCCCATTGCATCGCCCGGCTGAAGGGAGAGGCACAGGCCATTCCTGACTCTGCGCAGTACGGCGTGTACGGGCCACGGAACCACGGCCTGGCAGCAAAACGGCCGGAACTGAGCATTGCTCGACTCAATAGCATGCTCACCCAGTGGTTGCTCGTGCTAAACCTCCAGGCCGTCGCCCAGACTCCCCGCGCGGGCCTGGAGGCATTGATCCCCACGCTGGCACACAGCATGGCAGTGGGGATTCTTGAAGAGGCTAGTCTCAGACTGCTCGATAAAACCCTGGACGAACGTGATGTCGGCATCCTGCGGGCCGTCCTCAAACCGGACAACACCAGCACACGCCAGCCTCTGACCTTGAACGGCTTCACACCCGAAGCCTTCACCCTGTCGCTGCTGGCGAAAGGCCAAACCACCTTGCGTCAATTGGCCAACTGTTTTGTGCTGACCGAGCGCGGCGGGCTTGATCAGCATCACTCCGGACATGCGTTGTTGTGGACGCCCGCCACCGGCGTGGAAGCCTTTACTACGATCAGTTACCTGCGCGACGCATTGGCGCACCGGCTGAACGACTCGGCCCTACGCCTGAGCCTGCTGGAAAACCTGGACGCGCTTAAGCGGCTCCCCCATCAACGCTATGAGCTGGGACCGCTTCAATCAATCAGAGAACCGGTGCTGCATAGGTGCCAGCGATCGTGGATCGATCAACACATCGCCCAGCGCCAACACACTCTGGCGTTCAAGACCAATGCCCAGTCATTGGTCCAGGCGCTCGGCGAGGTGCAGCGCCAACTGCCGGCCAATAATCTGCAGCGCGCTATCGATATCGCCCGCTGGGCTGAACTCAGGCATTCGCTGCCCGACAGGCTCGGGGCCGCGCCGGCCAGGGAACAAAGACGCCACGCGGAGATTCTCGAGCAATATCGCGTCAGTACGTTGCATGGCCGGGACTATCTTTATGAGCTCCGGTCATTGCGCCAGCATGTGTCGGATCGCCTTAACGAAATGCTCGTCGATTACTCGCTGTTTGCCGATGGGGTGCAGATCGTTCCCAAGCTGGCCCTGGCAGGGCTACGCCAGAGCCTGCTGGATTTCGCCATGAACCCCGCCAGCCTGCAAAGTGCCAGGTTCGATGTGGTCTGCACGTCTGCCGACCTTACGGAAACCGTGGTGCGCCAGATGCTGACCCAGTTGAAAATCCACGATGACTACCACACCTACCTGGCGCGACACCTGGCTGGCGGTGCGCCCGGAATCGAGCAGCGGCGCAGGGACTTCAGCCAGCAACTGCCGTGGCAGCTGCTGCAGCATGCCCATGCCCTGAAATTACAGGAGCGCCTGTCAGACCGAGGCTTGGACCTGATCCAACAGGTTGTCGACATGCCAGACGCGATTGCCCGCGCGTCGGTTGCAGGCGCGAGCGCCATCATCAGGCCGCTTGAGCTGCTAGCCACGGCCGGTGCCACGCGCGCGCCCGTGCTCGGCCTCTACCTTATTAGCGCAGGACGCGAGGGGATCCAGGTGTTGTATGCACCCTATCACCCGACACTGAGCTTTACCGAGTTTGAAAGCGAAGCGCAGTTTCTTGAAGCCCTGAACCTGCCGGGTGCCTTGCAAGACTGCGTCCTCAATCGCTTGGCCGCGCCTCAGGACGCGACCTATCGCAATCTGCTGGCCAGCACGCTGGGGAGAGATTCGGAAATCACCCTGGACTTCAATCCAATCCAGGGCAACCTGTTCAGCCAGCTGTTCGACGACAATCGGCAACTGCTCCTCAAGTGGCTCGGCGTCCAATGGGTCGAGGGGGCGCAGGCCGAATGGGAAACCGTCAAGCAGGTGCTCAGCGGTTCTGCCGAGAGTGTGCTGAGTTTGCTGCCTGGCAAGCTGGCGCTGCCGTGGAATATCTGGCGCAGCATTTCGTTGTTCATGGACTCCGCCGAAGCATTGCAAGACCATCATTGGCGCCGGGCCTTACAGACGTTTATCGAAGGCATTGCGCAAATGGCGTCACTGGCTCAGCAATTGCACGACGCGCAGTCATTGCTCTTCGATCCCGAGCAGCAAACGCCCCAGGCTGCGCCGCAGACCTTTGTGAAATGGCCGGGACTGGACATCACCGCCCCACAACGCACCCAGCTTGCACCCAGCGAAGTGAGTGATGTGGCCCTGGTGAACATGAACAAGAATGAGCTCAACGGTACTTACCAGCATCAAGGGGCCGCCTATATTCCGTTGGCTGGCAAGGTGTACAAGGCGCTGTCTCTGGGGAACGACTGGCGCATTCGCACACCCGATCAAAACGGCCCCTTCATACATCGCAACAGCGCCGGGCAATGGGCGATCGACACCCGCGGCAATATCGCACGCTATGGCCAGGCTTTTGGTCGCCTGCTGGATCGCAGGGAAATCCGGGCGTCAGCGCGCAGGACAATGAATATCGAGGCTGTCGGGATGAGGGCCATTCGCCAACTGTGCCCTGATCGGGCCAGGATGATTGTCGAGGCGATCGACCTGGCAACTTTTTATGTGCAGAACTGCAAGTTGAACCTGGCCTTGCTGGAGCCTGGGGTAGCGCCGGTCACGCGTATCCATCGCTTCGTCAATGAGTTCTTTGGCATTGATATCGACACCGATCAGGGCCCGCAAGTGGTTGATCCACTCCTGGTGCAAAAGCTGCATCGTATCGTCGATCTGATCCTGGCAGCGCTGTTGGACCCCAAGCTCAGCGCGCTTGATTCCAAGCGTTTCGTGGCCGGTTCTCATCGAACGGACCCACACGGCAATTGGGGGTTCACTATCGATAAAGATCCTGATCGGCGGATTTACTTGTCCGAGCATTTTTTTGCACCGCCTTTGAGCATTTATGACAACTGCCTGCCCGACCATTTCGACTGGGCGGCCCATGCGCGGGCGACGCTGCTGATTCATGAGTTGAGCCATGTGGTTGCTGAGACAGCCGATGCAGCGTACCTGGACTCCGTGGCGCCGTTTTCCGACCTGATCGAGACGTTGACAGAGGCCGGGCGCACTCTGTCTGGCGCCCTGAAAAAACAGCAATCCCAAAGCTACTCGCGCAGGACACCCGTGGGCCAGCTATTCAAGTTTGCGGACGTGAGCGGCACGCTATGGAGCGACTTCGGACAAGCCTCAGACACCGAGTACATCAGGGATCAGATACTTCGCACCACCGGGGGCGCGAATTTGGGCAACGCAAGGGGGATTTTCATGAGCAACCTGGCAAGGCGAGTCGACACCATGCTGGATAATGCCGACTCGGTGGCGTTCATGATCAGTAACCTGGGACGTCAGTTAGACCCAGTGCCCTCCAGTCGAAGGGCATCGCTGGACTGATCCCGCGGGGATCAGTCCTTTTGATCGCGCAGTACATTGCCCGAGGCGCCGTCGATGCGTGCTTCATAAACGATACCGTCAGCCTTGCGACCTTTTACTTCCCAGTAACCGTCGTTATCAGCTTCGGCCTGGTAGACCTCGATGTAACCGGCCTTGGTCTTGGCGGTTTCAATGGCTTTCTCGATGGTGATCCAACCTGCCCCGGGTTTGTCGGCCAGGGCGGCGCCAGCGCCGAGCAAGGTGGCAGTGGCAAGCATGGCGGTGAGGGTTTTCTTCAGCATTTTCTTACTCCGTTAGAGAGAATGACTTACAGATCCAGATTTTTAGGGTGTTTGGACCCCGAATTAGTTCCACATTGATGCTCATTCGCCATGATGGCTGTTCTCGGCACCCTGCCGGGAAGGTTAGAATGTAGGAAATCAGGAAGCACCAATGACCGAGCAACCCCTTTCAGAAGCTGACTACGACGCAATCACCGATGCCGCCGCGCATTGGTGCATGCGCCTGCACGCTTTTGATTGCACAGAGGCCGAGCGCCAGGCGTTCGAGCAATGGCACGACGCACATCCCCTGCATGCGTTCGAATATGCGGCCATGCTGGAAATCTGGGATGTAGCCGACCATTTGCCCCGCAGTAACGAACCCGCCCCGCCCCTGGCGCTGGTTCCACCGCCCAGCCGCTGGCGCAAGTATGCCGTGGCTGCCGCCATCTCTCTGGTGGCGTTGCCCCTGGCCGCCTTCACTGGCTGGGAAGCCGGTTGGCTGCCCAGTTCCTATGAGCATTACGCCGCCGAAAACGGCCTGCGCCAAGTGACACTGGCCGACGGCAGCGTCGTGGAACTGAACCTGGGCACCGAGCTGGTCTACAGCAACTATAAAAACGAGCGCCGGGCCACCCTGAAAAAAGGCGAGGCGTTCTTCAGCGTCAGCCACGACCGCGAGCATCCGTTTGTGGTGCGCGCCGGCAGCGGGCAGATCCGTGTGACAGGCACCCAGTTCAACGTCTGGAAGTATGACGAGCAGGTGCGGGTCATGCTGCTGGAGGGCTCGGTTAAGATCACCAGCGATGCCAGCCACAGCGGGCTGAACCTCACACCCGGGATGCAGGCCAGCTACAACCGTGGTGATGCGCAACCGCAGCTACAGGCATTCTCCCCCCACGACCCGGCACTGGCCTGGCGCACGGGCAAGTTGATCCTCGACAACCTGGCACTGGTAGATGCCTTGCCCCTGATCAACCGCTACCTGGGCAAACCGGTGATGCTGGCCGATACCGGCACCGGCAATATCCGTATTGGCGGGATCTACGATGTCCATGAAGTTACCCATCTGGTGTCCTCCCTGCCCAAGGTGCTGCCGGTCTACCTGACCCAGAACCAGGATGGCAACACCGTGCTCAATTCGATCCCACGCAAAACTCCCAAACGCTAAACAGCAATCGCTCCCCAAGGGATTGCTCGCGCCATGATGTCCACTTTTGAAACACCCACCGCCGCGCAAGCGCCCTGCGGCTGCGGATTCATCGATTGGTCATCAATAGTGTTGCGCTGCTGAAACACCCCTTTCGCCCTGCCTGCCCATGCCAGGTGCCGGTCATCCGCTGGCGTCCTGTTTCATAGCTGATACACCTTTGCACCTGACTGCCCTGCCATACATCCCAAGCCTTTGAAAAAGCTGGAAATATAAAAAACGGCACAGCTCCTGCTCTATTCCCTACAGCGCTGTTTAGGGTCAGCGTCATAGAACAAGGAATGATGCCGTGGCAACTCTCAATCAAGGCTCCATAGGCCTACTGCTGATCAGCTGTGTACTCAGCGCCAGTGTGAGCCTGCCCGCCTCTGCGCAGGACGGCATCATCGTTACAGGTCGCAATGTGCAAGGGTTCATGGTCGGTCGGCCTGCGTTTGGCAAGGACCCGTACCCTTCCACCGCCAACGCCAACCCCAGCCAACAGATCCTGCGCGCTACTGGCAGCGAACTCAGCGATAACGATTTCGCCGGTGTCAGCAGCGGCTCGACCATCACCCGCGCCATCCTGCCTAACGGCGACCTCCCCGGCTTGAGCAATACCCTGGGCAACAGCTCGACTGGCCTGGGCGCCGGTGCCGCGGCCGGGCATGCCAGCGGCAATACCCTGGGCGGGCAGATCAGCGGCTCGATCGAGCGCGGCCTGGCACCGCTCAACAACATTGGCGCGATGATGGGGGTCCAGCCATGAATCGCGCGTGGCTGTTACTCAGCGTACTCGGCTGTTCGGCGGCCATGGCCGACAGCAGCAACCAGGCCTCGATCGACAATACCGGCAAGCAGTACACCGGTGTGCTGTCGGTCAACCAGGCCGCCGGCAATCAACAACAGCAGATCAACAGTCGGGCGATCAGCCTCGGTGGCCAGGCCAGCGAGGCGCTGATCCAGAAACTCGACGGCAAGGTTGACCCCGCCCTGAACGCCAGCGCGGCGATCCAGGGCAGCTCATTTAGCAATGGCAACGGCATCCTGGGCGTCAACCAGGCGGCCGGCGCCAATAACCAGATGATCAATGCGGTGCGGATCAGCACAGGTCCGCAAAGCATCGATGACAGCGTCCTGTCGCAACAGAACATGACGTTGTTACCAGACTCACGATCCCCCTCTACCACTGGCAGCCGCCAGGTCGTTACCAGCGACCAGGCCTTCACCGGCAGCCGTGGAGTGGTACAGGTGAATCAGAGTGCAGGGGTGGGGAACCGAATGGCTAACACCCTCGGCGTGACTATCAAGTAACCCCTTGATAGGTGTTTGTTAGACCGTACCAACACTTAACCAACTAATTAGAAGCAAGGAGATACACCATGAAACCTACAATGGCTCTCAAACCACTGGTTTTCGCTCTGGCTGCGCTCATGGCTGTTGCTGCACAGGCAGGTCCTGCCGAAAAATGGAAACCAACCCCAGCGCCAACCGGCACCGTGGCCGCTGCCGTGACCGACACCCAAGTGAGCAAGGACAACAAGTTCGACGACACCAAGACCCTCAACAACGCAGGGGCCAACGGTTCGCTGAGCAGCAGCAAAGGCAACCTGGGCGCCAACATCGCGGCGGGTTCGGGCAACCAGCAAGATAACGCTGCGGCAATCACCAGCAGCGCTGATGATGATATTAAAAGTACCTTCGCTTTGGCCGATATCTATCAAGAAAGCAAAGACAACAAGTTCACCAACAAAGGCACGCAAAACAACGCTTCGCTGGTCAACTCGGCCAACAACAGCTCCGGCAACGTCGGGGTCAACGTGGCGGCCGGTCAAGGCAACCAACAGAAAAACAACCTGGCAATCGTGACGGCTGACGGCAAAAACGTCGCGGCTGCCTCGAACACCGAACAAGTGTCCCTGGATAACCACTTCCTCAACGAAGCGGCCTCCAAACACAGCTACAAGCCTCAGTATGTGGTCAACAACGCTGGCCTGCTCAACTCCGCCAACAACGCCTCGGGCAACATCGGCGTGAACGTGGCAGCGGGTTCGGGCAACCAACAAAGCAACACCCTCACCCTGGGCAGCGGCTGCACCGTCTGCGCAGCGGGCACTGGCAGCAAACTGGCGTTCTGATGCAACGGGGCCTTGGCAACAAGGCCCTTTTTATTTCCAGTGTCCATCAGGTCATGATCATGCGCCTCGCGACGCTTTGCCTTCTGTTATTGCTCGCCGGCCCCTCGTGGGCAGGGCAAATGGCGATTTCCGCCATGCCCGGCGGTGCAGTGATTTTCAAGAAGGTCGAGAGCATCCGCGAACGCCGGTTCGCCAACCTGGTGGAACAGAAAACCGATTTCAGCTGTGGTGCTGCGGCACTCGCTACCATCCTGCGCCAGGCCTATTGGCTGGACGTGGATGAAGAACACATCATCAAGGGCATGCTGATCAACGCTGACCAGGACCTGGTACGCACCCAGGGCTTTTCCATGCTGGACATGAAGCGTTATCTGGAAAGCATCGGCATGCGCGCCCGGGGCTACAAGATCGGACCCGACACCCTGCTGACGGTGAAGATCCCGGTGGTGGTGCTGGTGGAGATCCGTGGCTACAAGCACTTTGTGGTGATGCAGCGGGCTGAAAAAGACTGGGTCTACATCGGCGATCCGGTACTGGGCAACAAGCGCCTTTCGCGGGATGACTTCCTCGCAGGCTGGAATGGCATCGTCTTCGCCGTACTCGGTGAAGGCTATGACAAGACCAACGCCCTGCTCGATCCCCCCACGCCGTTGACCGCCAAGACCAAAATGAACGAGTTCCGGCCCGTGGGCGACGCCGAGCTGATGGACTTCGGTTTCATCCAGAGCGACTTCTTCTAGAAGCGCCATAAGGGGCAGGATGCCCCAGGAGCAGATGATGAACACTTCCCGTTGGCTCACGGCCCTGTGCCTGGCAGCCTCGATGCCTGCTTATGCCTCATCGGCGTTCAAGCCCATTGAAATGAACGACGCGGAACTGGCTGAACTGCGCGGCCGCTTCGTGATGCCGGGGCGGATTGTCAGTTTCGGCATTGTCATGAGCACCACCTGGACCAATGCGGCGGGTGACACCAGTACGGTGAGCGCCAACATGCATATCGACTCGTCCACGATCACCCCGCAATTCTATGTGCAATCCACCGGCTCGGTGGGTAACGGCACCAACCGCGACCCGGGCACCGGCACCGTGGTCGGTGGCGCCGGGCTGGGCAGCGGCCAGGGCGTGACCCAGACCGTACGCGCCGCAGGCGATGGCAACACGGCGTACAACAACGTCGGGATCAATGTCAGTGAAAACGGCCTGTCGCCGGCCAACGTCGCGCAATCAGGGCATGCGTTGCTGGCGGGCGGCTCGTTCACCACAGACAGCGCGGCGGGCCGGGTCAGTGTGTCCGCCAACAATGGCGGCGTGCAAATGGCCATCGCAGCCCATAACAACCAGGGTAATGCGTTGCAGCAGATCGGCGGCGGCAACGTGCTGCAAGGCACGGTTTTGCAAGGCAACAGCAACTTCGTCAATAACATGACCCAGCTCAACGTCGCGCTTGGCAGCAATGGCCTGAGCGCCGGGGCATTGAACTGCAATCTGGATCAACTCAAGGGCCTACGCACACTCGGTTATTGAACTACGCTGACCCTCGACACTTACGCATTAGAAAAGGACGGCTTATTTCATGCATCGATCGTTATCACTACGTGCCGTTGTCTGTTTAAGTACGCTCTTGCCGGCGAGTCTGTTGTACGCAGCGCCAGACGCGGATATCGAAACCCTCAAACAAGAACTGCTGGAGCTCAAGCAGCGCTACGAAGTACAACAAAAGGCCCTGGCGGTCCTCGAGCAACGGGTACGCCAGGTAGAAGACCAGCCCGCGACGCCAGCCCCCAAACGCCTGGCCAAGTCGCCGGCAGACTTCAAGCAGAGCGGCAGCACCGTGGCCGCCAGCGGCGCCAAGGACAGCAAGGGCGCTGCAGCCGGCGGCAGTTCCTATGGGCAATCGCTCAAGGATGATTCAGAGCCAGCACAAAGCGTGAGTAACTTGTATAACGAAGCCAGCGGTTTCTTCGGCAACGGCAAGTTCAGTTTTGAAACCGGCATCACCTACGCCCGCTACGACGCCCGACAGTTGACCCTCAACGGCTTCCTGGCGCTGGATTCGATCTTCCTCGGCAATATCAACCTGGACCGCATCAAGGCGGATAACTGGACCCTGGACTTGACCGGGCGCTACAACCTCGACAACCGCTGGCAGTTCGACGTCAACGTGCCAGTGGTGTACCGCGAGTCGACCTACCAGTCCGGTGGCGCCAGTGGCGGTGACCCGCAGGCCACTTCCGAAGAGAGCGTGAGCCGGGATCCGACCATCGGCGACGTCAACTTCGGGATTGCCTACAAGTTCCTCGACGAATCGCCGACGATGCCCGATGCCGTGGTGTCGGTCCGCGTCAAAGCCCCCACCGGCAAGGAGCCTTTCGGGATCAAGCTGGTGCGCTCGACGGCCAACGACAACCTGTACGTGCCGGAGAACCTGCCCACCGGCAACGGCGTATGGTCGATCACCCCGGGGCTCTCCCTGGTCAAGACCTTCGACCCGGCCGTGCTGTTCGGTTCGATTTCCTACACCCACAATTTCGAGGGCTCGTTTGACGACATTAGCAGTGACGTCAACCAGAACATCGGTGGCAAAGTGCGCCTGGGCGACAGCTTCCAGTTGGGCGTGGGGGTGGCGTTTGCCCTCAACGAGCGCATGAGTATGTCGTTCTCGGTGTCGGACCTGATCCAGCGCAAGAGCAAGCTCAAGCCTGATGGCGGTGATTGGCAGTCGATTGTGTCCAGTGACGCCAATGCCGGGTATTTCAACGTCGGCATGACCATTGCCGCCAGCGAAAACCTCACCATCGTGCCCAACCTGGCTATCGGCATGACCGATGACGCACCAGACTTCACCTTCAGCCTGAAATTCCCGTACTACTTCTAAACGCTCCTACAGGGAATGGTGAGTTTGAGAAAAGGAAAAGCCCCGCCGCGATAAGGGTCGCGACGGGGCTTTTTTTACCCGCCCTAGCGGATCTGGTGTTTGTGCAGCAACCGGTAGAAAGTCGGCCGGGAAACCCCCAGCACCCGTGCGGCAACGCTCAGGTTGTCGCTATGGCGGTTCAGCACATCGCACAACGCCTGGCGTTCGGCGCGGTGCTTGTAGTCTTCCAGTGTCGCCATGGGCAGCACGATTGCCTGCTGGCTTTGCAAACCCAGGTCGGCCGCTTCGATTTGCCGCCCTTCGGCCAGCACCAGGCCACGCCGCACCCGGTTCGCCAGCTCGCGTACATTGCCCGGCCAACCATGCTTGCCCATGGCGACCAACGCGTCCTCGCTGAAACTGCGCGGCCGGCGCCCGGTCTCCTGGCTGTAGAACCTGGAAAAATGATTGGCCAGCATCCCCACATCGCCATGCCGCTCGCGCAACGGTGCGGTGACCACTTGCAGGACATTGAGCCGGTAGTACAAATCTTCACGGAAGGTGCCCTTCTCGATAGCCGCTTCCAGGTCGACGTGAGTCGCCGCCAGCACCCTGACATCCACCGGGATCGGCTGGCTGCCACCCACCCGCTCGATATGCTTTTCCTGGAGAAAGCGCAACAGGTTGGCTTGCAACTCCATCGGCAGGTCACCGATCTCATCGAGGAACAGCGTGCCACCATTTGCCGCTTCGATGCGGCCGATCTTGCGTTGATGGGCGCCGGTGAATGCGCCCTTTTCATGGCCAAACAGTTCGGACTGGATCAAATGCTCGGGGATCGCCCCGCAATTGATCGCCACAAAGGGCTTGGCGTGTCGCTGGGATTGGCGGTGCAGGGTCTTGGCCACCAGTTCCTTGCCGGTGCCGCTGTCGCCACGGATCAAAATCGGCGACTCGGTGGGCGCCAGTTTCGCCAGCAGCTTGCGCAACTCGCGGATCGGCCGGCTATCACCCAACAGCTCATGCTCCGGCTCGTCCACATGGGTCACGCCTTTGCCCCTAAGCCTCGCCATGCCAAAGGCGCGGCCCAGGGTGACCTGGACGCGCGACACATCGAACGGCAAGGTATGGAAGTCAAAAAACCATTCGCACACAAAGTCGCCAACATTTTGCAGGCGCAGCATCTCGGGGCTGAGCACGGCAATCCATTCGGTGCCGCTGCGACTGATCAGTTCCTTGACCGCTTCGGGCCGCTGCAGGTGAAAAGGCTGCAGGCGCAACAGCCCTACATCACAGGTTCGCTCGCCCAGCGCCTCCAGGGCACAGCTGTCGACATCCCAGCCAGCCGCCCGCAAACCAGGCAATAACTGGTGGCAGTCGTCACAGGGATCGACCACAAGCAAGCGACGCAGGGCTGGTGTAACGACCATGACTATTCCTTGGCGTCAAAATCATTAAAGTTATTTAGAAACAACAGTTTGGGCGAGCTGCTCATAACCCTAGCAAGATCTTGACACTACCCTTGTATCGTTTCGCGATAAAACCCTCACCGATACAGCGTTTAGCGATCAAGCCCCGCGACGAACACTACTGCAATCTTTCATTCACCTTTCAAAATCACGCCTTACATGACGTTAATCACGAAAAGTTGAATTTTCTTGCTCTAACATGTGACCCGTACCCTGTCATCGTGCATCAGTACAGGTACTAGCCGAACGGTAAGCCCAACCGACGGCACATCTTTTGATTGGGCACTTAGAGAGAAGACCCCATGAACGCCCCGCTCCGTTTCAACGAAGCACTGCTGATCGCCGGCCATGCCTTTGAACCCTTTCAATGCGTAGCCTGGGCACTACAAGACGGTACTGGCGCACTTAGCCTGGCCGTAATCGACCGCACCGAAACCCGCATCGGGCGCACACTGATTTCCAGCAGCACCTACTCCGATCCAGAGCAACTGGAAGCCCTGCTGCTGCAAGCCCGCGCCGAATTGAATGGCGAAGGTTATCAACTTCAATCCTGGGCAATGCCCAAGTAAGTTAACGCAGCTACTGCGACATACCGTCGCTTCTTATATCGGCTGCAACTTGTTAAGACTATTAAACCCGTGGCGAGTGAGTTCACCCCTCGCCACGGGTTTTGCGTGCCTGAAACTTTCGTATCGCCCTTCTTTATATAGCAGCCATGCCATGATCACTTGATCTTCCAGTGAGCCTCGGGCACCTTGCGCACTTCTCGCCCCCAGGAGCACCCCATGTCCGGATCAATGGCCCAGGCCTTCGCCCATAACTTCCTTGGGCACTCGCCTCGTTGGTACAAGGCCTGCATTCTCGCGTTCCTGATCCTCAACCCCTTGGTGCTCTGGGTATTCGGCCCGGTGACGGCCGGCTGGCTGCTAGTGGCCCAGTTCATTTTCACCCTGGCCATGGCGCTGCACTGCTACCCGTTGATGCCCGGCGGGCTGTTGATGGTCGAGGCGCTGTTGCTGCGCATGACCACGCCCCAGGCGCTGTACGACGAGTTGCTGCATAACTTCCCGGTGATCCTGCTGCTGATGTTCATGGTGGCCGGTATCTACTTTATGAAGGACTTGCTGCTGTTCCTGTTTTCGCGCCTGCTGCTGGGCGTACGCTCCAAGGCGCTGCTGGGGCTGATGTTCTGCTTTTTGTCGGCCTTCCTGTCCGCCTTTCTCGATGCCTTGACGGTGACTGCGGTGATTATCAGTGCCGCGGTGGGCTTCTATTCGGTGTATCACCGCGTGGCATCGGGCAATGATCCGCGCCAGGACAGCCAGTACAGCGACGATCGCCATCTGCCCAGCTTGCACCACGCCGACCTTGAGCAATTTCGCGCCTTCCTGCGCAGCCTGTTGATGCACGGCGCCGTCGGTACCGCCCTCGGCGGTGTGTGTACCTTGGTAGGCGAGCCACAGAACCTGTTGATCGGCCATGAGATGGGCTGGAATTTCAGCCAGTTCTTCCAGCGCATTGCCCCGGTATCGCTGCCGGTGCTGGTAGCGGGCCTGGTCACCTGCGTGCTGCTGGAAAAACTGCGCTGGTTTGGCTACGGCACGCTACTGCCGGACAACGTGCGCCAGGTGCTGGCCGATTACGCCCGTGAAGACAACGCCGAACGCACCCCACGCCAGCGGGCAGCGCTGATTGTCCAGGGCCTGGCTGCACTGATCCTGATCGCCGGCCTGGCCTTTCATGTCGCCGAGGTTGGCTTGATCGGCCTGCTGGTGATCGTGCTGATCACCGCCTTTACCGGGATTACCGAAGAACATCGCATCGGCAATGCCTTCAAGGACGCCCTGCCCTTTACCGCGTTGCTGGTGGTGTTTTTCGCGGTGGTCGCGGTGATTCATGATCAGCAGCTATTTACCCCATTGATCCAATGGGTACTGGCACTGCCCGCCGAACAACAGCCGGGCATGCTGTTTATTGCCAATGGCCTGTTATCCGCCATCAGCGACAACGTGTTCGTGGCGACGATCTATATCACCGAGGTCAAGCAGGCGTTTGTGTCCGGCCATATGAGCCGCGAGCATTTCGAGACCCTGGCCATTGCGATCAACACCGGGACCAACCTGCCCAGCGTGGCGACACCCAATGGCCAGGCGGCATTCCTGTTTTTGCTGACGTCGGCGATTGCGCCGCTGATCCGCCTGTCCTACGGGCGCATGGTGTGGATGGCGCTGCCGTACACCGTGGTGATGGGCGTGCTGGGCTGGTATGCGGTCAGTTACTGGCTGTGAAGGATAAACCGCTCAATTGCCTGGGCGGCGCCGTCCTCGATATTGCTGCCGGTGACCACATCGGCCTGACGCTTGACCGCCTCTTCGGCCTGGCCCATGGCAATCGATAACCCGGCCACCTGAAACATCGCCGGGTCATTGCCGCCATCGCCGATGGCCGCTGTGTGCTCCAGCGCCACGCCAAGATGAGCGGCCAGGGTTTTCAGGGCATCGCCCTTGTTGGCCTGCATCGCGGTGATATCGAGATACACCGGCTGCGAACGCGAGACCTGGGCCAGGCCTGCGACCTTGGGCTGCAGCTGCGCCTCCAGTTCAATCAACAACTGGGCATTAGCGCTGGCGGCGACGATCTTGTCGATCCGCCCCAGGACCGGCCCGAAACTCTCCACCACCACCGGCGCATAGCCCAAGCCATGCTGTTCCCGAGGCACCATGGGGCCCGCAGGATCACGCAGCAGCCAGTCGCCATCGGCAAACACCCAGATTTCTACTTCGGGTTGATCGCCTAACAGCGCCAACGTGATCAACGCGGCTTCTTCTGGCAGATGGTGCGCGACCAGGATGCTGCCATCGGGGTTGACGAGGGTGCCGCCATTGAACCCGGCCGTGGGCACGTCGACGCCCAATGCTTCGATCTGCTGCAACATCGCCCTGGGCGGCCGCCCGGTGGCCAGGCTGAAAAACACCCCGGCCTCGCGCAGCGCGCGCACGGCGTCGATGGTGCGCTGGCTGAGGCTGTGATCGGGCAACAACAAGGTGCCGTCCATATCACTCAACAAAAAACGGATGGGTTGAATCGCGGCCTCACTCATCCGAGGCTATGCCAGGCGCGGCCATCGCGAGCCAGTAACTCATCTGCCGCCGCCGGGCCATCTTCGCCGGCCTTGTAGGCCTGGATCCCGTCGTCTTCCTTCCATGCATCGAGAAACGGCTGCACCGCACGCCAGCCGTTTTCGATGTTGTCCGCGCGCTGGAACAGCGTCTGGTCACCGGTCAGGCAGTCGTAGATCAGGGTTTCGTAGCCGGTGGACGGCTGCATCTCGAAGAAATCCTTGTAGGCAAAGCCCAGTTGGATGTTGGCCATGTCCAGGGTCGGCCCGGGCTTTTTCGCCAGCAGGTCGAACCACATGCCTTCATTGGGCTGGATCTGGATCTTCAAGTAGGTCGGCTTGAGTTCATCGACGTCGGTGTCGCGAAACTGCGCATAGGGCGCCGGCTTGAAGCAGATTACGATTTCGGTGTCGCGCACGCTCATGCGCTTGCCGGTGCGCAGGTAGAACGGCACGCCGACCCAACGCCAGTTATCGATCATCACCTTGAGGGCCACGAAGGTCTCGGTGCTACTGTCCGGCGCCACATTGGCCTCTTGCCGATAGCCAGGCAGCGCCTTGCCGCCGATCTCGCCCGCCGTGTACTGGCCGCGTACCGAGTTGGCCCGTGCATCCTCCAGGGACCAGGGGCGCACCGCGCCAATCACCTTGGCCTTCTCGCCGCGTACCGCGTCGGCGCCAAAGGCGGCCGGTGGCTCCATGGCAATCATTGCCAACAGCTGAAACAGGTGGTTGGGCACCATATCGCGCAGGGTGCCCGTGTTCTCGAAGAAACTGCCCCGGGTTTCCACGCCGACCGTTTCGGCAGCGGTGATCTGCACGTGGTCAATGTAGTGGTTGTTCCAGAACGCTTCGAACAGCACGTTGGAAAAACGGCTGATCAGGATGTTCTGTACCGTTTCCTTGCCCAGGTAATGGTCAATGCGATAGATCTGCTTTTCGCTCATGACCTTGAGCAGGCAGGCGTTCAGCGCCTCGGCGGTGGCCAGGTCGGAGCCGAACGGCTTTTCGATCACCACGCGGCGGAAAGCCTCGGGGCTTTCCTCCAGCAGGTTGGCCCGGCCCAGGCGCTGCACCACTTCACTGAAGAAGCGCGGCGCGGTGGCCAGGTAGAACACCGCGTTGCCAGTGCCGCTGCCGGCGATTTTGCTGGCGATGTCGGCATAGGTGCCGTCGTCCAGGAAATCGCCCTGCACGTAGCTGATGCCCTTGGCCAACTGGGCCCACAATTGTGGGTCCAGTGCATGTTCGGCATTGCCCTTGACCTTGCTCGCGGCTTCGGTGCGGATGAAGTCTTCGAGTTTCTTGGCGAAGTCGGCATCGCTGATAGCGTTGTGATCCACCCCGACAATCCGCAGGCCCTCGCCCAGCAGGCCATCGCGACTGAGGTTGTACAGCGCCGGCATCAGCAGGCGCTTGACCAGGTCGCCATGGGCGCCGAACAGGAACAAGGTGGTGGGTGGAGCGGGTTCGGCCTTGGGTTTCTTGCCGTTGGCCGTCATTTTTTGGAAGTCTCCACATGGCCGCCGAAGCCAAAGCGCATGGCCGACAGCAGCTTGTCACCGTAGGTGCTTTGCTGGCGCGAACGGAACCGGGCGAACAACGAGTTGGACAGCACCGGTACCGGTACCGATTGCTCCATGGCCGCTTCGATGGTCCAGCGCCCTTCGCCGCTGTCGGCCACGGAACCGGAGTAACCGTCGAGCTTGGGGTCGGTCGCCAGGGCATCGGCCGTCAGGTCCAGCAACCAGGAGGATACGACGCTGCCACGGCGCCAGACTTCGGCGATATCGGCCACGTTCAGGTCAAAACGCTGTTCTGGCGGCAGGTTTTCCGAGTTCTTGGTCTTGAGAATGTCAAAACCTTCGGCAAACGCCTGCATCATTCCGTACTCGATGCCGTTGTGGATCATCTTCACGAAGTGCCCGGAACCGGCCGGGCCTGCGTGGATATAGCCACGCTCGGCACGGTCGTCGGTGGCGGTACGGTCCTTGGTGCGCGGGATGTCGCCCAGGCCCGGGGCCAGGGTGGCGAAGATCGGGTCCAGGTGCTTGACGGTCTCGGCGTCGCCACCAATCATCATGCAGTAGCCACGCTCCAGGCCCCACACGCCACCGGAAGTGCCGACGTCGATGTAGTGCAGGCCCTTTTGCGCCAGGGCCTTGCCGCGACGCACGTCATCCTTGTAGAAGGTGTTGCCGCCGTCGATGATGACATCGCCGGGCTCCATCAATTGGCTCAGGTCGTTGATCGTGGTTTCAGTGGGTTCGCCCGCCGGCAACATGACCCAGACGGCCCGCGGCTTTTGCAGGCCGGCCACCAGGGCGGCCAGATCGGCAACGCCGGTCGCGCCCTCTTCACTCAAGCCTTTGACGAATGCTTCATTGCGGTCGTAGACCACGGTGGTATGCCCATTGAGCATCAAGCGGCGCGCAATATTCCCGCCCATGCGGCCTAGTCCAATAATCCCCAGTTGCATGTATTGATGCTCCCAACTACAAATAAAAAAATGTGTGACACAGTTTATAGCGCAATGACGAATTAGTCCGGCGCCAATCGCACTAGTTTCATCAGAAAAAGAGGCCATCGTTTCACCATCACCGCCTGAAAAGTCACAACGACCCTGAAAAATAAAAAAGTTCCATTGAGCTGAAAAAGAAATCAGAATCGCCCCCTGACTCCTGCCGAGGGCCTCGACTCAAGCGCTCTGGCACCGCGACACACCGGCTATTTGCGAGGTAAGCAATGCGCACTGCACAGATGACACGCCCGCCACAGACCCTCTACGTCACCGTCCGCCGCGACGAGTTGCGCCAGTTGAAAGACGAGCGTGAACAGTTGCAACAGGAAGTCATCCGTCTGCGCGCGCAGTTGCAGGCCCAGCTCGCGAATCAAGCCATCAGTTGCTGAGCCCTTGTAGGCGCTGGCCTGCCGGCGCCTTAAAGGATCGTTCCCTCAGATCCAACTCACGAAGTTTTCACCAGCCCTTCCCGATAATCCTCCGCCAGAACGCCGCCTCACGCATGGGCGGTGGTAATTATTGGGTTGGAGCGCTGCATGGCGATGTTCAAACGCAGCACGAAGTCTGCAAAAGGGTTTGATTGGGCAGGTTTTGGCTGGATGTTCCTGTTTTTCTGGTATTTCTCAGGCATTACCCAACTGCTGATCCAACTGACCGGCACCTCCGGTTTCAGTGGCTTCCGCCAGGCGTTCTTCATGAGCGCGCTGTGGTTGGCACCCATGCTGCTATTCCCACGTCGCGCCCGGTTGCTGGCCGGTTTGATCGGTGTTGTGTTGTGGGCCTGTTCCATGGCCAGCCTGGGCTATTTCTTTATTTACCAGCAGGAATTTTCCCAGAGCGTCATCTTCATCATGTTCGAGTCGAACATCTCTGAAGCCGGCGAGTACGCCACCCAGTATTTTGCCTGGTGGATCGTACTGGCCTTCATTGCGCACACCGCCCTGGCCATCTTCCTCTGGACCCGCATACGCCCGGTCTACCTGCCCCGGGGCCGGGCGATGGTCGCAGCCACCGCCATAGTGCTGGCGATCGTCGGTTATCCGCTGGCCAAGCAGATCGCTACCAACGACACCCTGGAGCGGGCCATCGATGGTTTCGAAACCCGTGTCGAACCTGCAGTGCCATGGCAGATGATCGTCGCCTATCGTCGCTACACCCAGCAGTTGAACAACATGCAGGGCATGCTCGACAACGTCAGCAAGATCCCGCCCCTGAGCAACTTCAAGGACAGCATGGCCGGCCAACCGTCGACGCTTGTGTTGGTGATCGGCGAGTCCACCAACCGCCAGCGCATGAGCCTCTACGGCTATCCCCGCAAGACCACGCCGGAGCTGGACAAGCTGCGTGACCAACTGGACGTGTTCGACAACGTCATCACCCCGCGCCCCTATACCATCGAGGCGCTGCAACAGGTGCTGACCTTTGCCGACGAAGAGCATCCAGACCTGTACCTCAAGACCCCATCCATCGTCAGCATGATGAAACAGGCCGGCTACAAGACTTTCTGGATCACCAACCAGCAGACCATGACCAAGCGCAACACCATGCTCACGACGTTCTCCGAGCAGGCCGACGAGCAGGTGTACCTCAACAACAACCGCAACCAGAACGCCCGCCAGTACGATGGCGACGTGCTGGAGCCGTTCTCCAAGGCCCTCGCCGACAAGGCCGAGCGCAAGCTGATCGTGGTTCACCTGCTGGGCACCCACATGAGCTACCAGTACCGCTACCCGCCAAGCTTCGACACTTTTACCGACCGCCAGGGCGTGCCGGACGGCGTGCGTGACGACCAGTTGCCGACCTACAACAGCTATGACAATGCGGTGCGCTACAACGACTTCGTGGTGTCGAGCCTGATCAAGGATTACGCCAAGACCGACCCCAATGGGTTCCTGCTGTACCTGTCCGACCACGGCGAGGATGTGTTCGACTCGGCAGGCCACGACACCCTGGGCCGCAACGAGGGCAAGCCGACGGCGCCGATGTACACCATCCCCTTCATGACCTGGGCCTCGCCGAAGTGGCGCGCCACCCACGACTGGAATATGCAGGGTGATGTGCAACGTCCGTACAGCAGTTCGCAGTTGATTCACACCTGGGCTGACCTGGCCGGCTTGAGCTTCGACGAACTGGACCGCAGCCGCAGCCTGGTCAGTGATAGCTTCAAGCCACGGCCGTTGCTGATTGGCGATCCCTACCAGCGTCCGCAGAAGGCCTTGATCGACTTCAGTCTGATCAAGCCCAAGGCCAATACCGGCACCCAGAATGTGGTGCTGAAGTAAACGACCCCGCCCCTCACGTTAACTCTGGAGGGGCGTGACGTTAACCCGCACTTAATAAGCGTCCTACAAACTATTCCCATAAATCTGATCAGGGACGGTGCAGATACCGGTCACTTTTAATGGGAATACATGCGATGAAACTTTCCATCTTGATGCTCACCGGCCTGTTGGGCCTGACCTCGGCTGCGGCCTTCGCTGAAGGCGGCGGGGAACGCGTGAAGGAGCACTTCAACAACTTCAGCTTCGTCCAGAAGCAAATCCACGGCGATGCCGAACAGACCGCGGCTGCCGATGCCAAGGGCACTGAATCCGGATCGGCCGAACAGGCGCGGGACGCCGAGCAACCCAAGAGCTAACCCCACCCCCGATCATTCCCACGCAGAGCGTGGGAATGATCCGTTAGAGGACCTTGCTCCAGAACAGCATGCGGCCATGGGCCGGGTCGAAGATTGAGTCGTCGAACCCAAACTTGCGGTACGACGCCTGTGCCACGGCATTACCTTCCAACACTTCCAGGGTGATCTTGCAGCAACCACGCTGGCGGGCGATTTCCTCGACCTTTTGCAACATTTTCTGGCTCAGGCCCAGCCCCCGGAATGCTTCCTTGACGACCACGTCATGCACGTTGACCAGCGGCCGGCAGGCAAAGGTCGAGAACCCCTCGAAACAGTTCACCAACCCGGCCGGCTCCCCGCCGACAAAGGCCAGCACGCTGAACGCATGGGGGCGCTTGGCCAGTTCCGCCGGCAACTGTTGCAGCAGGTCGGCGGACAAGGCGTGGCCGCCGCCCATGGGGTCTTGTGCATAGTGGTTGAGCAACAGGCCAAGGGCCTCGGCGTGCACGGGGTTGCTGTAGCTGGCTTGCAGTACCAGTATTTCTGCGGCTTCCATTTCCTTCCTCGATAACTGCCCGGCAGGGATGAGCTCCCCGCAAAAGCTCGATTGTAAGCGCGGTGTAGGCGTTAGATGAAGGAGATTAACTACAAGTTGGCGCGGGAAAAAGCCAACAAGTAAACGCCAGTGAGCATGGGCAAATAGCCATCACCGACCAAAACGTTGCAACTGCATCTCTTGCAAACGACTGAGGGTGCGGCGGAATGCAAATTCCAGGTAACCCTCGGTGTATAGCTCAGCCAAGGGCACCTTGGCTTCGATGTACAGCGCCACCTTGCGGTCGTAGCACTCATCGACCAGGGCGATAAACCGCCGCACGCTGTCGTCGTGCACCGACAGCGCCGGCAACTCACGGTCGCCCGCCTCCACGCGCTGGGCGCCATCCTCGGTACCACGGGCAATCCGTCCAGGGCGTGTCGAGGCGCTCAAGCCGGGGACTTCGCCCAGTAAAATGGCACGATAGCGATCACACAACAGCATGAAATCCATGGCTGCCAACGGTTGCTCGCACAGGTCAGCGTAGCGGCACCACAGGATGTTTTCGCTGGACCGCACCGTGGCAATCACACGCGAGCCCACGTTCACTGGTGCACTGCTTAAGGCCTGGCCTTTGCTCAAATCCTCAAAGACCCTGGCCAACGCCTCGGGTTGATCCACCCAATAGCGCTGCACGGCCGTGCCCGGATGCAAACGGTGATCTTCACTGCCATCAACCGCCACCACCTGCATATGCGCCTGGATCGCCTCGATAGCCGGCACGAAGCGCTCGCGGTTGAACCCATCGGCGTACAACTGCCCTGGCGGCTGGTTGGACGTGCAGACCATCACCACCCCTTCGTCGAACATTACCTGGAACAGGCGCCCGAGGATGATTGCGTCGCCAATGTCATTGACGAACAGTTCGTCGAAACACAGTACCCGCACCTCGCGACTCAACTCGCGGGCCAGCGCCTGCAACGGGTCCGGGGTGCCGGTCAATTGGAACAGGCGTTGATGGACCCAGCCCATGAAGTGATGAAAGTGCTGGCGTCGCGCAGGCACCCGCAGGCTCTGGTGGAACTGATCCATCAGCCAGGTCTTGCCCCGCCCCACCGGCCCCCACAGATAAACCCCGGTGACCGGTGCGTCGGCGGCTTGGTGCAACGCCGCATGGCAGGCCTGCAACGCCTCAACCGCTCGGCGTTGCGCGTCGTCAGCCACAAAACCATCGGCCAGGGCCTGTTGGTAGGCAGCCAGCGGTGAGTCAGGCGTCATGCGAGGCTTTTACTGACCACCTCGAACACATCGCTGGACAGCTCGCCCGAACCGCGGATGCGCTCCAGTTCCGCCTTCATCAGCGCCTGGCGGGCGCTGTCGTATTTGCGCCAGCGGGTCAACGGCGCCAACTGCCGCGAGGCAATCTGCGGGTTGAAGGCATTCAGCTCGATGACCAGGTCCGCCAGGAAGCGATAGCCCGAGCCATCGGCCGCGTGGAAGTTGATCAGGTTCTGCCCGGCGAAGGCGCCGACCAGCGCGCGGACCTTGTTCGGGTTCTTGATATTGAACGCCGGGTGCTGCATCAGCGCCTTGACCCGCGCGAGCCCGCCCGGCAACACGCTGCCGGCCTGGACGCTGAACCATTGGTCCATGACCAGCGGGTTGTCCTTGAAGTTCTCGGCAAACACTTGCAGGGCCTTGGCCTTCTCGGCGTCGAACGGCGAGTTGACCAGCACCGCCAGTGCCGTCAGGCGTTCGGTCATGTTGTCACACGCGTCGAACTGCTCCAGGGTTGCGGCCAGCACTTCTGGCTTGCCGCTGAGCATCAAGTACGACAGCGCGATGTTCTGCAGGGCGCGGCGCGCGAAGTGCTCTGCCGAGGCCACGTAAGGCGTGTTGCGCGACAGGTCGCGGTTGGCCTGGTAGCGCAGCCACAAGCCTTCGAACAGTTGGTCGGCCAACTGCTGGCGCGCAAACTCGCGGGCGGCGTGGATCGCGTCGACGTCAGCCACTTCGCTGATTTCGGTCAGGTAGGCCTCGCCCGGCAACGACAACATTTCCGCGACCATGGCCTGGTCCAGGCTTTCATCGCTCAGCACGCTACGCAGTGCGTTGACCAACCGTTGATCGAGCACCAGGGCCTGGCCCTGCTGGTGTTGGCCGATCAGGTCCTGCAACACCTGCACCGCCAGTTGCTGGCCCGCCTCCCAGCGATTGAAACCGTCACTGTCGTGCTGCATCAGGAACATCAACTGGTCACGGCTGTAGGGGAAGCTCAGCTTCACCGGTGCCGAGAAGCCGCGCAACAGCGACGGCAACGGCTGTTCGGCGATATCGACGAAGGTGAATGTCTGCTCGGCTTCAGTCACCGACAATACCCGCGAGGTGCCCTGCGCAGCGGCTTCACCGACCAGACGCAACGGTAGGTCGACGCCCTTGGCATCCAGCAGGCCCAGGGCCACGGGAATCACGAACGGCAGTTTTTCCACATTGTCCGGGGTTTGCGGGCAGCTCTGGCGCAAGGTCAGGCTGTAGGTTTTGGCGCCAGCGTCGTAGGACTCGCTCACCACCAGGCGTGGGGTGCCGGCCTGGCTGTACCAGCGCTTGAACTGGGTCAGGTCGGCGCCGTTGGCATCTTCCATGGCCTTGATGAAGTCGTCGCAGGTCACGGCCTGGCCGTCGTGGCGCTCAAAGTACAGGTCGCTGCCTTTGCGGAAACCCTCGGCACCGAGCAAGGTGTGGATCATGCCGACTACTTCCGAACCCTTTTCGTACACGGTCAGGGTGTAGAAGTTGGAAATCTCGATAAAGCTGTCCGGGCGCACGGCGTGGGCCATCGGCCCTGCATCTTCAGCGAATTGGTGAGTGCGCAGGTAGGCCACATCCTGGATACGCTTGACGGTGGCCGAGTTCATGTCGGCGGAGAAGTGCGAATCGCGGAATACCGTGAAACCTTCCTTGAGCGACAGCTGGAACCAGTCGCGGCAGGTCACGCGGTTGCCCGACCAGTTGTGGAAGTATTCGTGGGCGACGATGGCTTCTACCCGCTGGTGCGCGGCGTCGGTCGCGGTTTCGGCGCGGGCCAGCACGGCGCTGGAGTTGAAGATGTTCAGGCCCTTGTTTTCCATGGCGCCCATGTTGAAATCGTTGACCGCGACGATCATGAAGATATCCAGGTCGTATTCGCGACCGTAGACCTCTTCATCCCAGCGCATGGACTTCTTCAGGCTGTTCATGGCGTGCTGGCACTTGTCGATGTTTTCCGGCTCGACATAGATGCGCAGTGCGACGGTGCGCTGGCTCATGGTGGTGAAGGTGTCTTCGACGCACCACAGGTCGCCGGCCACCAGGGCGAACAGGTAGGCCGGTTTCTTGAACGGGTCTTCCCAGGTCGCCCAGTGCCGGCCGTCTTCGCCGGGGCCGCTGGCAATCGGGTTGCCGTTGGACAGCAACACCGGATAGCTGTGTTGCTCGGCGATCACGGTGGTGGTGAACGTGCTCATCACGTCCGGGCGGTCCAGGTAGTAGGTGATCTTGCGAAAACCTTCGGCCTCGCATTGGGTGCAGAACATGCCGCCGGACTTGTACAAGCCTTCCAGGGCGGTGTTGGTTTGCGGGTGGATGCGCACGCTGGTGTCGACCGTGAAGCGCTCGCTGGTCGGTTGCAACGTCAGATGGCTGTCGCTCAACTGGTAGTCGGCGGCGCTCAGTTCCTGGTCACCCAGGGCCACGCTCAGCAGTTCCAACTGCTGGCCATCGAGTACCAGCGGCGGCAGGCCGGTGCCGCGCTCGGGATTGCGGCGCATCACCAGCTGCGCGTGGACCAGGCTATGGTCCTCGAACAACTCGAAGGTCAGGTGGGTCTCGTCGATCAGGTACTCGGGCGCCTGATAGTCCTTCAGGTAAATCATCTTCGGTTGTTCGGTGCGCATGCGTGAAATCCTTCTACTGATGCACGGCGAGCTGGTAAGCCGTGTATTTACGAATATTGATAACGCCGGTATCGAAGATCAGGTATTGGCCCTTGATCCCCAGCAGCGTGCCTTCGGCAATCGGGTTCTTGTCCAGGTTGAAGCTGACGATCTTGGTTGGATATTGCTCCACCGGGTAGCGGATTTCGAGGGGCTCGATATCGGTTACCGGTTGGATGGCCTGCAGGCCGAAGCGTTCCTGCAATTGCAGCAGGCCGTCGGCGCAGGAGACGAACAGCTCGTCGCGAACCTGCGTAAGGTCTACCGCTGCCGCGTCACCCTTGAGCAAGGCGCGCCAGTTGGTCTTGTCGGCGACCTGGCTGCGCAGCACATCTTCGACAAAGCCCGATTGCTGACGCGTGGCCACGCGCATGATCGGCAATGCCTGGCTCGCGCCCTGGTCCAGCCAGCGCGCGGGCAATTGGGTGGCGCGGGTGATGCCGACCTTGATCCCCGACGAGTTCGCCAGGTACACCACATGGTCGGTCATGCAGAATTTTTCGCCCCAGGCCGGATCGCGGCAGGTGCCGGCATCGAAATGGCAGCGCTCGGGGCTCATGATGCACAGGTCGCACTGGGCCAGCTTGGTCATGCACGGGTAGCAATAGCCCTGGCTGAAGCTGGTCTTGGTCTTGCGCCCGCAGTGGGTGCAGTGGATCGCACCGAGGTATTCCAGGCGCACATGAGTGCCAATCAACGGATTGACCGGCACCTCGGTGTCGCCCAGGCGAAAAGCGTATTGAACGGTCGGCGAACCCAGTTGCGCCGACATCTTGCTGACTGCACCACGGCCAATCTCAATCAATGGATGGCATCCGACTTGAACAGGATGTTTTCCACCGGGGTCGACTTCGATTGGCATTCCTGCGGCCCCATGTAGCCGGTGCGCTGGTCTTCCGGCAGGTTTTGCAGCTCCCAGGCGATCATCGCCTGCAACGACAGCTCACGCTGTTCGGCGGTGAGCTTGCGGCCATCGGACCATTTGCCGATTTCCACGGCGAGCTTGAGGCTCTGGTAGATATCCGGGGTGATGTTTTCGATCATTTCAGCAAAAGAGGACATAAGACTCTTCCTTTAAATAATGGGCAGAGATTCAAGCGTTACGTTTATGGCGGCTGTACAACCCGCCGAGCAAACCGGTGATGCAACCCGCCACCAGGCCGCCGACATGGGCCGCATTGGCGATTTCGCCGAAGCCGATCATCGAGACCAGGCCCGACAGGCACAGCACCAACCACACCAGCATCATTACCAGCACGCCACGCGGCAGGCGATACGCCGGGTTGGGCGCGAGCATCTGGTAGATCCAGCAATGGCCGAGCAAGCCGTACAACACGCCAGACAAGCCGCCGAACAGGCCCGGGCCGCCAAAGGTGTATTGCGCGTAGTTGGAGGCCAGGCTGAACAGCAACGTCAGGCCCAGCAGGTTGATACTGCCTTGGCGCGCCTCGATCCGCCGCCCCAGTTCCCAGTACCACATGCCATTCATCGCCAGGTGGAGGATGCCGAAATGGATCAGCATCGGCGTCACCAACCGCCACCACTGCCCCGCCGCCAGGCTGTCGGCCAGGGGCGTGAAGTACAGGTATTCACCGGCCACGTGGAAATTCAGGAACGTCAGCCAGCTCATGGCTTGCAGGTTGTCGCCAAGCATCGTGACCGCACCGACGATCAGGCTCAGCAGCAACACACCCGCGGTCAGTGGGCTGTGGCGCAACTGCTGGAGAAAACCGGCGCGCTTGGCTACCGGTTCCTGGGGAATATCCAGCTGCTGGTGCGGATCGCCGGCAGGGAAACGCTGATACAGGCTGCGCACGTCTTCGCTGATCGCGTCCGGCACCCAGAGCACCTGCTCGCCGGCCTCTTCGCTGACGCGATGGGGCACCTGCATGCGCTGCAACAGTTTGACGAATCCAGCCAGGTCAACCGTCAGCGGCAAGCGTAAAACGGCCACGTTACTCATGAAGCACCTCAGGGCGCTCGACATCGACCCATACGAACTTGTTGGGGTCCAGGCAGGTTTCCTGATCCAGGCGATACGCCACCAGCTTGCCGTAGAGCACCGCGCTGTAGTCCAGGCAGGCCAGGTTCGGGCGGATCGGCGCCGGTTTGCCACTGCGCCAGTAGTGGCCGACAAACAGCAGCGGCTCATCCACCCCATAGCGCAGCAGGGAGTTTTTCTCGGTCGAGGACAACGGCGTACGGGCCACCGGGTCGGGCAAGGCATCGGGCTGGAACACAATATCGCCGTAGGTCTTCGGGTCGTCTTCCCAGAACTTGGTGCGAAAGAACGAACGGGTCAGGCCATCGCCACCGGTCAGCGTCAGGCCGTCCGGCAGGCGCATATCGGTGCCGCGCAGCAGGCGATCGAAGGCATTGCAGGCAAAGCTGCCCGGCACCGCCGCCGCCTGCAGGAAATGCTCGTCGATACAGCCGTCGGGGAACTGCCCGCGCAGCGGTTCGATCAGCCCCGCATCCCAGCAGGCGTGCACCACGCGAAAACGCCCGGCGTCGACAAACAACGGCATGTCGTAGAACCAGCCGAGGAAGTCATGCCAGTCGCCGGGGTGGTGTTCAAACTGGGTCAGGGTCTCGTGGATCAGCCGCGCGTGGCGTGGCGAATGTTCACGCACGTACTGCTTGCCACTGCCGGGCGGCGCCAGGGTGCTCCAGCCCAGGGCGTTGAACTCATGGTTGCCCATGATGCACAGCGCCTGGCCGGCTTCGGCCATGTCGTGGACGATATGCAGTGCCTCGCGGATGCGCGGGCCACGGTCGATGATATCGCCCAGGAACACCGCCATGCGGGAGGGATGGCGCCAGGTGCCGCCCTGCTTGTGGTAACCCATCTGGTCGAGCAGGTGCTCAAGGGTATGAGCGCAACCGTGCACGTCACCAATCAGGTCGTAGCTACGCGCGGGATCGAGCATCAGTCGCCTCCACCCCCCAAGCGGCTGCCCCAGCCCAGCTTGGTGCGGCACACTTCGTAGTAGTTGTGATCCAGCGGGTGGATCAACCGCAGCTTCTGCGCTTTTTTGCTCACGGTGATGGTGTCACCGGGGGCGCAGGTGAAGTGGTTCTGCCCGTCACAGGAGACTTGCGGGTAGATCTGCATGTCTTTGGAGACCACGATTTTCAGCTCACTGTTGCCATCGACCACAATCGGCCGGCTCGACAACATATGGGGGTACATCGGCACGATCACAATGGCATCGAGCTTGGGATGCATGATCGGCCCGCCGGCCGACAGCGCATAGGCCGTGGAACCGGTGGGCGTGGCGACGATCAGGCCGTCGGCCTTCTGGCTGCAAACGAACTGGCCGTCGATGTACAGCTCGAACTCGATCATCCGCGTCGACTTGCCGGGGTGCAGCACCACATCGTTGAGGGCATCGCCCTGGCCGATGGCTTCGCCATGGCGGCGCACTTCGGCTTGCAGCAGGAAGCGGTTTTCTACCAGGTAGTGGCCGTCCAGCACCTTGGCCACTTCGACTTCCAGGTCGTCAGGGCGGATATCGGTGAGGAACCCCAGGCTGCCCCGGTTGATCCCCAGCACCGGCACGTTATGCCGCGCCAGGGCCCGGGCGGCGCCCAGCAGGCTGCCGTCGCCGCCGACCACGATCACCATATCGCAGACTTCACCGAGCATCTTGCGCGATGAGGTCTGCAGGCCGTGGCCCGGCAGAATCTCGGCGATGGTGTCTTCGAGGATCACATGCAGGTGGCGCTCAAGCAGAAACTTTTTCAGCCGGCGGACCGTGTCCAGAACCTGGGTACTGCCCAGGCGACCGATGATGCCGATATTGCGAAATTGCTCCATGGGGCTCCTGCAGGGTTTGGGTCTGGCAAAAAGAACGATTATGGGCGAAAGGCCGCATTAGACAAAATCCTTTGTCGCCACGGGGCCCAGACGACAACGGTTCTCAACACCCGCCACGGTCCCGCAGCGAGTAGGAAACAGCTATGCTCGGACCATGAATCCGTTTCCCGACCTGCAGTACCTGCCCCGTCAATTGCGTCATCCCGAAGTGCGGGACCTGGCGTGGGTGATTCTCGCCCCGCCGATGCTGGAACAAACACCCTGGCCGCAACGCCATCCCCTGGCCGGCAGCGATTGGGTGCAGCAACCCGCGGCACTGGAACAATGGCTGCGGCAACTGGACCAGGACAGCAGCCACCTGCTGCATTGGCTGAGCCTGGCACGTACCCGGCGCCTGGGCCTGTATTACGAACGCCTGTGGCAATTTGCCGTGCAACACGCGCCCGGCGTGGAATTACTCGCGGCCAACCTGCCTATCCGCCAGGCCGGCCATACCCTGGGGGAGCTGGACATGCTGCTGCGCGACCGTGACGGCGTGCATCATCTGGAACTGGCGATCAAGCTCTACCTGGGCCCGCAAGAGGGCGACGGCCGTGATACCGCGCAATGGCTGGGCCCCGGTTGTCACGACCGCCTGGACCGCAAGCTGGCCCATCTGGCCGACCATCAACTGCCCATCTCGGCGAGCGCGCAAAGCCGGCAGATGCTGGCAGCCCTGGATATTAGGGATTTCACCGCCCATCTGTGGCTCGGCGGCTACCTGCTGTACCCCTGGCCCGGCGAGGCCGAACCGCCCCTCGGCGCCCATCCACAGCATCTGCGTGGGAGCTGGTTGCATCAGCGCGATTGGCTGGCTTTTATCAATGCCAGCCCGCCGGGCCGCTGGCAACCCCTGCCCCGCCATGCCTGGCTCGCGCCGGCGCATTACCCGGCAGGGGAAATCTGGAGTGAGGAGCAGATGCAGCGCTGGCTGGCCGACCTTGATCCGATGGCGCCGGCGCAACTGTTGGTGCGCATGACGCACAACGGTGAGGATTGGCAGGAAGCGGAGCGGCTGTTTCTGGTGGCGGATCTTTGGCCGAATGTACCGGGGACCACCTAAGCTCCACGGCGCCATACTCAGTGGGCTCAAGTGTCATTTGAGCTGAGAAATATCTGTTGCGGCACCTTGAAGCCTCTCAACTTGAGCAACGCCAGTGGTACCGCATCCAATTCCGTGCGCAGGTGCCAGGTCAGGCTCAAGCCATCCGGCGCCTTGAGCAGCAGGCGATAGCGGCTGTGATTGTCGTCCAACGGCGTGACCTGGGCGTTTCCCAGCCAGCGGATCAGGTCCCAGGTATCAGAGTAGTCGCCGAACAGACGCTCGCCGGCATGCACGCTGGTCCAGCTCAGGCTCACGCCCGGATAGTCGCTGTGGCCCGGCCAGTGGAAGCGCTGCCAACTTTCCTTCTAGTTGAAATACTGGTGCCGGTCGCCGTTGAGGATGAAGGTGGTCTGCACCACATCGCGCACCGCTTTGCCTTGCAGCTCGAAACTCAGCCCCATGCCGCCGTCGGTGTAGAGCACATCGGCGAGGTCGCTGAGCTGGTTGATGGCGCTGAGAAACGCCGGGTTGAAACGTAACTCTTGGCGATGACGTAGGTCCACAACCCACTGACTGCCCTCCTTGCGCAACACGCCGCTCAATTGCCGCTTTAGAAACTGCTCGATGCGCCAAGCGGGGTTGGCGGCCAGGTGCTAGCCATAGAACTGCCAAAGCGTGGGTGACAGGGTTTGCCAGAGGCCTGGCACAACACCAGGGCGGAGGATTCGACGTTGGCCAGGGTTTTGACCAGCAGATCAGCGTCGGCTTTGTCCGGACGGGCCAGCATCAGGTGGGCCTTGAGCTGGTCGTAGGTCTGCCGGGCGCGTTCAGCGCGCTCGGAATGGTCCGGTTGCAGCTTGACCAGCGCGTTGAGTTGCTGACGAAGATCGGCGGTGGTTGGATCGCGAATCAGACGCTTGCTTTAATAGCCTTAGTAACGCCTGCTCAAGAGTGTCATCCGCATCGCCTGCTATCCGGCTGTGACGCGACACAGTTTGACCTTTCCTGGACGGCTGGGCCGTGATCGCCTTGACCTCGCCGCGCAAGGAACCGAGTAGTGTCGTTACCGACGCATCCAGTTCGCTCAAAGCTGTGTGTAGACTTACACCCAGTACCTGCAGCACACGCCGACCGCACCAAATTTTTTGGATTAAATCCTCTTCACGTGCCTTATCCCACCCATCAGCGACCTGCTGTTGAACGAAATACAGCAACACACGCCCGAAGCTCAGTAAGCACCAACACAAGAGCGGCTACACCAAAGCCATGCCCCAGAAATTCGCGGGATGCTCCCGTAACGATTGAGTACCGAACAAAAACGTCCTAAACACCAAGCAGCAAAAGCAGCAGTGGCAGTAGGCCTAACCAAAGCCAACCCCTAGGCTGCGAAGGTCGTGGCGACGGTGCTGGGACTTGATCCAATCTGACCGGCATTACTAACTCGCACTCACTTGAGGCAAAGAAGAAATCAAGGTGCAGCCACACGCGCAACGATGCCCATGAAACGCGACCGGAATGCCGTGGTCGTGAAACGCTGGATGGCCCTCGGCAATCTCCGTTCGACCATGGCCGGGGATCAGACAGTCCACCGGGTCGGGCACCAATGCCTCTGAAATTCATGACAGTGGATCCTGATAGAACAGTGTCGCCGCCAGTTGTTTTGTCACCTATGCGGATAACGTTTTTCATGTTTAATCTCTCTCACGAAGCAATTAAATTACTTACCTTGCGCAGGAGCCACATCTGTCAAACACATTTAAAACCCAAGAGCAATCATCGTTATACGCTTTTAAACATATTGCTTGGCGCATACCATTACGAGCCGAAAACAGCCACCAAACTAACCTCACAGAGCCTACAAATCATTGTCTTTCCGAAAAAGCTATTGACTTACATTGCATCCATTTTTGGACCCTTTTTACTTTTGTGACAAATGAAACTTTGCACCAACCTGCCATGGATTGCTCCACTGCTACCTCATCACCCTTAATCAAGTACACTCTGCTCGGCTCCTGTATCACGGGCTCAGTATCAGAACCATATAAAAACGACTTTTCTTTAACCACACCGCTAATGGGCACAGGCATTCCTGCCACCTCAAACAAAATTGATCGCACAGCTTTACTGACTGAAATCTTATCCTTATAAGGGTATACGTAAGATAACTCCCCAACATTATCTTTCATATCTCCACCCATATCAAAAAAACCTGACCGCAACTCGTCTCTAACTAAAGCGCCGCCTTCAAAAACAAACACACTCACATCATAAACATCACTTATAACATCCCATGCTCTCGGCGCTTCCACACTGTGTATTACAAAAAACATTTCTTCGCTCGCTGCACTCACAAAAATAGCGAAGGCATCATTGATTTTTCCTTTTGTTCCTGCGTATGGAAACTCATACACCAGCCTTGATTTTTCAGATTTGGATAATGAGTAAATTGCGATACCATCAGGATCGCGTGACAACTGCCCCTCCTCCGTAGGAGTCTTTGTAAAAACGAAGCATACTGTTGAACCATTAAAATCCATAGGTTGATAAGCTTGCCCGCCCCCAAGATCATCGCATGTGCGGCCAAACACCGCAGCCGGCAAAACTAAAACACAGAGAATCATAAAAGTTAGTAACTTAAACATTTTTAGTACACTCAGTTTCAAAGTGATGAAAGAAAATAGGTGTAATATCTCGTTTGTATTGTTGCCGCTCAGGCAAACCCGCCAATCCGACATTAATAGGTCGCGTCACAGCAATTACGGCAGCGTTCTCAGACAGAGAAGTATCTTCGGCAATTAACGCAATATTTTTTCCTTGCCAAAACCATAGAGCAGTCTCTATAGCTACCGCAAAGTCGCTCTCTAAAAGTTCCGGCATTACATCAATTTTAAGCCCCGTTTCTTTGGCGCACTTTTTGTACGTCTCATAATGAGTAAGATGTATCAATCCTCGACCTCTAAAATCCTTTCCTGGCTGTTCGGTGCTTCCGTAGCAGTGCACACCATATGCAGCATCGTTCCCCAGAAAATTCTCATCTATCCACTTTAACTTCTCCTCTTTACTGACAAATCTGAGTCCCACCCTAGAGAAACCTGCATTGATTACCGTCGGAGAAAGCTTATAAAGCTTATCAGCTGTGTAGGTTCTTCTTGAGTAATTCAGCGACTCTCGAAAACTCACAAACCCCCCTGTCTCCTTCTTTGCTTGAGCCAATAAATGTGTGATTTGGACGCAACTATTTACACCATATTTATTGAACATACTCCTGGAAGCGCCCACCATTGCACTAATGAATTCAGGGTTGACAGCATTGCCGCATATATCCTCAAAAAATCCTCTCGTTAAATTGATCATGGCGCCGCATTTTTTGCAATTCAGAACCCCCTGCACACTAATAAATAAGTGATTAACTAATCCCACCGGATGCAAGTGATAAACCCGGCCATCCACCGGCAACCCCACTTCCGGTGCCACCTCATTCCACCAACTGATCTCCTTGATCCGCTCCTTCTCCGCCACCCAGTTCAAAAGTGGAGTCGAGCCGCTATGCCCCAGTACATCGTCCAGTGCATCCCACTTGTAAGGTTCGTGGCGCCACTCGCTTTCGTAGTGGATGACCAGTTGCGACAACGACTGCGCGTGCGCCGGTAAAGCAATTGCTGCCTGTAACTCTTCAGCCGTCACCACTCCATCACGGTCTCGATCGATGATGTCGTACAGGCGATTCTTCATTCGTCCTTCATCAGACTTATCGGCCAAGTTACCGTAGCGTTCGAGTTGCTCCTGACTGAAACGGCCTACGGCCCGAAAAAAGGACGCCAGGGTTTGCCGAGGGGAGTCATAGTTGAAGACGACGTCGTAGCCCTCCCACGACCATGGACCGAACCACGGTGTAACGCCCACTTCTTCACGCACCCAACCATCGAGTAACACACCGTTCTCGTCGTGGAATAGCCCATCAAGCCGATACCAGTTGCAGGCGCTTCGATCTGGCGCTGCGGTGACTACGATTTTTTTGTCTGCCGGCAGGCCATCAATCAGGCTTTTGGGCACCCGCAGATCAGCATCACTGGGCGTGCCGGCAGCGCTGAGTGTGGGTGGTTGTGTGGCGTTGAAACGCTCCTGATGCGTCACCACTGCGGTGCCCTTGGAGAATTTCAGCCAGGTCTTGCTGGCGGCGGGCAGTCGATGGGTCCAGGCACGGCTTGCCTCGATAAATGGCTCCACGTGGTCGGCACTGAACACTTCCAGGTGCAGCTTCTTTTCCGGGTGCTCGGCATTGCCGCCTTGATACTCACCAATGTGTCCGATCAAATCGCCCGCCTTGATCGGGATGGGCTGATCGAGCACCACGATGCGGTCGGCTAGCGGTTCCGGGGCGCCTTCCAGCGAGTTGAAATGAACGTATTGATTAACACGCTCCAACTTGCGGAACGGACCTTCACCGCTCACGGTAACTTCCGTGCCGTCGGGTAACTCCATAAGGACGGAGCTGCTGGTGTTGGCTTCTGCGCGGACGCGCAGTGAAGGCGTCGCTTTGACCCGATACTCATCTCCGACGACGGGGACCAGATAATCAACCGAAAGGAAACCGAGCAGTGAGCCGTCGGCTTTTTTCAGCACATCTGGCCCGTTAGTGCTTTCCAGCTTGCGGTATTCACCCTCCCCACTGACGGTCACTTCGGAATCCTTTCAAAAACTCCAGACTCATCAAACCGCGTCTACAATACGCACCACTAAAAAGCGCCAGCACCAACCGCTCCTGCAACACGAGGCAAAAACTTAGCCATTTCACACCATCAATTAGAATTAATACGCTCAATCACTCTTAACGGAATTAACCTTTCCTTTCCAGCCTCCCCCATCAAACTAACATATTGCTTATAATATACCCTCGACTGTTCTTTGTCGGACGACCATAATACATCAGCAATATTTAACTTGAGAACAACTCTACCAGGAGCAACTGCCTCTACCCTTTTCAATATTTCATACGCCATCACTTCCTCACCAGCGAACGCCAACGCGTAGCCAATATCATTGTACGCAACTACAGTAGATCTGCCGACAGGAGAATCCACAAGCAACTGCTGGATTCGCTCACCCCCAAGATAGGCCTTTATTGCATCTACATCTGCATCACTCAGGCGATCTCGAACAACACTACTTGCCAGAGATATAGAGTCCATCGACTTTCCAGCCTCAAGCTCAAGCATTTTCACACTGGCAATTTTACGCTTTGAGTACCAAAAGTGGCTTCTAACTCCACCCTCTAAACGCCCTTCATAACCGGACAAATTTCTGGAGAATTCCGCCTGCCTTACTATTAAGCCTGGATTTCCCTGAGTATAAACGAAAGTCTCATATTGGGTCCCCTCAATACCAACACCAGAATGCTGAACGTTCCAAGCACAAGTAAATAGAAAATAACTTTCCTTTCCTTTTACAGCATAAGCATCAACTAGCGCAGCTTCCCCACCCTCAGGCTCGCACACATCGGGAATATGGTACTGCACTCCATTTTTACCTGACAGGCGGCCTTTTATAGTTCGGCCACGCTCGCCATCCATCGACACGAACTCAACTGTCTGGGCATCATGGAAGCTTGGATTTAAAGAATAGCTCCCACCTTCAGCACAAATTGACGCCGAACATCCAAACAGCACGAATAAAAAAAGCTTACCCATTAAGAATTCAGCTCCAACTCAACCATGCTCCGCAACTCATTAAAAAGAGAAACACGTTCCTCCAACCCAATCACACCCCCATTCACTCGTCTCGAAACATCTGCAACATGCTCAGCAATTCTTTCTTCAGTTCTCAATACGTACGAACGCTCAATCACATCATTCATTCCACTCATGCTCCACCAGACAAAAGCTGACTCAACCCCATACTTCAAATCGGTGACTATTAAATCTGGGTTATCCAGAAAATCTCTAGGATCGGAAGGGTCTTTTTGATTATGTATACGAGAATACTCACGATAATTGTTTTTTCCAGTCAACTGAATAATTCCTCGTCCGCGATATTTATATCCTTCTTGGCTTGTCTCATCTCCATTACCATTCCTATTGGCATAAACATAACTTCCTAAATTAGTTGAATTATTGGCATACATGCCTGAATCACTCCAAAGTTTAGGGCGAAGTCTCGGCAAAGAAACACACTCATCCTTTGAATCATCGTAGCCGGCTTGATTATTTCGACAGCCAAAAATTTTCCTCATGCGAACTGGTGTATAGCTCAAGTTTTCTTCCCGCACCTTAAACCCACTTTCGTGACCAACCTGCGCCAACAGATGCGAAACTCTAAGAGGAGTATTAACACTATATAATTTTGCATATTTATTTAAGACAGGCAATATTGCATCACAATAAGAGTCTTCTATAGTAGATCTCGCTTTTTTTAGCATGGCACGGGTTATTAGTTGACGTTCAGAGGCTGCAGCAAAGTAACTAAGCATGCCTATCGGATGCAGATGATAAACCTGGCCGTGTTTCGGCAATCCAACTCCCTCCGCCACCTCATTCCACCAACTGATCTCCTTGATCCGCTCCTTCTCCGCCACCCAGTTCAAAAGTGGAGTCGAGCCGCTATGCCCCAGTACATCGTCCAGCGCATCCCACTTGTAAGGTTCGTGGCGCCACTCGCTTTCGTAGTGGATGACCAGTTGCGACAACGACTGCGCGTGCGCCGGTAAAGCAATCGCTGCCTGTAACTCTTCAGCCGTCACCACTCCATCACGGTCTCGATCGATGATGTCGTACAGGCGATTCTTCATTCGTCCTTCATCAGACTTATCGGCCAAGTTACCGTAGCGTTCGAGTTGCTCCTGACTGAAACGGCCTACGGCCCGAAAAAAGGACGCCAGGGTTTGCCGAGGGGAGTCATAGTTGAAGACGATGTCGTAGCCCTCCCACGACCATGGACTGAACCATGGTGTAACGCCCACTTCTTCACGCACCCAACCATCAAGTAACACACCGTTCTCGTCGTGGAATAGCCCATCAAGTCGATACCAGTTGCAGGCGCTTCGATCTGGCGTTGCGGTGACTACGATTTTTTTGTCTGCCGGCAGGCCATCAATCAGGCTTTTGGGCACCCGCAGATCAGCATCACTGGGCGTGCTGGCAGCGCTGAGTGTGGGTGGTTGTGTGGCGTTGAAACGCTCTTGATGCGTCACCACTGCGGTGCCCTTGGAGAATTTCAGCCAGGTCTTGCTGGCGGCGGGCAGTCGCTGGGCCCAGGCACGGCTTGCCTCGATAAATGGCTCCACGTGGTCGGCACTGAACACTTCCAGGTGCAGCTTCTTTTCCGGGTGCTCGGCATTGCCGCCTTGATACTCGCCAATGTGTCCGATCAAATCGCCCGCCTTGATCGGGAAGGGCTGATCGAGCACCACGATGCGGTCAGCTAGCGGTTCCGGGGCGCCTTCCAGCGAGTTGAAATGAACGTATTGATTAACACGCTCCAACTTGCGGAACGGACCTTCACCGCTCACGGTAACTTCCGTGCCGTCGGGTAATTCCATAAGGACGGCGCTTCTGGTGTTGGCTTCTGCGCGGACGCGCAGTGAAGGCGTCGCTTTGACCCGATACTCATCTCCGACGACGGGGACCAGATAATCAACCGAAAGGAAACCGAGCAGTGAGCCGTCGGCTTTTTTCAGTATATCTGGCCCGTTAGTGCTTTCCAGCTTGCGGTATTCACCCTCCCCGCTGACGGTCACTTCTGCGCCCTGTGGCAGCAGCGCCAATACCTTGCCGACCCGCGCCTGGTTACGCACATTCAGGCCACGTTGCTCAGGAGGACCTGTGCGTACATCACTAACCGTCATCTTGACCCGCCGAGTCTGCCCCTCGGGCCAAAATGCCGGACGGAGGATGGAAGGGTCATTCCGATAAACCGCCCAGTCCTGCAAGTGCATATACAGGCTATAAAAGATTAGGCTCGGCGGTACGTCGGGGCTCCCTTCAATCTGGGGTGCTTGGAGGCGATGGCGGACCAGCACAAAGTTACGTGAAAATGGCTTGGGTACACACAGTTCTTCAGTGAAGTAAGTGGTGGTCGGCGAGCGTTCATCGATGCGGTAGGCCACCACGTCGCCGTCGGCCAGGCAATGCACGCTGGATTGATCCAAGGTACCGGCCGTGCCGCCGTCGAAATGCACCCCGCCGTGCCACAGGCCATTGCGGCCCAATGGGTAGTAGCCCGTAGCGGCCTTGGCCATTTGGGTTAATTGAAGCAGTGAGTTGCTTTTGCCCTTAAAGGGATGGCACCAATTTTTCAACGGTTGCAGTGTATTGGCATTTGTTTGCGTTAACGCGGGAGCCTCTTCCAACGGTATCTGCGGCGCTGCTGAAGTCAATGCAACCGGCACATAAACCTGCGCCTTGCGGCCAGGGTTTAGAAGGTTAAAAAACACAGAGAACAAGTTAGCCATGATGTGATTCGCTCCTGGTTCGCAAAGGAATCAGCCAGAGAAATCCACAGGCCCGTTGGCCTTGGATTTATGCTCGGTCAATTGAGGGAGCTGCGGCATATCCAGAGCTTGTTGGGCTGGGGCCAGTAAGTCGAAGTACGCCGACTTGACGAGGTAGTCCCCCTGAGTCCCGTACTCGATACTGCTCGGATTGAGGGTGATGTAGCTGCCCCCTGCGTTGAGGGTGATCTTCTTTTTCGCCGTGATATGAATCTCGTCCTCGGTACTGGTGATCTCCAAGCCGTGACGCGCGAGTAACTCCAGCTTGTCGTTTTGCGCCTGGATCTTTACCGCCCCCTGATTAGCGATCAGCTTGATCCCCAGCTTGCGCACAAACAGGCTCATCCCTTGACCCACGCCGATAAACAGCCGCTTGACCACGCTGATATCTGCCTCGGCCCCGGCGTTGATCATGAGGTCGTGTTGCGCGGCCAGTTGCAGGTGCTGGCCGCTGGTCATGGCAACACCATCAGGCGCGCTGATCATCAGCACGGACGACTTGAGTTGCTCTAGGTGTTGCTTGAGAAACTTCAACTGCGCCTGTACATCGGCGGGATCTGCGTGGGCTTCCTGGGCGTCTACCGACAACCCATCCAACTGTTCGCCCGCCTGCTGGAGTCGACCAACCGCTGCGCTCATTTCAAGCATTTGGCCCTGCGCTTTGGGCTGTGCGTCAGCGCTGATGAAGATGCCCCTGCCCGCACGAATGGCGGCATGACCATCGGTACGCAATTCGGCTCCCTGGCCTCGCGGTTGGCGCTCACCATCCACCAAATGCCCAAGGTTGAGCTGGCTCTTGCCACTGTGCTCGGTACTCAGCTTGACGTGCTCCTGCCCCCGCGTGTCGTCCATGCGCAGTTTGTTGTTCGCCGGGGTGCGCAGGACGTTGCGTTTGTAGTTGCGCAAGGTCACGTGGTCGACGTGCTGACTGTCGTGCAGGGCGTGGGCGATGTAGGGGCGGTCGGGGTCGCCTTGTTCGAAGGCCACCGCCACTTCGGTGCCGGCAATCAGCGGTAGGTGCAAGCCGTGGGTGTCGCCGGCATAGGACCGGGCCAGGCGTAGCCAGAGGCTTTCCTGACCCGGCGTCCAGCTGTCGCGGTCGAACAGGAACTGCACCCGGTAGCGCCCTTCCAGGTCGATATGAGCATAGGGGTCGTTGGCCTGGTTGCTGGTGACGCGGGCGGGGATACTGCCAGCGATCAGAGGTTTGTCCTTGAGTGCCGGGCGAAAGCACACGCTTTCTGAGTAGGGGATGGCCTCAAAGGTGGCGATGAAGCTGCTGTCACGGGCGGCGGTGGTTGTCAGGCCGGTGATCACCGCTCCAGGTGTAAAAGCCTGGGGCGCACCGCCGGTGACTTTGAGCACCTGGCCCGGCGCCAGGGTGGCGCTGCTGGTGACGCCGTTGAGTTGGGTCTGATCGTTGAGGTAGCGTTCGTGGCGCAGGCGCGCGTAGAAATAGCCGCTTTCGCTGAGCAGGTCTTCGTCCTGATCCAGCCGGTCGCCGAGGGCTTTGTAGGGTTCGGCGTAGTGGTAGGCCTCGCCGTAGGTGGTTTTGGCGCCGCGGGTCTGGTCAATGTCGCCGTTCAGGTGCGCGCGGGCGTCGCGGTGGTGGTAGGCGCGAAAATGCACCTGTTGCTCGACTACCTGATGGTTGGATTGCAGGTTCCACACGCTGTCCTGGTCGCTGCTGCTGAGGCCGGATTGTGGGTGGTAAGGCAGTTCGACGTTGAACTGGTAGAGGCGTTGATCGTCGCAGAACTCGACCACATCAATGCGCAGGCGCTCGTCACTGGTGAAGCGGTACCAGATACCCACTTGCGCCAGCAGGCGGGTGATGAAGGCCAGGTCGCTTTCGCCGTGTTGCATGACCTGTTCGCGCTTGGGGTAGTCGCGTTTGAGGCTGAAGAGAAAGTCTTGGCCTTCAAAGTCGTGGCGGCTGCGCAGGATGCTTTCGACGATTTGCGGCACCGATTGGTGCTGGTAGATGCGGAACTGACGGCTGCGCGCGAGCAGGGCCAGGCGTGGTTGCAAGGTGATTGCATAACTGGCCTGGTCGTTGGAGCCGGACTGGCGCTTGAAGCTGGTGATCACGCCGTGCAGGGTGCGCAGGGGTTTGATCGGGGGTGGCGTCAAAACTAACAAGGGCAGCTTTTTCGGCGGCGCGTGCAGGCTGAAACAGACGTCTTGGCCGAGCAGGGTTTCGGCGGGGAGGTCGCGTTCGGTGCTGGTGAATTCGATGTGATAGGAGAATGGTTCGCTTAGCCGCTCCTGACCTTCGAAGGCGAGGACGTCCAGCGAGGCAGGAACGTTGCGCACCCATAGCGTGTGTCGGCAGTGATCGAAAAAAACGCTCGGTAATACGCTGGAAGTCATCCCTTTACTCCTGAACGCGAGAGAGCTCAGAGAGTAAAGATTTGTTATCGGCGAATAATGTCGGAAGATTCGACTTTACAAGAAGGGTGCTTCCGGAATCTGATTGAGCGTCGACAGGCTATCGATATGTCGATACTCCACCTGCAACCCGGCCGCCAGCTCCTGAGCCTTGCCCAACCGAATCGGCCCACGTTCGATATCAATCAGCAGCCCTGGGCAATCCAATTGCGGCCATCCGGCAATCGCTTTCAGCCGCCCATCCGTAATCACTAACACACGCTGCTGCTCAGCCGGATACCGCTTGCGCCGCGCCGCCAGCCAATGCCCAGCCTCGGTCAACGCCGCCAGCAGCGGCGTACCACCGCCCGCGCCCAACTGATCCAGCCAGCCCGCCAAGCCTTTCGCTGCTTTCAACCCCTGTACCTGCCACTTCGGCGCCTGCCCGCTGGCCGTCAGCAATGCCATACGTGCGCGCTGTCGATAAGCATCGTCAAACAGCTGGGCCAGCAAGCCCTTGGCGTCGGTTAATGCACGATGCCGCCGGGTGGAGGCCGACGCATCCACGATCACCAGCCACAACTCATGGGCCGAACAGCTGCGCAGGTGATAGCGCAGGTCTTCACGAGATTGCGGCCGCCCCCCCAGCAGGGTGCCCGGCCAGTTGACCGAGCCCTGCTGCGCGCTGCGCGCCTTGCCCTGGCGGCCCCTGTCCAGTCGCCCTGCTTTGGGACGGGCATCCGCCCCCGTATCAGGTCGGGGGCGGATGCCTAGGGCTTTTTTGGCCAGCTAGGCACTTCTCGGCGAGCACCCGTGGGCAATGCGGGTGCGGGCATTTCGCCCCATTGGCCCTGGCCCGACGCGCTATCTGAAGGCTGGGGCGCCTGGCCCTGATCGGACCTGCCTGCAGGCGGTGCTTGCTCCTGGCGACGATGGCGCAAGGCAAATTCGGCAACGGCCTCTATATCTTCTTCAGCGATGGCCGCAACCCCACGCCACGCCGCATGGGCCCGCGCGCCGCGCAACCACACCAGATCGGCACGCAGGCCGTCGACACCAGCGGCAAAGCAGCGCTCGGTAATCTGTGCCAGGGCCTGGTCATCCAGGGCGATGCTTTCCAGGCGTGCACGGGCCTGGGTGCAACGCGCGCGCAGCGCCGCTTGCTGGTCAGCCCACTGCGCGCAGAACGCGCCGGGGTCGCTATCGAAATCCAGGCGCCGGCGAATGATCTGCCCGCGCTCGGCCGGCAAAGTCTGCCCGCTCAATGCCACGTTGAAACCAAACCGATCCAGCAACTGCGGACGCAATTCACCCTCCTCCGGGTTCATCGTGCCGATCAGCACAAAACGCGCCGAGTGCCGGTGGGAGATGCCATCGCGCTCGATCAGGTTGGTGCCACTGGCGGCGACGTCGAGCAACAAGTCCACCAGGTGATCGGGCAGCAGGTTGACTTCATCCACGTACAACACGCCGCCGTCAGCCTTGGCCAGCACGCCCGGGGAAAACTGCGCACGGCCTTCGCTCAGCGCCGCATCCAGGTCCAGGGTGCCGACCAAACGCTCTTCGGTGGCGCCCAACGGCAAGGTGACGAACTGCCCGCTGGCCAACAGGTCCGCCAAGCCACGGGCCAGGGTGGACTTGGCCATGCCGCGCGGGCCTTCGATCAGCACGCCACCGATCTTCGGGTCGATGGCGGTCAGGCACAGGGCAAGCTTCAGGTCGTCGGCGCCGACCACTGCCGACAGTGGGAAATGGGGGATGTCAGTCATCAACTGTCTTCTTCTATGTCCAGCAACAGGTTTTCCAATGCCTCGCGGTAGGCCCCCGGCTCCTGCCACATGCCACGCTGCTGGGCTTCCAGCATGCGCTCGGTCATGTCGCGCAAGGCGTCGGGGTTGTGCTGTTGCACAAACGCCCGGGTGTCGGGGTCGAGCAGGTAGGCATCGGCCAGCAGTGCATATTGGTGATCGTCGATCAGCGCAGTAGTGGCGTCAAAGGCAAACAGATTGTCCACCGTTGCCGCCATCTCGAACGCGCCTTTGTAGCCGTGGCGCTTGACCCCTTCGATCCACTTGGGATTGGCCGCGCGGGAGCGGATCACCCGGTTCAGCTCTTCCTTCAGCGTGCGGATCTTCGGCAGGTCCGGCTGGCTGTGATCGCCATGATAGCTGGCAGCCTTGCTGCCACTGAGGGTTTCCACGGCCGCGAGCATGCCGCCCTGGAATTGGTAGTAGTCATTGGAGTCGAGCAAGTCGTGCTCGCGGTTGTCCTGGTTCTGCAACACGGCCTGCACCTGGCTCAGGCGCTGGGCGAACTGTTCACGGGCCGCAGTGCCTTCATCAGAGCCACCATAGGCGTAGCCACCCCAATTGAGGTAGACCTCGGCCAGGTCTGCGCGGCTTTGCCACAGGCGAGCGTCAATCGCGCCCTGCACGCCCGCGCCATAGGCACCGGGCTTGGCCCCGAAAATGCGCCAGCCGGCCTGCCTGGCCGCAGCCTCTTCATCCAGGCCAGACTTGCGCAGCGCCTCGCGCTCGCTGCGCACCTTAGCCGCCAGGGGGTTTAGGTCGTCCGGTTCATCCAGCGCCGCGACCGCCTGCACCGCAGCATCGAACAAGCGGATCAGGTTGGCGAAGGCATCGCGGAAGAACCCGGACACCCGCAACGTAACGTCAACTCGCGGGCGGTCAAGCAAGCTGATGGGCAGGATTTCAAAGTCATCGACACGCTGGCTGCCCGTGGCCCATACCGGTCGCACGCCCATCAACGCCATGGCCTGGGCGATGTCGTCACCGCCGGTGCGCATGGTCGCGGTGCCCCACACCGAAAGCCCGAGCTGGCGCAGATGGTCACCATGGTCCTGCAGGTGCCGCTCAAGCATCAGGTTGGCGGACTGGAAGCCGATACGCCAGGCAGTGGTGGTGGGCAGGTTACGCACATCGACGGTGAAAAAGTTACGCCCGGTCGGCAGCACATCGAGGCGCCCACGGCTCGGTGCGCCGCTAGGCCCCGCCGGTACGAAACGACCGTCCAAGGCATCCAGCAAGCCGCGCATTTCCGCCGGGCCACAGGCATCCAGGCGCGGTGCGACGACGATGCGCAGGCTTTCGACCACGGATTTCACATCTTCCCAGCCGGGCTCCTCAAGCTGTTCGAGGGGCCCTTCCAGTGCCTGTTCGATCAACCGCGCCGCGTACAGCTCCAGACGCTCGCGGGTATCGCCGGCGGTGCGCCACAACTGCCCGTCGATCTTCTGCAACACGTCGGGGCGGCGCCCGGTCCAGGGTTCGGCCAGGGCGCAATCGAGCGGGTCAAAGCCCAGCTCGAAGGCCTTGGCCAACACGCGCAGCAGGCTTGATTGCGGGCCGCGCCCGTCGCCACGCGGGATGCGCAGCAGGGCCAACAAGGTATCGATACGCAGGCGCCCCTCGGGCGATTCGCCAAAGATATGCAGGCCGTCGCGGATCTGCGATTCCTTCAGGTCACACAGGTAGGTGTCCAGGCGCGGCAGCCACACGGCAGCGTCGGCCTCGTTATCCAGCGCAAGCTCCTGATCGATGCGGGTTTCGCGCACCAGCTTGAGGATGTCCTTTTGCAGCTCCAGGGCCCGTCGCGGGTCGAGCAACTGCGCTTCGTAATACTCATCCGCCAACAGTTCCAGGTTACGCAGCGGGCCGTAAGTCTCGGCGCGGGTCAGCGGCGGCATCAAGTGATCGATGATCACCGCCTGGGTGCGGCGCTTGGCCTGGGCCCCCTCGCCCGGGTCGTTGACGATAAACGGGTAGATATTGGGCAGCGGCCCCAGCAACGCATCCGGCCAGCAGTTCTCCGACAGCCCGACGCCTTTGCCCGGCAGCCATTCCAGGTTGCCATGCTTGCCCACGTGGATCACGCCGTGGGCGCCGTAGGTGTGGCGCAGCCAGAAATAAAACGCCAGGTAAGCGTGGGGCGGTACCAGGTCCGGGTCGTGGTACACCGCGCTGGCATCCACCTGGTAACCCCGCGCCGGCTGGATGCCGACAAAGGTCAGGCCCAGGCGCAGGCCGGCGATCATCATGCGCCCATCGCGGCACATCGGATCGTTATGGGGCGTGCCCCAGCGTTCCAGCACAGCCTGGCGGTTGGCCTCGGGCAAGCGATTGAACATCGCCTGGTAATCGTCCAGCCCCAGGCTTTGATGGCAGGGGCGCAGGTCGAGGCTGTCGAGGTCGTTGGTCACACCGCCGAGCAGCTCGTGGATCAAGGCGGTGCCGCTGTCCGGCAACGTGAGCGGCAGCGGATAACCCTTGGCTTGCAGGGCACGCAGGATATTCAAGGCCGCAGCCGGCGTATCCAGGCCCACGCCGTTACCGATGCGCCCGTCGCGCGTCGGGTAGTTGGCCAGGATCAGGGCGATGCGTTTTTCTGCATTCGGCACCCGGGCCAGTTCGACCCAGCGCCGCGCCAGTTCGGCCACAAAGTCCATGCGTTCGGGGGCTGCGCGGTAGCACACCACGTCCGACTGGCTGCGCTCGCTGCGCCAGGCCAGGTCCTTGAAGCTGATCGGGCGGCTGATGATGCGCCCGTCCAGTTCCGGCAAGGCAATGTGCATCGCCAGGTCGCGCGGGCCAAGGCCTTGTTCGCTGGCTTCCCAACCGGGTTGGTTGTCCTGGGCGCAGATGGCCTGGATCACCGGGATATTGCGGCGAAACGGCCGCAAATGGGGCGTTTCCGGGCTGGATTGGGCAAAGCCGGTGGTGTTCAGTATCACCGCCGCCTGCACCTCATCCAGCAGATCCTCGACCACCGTCAGGCAGCCGGGCTCCTTCAAACTGGCCACCGCCATTGGCAGCGGATTCAGGCCCGCCGCCTGCAAGCGCTGGCAGAACACGTCGATAAAAGCGGTATTGGCCGCCTGCAAGTGCGAGCGGTAGAACAGCACCGCTGCCACCGGCCAATCGGTGCTCCAGTCCGCCTGCCAGTCACTGAGGCGCGCATTGGCGATGCGGGGGTGATAAATCGCCGTGCGCGGCAGGGTTTGCGGTTCGGCCCAGGGGTAATCGCGGCCCAGGTAGCTACTGGCCAGGCAGCGATAGAAATCCAGCGCATTCCCCAGCCCGCCCTGGCGCAGAAAATGCCACAGGCGCTCACGCGCCTGCGCATCCACGGTGCTCAGGCCGCTGAGTTCGGGGTCGGGACGGTCATCCCCCGGCACCAGGATCAACTGCACGCCCTGCCCGGCCAACTCCACCAGGCGCTGGATACCGTAGCGCCAGTAGCCGATGCCGCCATGCAGGGATATCAGGATGACCTTGGCGTGGCGCAACACCTCGTCCACATACAGGTCCACCGACGCGTGATTCTGCACCTGCATCGGGTTGGCCAGGCGCAGGCTCGGGTAGTCGTCGGGCAGTTGCTGGGCGGCTTCGGCCAACAGCGCCACGCTGGAATCACCGCTGCACAGGATCACAAGCTCGGCGGGGGTCTGTCCAAGGTCGGCGATGTTGTCATCGGAGACGAAGCCACCGGGCTGGGTCCTGAGCAGATGCATGGGTTAAACGCTGAGGGCAGCGCGCAATTGCGCTTCCAGGCCTGCTGCGTCCAGGTCCTGGCCGATCAGCACCAGACGCGTGATGCGTGCTTCGTCAGCCCCCCAGGCGCGGTCGAAGTGCTTGTCAAAGCGCGTACCCACGCCCTGGATCAACAGGCGCATCGGCTTGTTGGGGATCGCGGCGAAGCCTTTGACCCGCAGAATGCCGTGCTGCACCACCAATTGCGTCAGGGCGTCGAGCAGCAGCGCTTCATCAGCCTGTGGCAGGTCGATGGAGATGGAATCGAACGCATCGTGATCGTGGTCGTCTTCACCTTCGTGGTGATGATCGTGATGGCTATGGCGCCCGTCGATATGCTCCTCGGAGCCGGCGCCCAGGCCAATTAACACGTCCAGGGGCAGGCGGCCGCTGCTGGCCTCGACGATTTTCACTGCTGGCGGCAGTTCTTCGGCGACTTCCAGGCGTACACGGGCCAGGTCTTCGGGGCTGATCAGGTCGGTTTTATTGAGGATCACCAGGTCGGCGCTGGCCAGTTGGTCGGCGAACAGCTCGTGCAGTGGCGATTCGTGGTCCAGGTTGGGGTCGAGTTTGCGCATGGCGTCGACCTGGTCGGGGAATGCGGCGAAGGTGCCGGCGGCTACGGCCGGGCTGTCGACCACGGTGATCACCGCGTCAACCGTGCAGGCACTGCGGATTTCCGGCCACTGGAAGGCCTGGACCAACGGCTTGGGCAGGGCCAGGCCGGAGGTTTCGATGAGGATATGGTCGAGGTCGCCACGGCGCGCCACCAGTTCACGCATCACCGGGAAGAACTCTTCCTGCACGGTGCAGCACAGGCAGCCGTTGGCCAGTTCGTAGACACGGCCGTTGGCTTCTTCTTCGGTGCAACCGATGGAGCACTGCTTGAGGATCTCGCCGTCGATGCCCAGTTCGCCGAATTCGTTGACGATCACCGCAATGCGCCGGCCCTGGGCGTTGTCCAGCATGTGGCGCAGCAAGGTGGTTTTGCCCGAGCCGAGAAAGCCGGTGACGATAGTGACGGGGAGTTTGGCCAGTGTTTTCATCGGATGCCCTTTGGGGCGGGCATACGGGACGACTGGCCCTGCGGCGGCGCAGGTGCTGGATTCGTCACCGGATCACCCCGCCCGGTTGAAATGGAAAATCGGTTGCGAGGCAGGTCTCCTGGCTTGGGGCTTGCTGGCCTTGCGGCTGGCGCTGGCTGCGCCTTCCCGCCTGGTACAGGCAGTGGCGTGGCAGTCAGATAAACCCTTTACAGTTGCGGGGGCAGCCGCGGCTTGAACCGCGTTCCCTTCTTAGCTTCGGCCGCAGCCGAAGAACCTCGAAGGTGCAAGGCTACGCAGTGCCCGGCAACTGGTCAACGTCGCGCAGCTAAACGCATCTAGTGACTCAAGGGTGCACCTCACCTCTGGGGACCCAAAGTGAAACCGTCACGCCGCGAACACTACATAACTATCGCACCTCTCACCAACCCACTGAATACACTGTATATGCATCCACGTTAGCTGGAACGATGACAATCAATTCAACAGAAAACGCAATTCAACCAATATCACTCGCTATAACGCCTAAAATCAATAACCTCCCATCTTTGCCGACACTGAACAATGATGTTTCCCACCGTACTTTGTCGTAGACATCAACCCATAGTATTTCTGATAGACCCTGACCTGGCAGGAGACCAGATCGACGTTATGACATGGACAATTTTGACTATACGTTTGCTCATGCCTGCCCCCTAATCGCCTTTTCAGGAGCGTTACTAGCCAGCACTACAAAGACCTGTACGTAGTGCAGACCGTAAAAGCACCTTATGTAAAAGCCCGCCTTGAATCCAGCCTGGCTATCCAGTCCATACGAGTTAAAGAGGTGCTGTAATTTAATGAAATCCATTTCGCAGTCAGCATGAGGAACAGCAGCCTTGAAAAACATCACTCACTCTCAAGGCAGCTTTCCAAACAATCCAACCCCAAGCCCACCTATTCAATGGGGATACAAACACGATGAAGTCTTCAGCAAGCATTCAACCCAGTGCGCCTATGCTTAACGCACCTCGCACTACACTCCCCAAAGACGCTTCTCCCACCTTAGCACCGACACAAAACATCTCATCGGACATTCCGTATTTTGAGAGCTACACCCACTCGATGCTGGCCGAAAAACTACTGGCCCATTTCATAGATTTGGAAGTCCCAGGCGCTAAAACATCCAACAGCTTTCGCTTGGATGAGCTTAAAAGTATGGCGAGAGGCAAACTACACGACGGACGAGATGCCACACAAGAGCAAGTAGAGCTTGCAAAGCAGGTCATCAACCGCCCAGAACTAGTCAAGTCACTCTTTGGTTCGCACTCCGGTAATGTGACCTGGGACCAAGTCGCTCTTATCGCTGGAGACTTCAAAAGTCTCAGCGATGCAGCCCTGCTGGACCAAGCGAGAATTTACTTTCGCGAATTTGCCAAAGGTCCCAAAGATCATTATGTAAACTTTAACGAACTGCGAGAGGCCGCACGCCAAACAAGAAGCACCCGCCATTTTTCGTACAATGCAACCAAAGTTGCCCAAGAACTTCTTAAGCGGCCTGACCTGCTTTGGGATTTGGATACAAAGCCTGTCTCGCTCTCACGTCCAAGCAAACCAGACAACAGATTTGGGTTGGGCAGTATTTTTTACTCAGAAGATTGGGTTTCCACGTCACCGCGTCGCCCTGGCTGATCAGGCAGGCGTCAATTCGTCTATTTGACGCCCGCCCTCTGGCCATGCTCTCCTACACATCTTGTTTCGGGTGCCCTTTACAGGGTGAAACGGGAAACCGGTCAATCATGCATGCATGACCAGTCCGGTGCTGCCCCCGCAACGGTAAGCGAGCGAAGCGTCACAGCCACTGTGCTTTTGGCATGGGAAGGCGATGCTTTCAGGACTCAGGAGAGCCCCCTCGCAAGCCCGGAGACCGGCCCGAAAAATCAAATAACAAACCCGCGGTGGGCGGGCGCTGTTCAGAACCCTGCGTGCCCGGCTCGCGGGGTTTTCATGCGCTCGTGTCACCCTGCCACTCGAAAGGGACGTGCCATGTCGATCATCAGCAGCACCTCACACACCGCCAGCAGCTCCGCCACCTTGAGCCAACGCCTGACCGCCGCGATCGGCGCGGCGATCCTCGGTGCATGCCTGGTGTATTTCGCCGGGTTCTCGCATATCGAGGCCGTGCACAACGCTGCCCACGATACGCGCCACAGCGCCGCCTTCCCGTGCCACTGAGACCTGCCGCCATGATCAAGCGAATTGCGCAAACCGCAGGTTTCACTGGCCTGCTGGCCGCCCTGTTGCTGACCCTGCTGCAGAGCTTCTGGGTGGCCCCGTTGATCCTGCAGGCGGAAACCTTCGAAAACGCCCCTGCCGCGACCGAGGTACATGAGCATGCGCCTGGCGCTGCGGCCCACAGCCACGACGCCGAGGCCTGGGAGCCGGAAAATGGCTGGCAGCGCGTGCTCTCCACCACTGGCGGCAACCTGGTGGTCGCCGTAGGTTTTGCACTGATGCTCGCCGGCCTCTACACCCTGCGTGCCCCGACTCGCACCGCCCAGGGCCTGCTCTGGGGCCTGGCCGGCTACGCCACCTTTGTGTTGGCGCCGACCCTCGGCCTGCCACCGGAGCTGCCCGGCACCGCTGCGGCGGACCTGGCGCAACGGCAGATCTGGTGGATCGGCACTGCAGCCTCCACTGCCGCCGGCATTGCGCTGATTGTGTTTGGTCGCAACTGGCTGCTGAAGATCCTCGGCGTGGCCATCCTGGCGGTGCCCCATGTGGTTGGCGCGCCACAGCCCGAAGTGCACTCGATGCTCGCCCCAGAAGCTCTGGAAGCACAGTTCAAGATCGCTTCGCAGCTGACCAACGTTGCGTTCTGGCTGGCCCTGGGCCTGATCAGTGCCTGGTTGTTCCGGCGTAACCGCGACGATCAGTACTCGGCATGACAACGGCCAACACCCGGCCGGCCCTTGTGGTCGGCCTGGGTTGCCAGAGTGGTTGCAGCGTCGAGGCGTTATTGGCGCTGTTCAATGAAGCCTTGGCTGGCGCAGGGATCGACCCTCGGCACATCAGCGCACTGGCGAGTATCGACCGCAAGCAGGATGAGCCGGGTTTACTGGCCCTGGCCGCCAGCCTGGGGTTGCCGCTGAAGTTTTTCAGTGCCCAGCAACTGGCGAGCCATGAAGCGCAACTGAGCCACCGCTCTGCCGTCGCCTTTGCCCATACCGGCTGCCATGGCATCGCTGAAAGCGCGGCCCTGGCCCTGGCCACGCAGCTGGCCCAGCGCCCTGCCCGCCTGTTGATCAACCGCCAGAAAAGCCCGCAAGCCACCTTTGCATTGGCGTGCGCCGGCTGAATTCCCGATAATCCCCGTCCTTGATCATGAGCGGTCTTCATCTACAGCCCGCCTTGCCCGCTTTTTCACAGGAATGTCCCATGACCGTCTACTTCATCGGCGCAGGCCCCGGCGACCCGGAACTGATTACCGTCAAAGGCCAGCGGCTGATCCGCAGTTGCCCGGTGATTATCTATGCCGGCTCCCTGGTGCCTGCCGCGGTGCTTGAAGGCCATCAGGCCCAGTTGGTGGTCAACAGTGCCGAACTGCACCTGGAGCAGATCATTGACTTGATCAAGGACGCCCACGAAAAAGGCCAGGACGTAGCGCGTGTGCACTCCGGCGATCCAAGCCTGTATGGCGCGATTGGCGAGCAAATCCGTCATTTGCGCCAGCTGGGGATTGCCTTCCAAATCATTCCAGGGGTGACTGCGGTGGCCGCGTGTGCCGCGCTGCTGGAGGCGGAGCTGACTTTGCCGGATATCGCCCAAAGCGTGATCCTGACCCGCTATGCCGACAAAACCACGATGCCTGCGGGGGAATCCTTCGACAGCCTGGCCAGCCATGGCACCACCATGGCGGTGCACTTGGGGGTCAATCACCTGGAGAAAATCGTCGCCGAACTGCTGCCACATTATGGTGCGGATTGCCCGATTGCCGTGGTGCACCGGGCAACGTGGCCGGATCAGGACTGGGCCATTGGCACCTTGGCGGACATTGTCGAAAAGGTCGCGGCGAAGGGGTTCCGGCGCACCGCGCTGATTGTGGTGGGCCGGGTGCTGGCCAGCGACGGCTTTAGCGAATCCTCGCTGTATCGCGCAGGCCATGCCCACCTCTACCGGCCCTGACACCACGCAAGACAACCTGTGGGAGCTGGCTTGCCTGCGGTAGCGGTGAAACAGTCGATAGATAAGTCGCCTGGCACAGCGTCATCGCGGGCAAGCCCGCTCCTACAGTTGATTCTCTTTGTTAGATAGCTCGTGTAACTCATTAATTTAAATCAATAAAAAACGGCGCTCACGGGCGCCGTTTTTTGTTTGCAGCGAACGCCTTAGTAGTAGGCGTTTTCTTTCTGCGTATGGTCAGTCACGTCACGTACGCCCTTGAGCTCGGGAATCCGCTCCAGCAACGTACGCTCGATGCCCTCACGCAAGGTCACGTCGGCCTGGCCGCAGCCCTGGCAGCCGCCACCGAACTTGAGCACGGCGATGCCGTCATCCACCACGTCGATCAGGCTGACCTGGCCGCCATGGCTCGCCAGGCCCGGGTTGATCTCGGTTTGCAGGTAGTAGTTGATGCGCTCGTTGACCGGGCTGTCGGCGTTGACGTTCGGCACCTTGGCGTTGGGCGCCTTGATGGTCAGTTGGCCGCCCATGCGATCGGTGGCGTAGTCGACCACCGCATCATCCAGGAACGCTTCGCTGAAGGCGTCGATGTACGCAGTGAAGCTCTTGAGCCCCAGGGCGGTGTCTTCAGGCTTTTCTTCGCCCGGCTTGCAGTAGGCAATGCACGTCTCTGCGTACTGGGTGCCAGGCTGGGTAATGAAGACGCGGATGCCGATACCCGGGGTGTTCTGCTTGGACAGCAGGTCAGCCAGGTAATCGTGGGCGGCGTCGGTAATGGTTATGGCAGTCATGGGAACTCCTCACAGGCTTGCTGGCAGTTTACGCCAATCGCCTCGGCGGTACAAAGTCCTAGTATTTTTGTCAGGCAAATCCATATTTACAGGTTCTCGTAGCGATTCATATCCAGCACACCCTCTTCCACCGGCGTGGTTTCACGGACGTACTGCGATAAATCGTGGAAATACTCCCAGAACTGCGGGTGGCTGCGGCGAATGCCCCAGCGCTCGACAATCCGTTCAAAACGCTTGGCGTCCCTGGCCCGCTCCATGTCCTCGACGAACTCAGGCACATCCTCGGCCGGCACGTTGAAGATGAAGTTGGGGTAGCTGCTGAGCACGCCCGGGTAGATCGTCAGGGTATCCAGGCCCGGCTGATAGCGATAAGCCTCGCCCAGCATAAACGCCACGTTACTGTGGGCACGGTTGCGCAGCAGGCTGTAGACCTCGCGTTTGCCGCTGCGGGTCTGGATGCGCAGCATAGTGGCTTCCGGCAATTGTTCGATCACCTTGAGCCCGGCCGCCGGCCTGGAGGTCAGGCGGCTGAGGGTTTGTTCGGCATCGCGCAGTTGCGGGTCGATACCAGGACGCGAGCAATAGGCGCTGATGCAACGGTTGATCGGATCCGGGCTGGCATTCAAATCGCCATAACGGGCAAGCAACTGGTTGGCAAAGTCGCGCTTGGGGTCCTGCGGGTCCAGTTTCAGGCCGGTGGGCTTGTCGTTGTCGATGGCCTCATAGTCCAGCCACAGCTTGACCTTGCCGCTGTTCTGGTACCAGTCATCGAGGTACCCATCGCGCGAGTCCGCCGGCATCAGGCGCAGGAAGTTCTGTTCGGCGCCATTACGGATCAGGTCGAAATACAGGCGGGTCTGGGCCTGGTGCGAGACGTTGCCAAACACGTCGAAATTGACCGCCAACTGGTAATAGGTGCGTTCCAGCAACGGATAATCGAACAACCACAGCGTCTGTGGCACTTCGCCAATCAGGCCTTTGGTCACAGAAGCGCTGTCGAAATGGCGGAAGATGCTCAGCAACGCGTTGTTATTGCCCTCCCATAGGCTCGACCAGCCTGGCGCCGGCAGGTCGGCGTAGTTGTCGCGACGCAGGGCCTCATATTCATTGCGTTTGTCGCGATAGGCCAGCCATAGGCCCAACACACTGCCCACGTCATCGTTCTGCCCCGGCATCGCCAGCAACGGCGTGGCCTGGCCGCGATAACGCGCATCGGTGATGTACAGGTCGTGTTCCGGGTCCTGGAACAGGGTCCAGAAGTTGTCGCGGATCACGTCCGTGGCAATCTGCCCACGGCACACCGGCCCGCGAATGAAGGTGCGCACGAAGTATTCGGCGTTATCCAGCATGAACTGGTAGCGCGCCTTGGCCGGGATCGCCTCGAACGTTTCAAACGGATTGGCCCGACGGCCAGGGCCGTAGCCGGGCAGCGCCACTACCTGCCAGTCGCCGCTGTAGAACAGCGCCTTGATCCGCGCCATCTTCGCCGCACTGAACGGGTACGTGATGTGGGTCTTGTGCACGATCACCCCTTGCACCGGCCACAGGCGGTAGTACACCTGGGTGCCGGGGTCGTCATTCGGGCGACGGGTGTTGATCAGGTCGATGGGCTGGCCGCTGGGCGTACGCGAGCGTACCCACTGGAAAAAATTCCCCGGCTCACCGCCCTCGAAATAGATATGGGCGAGGAACAGGTGTTCGAATAACCAACGCGCCACCAGGCTTTCCCGGGCGCCGGGCTGGTTCAGCAGGTTTTCCCATTGCTGTACCTGCAAGGCTTCCTGGGCGCTGGGCGCCAGGCCCTGCTCATCAATGGGCGCACCGGACGCCAGCCAGCGTTGCAGGGTCTGGTATTGCTGGTCGGTCAGGCCGGTGACGGCCAGGGGCATGCCTTCCTTGGGGTGCGCGCCGGCGTAGGCGTCGAACTCCCCCGGTAGCGGGCACATGTTTTGGCGGTTGAGGCCCAGCACAATCTCATCGGGCAGCTTGGCATTGGGCGCCAATGGGGTGTTATGGCCCAGTTCCAGCATGCGCGCCATCAGCGCCGCCTGGCTGCCCTGGGCATCCAGTACCGAGGCAAACCCCTGGCGCTGCCAGGCGGCCTTGCCAAAGGCGTCATAAAACAGCCGGGTCGGCTGCGCAGCCTGGCTGCGCTCGCCGTCGTACACCGGCACTTTGCTCGCGCCGCGTGCCGCGCCTTCGCCACTGCCCAGGTTGAGCTGGCAGGCGGAGTCGTAGCAGGCGTGGCAGGCCACGCACTTCTCGGTGAAAATCGGTTGGATATCGCGGGTATAGGAAAACGCCGGGGCGGGTCCGTTGGCCTGTGCTAGGCAGGCGACCAGTGCCAAGACGGCGCTGGTGATGAGGCGAAATGACATGTATCCGGTCCCGATTCAATGCGTGCGCTGAAAAATTGCCGCGATTCTACCGATGTCGGCCCGCTATCAACATGAGCGATATTCATGCAAAACCCAGGCAGGCTCTAAAAGCACACAGGTTTGCTATGATCCACGCCCTCCGTAATGCCTGATTAGAGTAGTCCCATGTCCGATCGTAGCACTCGCCTGCAAGCCCTCCACCAAGCCCTCAAGGAACGCATCCTGATCCTCGATGGCGGCATGGGCACGATGATCCAGAGCTACAAGCTGGAGGAAGAGGACTACCGTGGCAAACGCTTCGCCGACTGGCCCAGCGACGTCAAGGGCAACAATGACCTGTTGATCCTGAGCCGCCCGGACGTGATCGGCGGGATCGAGAAAGCGTACCTGGATGCCGGTGCCGATATCCTCGAGACCAACACCTTCAACGCCACCCAGGTGTCCCAGGCCGACTACGGCATGGAGGCCCTGGCCTACGAGTTGAACCTGGAAGGCGCACGCCTGGCCCGCCGGGTCGCCGACGCCAAGACCCTCGAGACCCCCGACAAGCCGCGCTTCGTCGCCGGCGTACTCGGCCCGACCAGCCGCACCTGCTCGCTGTCGCCCGACGTGAACAACCCCGGCTACCGCAACGTCACCTTCGATGAACTGGTGGAGAACTACACCGAAGCCACCAAAGGCCTGATCGAAGGCGGTGCGGACATGATCCTCATCGAAACCATCTTCGACACCCTCAACGCCAAGGCCGCGATCTTCGCCGTGCAGGGCGTGTACGAAGAACTCGGCGTCGAGTTGCCGATCATGATTTCCGGGACCATCACCGATGCCTCCGGGCGCACCCTGTCAGGCCAGACCACCGAAGCGTTCTGGAACTCCATCAGCCACGCCAAGCCGATTTCCGTGGGTTTGAACTGTGCCCTGGGTGCCAGTGAGTTGCGGCCATACCTGGAAGAACTGTCGAACAAGGCCAACACCTACGTTTCCGCGCACCCCAACGCCGGCCTGCCCAACGAGTTCGGCGAGTACGACGAGTTGCCAGCGCAAACCGCCAAGGTCATCGAAGAGTTCGCCCAAAGCGGCTTCCTCAATATCGTCGGCGGCTGCTGCGGCACCACGCCGGGGCATATCGAGGCCATCGCCAAGGCCGTGGCCGGCTACGCGCCGCGCCAGATCCCGGACATTCCCAAGGCCTGCCGCCTGTCGGGCCTGGAGCCGTTCACCATCGATCGCCAGTCGTTGTTCGTCAACGTCGGCGAACGCACGAACATCACCGGTTCCGCCAAGTTCGCCCGGCTGATCCGCGAGGACAACTACACCGAAGCCCTGGAAGTCGCCCTGCAGCAAGTGGAAGCCGGCGCCCAGGTGATCGACATCAACATGGACGAGGGCATGCTCGATTCGAAGAAGGCCATGGTGACCTTCCTCAATCTGATTGCCGGCGAGCCGGATATCTCCCGCGTGCCGATCATGATCGACTCCTCCAAGTGGGAAGTGATCGAAGCCGGCCTCAAGTGCATCCAGGGCAAGGGCATCGTCAACTCCATCAGCATGAAGGAAGGCGTCGAGCAGTTCATCCACCACGCCAAGCTGTGCAAGCGCTACGGCGCGGCGGTGGTGGTAATGGCGTTCGACGAAGCCGGCCAGGCCGACACCGAGGCGCGCAAGAAAGAGATCTGCAAGCGCTCCTACGACATTCTGGTCAATGAAGTGGGCTTCCCCCCCGAAGACATCATCTTCGACCCGAACATCTTCGCCGTGGCCACCGGCATCGAAGAGCACAACAACTACGCCGTCGACTTTATCAACGCCTGTGCCTACATCCGCGACGAGCTGCCGTATGCGCTGACCTCCGGTGGTGTGTCCAACGTGTCGTTCTCGTTCCGGGGCAACAACCCGGTGCGCGAGGCGATCCACTCGGTGTTCCTGCTGTATGCGATCCGCAACGGCCTGACCATGGGCATCGTCAACGCCGGCCAACTGGAGATCTACGACCAGATCCCGGCCGAGCTGCGTGACGCCGTGGAAGACGTGGTGCTCAACCGCACGCCGGACGGCACCGACGCCCTCCTCGCCATCGCCGACAAGTACAAGGGCGACGGCAGCGTCAAGGAAGCCGAGACCGAGGAATGGCGTGGCTGGGAAGTTAACAAGCGCCTGGAACACGCGCTGGTCAAGGGCATTACCACCCATATCGTCGAAGACACCGAAGAATCCCGGCAATCGTTCGCGCGCCCGATCGAGGTGATCGAAGGCCCGCTGATGTCCGGCATGAACATCGTCGGCGACCTGTTTGGCGCCGGTAAAATGTTCCTGCCCCAGGTGGTGAAGTCGGCACGGGTGATGAAGCAGGCCGTGGCGCACTTGATCCCGTTTATCGAACTGGAAAAAGGCGACAAGCCGGAAGCCAAGGGCAAGATCCTCATGGCGACGGTCAAGGGCGACGTACACGATATCGGCAAGAACATTGTCGGCGTGGTGCTCGGATGCAACGGCTACGACATCGTCGACCTGGGCGTGATGGTGCCCGCCGAGAAGATCCTGCAGGTGGCCAAGGAGCAGAAGTGCGACATTATCGGCCTGTCCGGGCTGATCACCCCGTCCCTGGATGAAATGGTGCACGTGGCCCGCGAGATGCAGCGCCAGGACTTCCACCTGCCGCTGATGATCGGTGGCGCTACCACCTCCAAGGCGCACACGGCGGTGAAAATCGAGCCCAAGTACAGCAATGACGCGGTGATCTACGTGACCGACGCCTCGCGTGCGGTGGGCGTGGCCACGCAGTTGCTGTCCAAGGAGCTGAAGGCCGGGTTTGTCGAGAAGACCCGCCTGGAATACATCGACGTGCGCGAGCGCACCTCCAACCGCAGCGCCCGCACCGAACGCCTGAGCTACGCGGCGGCCATCGCCAAGAAGCCACAGTTCGACTGGAGCACCTACACCCCGGTCAAGCCTAAGTTTACCGGGGCCAAGGTGCTGGACAATATCGACCTCAAGGTGCTGGCCGAATACATCGACTGGACGCCGTTCTTTATTTCCTGGGACCTGGCCGGCAAGTTCCCGCGCATCCTCACCGATGAGGTGGTGGGTGAAGCCGCCACCGCGCTGTACGCCGACGCCCAGGAAATGCTCAAGAAGCTGATCGACGAACAACTCATCAGCGCCCGCGCGGTGTTCGGCTTCTGGCCGACCAACCAGGTGCAGGAGGATGACCTGGAGCTGTACGGCGACGATGGCCAGCCGATTGCCAAGCTGCATCACCTGCGCCAGCAGATCATCAAGACTGACGGCAAGCCGAACTTCTCCCTGGCCGACTTTGTGGCGCCCAAGGACAGCGGCGTGACCGACTACATCGGAGGCTTTATCACCACCGCCGGCATCGGCGCCGAGGAAGTGGCCAAGGCCTACCAGGATGCGGGCGACGACTACAACTCGATCATGGTCAAGGCCCTGGCCGACCGCCTGGCCGAGGCCTGCGCCGAATGGCTGCACCAGCAAGTGCGTAAAGACTACTGGGGCTATGCCAAGGATGAAGAGCTGGACAACGAGGCGCTGATCAAGGAGCAGTACAGCGGTATCCGCCCTGCCCCCGGCTACCCGGCGTGCCCGGATCACACCGAGAAGGCCCAGTTGTTCCAACTGCTCGACCCCCAGGCTCGCGAGATGCACGCGGGCCGCAGCGGCGTGTTCCTCACCGAGCACTACGCGATGTTCCCGGCGGCGGCGGTCAGCGGCTGGTACTTCGCCCACCCGCAGGCGCAGTACTTTGCCGTGGGCAAGATCGACAAGGACCAGGTGACGAGCTACACCGCCCGTAAAGACCAGGACCTGGCCGTGACCGAGCGCTGGCTCGCACCGAACCTGGGTTACGACAACTGACCGGCTTTTTGTAGAAGCGAGCTGACAAGGGCGACGCGGCGCCCTTGGTTTTTTCACGAGCAAGTTCGCACCTGCAGTAGAGCGACATGCGGCTGTGCTTATAGGTTGAGTGCTGCGCGCTCCTGCTGGGTAAGGCGGATCGCCAGCGCCGCGCGCTGCTCCTTGATCCAGGTGCCCAGCACGGCATAGTCGCGCAGGTAATCCGCACCATTGTCAGGGTAGCGCGCATCCAGCGCGTCGGTCTTGTGCTCCAGCTCGCGGGCCAGGGCTGCGAAGTTCGTGGCGTATTTTTTCTTCAGATAGTTACGCCAATACTCAAGGCCCACCAGCCTTTCTTCATAGCCCACTGCGCTTTCGCCTTGCACAATCGTCCCATAGGCTCGATCCAGGTCGGCCGGCGTCACCTGCGACAATTCGCTGTACAGCATGCCGGCGGGTTGCCGGGGCAGTTCCAGGCGCGCCGCCAGCCCAATGCGCAACGCCAGGCGGATCTCTGCCGGGTCGATATCCGGACGGCTCTCGACAGTAGCCTTGGCGATGCCTTCCACGGCCTCCAGGCGGAGCATGCTACGGGCGAATTTCAGCAGCGTGGCACCGTCCTGCCCACGCTCGGCGATTTTTAGCGCATCAAACTCCAGGACCCGGGTTTCCAGGGCATTGAACATCAGGATCCGCCCATCGCCGCAGGTGACGTCCGGCATCATCGCCGTCGCCCGGGCAAACAGGTCGCGGCGCATGGCCGGGTTTTGGCTGATGGCTTCCAGTACCTTCCACACGCGCTGTGTCAGTTCGGCACGCGCCTCCAGGAAGTCCTCGGTATTGCGCAGTTGCGAGAGGGTGAAGAAAAAATCGACGCTGCCTTCCTGGGCCCTGAGTTCGTCCCAGATCCGGTGTTTTGACGAGTGTGCTGGCACGTCAGTAAACCATTGGGCCTTTTGCACCGGGGCCGTTTCGATATCCGGGTGGTTCAGCGAGTAGTCAGGTGAGTCAAAAGCCTCTTGTTCGTCGCGCTCCCAATACTCCAGAAGCATGACTTCAAGCTGCTCGGTGGAAAACCCCAGGCCGTTGCCGGTCTGGGCCAGATACTCCTGCAAGCGTTCACAGCTTGGCTGGTCCAGGCGGTTGCCCGATAGGTTGGTCCCCGCCATCAACAAATTACGTTGCGGCTCGAACGCCTCATCCGGCAGGGTCTCGATCCAGTTGTCACCCAGGTCCAGGGTGCGCAGGCGTGGCAACTCGAGCACTGTCATCGGCCAGTCGTCCAGCAAGTTGCGTTGCAGGTACAGGCTGTCGAGCCGCAGCAGGCCGCTTACGTCCAGCTCACTGAGAATATTGTCACCCAGGTCCAGCCATTCGAGCTCGGGCATCTGCGCCAGATTGGCCTGCAGCTGCGCCGCGTTCTGCAGTTCATTGCGGCCCAGGTCCAGCCGACGCAGAGCGCGGAACTCACTGAGTGCCTCGGGCAACGCGCGCAAGCCATTGTTGCTGAGCGTCAAGCTGCGCACATGGCTGAAGGCGCGCAGGAAGCCGTTGGAGCCCTCGGCCGTGAGTCGCACGCGGTTCAGGTTCAGCTCGCTGACGTGGGCGAAATATTGAGGCAACGTCGGCAAATCGCCGATAGACAGCCCGGAAAGATCCAGGCGTTCCACCCCATTCACTCCCGGCCCCACAGACCCGGCGCGCAGGCTGTAGCGCCAGCTCTCCAGCAGCCGATCCGCTGCACGCCGCCGGTCCAACGCGCTGATCCAGCCGCCGTCCAGGTACCCATGCACATCAATCCATTCATTGAGCAGCGGCACCCATTGCGCATACTGCGCTTCCCATTGCGCCAGGCGCTCGTGGATCTGCATCGTTTCCAGGCCGTCGGCGCGTAACTCTTCGATATATGCCGCTGCTTGCGTGGCGTCCAGTGCCGGGTCCAGGCGTTGCAGGCGCGCCGCGGGCAGCAGCTCGGCGGTTGTGGGCGGCAGCGCAGCCAGCAAATCGGGGCGGCGCAACGCATCCTCGGAAAAATACTCCGGCTCGCCCCCGGTCATACCCTGGGCCAGAAGCTCGCGGGGGATGCCCAGGGGGCTTTCCAGCGGGGCGGCCGGATTCTCGCGGGCGTAGCGTCGCGCAAACACCCGGGCTTCTGCGCGGGCCGTCGCACTCAAGCGACAGCCGCGCAAGTCGGTATTGGACAGCAGGAAGTCATGCCCTTGCAGCGCCGCCTCGGGGATCGAGGTCACAGCGCTGTGGCTCAAGTCCAGGCTGCGCAACGGCAGTGCAAGCACACCCTCGGGCCACTCGCTGAGCGCGCTATGGCTCAGGTCGAGGGTGCGCAGTTCGCGCAGCGCACTCACGTCCAGGCGGCTGATGGGGTTGTAGGGCAGTCGCAGCGATACCAGGCCGGTCAACCGGTTCAACCCCGCCTGGATCGGGGCCGTAATGACCAGCCAGTTATGGGACAGGTCCAGATGGCGCAATGAAGGGCATTGGCCCAGCGCCGAGGGCAGATCGGTCAGATTGTTGCGGGCCAGGCCCAGACTGTCGAGTTGGGGGAAGTGGCCAAGCCAGGTATTGATGCCTTCCAGCGACACGCCTATGTCACTCAGGTTCAGGCTGCGCACATGGGTAAACCCCACGGCGGGCAACTTAGGCAAATCAATCAGGTTGGCGCCTGACAGGTCCAGCATCGCGGCACCAGCAGGCGCCTGGCCCTCGCCAACAATGCGCGGCTCCAGGCCTTCGAGCCAGCAATCAAGGAGTTTTTGCGACGCCACCTGCCGCTCGACCTCAACCCTGCCAATGTTTGAATCGCGATCAGACCATTGCTCAAGGTCATCGACCAACTGGCGGTGTTCTTCGCGCACACTGTTGACGCTCTCCAGACGCTGGCGGGAAGTCAGCCCGCGCGTTTTGAAACTGGCCAAGACACGCTCGACAAAACCCGGGCCACCGGACTGCAGGCTGCCCAGGGCGCCTTCGCAGTAGGCCTGGACCAGCCGCAGCTCTTCGACCAGATGGGCCGGGTTGTCATGCAGGTACGCATATACCCGCATGAACTCCTCAGGTTCAAAGGCCGACCAGTTCATATGCAGGCCGCGCCACAAGCGTTGATGCCCGGTAAACAGTGGCGCAGGCAAGGAGCGCAACGGAGTCTGGGCCACATCCAGAAACTCCATGTGCTCAAGTTCCAGACAGCCTTGCGGCCAGGTTTCCAAGAGCCCGGACACGGTTAAACGGCGCAACGCGCTCAACCCGCGGACATCCAGGGTTTGCAGGTTGCCGGCCAGGGATAACTGGCGCAGTTCAGGCATGCGTTCAAGCGGGCGCAGCACTTGTGCTGAATAAGTGAGCGACGGGCCGCTAAGCGACAGTTGGGTGATGCTGGGAGCACTCGCCAAATGCTCTGTCAGCGCGTCGAGGTGCTCGGGACGCACATCCAGTTGCAAATGCCGCACGTTGGGAAACGGCCGCAGTAAGCGGCTGGATTCCTGGGCAAGAAATCTGCTCCCGGTGAGGTTCAGGGTGCGGACATGGGAAAAGTCGGCGTGCCACTCGGGCAGCGCCTGCTCCCCTCGTAGACTTAGGGTGCTATCGGCCGGACTGTCCCGATCAAAGCCCTGGCGCCAGCAATCGATGAGGTCGTCAACCGTGCGCTGGCGACTCTCATATGCCCCCGCCCATTGCTCAAGGGTCGCGCGCAAGGCCGTCAATTCGCGCTGGCGGTTGGCAAACAACCGCCAGATTTGCGCATTGCTCTCGCCGTCGCGTCGGCGCGCAGCTATCAGCGCCTGAGCCTGGGACTCGCTGATATTCGGATACACGCTACGGGCATGGGCGATCAACGCGTCGTCCATGGCGAACAGCCCGCCCCTTCCCGACAGTTCATACCCCAGGCGCCCGCTCGACAGGCGCCAAGCAGGCCTAGAGCGCGGCGTGCGCAGCTTGAGCATCTCCCGGGCGATGAGCTCGCGCTGCCCACTGGCATAGGTCGCCAGCACCTGCTGCAAATCTGCGGCCTGGCCGGTCAGCCCCAACGACCTGCACGCCTCATCGGGCAACGCGTCGATGATCGACTGGAAAAGATTGCGTCCATGGGCAGGCGCGCTATTGAGTGCGCGGCCGCCTGCATCAAAGGCCTGGAAGCCCTCGCCGCTGCTGACCAGGTATCGGCGCACAACAGCGTGCTCCGGGCCAATGCTGTCCAGTAAAGGACCGTGAATGCCCTCCAAACGCATCTCAAGGCGCACACCTGGGGGCCATCCGGGCAGGCGCGCGAGGCCCTGCAAGGCGAGTCGGTCACTGTCGGCATTGGCCAGCCGGTCACGGTGCAGGCCGCTGAGCGCCCGGCTCAAGCGCGCCTGCTGCAAACTGATACGAGCCTGGTGGTCGAGCCGCGCGCTGACATGCCCACTGTCTTGCAGGCGCCTGAGTTCCTGTGGGCTGGCGCGGTTGAGCAACTCATCGAGAGCACGCCTGGACAGCGCGGGAAACCGTCGCTGCAGTGGCCTGCTGTCGCTCATGGGCGCGCCATTCCCCTGTAGCCGGGCGTCGAACAGCGCCGTCTGCCGTTGCAGGGCATAGTCCGCCAGGCGCTCATTGAAGGCTTGTTCCCTCGGCTTGCCGCTGCCCAGCAAAGCGGTGATTTCCTGCTCGTCAAGGCCGCTCAGAACCACCTGGGCGAGCCTGCCTTGCTGCACATCGGCGCGGCTGATTTTCAGGGTCGGACGACTATCGTCCAACGACAACGGGCTGCCATAGCAAACCGAGCGCCCTGTCGGCTCCAGGCGCGCGCCTTCCCACTCATCAGTCACGGGCACCCCAAGTGGGTCACCACGCTGTGGCGTGCCCAACAGGCGCCAGGCCTGCTCCTCGCCCAGCCTGGTCGATACCGGCTGGCTGCGCTCAACGATGGCGACTGCCTCAAATACCTCCAGCACCCGCCCGGGAGGCCAGCCGGGCATTTCCACGGTGAGGGGCAACGCATACTCATGGCGGTCCTGCAGGCCGGTGCCGCGGCGCAGGCGCTCGATCAATTCGCCAACGTCCTGGTCGGCCCTGAACCGCTCCAGGGTATCGGCCAGCACGGCGGGCACCGGCAAACCGTCCAGATGCACTTTGCGCAGCAGATCGTCGTGCACACCGCTGACGTTGCCAACCACCCTCAAGGTTTCATCCGAGAAACCCTCGGTAATCGGCCCCAATCGCCGCAGCAGGGTCAGGCGGTCCCAGGTCAGGGGGCGCTCATGGCTATGCCGCCACGCCCCGGCCCCGTTGTGTTCGAGGAGCGGCTGGTACGCCAGCGGATCGCGCGGGTGTTTTATCCGCCATTGCTTGAGCTGCGGGTCAAAGGTCTTTTCGTAGAGCACGTTATCGATCTGCACATGGAGTTTGCCATCGACCTCGTACTGCCCCAGGGCATTGGCCTGACTGCCAGGTGCCAGGGCGGCTTCACTTGGGTACGCGCCCAGGTCGGGTTTCCATAAGCGGACCCGGCCATCCGGTAGCTTCACCGGGACCAGGCCTTCGATAACCGGCTCATGCCTCAACGCGCTCAGGGCCTTTCCGCCCACCGCAGTCACGCCAAGCAACGCAAGGTTTTGCGCCAGGTCGATCAAGTGCGCCCTGGCCGCCCTGCGATCGCCCTCGGCCCACAGCTGCGAAGCCTCGAACACCTCTTTCAACAACTGCTCAGCCATCACGGCCATCATCAGCTCCCCTAGCACTGGCACAAACCCCACCAGCGCACTCAAGCCGAACATCCCGATGTTGAGCAGCATGGCCAGTTTGCGCGTTCGCACCCCGGCGTCGACATCTGCGGTGGGCACGGCATGGCCGGCGGCATCGGCGAGGCACTTGTCCTGGTGCCGCTCATACAGGTAGGTCCACAGGTCCACTTTGTCGCTACCAAATACCTGGTTTTTGAAAGCCAGCGCCACGGGCGCCAAATAGGGGTCCGGGTTGGGCACCTGCGGGGCCAGGGGCAAGGGCGGAAAATTCTTCAGTTTGAACGGGGTTACCTGGCTGAGCAGTTCATAGAACTGGCCGATGCCGGGGAAGTTCGTGCCGATTTTCTCGCGCAGGGTGGCTTCTGGCGCATCCTCGGTGAACTGACTGAAGTAATGCGGGCGCTCGGCATAATCGACGAACTGACTGAAAAAAGCCTGATAGGCCGTGGGGCGCTCCACACGGGTCGAGGCTGAGCCTGGCGTGCTGAAGCGTTGCTTCAAGGTCGCCAGCAGTTGCGCATGATCGCTATAGCGCTTAAGAGGCTGGTATGGGTCCTGAGGGATATACAGGATTGGCGAATCGACATGCTCATCATCGAAGGCCAGAAACAGCACGCAACCGGTCATGCGCAACTTCATCAAGCCCAGGTCGCAGAGCCATACCGGTTGCCCCCCCATCTGCGGCGCGCGTTCGCCGGCGATCACCGATAGCACCATGCGGTAATCGTCTTGGGTAATGTCCTCGTGCAACAGGGCCAACTCGGCCGCCGCCCGCATCGCGGCCTTTTGGCTGGCAATGAATTGTTGGCGCAGGGTGGTTTCGTGGGTGGAAAAAAAGTCCGCGAGGTAGGCCTGGTACTGCCCGCCCAGATCAAGGCGGCGGCACAGCCCTATGAACTGATAGACCGTGAGGCTCCCCAATCGGACCGGCAGCAACGGGGCGACGGCGGCGCCAGGCGATGACACCTGCCAGCGAAAACCCGACGATGAATGAAAGGCCCCCTCTGCGGACTCGGACTCTTCGAAGTTGTGCAGCGCTGCCTGCAGCAGCTCCAGCTGCAAAAAGTCGTAGGTTCGCGCTTCAAGGTTCAGATCGGTGATGTGCAGGGCCTTTCGCAGGCTCAGCCAAGTGGCGACGTGGGGGGCCAAGGTAACGTCGTACTGCTCCTTGAGCGCCTGGAGCAGCAGCGGCCTGGCAAACGTGTCGATGTCCTGCAAGGCAGACAGGCTTTGGTCCAGAGCCGTCTGGGCGGTAAAACTTGCGATAAAACAGTCGTGCAATAGCTCGCGCTGCTCGGGTGTCGCATGCCAATAGGCTGGCGGCAGCGGGCTGTGGTTGTGCTTGAGGGCCATGCGGCGTGAGGTTGTGCTATCGATCAACCATTGCGGCGTGGCGCTGATCAATAACGGGCGATGGATGCTGGGCGTTGCCGGCAATGGGGGCAAGTCGGTCATGATGCGGCTCCGGGAAAAGGAGGCCCAGCACACCATGGGGGTCACGGCCAATCGCGGTAACTACGTCTATCCTGTTGGGAGCAGCAACTCCCCCCAGACCTCGCAGGAGGACTCATGGACGACCCGAACAACAAACCGCCGACCTTCTGGCAGATGCTTCATAGCGTGATGGCTGCTGCATTTGGCGTGCAGAGCGGGAAGAACCGCGCGCGGGATTTTACCCATGGCAAGCCCAGCCATTTTGTCGTGCTGGGCATTTTGTTTACCGCCGTATTTGCCCTGGCGCTCTTTGCCATCGTCAAGCTGGTGCTGCATCTGGCCGGGGTCTAGGCCCGGTCACTTCAACAGCAACTGCATGCTGAAGGGGTATTGGTAGGCCGCAGGCTTGCCCTGGGCCGACAGTGCACGAAAATCCACACCGTCGCCCTCGTGGTTACGCAGGTCCAGCAAGCGCTGGGCCTGTGGCCCGTCAATCAGTTGGAACAGTTTCACCTGGCGCTCGCGCCCGCCATGGCTTTGGATGTCCACGCCCACGGCATCGTCGTGCAGCAGCACCATGGCCCAGCCACCGACCGTAAAGTGCCCGGCCACCAGCGCACTGATCCGCCCTTGCAGCCGCGCCTGGAGGACATCGGGAGAGCTGTTGATCGCGCTGAACAACACGTCCTTGCCGGGTGCACGGCCACTGCCATTCAAGGCCTGCATGGCGCCGAGGGCCATTTCATCATTGGCCGACCAGACCAGGGTAGCCCGGGGGTAGCGCTTGAACATCTGGGTCGCCTGCTCGAATGCGCGCTGGCGGCTCCATTCGCCATACACCAACTGGCGCAGATGCACTTCGGGATGTTCGCGCAAGGCCCGCTGCAAGCCCTGCTCGCGCGCCTGAGAGGTCGGTGTGTACTTGGCGCCGGAAAACGCCAGCAACTCAAGGGTGCCACCGGACGGCACACGGCCATGTTGACGCAGCAGCTCCTTGAGCATCAGGTACCCGCCCTCCTCGTCGTTGGTCGTGAGGCTGCCCATCCAGTTCGGGTACTTCCCGGCGTCCAGCAGTTGCATCTGGTTCGGGGTCAGGGCGTTATTGACCAACAGTAGCTTGACCTGGCTACCCTGGGCCATGCGCAGGATCTGCGGGGCGATGTACTGCTCGTTGACCAGCACCAGGTAATCCGGGCGCTGCGGGCCCTGCAATGCTTCGCGGGCCTGCAGCAAGGTGTTTTGCGGATCACGCTCGGAATAACGCACGCGTAAATCCAGGCCGAGGTCCTTGGCCGCGGCCTGCATGAATTGCGCATAGCTGATCCAGAAGGTTTCAGTAGACAGACCTGGGTTGAGAAACACCACCGACGTTGCATGGGCCATCGTCCCGAACGCCATCCCCACCCACCACAAGCACCCGCAGAGAACCTTCAACATTACTGCCCGAACCCCGGAAATTGACAGATCATAATAGTGGCAATAAGCCTTTTGATCTTGGCTATTTAACGGCAGATCGGACAGTTTGGTGGCGATCAGTTCCCTTTACTGATGGCTGACCCAGAACACGGCGGTGGAAACCACCAGGATAATCAGGAACAGAATCGCCCAGGCGTCCACGGTACTGTCGGGTTTACGGGCTTTGGTTGGATTGCTCATCGCATCGCCTCTTGTCGGTTTTATGGCTGATTGCATTAAGACTCGTCCACAGTAAAGTCGATGATTGCCCGCATGACAAATGTGGGTATCGCGATAACCGTTCTCATTAGTCGATTTGGTTCTTTGCATATACTAAAACATCACTTTTGCGCATAAACGCAAGCTGGTATCGTGCGCCGGCTCCGTTGGGAGTGCGCGGCCGTGCGCGCAGATTTGCCGAGAACAGGACCTATATGTACGTATACGACGAATACGATCAGCGCATCATCGAGGACCGCGTCAAGCAGTTCCGTGATCAGACCCGACGCTATCTGGCAGGTGAACTGAGCGAAGAAGAGTTCCGCCCTCTGCGCCTGCAAAATGGCCTTTACGTTCAGCGCTTTGCGCCGATGCTGCGGGTGGCCGTGCCTTACGGCCAACTGACTTCGCGCCAGACGCGCATGATGGCCAAGATCGCCCGTGACTTCGACAAGGGCTACGCCCATATCAGCACCCGCCAGAACGTGCAGTTCAACTGGCCGGCCCTGGAAGACGTGCCGGACATCCTGGCTGAACTGGCCACCGTGCAGATGCACGCCATTCAGACCAGCGGTAACTGCCTGCGCAACGTGACCACCGACCAGTTCGCTGGCGTGGCCGCCGATGAAGTGATCGACCCGCGCCCCTGGTGCGAGATTGTTCGTCAGTGGACCACGTTCCACCCGGAATTTGCCTACCTGCCGCGTAAATTCAAGATCGCCATCAATGGTTCGACGTCTGACCGCGCCGCGATCGAAGTCCACGACATCGGCCTGGAGCCGGTGTACAACGCCGCAGGCGAACTGGGCTTCCGCGTCCTGGTGGGCGGCGGCCTGGGGCGTACCCCGGTGGTCGGCGCGTTCATCAATGAATTTTTGCCTTGGCAAGACCTGTTGAGCTACCTCGACGCCATCCTGCGTGTGTACAACCGCTATGGCCGCCGTGACAACAAGTACAAGGCGCGCATCAAGATCCTGGTCAAGGCCCTCACCCCCGAGGTGTTTGCCCAGAAGGTCGACGCCGAGATGGAGCACCTGCGCGGCGGCCAGACCACTCTGACCGACGCCGAAGTGCATCGGGTGGCCAAGCACTTCGTCGATCCGCACTACAAGGCCCTGGGCAACCAGGCTGCCGAACTGGCGGCGCTCGACCAGCAGCACCCAGGCTTTGCCCGCTGGCGCACGCGCAACACCCTGGCGCACAAGCAGCCGGGGTATGTCGCAGTGACCCTGTCGCTCAAACCGACCGGGGTAGCGCCTGGCGATATCACCGACAAGCAACTGGACGCCGTTGCCGACCTGGCCGACCGCTACAGCTTTGGCCAACTGCGCACCTCCCACGAGCAGAACATCATCCTTGCGGACGTTGAACAGAGCCAATTGTTCACCCTATGGGGCGAGCTGCGCGAAGGTGGTTTCGCCACGCCGAACATCGGCCTGCTGACCGATATCATCTGCTGCCCGGGTGGCGACTTCTGCTCCCTGGCCAACGCCAAGTCAATTCCCATTGCCGAATCGATCCAGCGCCGTTTCGACGACCTGGACTACCTGTTCGACATTGGCGAGCTGGACTTGAACATCTCCGGCTGCATGAACGCCTGTGGCCACCACCACGTCGGCCACATCGGCATCCTCGGGGTGGACAAGAAAGGCGAAGAATTCTACCAAGTGTCCCTGGGTGGCAGCGCCAGCCGCGATGCGAGCCTGGGTAAGATCCTCGGCCCATCCTTCGCCCAGGAAGCCATGCCCGAGGTGATCGGCAAGCTGATCGACGTCTACGTCGAGCAGCGCACCGAAGATGAGCGCTTCATCGACACCTACCAGCGCATCGGCATTGACCTGTTCAAGGAGCGCGTCTATGCAGCGAATCATTAAGAACAACCAAGTCGTCGACGAAACCTGGCACCTGCTGCCCAAGGATGCGTCGTTCGATGGCATCTCCAACTGTGACGACCTGATCGTGCCGCTGGCCTTGTGGCGTGAACACGGACACGCCCTCAAGGCCCGTGATGGTGGCCTGGGCGTGTGGCTGGACGCCGATGAAGAAGCCGAAGAGATTGGCGCCGACGTGGAACACTTCCAGGTCATCGCCCTGAACTTCCCGGCCTTCACCGACGGGCGCAACTACTCCAACGCGCGCCTGCTGCGTGACCGTTATGGCTACAAGGGCGAACTGCGGGCGATTGGCGATGTGCTGCGCGACCAGCTGTTCTACCTGCACCGCTGCGGGTTTGACGCCTACGCCTTGCGCGCCGACAAAGACCCGTATGAAGCGCTGGAAAGCCTCAAGGACTTCTCGGTGACGTACCAGGCGGCTACGGATGAACCGTTGCCGCTATTCCGTCGTCGCTAGACCCTGATGCGAAACAAAAAGCCCCGAAACCTGGCTCGCAGGTTTCGGGGCTTTTTTATGCGCGGCGCAAGGGCCCTGGGCGCGAGGGCGAAACCGGCCTAGCAGGCAACGGGCAGATCTGCTCAGCCCTTCTGCTTGGCGACCCAGCGACCGTAGGCATCGATGAACGCCTGCAGGAACGGCTGGGTTTTCTCCGACAGCTTGCCCGACTCATCAAACGCACTGCCCGCGCCACCCAGGTAGGCTTCCGGCTGCTGCATGCACGGCACATCCAGAAACACCAGGGACTGGCGCAAATGATGGTTGGCACCAAAGCCACCAATCGCCCCCGGCGAAACGCTGATGACCGCACCTGGCTTGCCGCTCCAGACGCTCTTGCCGTATGGGCGCGAGCCTACATCAATGGCATTTTTCAAGGCCGCCGGCACCGAACGGTTGTATTCAGGAGTGACGAACAGCACCCCATCGGCCGCCGCCACCTGCTGGCGGAACGTGGTGTAGGCCGCAGGCGGCGTTGCGCTATCAAGGTCTTCGTTGTAGAGCGGCAATTCGCCAAGTTCGACGATGCTGAGCTTGAGGTTGGCCGGCGCCAACTGCGCCAATGCCTGGGCGACCTTGCGGTTGATCGACTCTTTTCTCAAGCTGCCGACCAGTACGGCAATCGTGTAGACCTTGCTCATGGGGCCTTCCTGACATCTGACTAAGGGAATTTGTAGTTATAGAGCCTTCGCCGGGCGATCACCAGCAGGTAGTAGCCAATCGGCGGATGTTTTTGTTTGTAGGAAAAATAAGCGGAATATCAACGAATAGTATTTTTTCTATGTAGGTAAACTACCCGCGTTAAAGACGGTCTACAGAACCGCAAATCGGTGTTTTCTCCAGAGGTTCTAAACAGATGGCAGCAGTACTTGTCGGACAATTCCATGCTCGTGACGCGGAAGGCCGCGTTTATTCCGTGCATGAATTCCAGGACTCCACTCCGTCGGACGGTGGTTCAGAACCTGTAATCTCCTACAAACTGGCGATTGGTGACCGGGTCACCAAAGTTGATGACAACACCTTCGTCCTGGTTCAGTCGCAGATCTCCCTGACCCGCGAACCCGAAAACACGCCTGTTTGATCAGGCTGTGCCTCCAGGCAGAAGTCATATGAACGGAGTTGGGTTAGGATTCACCCGGTGAATCCCTTACCTGCTGAACATGGACTTCATGCATGCGTTTACGTCATATCGAAGTGATTCAAGCCATTTTGCAGACCGGACACCTCGGCACCGCCGCCGAATGGTTGCAATTGGCTGTGTCCGATGTGGACGCCACCCTCAAGGACGCTGAACAGCAACTGGGCTTCATGCTGTTCGCCAGCGTCCGCGGACGGTTGCAGGCCACCCGTGAAACCCTGGCCATGCAGGCACAGATCGCCCACCTCTACGAGGCCCTGGAACCGATCCAGCGCCTGGCCAGCAGCCTCAAGCACCATCACGCCCCGCCGTTGCGCACGCTGTGTACGCCGCCCTTGGCCAACCAACTGCTGCCGCAAAGCATCGCGTTGTTGCGCCGCCGTTTCCAGGACACGCCCTGCAACCTTTCCAGCCAACCGACCCGTGACATCGTCAAGAGCCTGTTGCTGCATGAGGCCGACCTGGGCCTGAGCCTGCATGACCCCGAACACCCGCAAATCACCAGCACCGTGCTGGCCCAAGGCAAGCTGCAACTGCTGGCGCCCCATGGCTGGCTCAAGCCACGGCAGAAATACATCGCCCTGCAAGAACTGGCCGGCCAGTCGATGATCGGCCTGGAGGGCCAGGACCCGCTGAGCCAGTTGCTGGACAGTAAGTTGCAAGCGCTGCGGCCGTTGCCAGTGATCCAGACACGGGTGCAGACCTACCAGATGATGCGCAGCATGGTCGAGGCCGGCGAAGGGCTGGCGGTGGTCGATCCGTTCACTGCCAGCGGCGCGCGGGAGGCGGGGCTGGATACCTGCCCGCTGTCACCGCCGATCCTGGTGAGCCTGTATGGGTTGACGGTCAGGGACAGCAGCCCGAGCCCGGCGCTGAATGCATTGCTGGAGATTGTCACGCAGAAGGCCCAAGACCTGCTGTCTTGAGTGTCAGCTGAACAAGCGATACCAGAAAATCGCCACTTCCCGCGTCTGTGGATCAATCCCGCGATAACGCAGGTGGTCGATACCGCCCATGACGTAGCCGCTGCGTTCATACAATCGGCACGCTCCCAGGTTATTGTTCTGGGTCTCCAGCATCATCCCCGGCAGGTTTTTCTTGCGGCTCCAGAACTGCGCCACATCAAGCAGGGCCTTGGCCACGCCATGCCGGCGGGCTGGGAGCACCACCGCCAACTCATCGACATGGGCATAACCGTTCCAATTGGTACTGACGACGATATGGCCCACCGGTCGATCATCCAGGTACGCCATGAATACCGCGCTGTCGCTGGCATTGCGGTAGCTGGCGAACTCCTCGGGGTCGATGCCGTAGCATTTGCGGTACGGCAAAATCTGCTCCACCGCCCACTGATCGACAGGCTTGCCCAGTTCGGGCGTGCCATACACGCACACCTCGAAGCTGAAATCATTGCCCCATACGTAGGCGTCAAATCCCTCGTCGGCGACTCGTACACTGAGCCCCGGGTACTTCGGATTCATTACAGCTTGCATAACCATCCTTAACACTTGATGCAATCGACGGTGTAACAACGACCGTTGCCGTCGTCTTCGTGTTGTAAGCCATGCACATCGGCGACAAACCCTGGGAAACTGCTATCGAACTCCCGGGCAAAGGCCAGGTAGTCAATGATCGATCGCGTCGACTCGGTAAAGCGCTCCCCCGGCATGATCAGCGGAATGCCTGGCGGATAAGGCACCAGCATCACGGCTGCGATACGCCCTGGCAAGGCATCGATGGACACGGCCTCGACTTCACCGCGCACCAACTGGTCATAGGCATCGGCCGGCTTCATGGCGATTTCCGGTAACACCGTGTACATGCGCTTGAGGTGCTTGGCCGTGGCGTTGCTGCGATAGCAGCCGTGCAATTGGTCGCACAAATCCTGCAAGCCCATGCCCTGATAGCGTGCCGGGCCTTGCTGGAACACCGATGGCAGGCAACTGGCCAGGCTGATATTGGCGTCGTAGCTGCGCTTGAACTCCAGCAGTTCGGTGAGCAGGGTACTCCACTTGCCTTTGGTAATGCCCATGGAGAACAACACCAGGAACGAATACAACCCGGTTTTTTCCACCACCAGGCCACGCTCCCAGAGGAATTTACTGACTACCGCTGCCGGAATGCCGCAGTCACTCAAGGCGCCACCCGCCGTCAAGCCGGGCATGACCAGGGTGACCTTGATCGGGTCGAGCAACACATAGTCTTCGGCGATATCCCCAAAGCCATGCCAGTCGGCCTCCGGCTGCAACAACCAGTCAGCGGTCGCGACCCGGTCGATACCGGCCACCGAGGGCGGTTGCCAGATGGAAAACCACCAATCATCGGCGGCGATGTGCTGGCGCAAATTGGCCAGGGCCCGGCGAAAGCTCAGGGCCTCATCGAACATTTCCTGAAGCAGCGAACGCCCGGCGGGCCCTTCCATCATGGCCGACGCCACATCCAGCGAGGCGATGATGCTGTACTGCGGCGAGGTAGAGATGTGCATCATGAACGCCTCATTGAAACGATCACGATCCAATTGCCGCGCCCCGCCGTCCTGCACATGGATCATCGACGCCTGGCTGAACGCCGCCAGCAACTTGTGGGTCGAGTGCGTGGTGAACACCAGCGGGCTGTCGGGCGTGCGCGAGGTACCCATGCCATAGCGCCCGGCGAAAAACTCGTGAAAGGCCGCGTAGGCGTACCAGGCCTCGTCAAAGTGCAGGACTTCGACGCTGTTGCCCAATTGCTGCTTGATCAGCTCGGCGTTGTAACACAGGCCGTCGTAGGTCGAGTTGGTCACCACCGCCAGCTTGACCTTGGGCTCGCGACCGCGGGTCAAGGGGCTGGCCTCGATCTTTGCGCGAATCGATTCGCGGCTGAACTCGGTCAGCGGGATCGGACCGATAATCCCCAGTTCATTGCGCTCCGGGCACAAGAACAGGGGGATCGCGCCGGTCATGATGATCGAATGCAGCACCGACTTATGGCAATTGCGGTCCACCAGCACCAGGTCATCGCGCCCGACCATGGAGTGCCAGACGATCTTGTTGGCGGTGGAGGTGCCGTTGATCACAAAGAATGTGTGGTCGGCGCCAAAGTTGCGCGCCGCGCGGGCTTCGGCTTCGGCCAGGGGCCCGGTGTGATCCAGCAGGGAGCCCAGTTCCGGCACTGACACCGACAGGTCCGAACGCAGGGTATTTTCCCCAAAGAACTGATGAAACGCCTGCCCCACCGGGCTTTTGCGATAGGCCACGCCGCCACCGTGGCCGGGGGTATGCCAGGAGTAATTGGAGTCGGCTGTGTGTTGCACCAGGGCCTTGAAGAATGGCGGCAACAGGCCATCGAGGTAAGTGCGCGCCGCCCGGGCCACCTGCCGGGCAAGGAACGGCACCGTGTCCTCGAACAGGTAGAGAATGCCGCGCAGTTGGTTGAGCTCGCTCATGGCATCGGCCGGGGCATTTTCCAGGGTGACTTGCTCGCCCAGGGCAAAGATCGGCAGGTTGGGCGCGCGCAGGCGTGCCAGTCGGATCAGCTCCACCATATTTTGCAGCAGATGGGTATTTTCCCCGGCGCCTTCAGCGGCGATCAGCATGCACGCCAGGCCATGATGGGTCGACGCCACCAGCCGGCCTTCGGCATAGTCCACAGCGGAAAAGATGCTGAAACCCTCTTGCTCCAACTCCCGGGCGATACCCCGGACCCGATCACCGGCGACGGTGTCGGCCTTGATGTCGCGGTGCACGATCAGGATCGGGAACTTCAGGTCTTTGTACATGAGGGCTTGGCGTCCTGAGGGCGATGTACTCAGGGTAGAAGCTGGGAGCGAATGTGGCGAATGGAGATAAGGTTTTTGTGGGAGCGGGCTTGCCCGCGATTGCGGTGTGACAGTCAGCGCATTCGTTACTGATCCACCGCCATCGCGGGCAAGCCCGCTCCCACACTTTCAGGCCGTGATGAGCCCGACTCAGTGTTGGGTCAACTGGGTCCACAAGGCTGGCGCACCCGCCGATTTGGCGATGGCTTCCAGGCGTGCCGCGTGCTCGGCCATGTCCTGCTCGCTGGCACGGATGATGGTGGTGGGCTTTCGATCTGCCGGCAGACGGCGGATTTCCGAAGGCCGGTTGCCCGAACCCTCGGCCGAACCGTTGCCGTCGGAGGCGTTGCCGGCCAGGGACAGGCTGGTCTGCCCGCCGGTCATGGTCAGGTAGACGTCCGCAAGGATCTCGGAGTCGAGCAACGCGCCGTGCAGTTCACGGCCAGAGTTGTCGACGCCATAGCGTTTGCACAAGGCATCGAGGCTGTTGCGCTGGCCCGGGTGGCGCTCACGGGCCATCATCAGGGTGTCGAGGATCGAGCAATGACGGGTGATGTCGGCCCGATCCGTCTGGCCCATCAGGGCGAATTCGTTGTTGATGAAGCCAACGTCGAACGCCGCGTTATGGATGATCAACTGCGCGCCATTGATGAACTCGAAAAACTCATCGGCGACTTCCGCAAAGCGCGGCTTGCCCACCAGGAATTCGTTGGTGATGCCGTGGACGCCAATGGCGCCTTCGTCACTTTCCCGGTCCGGTTGCAGGTACACGTGGAAATGCCGACCGGTGAGGCGGCGGCCCATCAGTTCGACACAGCCGATTTCAATGATCCGGTGGCCATCGGTCACCGGCATGCCGGTGGTTTCGGTATCGAGTACAACGGATCGGATGGCCATCAGGGTTCAGCTCTCAACGGTGTGTGTATTTCAAGGGCCGGGATATTAGCACGCTCTATAACCCAAGCGCCCCATGGACAGCCACCTTGCACCCTGGTCCAACAGTTTTTTACAAGGTTTAGCAAAGCTTGCGCAGTTTGCCTGCACCGCCCTTGTTAGCCTGCGCCGCTCCTTTCTATGCGTAAAAACCAGCCCATGCTCAAGCCAAAACACCTGCTCGCCCTGTGCCTGATCGGCGCCGCCACTGCCCAGGCCACCAGCTTTGTGATGACCACCGACGCCTTGGTCAGCCTCTCGATGAGTGCCACCAAAGGCACCAGCAGCAGCTTCAAGGATGACAAGGTCGTACTGGCGGCAAAGGACGATGCGGCAGCGTTTGTCGCCAGCCAGGGCAAGGTACGCGGCGTTCAGTTGGAATCGGCATTGCAGCATATTCGCCGCACCCTGCCGGATTTACGCGATACTGACGAGCAACTCGCCGGTGCGATCCTGATTCTGTGATAGATGAACGCAAACACCCATGATTGATACCCGATATCCCGTTGTACTGCTGGTCACCAGCCTTCTTTTGGCAGGTTGCGCATCCCCGCCCGCCGCCACTGGTCAACTGCCGCAGATCGTCGCCCATCGCGGGGGCACGGCGGACTTCCCGGAAAATACCTTGCTGGCTATCGACCAGGCCTTGGCCAATAACGTGGATGTGCTATGGCTCACGGTGCAGTTGAGCCTGGACCAGGTACCCGTGTTGTATCGACCGACAGACCTGAGCGCCAATACCGACGGCACCGGCGCCGTGGCCGGAAAAACCCTGGCCCAGTTGCAACAGCTCAATGCCGGCTGGCAATTCAAGCAGGACGGGGCCAATGGCCAGGTGACCTACCCCTACCGTACCCGTCCCGTGCCGCTGCCTTCATTGCAGCAAGCGTTGACCGTAATCCCGGCTACCACGCCGATCATCCTCGATATGAAAGCCCTGCCCGCCGACACCCAGGCCAGGGCCGTGGCCCGGGTACTGGAGCAAAACCATGCGTGGGGCCGGGTGTTGATCTACTCCACGGACGCCAGCTACCAACACGCGTTTGCCCAGTACCCCCAGGCCCGCCTGTTCGAATCCAGGGACCGAACACGCGACCGCTTGGCCAACGTCGCCCTGGCCCACAACTGCCAGCCCGCCCCCGAAGCGGGAAGTTGGGTGGCGTTTGAGTATCAGCGCAAGGTCGAGCTGGTGGAAACCTTCACCCTTGGGGAAGCACGCTCACCGGTGAATGCCAAGCTATGGACAAGGCCTGCCATCGACTGTTTCCAGTCCAGGGGCAAGGTACATATCCTGGCGATTGGCATTAACACCCAAGATGATTATCGAGCAGCGGCGTGCCGTAAAATCGATGCGGTGCTGGTGGATTCGCCCCGCGCGATGCGAGGCGTGAAGCAGCAGCTCGAATGGCCGCTGCAGTGTGACTGACGGTCAGCTCTGCTTGTAACCGCGCACTTCATCCACGCCGCGATTGGCCAACTGGTCGGCCCGCTCGTTGCCTGGGTGACCGATATGCCCGCGTACCCACTTCCAGGTGATGTTGTGGCGGTTGCACTGCTCATCCAGCAACTGCCACAGGTCGGCGTTTTTTACCGGCTCTTTGGCGGCAGTTTTCCAGCCGCGCTTTTTCCAGTTGACCATCCACTCGTTGATGCCTTTCATCACGTATTGCGAGTCCGTCACCAGCAATACATCGCAACGGCGCTTGAGCTCTTCCAGACCGCGAATGGCGCCCATCAGTTCCATGCGGTTATTGGTGGTGTTGGCTTCGCCGCCCCACAACTCCTTCTCCACGCCCTTGCACACCAGCAAGGCGCCCCAGCCGCCAGGACCAGGATTGCCCTTGCAGGCGCCGTCGGTAAAGAGTTCTACGCTATCGGTCATTACGCTATCCATCAAAGCGGGTTGCCGGTAATCGACCGGCAGCTCCCGAGGTCGAACACTGCGACCTGAATTCCAGAAAAGTGATTTATGGCTCGCTGGAGCGACGGTTGACCTTGGCCAGGGGCATCGGCACCAACTTGCCCATGGGCTCGCGCCGTACCTGGCTCACCGGCCGCAGCCCGACCACGATCTTGCGGGCCACCAGCAGGTAGAAACCGCCGCCGGACAACTGCCAGGCCCCAGCCCGGCGCTCCCAGCCAGCCAAACGGCCCTGCCACTTGGGCGAGGCAAGCGGCGGACGATAGCACCCGAAGCGGCGTTTCTCCAGCGCGAAGCCCAGCAGGTTCAACCAGTCACTGACCCGCGAGGGCGAGATGCAGCGGGCCTGGCGCAGCGCATCATGGGCGAAGACGTGCCGCAGGCCCCATGAACTCCAGGGGTTGATACCAACGATCAACAAATGGCCGCCCGGGCGCACGGCGCTCGCCGCTTCACGCAGCAAGCCATGGGGCGACAGGCAAAAATCCAGGCCATGCTGCATCACCACTACATCGGCAGCATGCTCGCTCAAGGGCCAGGCCTGTTCCTCGCAGACAATCTCGACCCCCGGCAACGGCGCGCCCAGGCGTACATTGCGCTGCACCTGGGGCGCAGGCGGCGGATTCTGGGCCGAAGGGCCGTAGTGCACCAGGTAGCCGCCAAAGAAGCGCTCCAGCTCTTCTTCGAGCATAAGCCGCTCTTGTTCCAGCAGAAATTGCCCGATCGGCCCGGACAGCCACTCACGGGCTGCGCTGATCAAGGCCAGCCACTCGGGATCGGCCTGGGCGAACGCTTTATCAGTCATTGCATTCTCCAACTCGCCAAGACGTTCTAAGATGCACCAATGTGTTCAGCTTGGCGAATAGAAGAATGATACAGATCAGTGCCCTGCCCGCCTTCACCGATAACTACATCTGGTTGTTACAAGACCATGGCAGCCATCGCTGCGCGGTGGTCGATCCCGGTGACGCCGCGCCAGTGGTGGCGTGGCTCAAACAGTATCCAGACTGGACCCTCAGTGACATCCTGGTGACCCACCATCACCACGACCATGTCGGCGGTGTGGAGCAGCTCAAGCAAGTCTCGGGCGCCACGGTGTATGGCCCGGCCAACGAAAAGATCCCGGCCCGTGACGTCGCGCTCAACGATAACGACCGTATCCAGGTGCTGGGCTGGGACCTCGATGTGTTCGCCGTGCCCGGACATACCTTGGGACATATAGCCTTTTATCATCACGGCTTGCTGTTCTGCGGCGACACCCTCTTCGCCGCCGGCTGCGGGCGTTTGTTCGAGGGCACGCCAGAACAGATGTACAACTCCCTGGAACGCCTGGCCGCCCTGCCAGTTGATACGCTGGTGTACTGCACCCACGAATACACACAAAGTAACCTGCGCTTTGCTCAGGCCGTGGAACCGAATAACGCAGATATCGCCGAACGCGTGGCAAAAGTCGGCGAACTGCGGGCAGCCGGCAAGATGACCTTACCGTCGACCCTGGCCCTGGAAAAATTGACTAACCCTTTTTTACGTACCGCGGAAACATCCGTTAAACAAAAAGCGGACGAGCGGAATGGCCGCGACAACCGCCCTGGGAGCGAGGTGTTTGCTAGCTTGCGGGCTTGGAAAGATACGTTCTAAGCAGACAGGTTCTGATACGAAATTTCTGAATGGTTGACCGGAACCAAAGCGCTTTCTAGAATCGCCCGACATTTTTGCCCGGAACTAACTTCCAGCCAATGTCGTCATCTATTCGTAAATCCAACCATTCAGACGCATTGACCCGCCTGGCTCAAGCCATTGCGGTGGCCGTTTCCGCAACTCTGGCGGGCTGCCAAACCACTCATTTCGCTGCACAATCCACCGTGCAACCCAAACCCGTTTTTACTGCCAAGATCAAGCAAAAACCCCTGTGGCTCTCAGAGAAGCCAAGCCCGCAGGTGCCCCAGGATGTCTGGGAGCGCATGCGCCAGGGGTTTCAATTGCAGGACGGTGTCGGCGTCAACCCGCGTATCGAGCAACAGCGCCTGTGGTTCGCCAGCAACCCATCGTTCCTGGAGAACGCCGGCGAACGCGGCAGCCTCTATATTCACTACATCGTCGAACGCCTTGAAGAACGCAACATGCCCCTGGAGCTGGCGCTGCTGCCAGTGATTGAAAGTGCCTACAACCCAATGGCCTATTCGCGCAGCGATGCGGTCGGCCTGTGGCAGTTCATCCCCTCCACCGGACGCTACTTCAACCTGCGCCAGACCCGCGCCTATGATGGCCGCCGCGATATCACCGCCTCCACCACCGCCGCCCTGGACTATCTGACGCGTCTGCATGACATGTTCAACGGCGACTGGCTGCTGGCCCTGGCGGCCTATAACGCCGGTGAAGGCACGGTCAGCCGGGCCATCGAGCGCAACGAGAAACTCGGCCTGCCCACCGACTACTGGAACCTGCCGCTGCCCCAGGAAACCAAGGACTACGTGCCCAAGTTCCTGGCGCTGTCCCAAGTGGTGCTGGCCCCTGAGGCCTACGGCGTCAACCTGAACCCGATTGCCAACACGCCGTACTTCGAGATGGTTGAAGTCAAGCAAAGCATGGACCTGTCCCGGGTCGCCGCGCTGGCCGAGATCGACGAAGACGAACTGTTCCAGCTCAACCCGGCCTTCAAGCAACGCACCACCCTGGATGGCCCCCAGCATTTGCTGGTGCCCACTTCCAAGGCGCAATTGCTGGCCAGTAGCCTGTCCTCGATGAACCCCGAGGAATTGTTGAGCCTGCGCCCGAAAAAGCCAGTGTTTGACGAAGTCGAGCACAAGGCCGTGGCCGGCCGTTCGCGCAGCTACAAGGTCAAGAGCGGCGACAACCTGACGCTGATTGCCAAGGCCAACAAGGTCGACGTGCATGACCTGCAGCGTTGGAACAAGCTCAATGGCCAGGCCTTGAAAGTCGGCCAGACCCTGGTGATGCAGGACACCCGCAAGCTGGTGGCCAAGGCTGGCGGCAAGAAGCCGGTGCAGTACAAGGTCAAGAAAGGTGACTCGCTGTACATGGTTGCCAAGCGCTTCAACGTCGAGATGCAACATCTCAAGCGCTGGAACCCTCGCACTGGCCAGGCGTTGAAGCCGGGGCAGATGCTGGTGGTTTCCGGACCAAGATAAACCAAGCGCAAGCAGGCTTGTTCGGGAGCTGGCTGGCCTGCGCTTGCATCGACGCGGTGTAACTGATTCACCGCGGTGCGTGCATCGCAGGCAAGCCAGCTCCCACATTTGATCTGTGCATCGCTCAAGATCCCGCCGCGCCTGAAAATGGCCTTTTCAACAGTCTTTTTCCAAGTGGAACAAGCTGTTACTGTACCGATCATAAAGCCCAAGCCGCCCGGATCGGATCTCTGACTTGAAGCGTCCCCTCCTTCTACTAATAAGTCTGGCCTTGAGCTTTTGCGCGAATGCGACCATTACCGAAAACCACGGTTATGCGCAGTTCGGTACGCTCAAGTACCCGGCCAAATTCACCCACTTCGATTGGGTAAACCCCGCAGCGCCCAAGGGCGGCACCTTGCGGGTCATGGCCTTTGGCACGTTTGACACCCTCAATCCCTATACTTTCAAAGGCTCTAGCCCGGTCTCCACCGCCAATTTCCTGCAATACGGGGTCAATGAGCTCAACGAGCCGCTGATGGTTGGCACCGGCCAGTACGCGCCGTCCGGCGACGAGCCCACGTCCAGCTACGGCCTGATTGCCCGATCGGTGGAGTACAGCGAAGACCGCAGTTGGGTGGTGTTCAACCTGCGCCCGCAAGCGCGTTTCCATGACGGCAAGCCCATTACCGCCGACGACGTGGCGTTTTCCTACCGCACGTTGCTGACCGAAGGCCATCCGCAATACCGCACCAACCTGCAGGAAGTGGCCCGGGTGGATGTACTCAACCCCCACCGCATTCGCTTCGTGTTCAAGCGCGCCGGCAACCCGTTGCTGATCCTGCGCCTGGGCGAGTTGCCGGTGCTGCCCCAGCATTACTGGAAAAACCGCGACTTCAAGGCCACCACCTTCGAGCCGCCGCTAGGCAGCGGGCCCTACCGGATCAGCCAGGTCCAACCGGGCCGGCAATTGGTGTTCGAGCGGGTCAAGGACTATTGGGGCAAGGACCTGCCGGTCAATCGCGGTTTCTACAACTACGACAAGGTCGAAGTCGAGTTCTACCGCGACAGCGACGTGGCCTTCGAAGCATTCAAAGCCGGCGAGTTCGACATTTACATCGAACACCAGGCCAAGAACTGGGCCAATGGCTACAACTTCCCGGCAGTCAATCGCGGCGACGTGATCAAGGCGCAAATTGCCCACCAGATCCCGACCCAGAGCCAGGGCCTGTTCATGAACAGCCGGCGCGCCACTTTCAGCCAGGCCAAGGTGCGCGAAGCGCTGGGGCTGATGTTCGATTTCGAGTGGACCAACCGCACCCTATTCAGCGGCGCCTATAAACGCACCCTGAGCTACTACCCCAACAGCGAATTCTCCGCCAGCGGCCTGCCGGTGGGCCATGAATGGCTGATGCTCTCACCCTACCGCGAGCAACTGCCGGCCAATCTGTTTACCCAGGCCTTCAGCCTGCCGCAGACCGAGGGGCGCGGCATCCCCCGGGAAACCTTGCGCCGTGCCCTCGGCCTACTGGCCGAAGGTGGCTGGAAACTTTCCGGGCAACGCCTGCTCAACAGCGATGGGCAGCCGCTGCGGTTTGAAATCCTGCTGGTCAACCCGAACCTGGAGCGCATCCTGCAACCGTATGTGGAAAACCTGCGCAGTATCGGCGTCGATGCGCGCTTGCGCACCGTGGACCGTGCGCAGTACAAGCAGCGCCTCGACCAGTTCGACTTCGACATGATCCTGATGACCCTCAACCAGACCCTCAGCCCCGGCCTTGAGCAGTGGCAGTACTTCCACTCCAGCCAGGCCGGGATCAAGGGCAGCAAGAACTACGCGGGCATCGCCAACCCGGTGGTCGATCACCTGCTCGAGCAGTTGCTCGCCGCCCAAACCCGCGACCAGCAAGTCGCCGCCGGCCGGGCCCTGGATCGGGTCCTATTGTGGCAGCACTACAGTATTCCCAATTGGTATCTCAACTATCATCGCCTGGCGTACCGTAACCGGTTCGCCTTCGTGACCACGCCGCCCTACAGCCTGGGCCTGAGCGCGTGGTGGCTGAAAGCATCGGAGAAACCCCAATGATGGCTTTGCGTACTGCGATTATCAGTGGCCTGCTGCTGTGCACCCAGGCTGTTGCTGCCCCTCAACATGCCTTGACCCTGTATGACGAGCCGCCCAAGTACCCGGCCAACTTCAAGCACGTCGACTACGTCAACCCGGACGCGCCCAAGGGCGGCACCTTCCGTGAGTCGGCCATGGGCAGCTTCGACAGCCTCAACCCGTTTATCAGCAAGGGCGTGCCGGCCGATAACATCACCCTGGTCTACGACACCCTGGCGCAGCAGGGCCTGGACGAGCCCATCACCGAATATGGCCTGATCGCCGGCAAGATCGAAAAAGCTCCGGATAACAGCTGGGTGCGTTTTTACCTGCGGCCCGAAGCGCGCTTCCACGATGGCCATCCAGTACGTGCCGAAGATGTGGTGTTCACCTTTGAAACCCTGATCAAGCAAGGCACGCCGATCTACCGCACCTACTACGCCGACGTCGCCGAAGTGGTGGCCGAAGACCCGCTGCGGGTGTTGTTCAAGTTCAAGCACACCAGCAACCGTGAGCTGCCGTTGATCCTTGGCCAGTTGCCGGTGCTGCCCAAGCACTGGTGGGCCGGCCGTGATTTTGCCAAGAGCAGCCTGGAGGTCCCGCTGGGCAGCGGGCCGTACAAAGTGGCCGAGGTCAAGCCGGGGCGCTCGATCCGCTACGAGCGGGTCAAGGACTACTGGGGCAAGGACCTGCCGATCAACAAGGGCCTGTACAACTTCGATTACCGCATCAGCGATTACTACCGCGATAACACCGTGGCCCTGGAGGCGCTCAAGGCTGGGCAGTTCGATTACTGGCAGGAAATGACGGCCAAAAACTGGGCCAATGCCTACAACGTCCCGGCCGTGGCCGAAGGCCGGCTGATCAAGGAAGAACTGCCCAACGGCAATCCCACCGGGATGCAGGGTTTTGTGTTCAATATCCGCAAGCCAATGTTCCAGGACGTGCGGGTGCGCAAGGCTATCAGCCTGTTGATGGACTTTGAATGGACCAACAAGCAGCTGTTCAACGGCGCCTACACCCGCACCCGCAGCTATTTTGAAAACTCGGACATGGCCGCCACCGGCCTGCCGGGCCCGGCCGAGCTGGCGATTCTCGAACCGCTGCGCGGCAGGATCCCGCCGCAAGCCTTCACCCAGGCCTTCGCTCCACCGAAAACCGATGCCAGCGGCATGATCCGCACCCAGCAGCGCGAAGCCTACCAACTGTTGCAGGAAGCCGGCTGGCGCATCGTTGACGACAAGATGGTCGACACCACCGGCAAGCCGGTGAGCATCGAGTTCATGCTGTTCCAGACTGACTTCGAGCGCGTCCTGCTGCCCTTCAAGCGTAACCTGGCAGACCTGGGCATCGAGCTGGTGATCCGCCGGGTCGATGTCTCGCAGTACGTCAACCGCGTGCGCTCGCGGGATTTCGACATGATGGTCGGCAGCTTCCCACAGTCCTCGTCACCGGGTAACGAGCAGCGTGAATTCTGGCAATCGGGCAGTGCCGACAACCCCGGCAGCCGCAACTACATCGGCCTCAAGGACCCGGCCATCGACGAATTGGTGGAACAGTTGATCAACGCCGACTCACGCAACAGCCTGGTGGCCCACGCCAAGGCCCTGGATCGGGTACTGCAGTTTGGCTACTACGTGATCCCCAACTGGCATATCAAAACCTACCGCGTGGCCTATTGGAATCACCTCGGCCACCCCAAGGTCCCGCCGCGCTACGACGTAGGCATCAACACCTGGTGGATCAAACCCGACACACCGCCGGCCACAACGCCACCCATCGACACCAGCGCCGACCCGGCGAGTGGAGGCGACTGACATGCTGGCTTATATTTTTCGCAGGTTGCTGCTGATCATCCCGACGCTGTTCGGCATTTTGCTGATCAACTTTGTCATCATCCAGGCCGCGCCCGGCGGCCCGGTGGAGCAAATGATCGCCAAGCTCGAAGGCTTTGAAGGCGCCACCAGCCGCATCGCCGGTGGCGGTGCCGAAGTGTCGGTGGCCGGCTCCAGCTACAGGGGGGCCCAGGGCCTGGACCCGACGCTGATCAAGGAAATCGAAAAGATGTACGGCTTCGACAAGTCGGCGCCGGAACGCTTGTGGATCATGGTCAAGAACTACGCCCAGCTGGATTTTGGCGACAGCTTCTTTCGCGATGCCAAGGTCATCGACCTGATCAAGGAGAAGATGCCGGTGTCCATCTCCCTCGGGCTGTGGAGCACTCTGATCATGTACCTGGTGTCGATCCCCCTGGGGATCGCCAAGGCCACCCGCCATGGCAGCCATTTTGACGTATGGACCAGTTCGGCAATCATCGTCGGCTATGCGATCCCGGCGTTCCTGTTTGCCATCCTGTTGATCGTGGTGTTTGCCGGTGGCAGCTATTTCGACTGGTTTCCGCTACGCGGGCTGACGTCCAACAACTTCGAGGAGCTGAGCTGGGGCGCCAAGATCCTCGACTACTTCTGGCACCTGGCGCTACCGGTCACGGCCCTGGTGATCGGTAACTTCGCCACCATGACCCTGCTGACCAAGAACAGCTTTCTCGACGAAATCAACAAGCAGTACGTAATCACCGCCAAGGCCAAGGGCCTGACCAATCACCGCGTGCTCTACGGCCACGTGTTCCGCAACGCCATGCTGCTGGTGATCGCCGGGTTCCCTTCGGCCTTTATCGGCATCTTCTTTACCGGCTCGCTGCTGGTGGAGGTGATTTTCTCCCTCGACGGCCTGGGCCTGATGAGTTTTGAAGCGGCGATCAATCGCGATTACCCGGTGGTGTTCGGCACCCTGTTTATCTTCACCCTGCTAGGCCTGGTGGTGAAACTGATTGGCGATTTGACCTACACCCTGGTCGACCCACGCATCGACTTCGAAAGCCGGGAGCATTGAGATGAATCTATCCCCCCTCAATCGCCGCCGCTTCGAACGCTTCAAGGCCAACAAACGCGGCTGGTGGTCGCTGTGGCTGTTCCTGATCCTGTTTGGCCTGAGCCTGGGAGCCGAGTTGATCGCCAACGACAAGCCGCTGGCCGTGCATTACGACGGCGACTGGTACTTCCCGGCGCTCAAGCGCTACCCAGAAACCACCTTCGGCGGCGAATTCCCCCTGGAAGCCAACTACAAAAGCCCGTACATCCGCGAACTGCTCAAGGCCAAGGATGCCTGGACGCTCTGGGCGCCGATCCCCTACAGCTACCAGAGCATCAATTACGACCTGAAAGTCCCGGCCCCGGCCCCGCCGTCGGCCGACAACCTGCTGGGCACCGACGACCAGGGCCGCGACGTGCTCGCACGGGTGATCTATGGCTTTCGGGTCTCGGTGCTGTTTGCCCTGACCCTCACGGTATTGAGTTCGATCATCGGCGTGGCGGCCGGGGCCTTGCAGGGGTTCTATGGCGGCTGGGTCGACCTGGCCGGCCAGCGCTTCCTGGAAATCTGGTCCGGGCTGCCGGTGCTGTACCTGCTGATCATCCTTGCCAGCTTCGTGCAACCGAACTTCTGGTGGCTGCTGGGGATCATGCTGCTGTTTTCCTGGATGAGCCTGGTGGACGTGGTGCGCGCCGAGTTCCTGCGCGGGCGCAACCTGGAATACGTGCGCGCGGCCCGGGCCCTGGGCATGCAGAACGGCGCGATCATGTTCCGCCATATCCTGCCCAACGCCATGGTCTCGACCATGACCTTCATGCCTTTCATCCTCACCGGCGCGATTGGCACCCTGACTGCCCTGGACTTCCTGGGCTTCGGCCTGCCCGCCGGCTCGCCATCCCTGGGCGAGTTGGTGGCCCAGGGCAAATCCAACCTGCAGGCGCCATGGCTGGGCATCAGCGCCTTTGCGGTGCTGGCGATCATGCTGAGTTTGCTGGTGTTTATCGGCGAGTCCGCTCGCGATGCCTTCGACCCGAGGAAATGAGATGAATCAGGACAATCTGATCGAAGTCCGCGACCTCAGCGTCGAGTTCGTCACCGGCGAGCAGCATCAGCGCGTGGTGGAAAACATCAGCTTCGATATTCGCCGTGGTGAAACCCTGGCCCTGGTCGGCGAAAGCGGTTCCGGCAAATCGGTGACCGCCCACTCGATCCTGCGCCTGTTGCCCTACCCCCTGGCGCGGCATCCATCCGGCACCATCGAGTATGCCGGGCAGGATCTGCTGACCCTGAAAGAAAAGCCCTTGCGCCAGATTCGCGGCAACCGCATTGCGATGATCTTCCAGGAGCCGATGACCTCGCTGAACCCGCTGCACTCCATCGAAAAGCAGATCAACGAAGTGCTGGGCCTGCACAAGGGCCTGACCGGCAAGGCCGCGACCCTGCGCACCCTGGAGCTACTGGACCTGGTGGGCATCCCCGAACCGCACAAGCGCCTCAAGGCCCTGCCCCATGAATTGTCTGGCGGCCAGCGCCAGCGGGTGATGATCGCCATGGCCCTGGCCAACGAGCCGGAACTGCTGATCGCCGACGAGCCGACCACCGCCCTGGACGTGACCGTGCAGTTGAAGATCCTCGAACTGCTCAAGGAGTTGCAGGCGCGCCTGGGCATGGCGCTGCTGCTGATCAGCCATGACTTGAACCTGGTGCGGCGCATTGCCCACCGCGTGTGTGTGATGCAGCGCGGTTGCATTGTCGAGCAGGCGTCCTGTGAGGCGCTGTTCCGCTCCCCGCAGCACCCTTACACCCAGGAACTGCTGGCCGCCGAGCCCAGTGGCGGGCCGGCGACCAATGCGATTGGCCCGCCGCTGCTGGAAGTCGACGACCTCAAGGTCTGGTTCCCGATCAAAAAAGGCTTTTTGCGCAACACCGTCGACTACGTCAAGGCCGTGGACGGTATCCACTTCAGCCTGCCCCAGGGCCAGACCCTGGGCATTGTCGGTGAAAGCGGCTCGGGCAAATCCACCCTCGGCCTGGCGATCCTGCGGCTGATCGGCAGCAAGGGCGGGATCCGTTTTGAAGGCCAGCAACTGGACCAACTGACCCAACAACAGGTACGGCCATTGCGCCGGGAAATGCAGGTGGTGTTCCAGGACCCGTTTGGCAGCCTGAGCCCACGCATGTGCGTCAGCGAGATCGTCGGCGAAGGCTTGCGCATCCATAAGATCGGCACCGCTGGCGAACAGGAAGCGGCGATTATCGCGGCGCTCAAGGAAGTGGGGCTGGACCCGCAGACCCGCCACCGTTACCCCCACGAATTCTCCGGCGGCCAACGCCAACGCATCGCCATCGCCCGCGCCCTGGTGCTCAAGCCACGCCTGATCCTGCTGGACGAACCGACCTCGGCCCTGGACCGCACGGTACAGCGCCAGGTGGTGGAACTGCTGCGCAACCTGCAAGCCAAGTACAACCTGACCTACCTGTTCATCAGCCACGACCTGGCGGTGGTCAAGGCCCTGAGCCATCAGTTGATGGTGGTCAAGCAGGGCCAGGTGGTGGAACAGGGGGATGCCAAGACGATCTTCGCCGATCCGCAGCATGCCTATACCCGGCAGCTGCTGGAGGCCGCGTTCCTGGTGCCGACTTCGCGTATCTGATCTGGCTTGATGCTGGGGGGGGCGGGATCCACCGCTGCCTCCCACACTTGATGTTTAGGACTGAGATAAATACCAGGGGCGGTGCGAGATAAACCTGGGACACTCCGGGATAAAACGGTCCATGGTGAGCGGAGTTCTGAAATAGAGTTGCAGCCAGTGCAATGAAAATGACCACGCTACGTAACGAGGCCGCCGCCAAACCGTCGATACCGGCACCGACAAACGCACGGGCGAAATCAGAACCGCCCAGGTGACGCTGGTGCGCACCACCGACGCGGCAGGAAAACCGATCACGTTCCGCACGGACCCAGGCTTTAACCATGCCCCTGGTACCGGGTTGGCGGACATGTTCAAACGCAAACAAGAGGCCGCCTAGGAGACTGCAATGATCACTGTCGAACTCAATAGCCCCCGCCTGCCGGAGCTGCTGATGCGCAGCATTGCCGCCGAGCTGGCCAGCCAGACCAACGCTGAAAGAGACGAATGGTAGGGAATTTGCTCGAAACAACAGCCTGGCCTGTCAATTTTGACAGTAGCCGGCTTTCCATTAGTGTTGTGTCATCTCTCCTGCAGTGCCTCATTTTTGCAGGCAATACTCACGAATCCAGTTTTGGCAAGGAGAGCGAGCATGGCAAAGCCTACTACAACGACTAATTACACTGGCGTCATTACATCAATTGGTGACTACCCTCAGATAGCTATAGTTTGGGGAGAGCCAGAAAAACCTCCTACGAAGTCTGCGGTCGTAAAACCCGATGGAGGAAGTAAAGATGTGATTTTCGATATAGGTTCCAACTATGGACCGGAGGATTTTGATGGCGACGCTATAGATCCATTTCCTTTACCAGACGAACCGAGTGTTATTACAAAGTCCGATTTAGGACGGCCCACTGTGGAAGGCTCTATATCACCCTGGCCTAGCTTGCGCAGTAGTTACTTTAAGGTAGGAGATCGAGTGAGCTTTATCATCACAGATGGACCTTTAGGCGCTATACCTAATTCATTACGGAAAATTTAGTCACTTTTAACCGGCAGTTTTCTAAAAAACATCAACACTTTTTAAACTCGTTTAAAAGCCCTGGGCCACTCATTGGCCCAGGCTGTGCGCATCACTTCCAGCCAGCGCACTGTTCTTCCTACGGCCGGTACCGGCAGACGTCGAAGTGCTAAATGACGTTAACGGCGATCTAATCAACCTTTACCGAGTTGTACAGAACCAACTGGAAGAGTTTGTCAGGCAGTTCAAGTAGGCTTTGTCGAGCCGCCAGGTGTTTAAGTGGTTGCAAATAACCAGACCGGGAACGCTGACTGATATCCAGCGGGCCGCCAGATTCTATTACCTACAGCAGTCTGCCCTCGGGGGCCGCGTTGATGGTCAGACCTACGGTACGGCGACTACCACGTCACCAGGACTGAACTTGCTACGGAGCGAGGAGACTCTATCAGCAGCGCATCTTGGCTGGCAGGAGGTAATGAAGAAGTATGACCGTGAACATACGCTGTTCTACTACGACCCTCCGTACTGGCAGACGCGGGGCTAGGGTGTTCCTTTCGGTCTGGAACAGTATGAGGCCATTATTAGCCTCAATGATCATCCTGACATTCGCAGGGTATTTGCCGGCTTTCACATGGAGAGTACCGATATCAAGTACACGGTCGGGGGGTGGTGCGGGGAGTGATGCAAAGGAGGTTCTGATCTTTAGCTGGGATATTCAGGCCGAGCCTGCCGGCCTGTTTTGATATTCTGTTGCAATGGGTGCAAAAAAATCTGAAGTCATTTATCTCAGATTAAAGCGCGAGTTTTTCGCGCTCGGCATCAATTTGATCTGTGCAGATCTGCAGGCAACCTCTTTCGCAAAAGCAAACCAATATCATTTGCGCTGGCCGCAGGCCTTTGCTTTAATCGCGACCAATTCCTATTCACGTCATGGCATCAGCGCCGGTTGGATATTGTGTCGACTTCCCCCACGCCATTCAGTCAGCTCTACGGCAGCCACCACTCCTGGCTGCTCGGCCTGTTGCGCCGGCGCCTGAGCAATCGCTGGGATGCCGCCGACCTGGCGCAAGACACCTTTATCCGCGTCCTCAAGCGCCCGCCCGACCAGGCCGACGCCGTGCGTGAGCGCTCCTACCTGGCAACCATCGCCCGAGGCCTGTGCATCGACCATTGGCGCCGCCGTCAACTGGAACAGGCCTGGCTGCAAAGCCTCGCCGAGCGCCCGCAAGCGGTACAGCCATCGCCGGAACAGCGGGCGATCATCGTCGAAACCCTGTACGAAGTAGACGCCATGCTCGCGCGCCTGCCGCGCAAGGTCAGCGACGCCTTCCTGCTGGCGCAACTGCATGGCCTGACCTACAAGCAAATCGCCGTGCAACTGGGGGTCTGTGAGCGCATGGTGAAAAAATACATGGCCCAGGCGCTGTTGCACTGCGCGGTGCTGGAAGCCGAACTCGACGGGTTGCTGGTGGAATGAACTCCAGCGCAAAACTCAGTCACGCCAGCCTGCAGCAGGCAGCCCAATGGTATGTGCGCCTGCAAGACCCGCAAGGCGACAGCCAGGCGCAGCAGCATTGGCAAATATGGCTGGGGCAGAACCCCGAGCACCAGGCCGCCTGGCGTTACGTCGAGCGCGTCAGCCAACGCTTCGCGCCCCTGACCGACGAACCCATCGGCGCTGGCCGCGCGCTGCGCAGCAGCCGGCGGCAAACCCTCAAAACGCTACTGGTGCTGGGCGCAGGTTCAGCATTGACCTGGGGCACCTGGCGCAGCACCGCCCTGCCCCGGGTGGTCGGCGGCTGGAGCGCCGACTACGCCACGGCCAGCGGCGAGATCCGCGATGCCGTGCTCACCGACGGTACCCATATCTGGCTCAACGCCCTGAGCGCCATGGACGTGCGGTTCGACGCCCGGCAGCGCCTGCTGCAACTGCGTTTTGGCGAAGTGCTGATCGACACCGCCAAGGACCTCCAGCGCCCGTTCCTGGTCGACACCGAGCACGGCCGCCTGCGCGCCCTGGGCACCCGCTTCAGTGTGTTGCAAGGCGAGGACGGCACCCACCTGAATGTCTTCGACGGCCGGGTAGAAGTGCGCACCGCCGATAGCCAGCAGGTGCGCATTATCGAGACCGGGCAACAGGCGGTGTTCGATCGGCGCACGATCCGCAGTACGGTCGCGGCATCCGCCACCCGCGAGGCATGGAGCCGGGGTGTGCTGCTGGCCGACAACCTGCCCCTGGGCCAATTGATTGGCGAACTGAACCGCTACCGGCCCGGCCACCTGGGTTGTGATCCGGCCGTGGCCCACCTGCCAGTGATGGGCTCCTTCCCGCTCAAGGACAGCGAGCATGCGTTGCGGCTGCTGGAGGCGGCGTTGCCGATCCAGGTAGACAGAGTGCTGCCGTGGTGGGTCAACGTAGGCCCCAGACACACCGCCCTGTAGGAGCTGGCTTGCCGCTTCCTACAAAAGATTGATCGGGACAACATTTTTTCACTCCCGCAGTTCCCCTTTTCGACGTTCGTTCGGTTAACCCAGCAGACGCTTTCACATTCGCCGAATCCGTAGGGAACCTTCCATGCCGCAACCCGCTGCTTTCACGCTGCGCCCCCTGGCGCTGGCCATCACCGCGACCCTGCTCTGCCTGGGCCCGCTCAATGTGCAGGCGGTGGAAACGCCGTCTACCCAGCAAACCACGCGCAGCTACAACATCGGCGCTGGGTCGCTGGTCAGCGTGCTGAATCGCTTTGCCGAGCAGTCCGGGGGGTTTATCGCCGGCCACAACAGCCTGGCAGCCGGGAAGACCAGCCCTGGACTCAGTGGCAGCTACACCCCGGCCGCCGGGTTGCAGCGGTTATTGCAAGGCAGCGGTTTGCAGGCCCAGCCCCAGGGCGAGAATGGCTATGTGCTGGAACTGGCGCCGCTCAATACCGGCGAACTGGAGCTGGGCGCCACCACCATCTCCGGCGTGGCCCTGGGTGCCACCACCGAAGACAGCCACTCCTACACCACCGGCTCGATGGCCTCGGCCACCGGCCTGCCGCTGTCGATCCGCGAGACACCGCAGTCGGTCACCGTGATCACCCGCCAGCAGATGGATGACCAGGGTTCCAACAACATCGCCGACACCCTGCGCCGCGCCCCTGGCGTCAGCGTGCAGAACTACGACAGCGAGCGCTGGGAGTTCTCCAGCCGCGGCCTGCCGATCACCAACTTCCAGTACGACGGCGTCAACTCCACCTATGACGGTGTGTATGACTACGGCACCACCAGTACCGACATGGCGGTGTACGACCACCTGGAAATCATCAAGGGCTCATCGGGCCTGATGAGCGGCTCGGGCGACCCTTCGGCCACGGTCAACCTGATCCGCAAAAAGCCCACCAAGGACTTCAAGGCCTCGGTCACCGGCACTGTGGGTTCCTGGGACAACTACCGCACCGAAGGCGATATCTCCGGGCCGCTGACCGAGTCGGGCAATGTGCGCGGGCGCTTTGTCGGGGTTTACCAGGATCGCTCGTCGTACCTGGACCACTACCAGCACACCAAGGACATTGCCTACGGCATCCTCGAAGCCGATCTGACCCCCGACACCCTGCTGACCTTCGGCATCGACCAGCAGGACACCCGCTCCCGTGGCGCCAGCTGGACCGGGTTCCCGATGTATTTCAGCAATGGCAATCGCACGAATTTCTCGCGCTCGTTCAACCCGGCTGCCGACTGGAGCCGCCGCGACTTCCAGAACCAGACGATCTTCGCCTCGGTCCAGCAAAAGCTGGCCAACGACTGGTCGCTCAAAGTCAGCCTGGACCGCAAGCGCAGCCAGCACGACACCCTGCTCGCCTCCGCCAGCGGTGGCAACCCGGACCAGGTTACCGGCGAAGGCATGTACATGTTCATGGGCAAGTACAAGGGCGACCAGGTGCAGAACACCCTCGACGTCAACCTCAACGGCCCGTTCAGCCTGTTTGGCCGCGAGCATGAGTTGATCATGGGCTTTATGGCGACCCGTTCAAAACAGGATGTGCCGGTCTACGGCTCGATCTACCCGCCAGTGGGCGGCAGCATCTATGACTGGCGTGGCGAATACGCCAAGCCGGACATCCCGCGCAGCGGCCAGAACGATATTGTGCAACGCCAGACCGGCGCCTACCTGGCGACCCGCCTCAAACCTACCGATGACCTGTCGGTGATCCTGGGTACCCGCGTCAGCAATTTCAGCAACACCGACACCACCGACTTCTACGCTGCAACGACCGCCGACGCCCGCAGCAGCTACAAGCAAACCGGGGTGGTGACGCCCTACGCCGGGGTGGTCTACGACCTCAACGATATCTGGTCGGTGTACAGCAGCTACACCAAGATCTACCGGCCACAGAACAGCAAGGACGCCGATCGCAAGTTGCTCGACGCAATCGAAGGCGACACCTACGAAGCCGGGCTCAAGGCGGCCTTTTTCGATGGCCGCCTGAATGCCAGCTTCGCCGCGTTCCGCATCGAACAGGACAATGTCGCGCAATACGTCTCGGGCTTTGAAGGCGACTCGATCTATCGCCCGATTGCCGGTGCCACCACCAAGGGCTTTGAAGTGGAACTGGCCGGCGAAGTGCTGGACGGCTGGAATGTCTCGGCCGGCTACACCTACCAGCACACCCGCGATGCCAACGACGATTACGTCTACAGCTCGGTGCTGCAAACCACCACGCCGCAACAAGTGGTGCGCCTGTTCAACACCTACCGCCTGCCTGGCGCGCTGGACAAGGTGACGCTCGGTGCCGGGGTCAACTGGCAGAGCGAGTTCTTCGGCAATGTGTTCCAGCCCAACCCGAATGACACGGTCAACTTCGGCCAATACACACGCATCACCCAGGACAGCTACTACCTGGTAGACCTGATGGCGCGCTATCGCTTCAACGAGCACCTGAGTGCCACCTTGAACGTGAAAAATGCCCTGGATAAAAAGTACTACACCGGCCTGGGCAACTTCGGTACCGGCTTCTACGGCGAGCCGCGCAGCCTGCAACTGGCGACGCGCTGGGACTTCTAAGCCCTGGATACGCCCCCTAAAAATGTAGGAGCTGGCTTGCCTGCGATGGCGGTAGAGCAGTCGCCAAATCCCCCGACTGAACCACCGCCATCGCAGGCAAACCGGATCCTACATAAGGTCGGCGCTGTATTTATGTGCAATCATCGGGCTCCTACAAGATCTTCGGAGATTGCATCATGTCGCTGCCCGACCTGGCCGCCCCACGCTTCTGGCGTGATGCCAGCCTGCCGTTTATCGAGGCGCGCACCATCGATGACGGGCGCAAGGTCTGCTACACCCGGCATGCCCACGATCATTTCTCGATTGGTGCGATCACCGCCGGGCAGAGCCTGTATATCCATGGCCCGGACACGTTCCAAATCCATACCGGCACCGTGGTGCTGATGAACCCCGGCGACGTGCACGCCTGCAATCCCATCGACGACCAGCCCTGGTCGTATCACATGCTCTATATCGACACCCCCTGGCTGACCGACCTGCAACACCAGTTGGGGTTTGCCTGCGACTTGGACTTTCGCCGCTTCAGCACCACCCATACCGATGACCCGCTGCTGTTTGCCGGCCTGCTTGAGCTGTACGCCGTGCTGACCGACGAGCACGCCGAACAGCTGCACAAACACAGTGCCGTGGTGAGTTTTTTCACTGAGGTACAGCTGCGCCTGAACCCCGCTGCGACGCGGCTACGGGAGGTCAATCACAAGCTCGAACGCGCCGCCGAGTACATCCGCGAACATTGCACCGAGGCGCTGAAACTCGACGAGATCTGCCAGGCTGCGCAGCTGTCGCCGTCGTACCTGATCCGTGCGTTCAAGCAGTCTTACGGGATGACACCCCATGCATTCCTGGTCAACCAGCGGATCCAGTTTGCCCGCAACCAACTGCGCAACGGCCAGTTGATTGCCGATGTGGCACTGGCCGCAGGCTTTGCCGACCAGGCGCACTTCCAGCGCACGTTCAAGCAACACCTGGCCGCCACGCCTGGGCAATATCGCGGCTGACTCAGCCCAGCAACAGGTACGCCACACTGAGCACCAGCAACAGCGCCATCGCCCGGTTGAACAGGCGCATGCCTCGGGCATTGCTCAGGTAACGACGCAAGAACGTGCCCACATACGACCAGCACGCCACCGACAGGTAGCAAATCACCAGGTACACCGCCGCCAGTTGCCAGACCCGCGTGGCCTCGCCATCGGCCGCAAACAGCCCCATGCCCGCCACGCACGCCAGCCAGGCCTTGGGGTTGAGCCATTGCATGACCGCGCCATACAACATCGACGGCGCAACGCCGGCCTCTTGGGCATCCAGCCGGCCGTCATCGATCGCCAGCTTGTAGGCCATGTACAGCAGGAATACCACCCCACCCCACTGGATGCCCTGGGTCAAGATCGGCCAACGCACCAGCAGTTCGTGCAGGCCCAGGCCGATCAATACCAACAACACCGTGAACCCCAGCGCCGCGCCGGCCACGTGCTTCTGGCTGGCGACAAAACCAAAGCGCGCACCCGAGCCAAGGGCGACGATATTGACGGGGCCGGGGGTGATAGAGGTCGCCAGGGCGAAGGCGGCCATGGACATGAGCACACTCATTGCACTTCCTTTTTGTAATGACAGGGGGACGAGGCCTGTACGCTACGTTCCTGTAGCCAGTGCGTATTGAAGAAAATGCCCCTGTAGGCGCCGGCAAGCCGGCGTCTACGCAAGCGTCAGGGTCGCCTTGAGCAGCCGCAGCTCCAGGTATTGCAGGAGCATGATGGTCTTGCCATCGACAATCTCTCCGCGCGTTACCATGGCGATGGCCTCGTCAAACCCCAGCTCCAGCACGTCGATATCCTCGCCTTCCTCTTCAAGCCCGCCGCCCTCGCCCACACGGTCGCCGGGTTGGTACTCACCGATAAAGAAATGAATGCGCTCGGTCACCGAACCCGGGCTCATGAATGCCGAGTAGATTTTCTCGACATGGCCGATGCGGTAGCCGGTCTCTTCCTCGGCTTCCAGGCGGATACGCTCCTCAGGGCTGGCGTTGTCCAGCAGGCCCGCGGCGGTTTCGATCAGGTAGCCGTCGTGGCCATTGACGAAGGTCGGCATGCGGAACTGGCGAATCAGCAACACCGTGCGCTGCAAGGTGTTGTACAAGAGGATGGTCGCACCATTGCCACGGTCGTACACCTCGCGGGTCTGGGCTTGCCAGCTGCCATCGCGGCGGCGCAGGTCGAAGCTGTACTTTTTCAGCAGGTACCAGTTGTCCGAGAGCAGCTCTTCGCCGGTGATGCGTACGGGGCTGTTGTCCATGGGAAGTCCTTTTGGTCGCAGGGGGGGCGCAGCATGTCGGGGACGTGCGCTCAGCGTCAAGCTGTCCTTAGGCCAGCATTGATCCGCGTTATCCGGCTACAATTGCGCCCTTTCTGCACCGGATGACCGCTTTGGCGTGTGTCTGCCGGGGGTTATCTCGACAGTGCATCTTGCGGGGTCAAGGACATGATGCTGCACATACCGACGCTCTTGATGGTCGCGGTCTTCGTTTTTTGCCTGATGGGCCTGCTCACTGTCCACGCCTGGCACCGTGTGCGCGAGCCCACCCTGGGCTATTTGGGGGTGATGCTGTTGCTGGCGTCCCTCGGCACCGCCTTGATCGTGGTGCGCGGCGTGGGCGTGGATTTTGTCGCGCTGGTCCTGGGCAATGTGGTGCTGTTGCTCAGCGCCGCCATGAACTGGACCGCCATGCGCCTGTTCGTCCATGGCAAGCCGCACCTGCCGGGCATCCTCGCAGGCCCGGCGCTGTGGCTGGTGATGTGCCTGGTGCCACCGTTTTATGGCTCGATGTCCAGCCGGGTGACCCTGTACTCCCTGGTAGCCGCCAGCTATGGCGTGCTGTCGGCGCTGGAGTTGTGGCGCCATCGCCGACACCTGGAAGTGGCCTATCTGCCGGCGGTGGGGCTGATGCTGTTTCACACGACGTTTTACTGCGTGCGCGCAGTGATCGACCCCGGCATGCCGATCAAGAATGAAAACACGCTGGTGGGCGAAGGCGTGCCGTTCTTCTCGTTCATGTTGTTCGAATCGATGCTGTATGCGATCGGCATCGCCTACGTCACCCTGGCGATGGTCAAGGAGCGCGCCGAGCTCAACTTCAAGGCCGCCGCCTTCACCGACGTACTGACCGGTATCGACAATCGCCGGGCCTTCATGCTGCATGGCGAAAAACTTCTGGCCGACAGCCAGCAACACGGCAAGCCGGTGACTTTGCTGTTATGCGACCTCGACTATTTCAAGCGCCTCAACGACAGTTTCGGGCACCCCATGGGCGACCAGGCGTTGATTGCCTTCAGCCAACTGACCTCGTCGATCCTGCGCAAGCACGATCTGTTCGCGCGCATCGGCGGCGAAGAGTTTGCCTGCCTGCTGGCCGATACCGATGAGCAAGGCGCCGTGCAGGTCGCCGAACGCATTCGCCAGCGGTTTGCCGAACTGGACCTGCTGGCGCCGGGGTTCCTCAGTGTGAGTATCGGGGTGGTGACCACCACTGCGGGCTGCCACGATCTGTCGCGGCTGTTGTCCCAGGCAGACCAGGCGCTGTACCGCGCCAAGGACCAGGGACGCAACCGCGTGCAGACCGCCTGCAACACTTTGCAAGCAATCGCTCCCTGACGGCTGTCTGAATAATCCCTTCACTGGCAAGGCATCTGGTAAAAATCCTGCTTTGCGCCTGTCCTGGAACCGCCATGTCCTCACGTTTTCTCTCACGCCTGCGTCTGCGCTGGCTGCCCCTGCTGTGCATGGCACTGCTGATCCTGGGCCTGCCGGTGGGGTGCAATGTGCTGCAACACAAGGAGCGGGAACTGGTGTTTCGTATCGAGCCCGGTACTGCCAGTTGGTATCGCGGCCTGCCCAGCGATGTGCAGGAGTTCGAACTCAAGCCGGCCAGCTTCAAGTCCGGGCAGAGCCTGCATGGCTGGTGGTGGCCGGCGGCGAAAAAAGACGCGCCGGCGATCCTCTACCTGCACGGGGTGCGCTGGAACCTCACCGGCCAGTTGTTTCGCATCGAGCAACTGCACGCCCAGGGCTACTCCGTGCTGGCCATCGACTACCGGGGCTTTGGCCAGAGCCGGGGCGACCTGCCATCAGAAACCAGCGTTTACCAGGATGCACGGATTGCCTGGGAGCGCTTCCAGGTGCTGCAACCGGACCCGGGCAAGCGCCTGATCTACGGCCACTCCCTGGGCGGCGCCGTAGCCATCGACCTGGCGGCCGAACTGGGTCAGCAGGCCGCCGCGCAACAGCTGCCGCCACCGGTACGTGGGCTGGTGATCGAATCCACCTTTACCTCCCTGGCCGATGTTGCGGCGGCGGTGGCCAACACCTCGCTGCCGGTGCGCTGGTTGCTGTCGCAGAAGTTTGATTCCATCGACAAAATCGCCGATATCCACATGCCCTTGCTGGTGGTACACGGCCTCGATGACCGCTACGTACCGCCGCGTTTCAGCCAGCAATTATTTGATGCCGCCCAAGAGCCCAAGCATTTGCTGCTGGTGCCGGGAGCCAGCCACAACAACAGCCTGAGCCTGGGGGGGCGCAGCTATCGCCAGGCACTGCAGGGTTTGCTGTAAAAGTGCGAATCCGGCACCGATTTCAACGATGCGTGTCAAGCGCAAGCCGCGCGCCAAAAGGCTTGCAAATGATCCTGATCAAATATTGACCGCAGCTAGAATCGCCAGTGCTGCCGGGGCCACGCAAGGTTATCCACAGAGATACCCACGGTTTTCGTGGACAACTCTTTTTGCATTTAACCGTTTTTTATCCGCCACCACCTGCGTACCCGGCAACGGCGCCGCACATTGCCCCCTTCGCGGTCAGTTGCCCTGCGGCACCTTATCCGTGGCAATCGGCAACTCAATGCCCCAGTCGCCATGCAGGTACCAGTCCTCGCCGATCATCTCGGCCGGATGCATGGTGCGGTCGGCGCCGTTGCCGCAGGCCAGCGCAGTGGTCGCGCAATAACGGTCGCAGCCCCAGCAGATACGCTCGGGGTGTTTGGGGTTGAGCGGGAACGGCTTGGCCATGAGTAGGCTCCACAGCGGTGGGCGGTGATTTGATCCTACGGCCAGCGCCTGCCCACAGCCTTGACCAACGTCAAGAATGGTTGTGGCCACAGACCTGGAAACTTGACGGGAATCATTATTATTTACAGCAAAGCTTTCTAGACTCGGCTTCTCATTTGCCCTGTCAGGAAACACCCATGCGCATCCCCTTCACGCTGTCACTGGCCCTGCTGCTGTCGACTGGCGCGGCCGTCGCCAAGGAATACCCGATCGGCGAGCCACAAATGTGTCCCGGCCTGGAAGTCGGCGCGGTCTATCTGCAACCCATCGAAATGGCGCCACCGGGCATGATGCGCGCCACTGCCGATTCGGATGTGCACCTGGAGGCCGACATCCGCGCCACCGCCGACAACCAGCAGGGCTTCCAGGAAGGCAGTTTCGTACCCTACCTGAACGTAACGTTCCGCCTGCAGAAACAAGGCGGTGCCAGCCCGATCATCGGTGAATTCCACGCCATGGTGGCCAACGACGGGCCGCACTACGGCGACAACGTCAAACTGCTCGGCCCTGGCAAATACCAACTGACCTTCACGGTGATGCCGCCCAGCGGTCATGGCTCACTGGGGCGGCATACCGACAAGGAAACCGGCGTAGCCCCTTGGTTCGAGCGCTGCGAAGTGCATTACGAATTCGTCTATGCGGGGATCGGCAAGAAAGGCGGTTACTGAATGCGCAATCCCCTCGCCCTGTGCGCGCTGCTGGCCTGTGGCACGGCTCTGGCAGCGCCCTTGCCCACCTATGAATTAACCCTGCAAGACGGCCACTTCAACCCGGCGCAACTCAAGGTGGCGGCCGGCCAGCGCTTCAAGATCGTGCTGAAGAATATCGGCCAGGGCCCGGCCGAGTTCGAGAGCACGCCGCTGCGCGTGGAAAAAGTGCTGTCGCCGGGGGTGACCACCTTTGTCGTGATCCACCCGCTCAAGCCCGGCGCCTATCCGTTTTTCGACGAATTCAACTCACAGCTGCCCGAGGGCAGCATCCTCGCCGAATAACGGCCCGGGAGCATTAGATGAATCAATCGATGTTTATCGTCTGGCGAGAAAGCGTCGAGGCGTTGCTGGTGATCGGCATTCTCCAGGCCTGGATCAGCCAACAGCCCGAGGGCTCGCGCCTGGGGCGCTTCCTGTGGGCCGGCGTGGCGCTGGGCCTGCTGTGTTCCGCCGGGTTGGCCGGTTTGATGCTGTGGGCCGGCGAAGCCATGAGCGGCCCCAGCGGCGAATGGTTCCAGGCCGGCATGACCTTGCTGGCAAGCCTGTTGATGGTACAGATGGTGTTCTGGATGCACCGCCACGGGCCAAACCTGCGCCATACCCTGCTGCGCGACGCCGACCAGCGCGCGGCGCGCCAGGGCGGCCTGGGGTTGTTGTTGCTGGCGTTGTTGGCGGTCAGCCGCGAAGGCAGCGAAAGCGTGGTGTTCCTGTACGGTGCCGGTGCCCAGCTACACGGCCCGGCACTGGGCCTGTTCGCCGTTGGCGGCGTGCTCGGCCTGGTGTTGGCCGGGCTGACGGTGATGCTGCTGCGCAGCACGCGGCGGCTGATCTCCTGGTCGCGGTTTTTTGCTCTCAGCGAGGTGCTGTTGCTGCTGTTGGCGGCTGCCCTGCTGGTGGCCGCCGTGGAACGTATTGGCGGGCAGCTGTTGGCCATGGACATGCCCGATTGGGTCTACACCCTGGTGGGCGAAGCCTGGTGGGACAGCACTGCCCTGCTCAGTGACAGCCACGGCCTGGGCGCAGTGCTCGCCGGCTTTGCCGGGTACCGCGCGACGCCCAGCGCAGTCACCCTGCTGGTGCTGGCAGGCTATTGGCTGCTGGTCGGCCAAGGGCTGTATCGCGCCCGACGAGCGCCGTTGTGAACAGCCCCTGGCTGCAACGCCTGGGGGATGGCATGCGCCGCCATGGGCGGTTGATTCGCGGCGTGCAATGGGCGGTAGTGCTGTTCTACGCAGGACTGCTGGTCGTGCCCGCGTTGCTCGCGCTGCCCAGCAGCCAGGCGCGCCTGCTGGACAACCTGACCCTACTGGCACAGTTCCTGTTCTGGGGTGTGTGGTGGCCGTTCGTGGTGCTGTCCATCGTGCTGTTTGGCCGTGTGTGGTGCGGCGTGCTCTGCCCCGAAGGCTCCTTGAGCGAATGGGCCAGCCGCCATGGGCGCGGCCTGGGTATCCCCAACTGGATCCGCTGGGGCGGCTGGCCTACCGTGGGTTTCTGCCTGACCACCCTCTACGGCCAACTGATCAGTGTGTACGACTACGCCCAGGCCGCCTTGCTGATCCTCGGCGGCTCAACGGTGGCCGCAGTGCTGGTGGGCCTGCTGTTTGTGCGCGGCAAACGGGTGTGGTGCCGCTACCTGTGCCCGGTCAGCGGTGTTTTCGCCCTGCTCGCGCGCCTGGCGCCGGTGCACTTCCAGGTCGACGAGCAACGCTGGAAAGCCAACGACGGCCCGCGCCTGCCCTTGCCCAACTGCGCGCCGCTGCTGGACATCCGCCGCCTGCAAGGCGCCAGCGATTGCCACGCGTGCGGGCGCTGTAGCGGGCAACGCGGCGCGGTGCAGTTGATTGCCCGCTCGTGCAACAACGAAATCCTCCAGGCCCCGCGCAAACCCGCGCAGCCCTGGGATACGCGCTTGTTGCTATTTGGAGTGATCGGCCTGGCGATGGGCGCCTTCCAGTGGACCGTCAGCCCTTGGTTCATCACGTTCAAACAGTTCGTCGCACAGTGGCTGGTGGAACACGATTGGCTATGGCCGTTGCAGGACAGCGCGCCCTGGTGGTTGTTGACTCATTATCCCCAGGCCAACGACAGCTTCAGTTGGCTGGATGGCTTTTGCATCGTCGTGTACCTGGGCGCCAGCAGCCTGTTGATCGGCGGCGCATTGATGGGGCTGGTGCGCCTGGCCGCAGGCTTGAGTGGGGACCGTGCACGGTATTGGGCCCTGGCGCTGACCTTGACGCCCCTTGGCGGTGCGGGGCTGTTCCTCGGGCTGTCGGCAACCACGGTGAAGTTGTTGCGTTATGAAGGGTTGTTACTGGAATGGGTGCAACCGGCGCGCGGCGCATTGCTGGCCGGGGCTGTCGCTTGGTGTGTGTGGCTGGCGTGGCAACAGTTGGCCGACACACCCTTGGCGCGACGCTGCGCGGCCTCGGCTTGCCTGCTACTGGCTAATGGGCTGGTGGCGTATGGCTGGTGGCTACAGTTCTGGGGCTGGAGCCTGTAGAACACCGTTCAATTAAGCGAACGCGATGCTCAAAGCAGCGAAGATCAAATGTGGGAGCGGGCTTGTCGGATCGCCGCATCGCCGCGAAGGCGTCGGCCCAGCAACCATTGATGTTGACTGACCCACTGCTTTCGCGAGCAAGCCCGCTCCCACAGGGGATCTGCGCTTAACTGAACGACATTAGGGAGGCCCCGCGCTAAACGCGGAACCTGGCGACCGTCAGGTGCAACTCGCTGGCCATCTGTGCCAATTCATGCCCCGCCGTATCGGTATGCCGGGCCCCCAGCAACACCTGCTCGGACAGGTTGCGAATGCCCACCAGGTTGCGATCCACCTCCCGCGCCACCAGTGCCTGCTCTTCAGTGGCGCTGGCGATCATCAGGTTGCGTTCGTTGATCTGCGAGATCGACTGGGTAATCGCTTCCAGGGCTTCGCCCGAACGCTGTGCCACGCCCAAGGTGGCCCGTACCAGGTCACTGCTGCCCTGCATCGCGGTCACGGCCTGTTCGGTGTCTTGGCGGATATTGCCGATCATCTGCTCGATCTCCTGGGTCGAGGCCTGGGTGCGATGGGCCAGGGCCCGCACCTCATCGGCCACCACCGCAAACCCGCGCCCGGCGTCCCCGGCCCGTGCCGCTTCGATGGCCGCGTTGAGCGCCAGCAGGTTGGTCTGGTCGGCAATGCTGCGGATTACTTCCAGCACGCCACTGATGTCCTGCACCCGCCCGGCCAGTTGCTGGATCCGCACCGAGGTGCCACTGACGCCGTCGGCCAGGGTGTTGATCGAGGCGACCGTTTCCTGCACTTGATCGCGCCCCAACTGGGCGGTCTGCGCCGACAAGCGCGAGGCTTCACTGGTGCTCACCGCATTGCGCGCCACTTCATCGACCGCCGCCGTCATCTCGTTGACCGCCGTGGCGGCCTGTTCGATCTCCATGCCTTGCAACTGCAAGCTGCTGCTGGTCTGGCTGCTGACCGCGCTCAACTCCTCGGAAGAGCTGGCCACACGATCCACTGACGCGGCGATCTGGCGCACCATTTCGTTGAGGTTGTGCTGCATCTGCTGCATGTTTTTCATCACGCTGCCGTCAGCGCTGCCCGCCGTTGGTACCGGGGTGGTCAGGTCGCCCTGGGCAATCTGGCTCAACACACGGGCGGCCTCGTCGGGCTCACCGCCCAGGGGCCGGGTCACGCTGCGGGTGACAATCACCGCTGCCGCCACCACCAGGGCCACGCACAGCAGGAACAGCCCGAGCATGTTGCGCCGTGCCTCGCTGTACAGGGTCTGCGCCGCGTGTTCGCGCTCGGTAAAGATCTGCCCCTGCAGGGCCATCATCGCCTCCAGGCTCTTGAAGACGGCCTGCTCGGCAGGTTGTACGTTCTGCTTGAGCTGCGCCACACCCTCGGCATGGGCGCCCTGGCGGATCAGCGCCTGCACCTGGGTAAAGGCGTCGACATAGGCTTCGCGGCGCTGTTTCAGATCGGCATAGGCCGCCTGGCCCGTCGGCGTGTTGAACAATGGCTCCAACTGGGTGAAGGCATCGGTGATGCGTTGCCGGGTGGAGGCAATGGCCTGTTGCGCGGCCTGGTTGTCCTGGTCGATCAGCAAGTCACGGGTGTTGCGGCCGTTGTCGCGCACACCGGTGGCAATCACCATGATCGGGGCGATTTTCGGCCAGTCCTGCTGCACGATCAGCTCCGACTGTTGCTTGAGGGTGCCCAGGTCATGCAAGGCATAGAACGCCATGCCAGCCAGGGCCAAGGGTGCGATGGCAAAGCCGATCGCGATGCGGCGGGCGGTGGTTAATCGAGTCATGTCATAAGCTCCCTGATGAATACCTGCCCACGAGGGGCAGCATCTTTGATAATCCGGTGGGAGTTCAATCGCCACGCTTGAAAGGGCTCCGCGAAGGGATCAGCCCCGTAAAACAAATGCCGGGAACAATGCCCGCATTTTCTCCCATAGTTCAGGCAGCAAGGCCTGTGCCGAAACGCTCGGCAGTTGCTCATCGAGCATGCGCGCGGTGCGCACCAACTGTACGGCGAAGCGCTTGACTCCCCGTTCCTGCAAACGCTGGGCCAGCTGCAACAGGCGCTGCGGGTCGATCAGGTGCCAATGCACGGTGGTGCGGCATTCATAGTCCACGCCGCTGTGCAGCAGCAGGTCGAGGCTGCGCCAATTGGCGGCGCCGCTGCCCTTGACCTGGGTGATCAACTGGCAGTCCTCGGCCAGGGCCTTGACGTCGAAGCCAACCCAGTCGGCATGGGCCAGGGCATGGCCGAATGCACTGGGCTTGATCCCGGCACTGTGCAGGCCGATACGAAAACCCATCTCGCGCACTTCGTCCATGGCGGCCGGCAGGCCTTCCTGCAAGGTCGGTTCACCACCGCTGAACACCACGGCGTCCAGCAGGTCCTGGCGGCGTTGCAGAAACAGCAAAACCCGGCGCCAATCCACCTCATCGCTGCCGCGAGGGGGGATCAAGTCCGGGTTATGGCAATACCGACAGCGCCAGGCACAACCCTGGCAAAACAGCACGCAGGCGAGCATGCCGGGGTAGTCGAGGGTGGTCAGGGGCACCATGCCCCCGACCCGTAGCGCTCGACTCATTGGCGCCCGGCCGCAGCGGCACTTTCGGTAAAGTGCGCGCGCTCACGGTGCTCCGATTGTTTGCCGGGGTTAAAGGCCGAAACCGGTCGGTGGTAACCCATGACACGGGTCCAGACTTCACAGCGTTGGCGTTGTGGCTGGGTGGTTTGCATGGTGAATCTCCTTGGGGTTGGAATACGTTGGGCCCTTGGCCGGCTCCTACAGGGTTTTGTCGAGGGCTATAACCTCGTCGCACTTTGGGCAGAATTCATGTTCGCCTGCCAGGTAGCCGTGTACCGGGCAGATGGAGAACGTCGGCGTCACCGTCAGGTACGGCAGGCGGAAGCGCCCCAGGGCCTTGCGGACCAGTTGCTTGCAGGCCTGGGCCGAGGAAATCTGTTCGGCCATGTACAGGTGCAGCACGGTGCCGCCGGTGTATTTGCACTGCAGCTCGTCCTGCAGCTCCAGGGCTTCGAAGGGGTCTTCGGTGTAGCCCACCGGCAGTTGCGAAGAGTTGGTGTAATACGGCGCGTCGAGGCTGCCGGCCTGGAGGATCGCGGGGAAGCGCTTGAGGTCTTCCTTGGCAAACCGGTAGGTGGTGCCTTCGGCCGGCGTGGCTTCCAGGTTGTACAGGTGGCCGGTGTCTTCCTGGAAGCGCAGCAACGTGGCGCGCACATGGTCCAGCACCTGCAACGCAAACTCGCGGCCACGGGCGGTATGCGTGCCCTCCTCGTCCCCGGTGAAGTTGCGCAGCATCTCGTGCATGCCATTGAGGCCGATGGTGGAGAAGTGATTGCGCAAAGTGCCCAGGTAGCGCTTGGTGTAGGGATACAGACCGGCGTCCATGTGGTGCTGGATCACCTTGCGCTTGACCTCCAGGCTCTCCATCGCCAGTTCCATCAAGTAGTCCAGGCGCTGCAGCAGGCCACTGGTGTCGCCCTTGAACAGGTAACCCAGGCGCGCGCAGTTGATCGTCACCACGCCCAATGAACCGGTCTGCTCCGCCGAGCCGAACAACCCGCCGCCACGCTTGAGCAACTCGCGCACGTCCAACTGCAAGCGGCAGCACATCGAGCGCACCTGGTTGGGCTGCATATCCGAGTTGAGGAAGTTCTGGAAGTACGGCAGGCCGTAGCGCGCGGTCATCTCGAACAGTCGGTCGGCGTTTTCACTGTCCCACGGGAAGTCATGGGTGATGTTGTAGGTGGGGATCGGGAAAGTGAACACCCGACCCTTGGCGTCACCCGCCTGCATCACTTCGATATAGGCGCGGTTGATCAGCTCCATTTCCGCTTGCAGGTCACCGTAGGCAAACGGCATTTCTTCGCCACCGATGATCGGGATCTGCTCGCGCAAATCCTCGGGGCAAACCCAGTCGAACGTCAGGTTGGTAAACGGCGTTTGCGTGCCCCAGCGCGACGGCACGTTGAGGTTGTAGATGAACTCCTGCACCGCCTGGCGGATCTCGGGGAACGTCAGTTGGTCCTTGCGCACAAAGGGCGCCAGGTAGGTGTCGAACGAGCTGAACGCCTGGGCGCCGGCCCACTCGTTCTGCAGGGTGCCGAGGAAGTTGACCATCTGCCCCAGGGCACTGCCCAGGTGCTTGGGCGGCCCGGCTTCGACGCGGCCGGGCACGCCATTGAGGCCTTCGTGCAGCAGGGTGCGCAGGGACCAGCCGGCGCAGTAGCCAGCGAGCATGTCCAGGTCATGGATATGCAAGTCCGCCTCGCGATGGGCCTGGCCGATCTCCTGGCTGTAGACCTCGTCCAGCCAGTAATTGGCGGTGACCTTGCCCGACACATTAAGCACCAGCCCGCCCAGGGAATAGCCCTGGTTGGCATTGGCCTGCACCCGCCAGTCTTCACGGTCGAGGTACTCGTTCATCGACGTAGCGACCTCCACCAGGGTCTTGCGATCCCGGCGCAGGCGCCCATGCTGCTCGCGGTAGACGATATAGGCGCGCATCGCCATAAAGTACCCGGCATCCATCAAGACCCGCTCGACACTGTCCTGGATCTGCTCCACATCCAGCCGGGTGATCCCACGCAACCGGGCGAGCACCGCGCCCAACAACAGGTCGACCTCGGCATCCTGATACTCGCCGGTGGCGTTACCGGCGGCGATCATCGCCTGGCGGATTTTCTCGGCGTCAAAGGCGACCTGAGTGCCATCGCGCTTGTGTAGGCGGGTACTGACCAGCGGGCTTGAGGTGATCTGCATTGGGGGCTCCAAACACTACATATAGATTTAATAGTTCGTATAAACACAATATGCAGTGATGGTACGCAGTGAACAGGGACTTGCAATTGATCAGGGTCAAGTTTGCGAAGACGTATCGTCACAGGCCAGTTCACGTTCAATCTGTTCAATGCTGGGCAAGCTGATTTGGAGTTCTGCCGGGAGGGAGTCGACCAACTGGTACTCCGCCACCCCGATGGGTCGAGCGCTGTCACGCAAGGCATATTCAGCCACTATCTTGTTTTTGCTTTTGCACAGCAGCAGGCCAATGGTGGGGCTGTCTTGTGGGTGCTTGAGTTGGGCATCCACGGCCGCGAGGTAAAAACCCAACTGCCCCAGATGCTCTGGTTTGAACTTGCCGGCCTTGAGTTCGATAGCGACGTAACAGCGCAGTTTCAGGTGATAAAACAGCAGGTCAATAAAGAACTCCTCGCCGCCCACATCCAGCAGCACCTGCTTGCCGACAAAGGCAAAGCCTGCCCCCAACTCCAGTAGAAAGTCGGTGACATGCTTGATCAGTGCGCTTTCGATCTCGCGCTCCTGCGCGTCCAGGGTCAGTCCCAGAAAGTCGAAACGGTAAGGATCTTTCAGCGACTCACGGGCCAGGTCCGACTGGGGCTTGGGCAGCAGGGTTTCGAAGTTGCTGACAGCATTGCCACTGCGCTCGAGCAAACGAGTCTCGATCTGCATGACCAGAATGTTGCGTGACCAGTTGTGTTCAATGGCTTGGGCGGCGTACCAGCGGCGGGTTTCGGGGCCGGGTAGCTTATCGAGCAGCGCTAATTGGTGATACCAAGGCAATTGTGCAAGCACCCCTTGCACAAACTCAGCGTCCGGCCAGGCTTCAGCAAATGCACGCATGTACTTGAGGTTACGCGGCGAAAAACCTTTCATATCAGGAAAAGCCGAACGCAAATCCCGCGCCAGACGCTCAATGACTTTGGCTCCCCACCCCTGCTGCGCCTGTCGGGTCAATATGTCCTGGCCAATCTGCCAGTACAGCAGCACCAGCTCGCGGTTTACCGCCAGGGATGCACGAATCTGGGCAGAGTGGATGCGGTTTTTCAGTTCTTTCAACCAGTCGCCATATCCCTCAGGTGGTGTGGTGAGGCCATCATCTGATCGATTCATTCCGGGTTCCTTGTCGATATTGCACGTTGTAGAAACCGGCAATGGTAACGACCGAAAAAAGCCACGCGGGCCAGCACAATGCCCTTGATACAAAACAATGGGAACTACTGTTGGCCAGCCTCACCCCCCACTCATATTCATAAACCGCACCACCTGCACCTCGCCCTGCCCCGTGAAGTCATGCCTCAACGGCTTGCCCCGCAACGCCTTGTGCAGTGCCTCCACCAGCGGCCGGTCGTCCAGCGGGTAGCGGCGCAACAACGCACGAAAATCCACCGCATTGTCCTGCCCCAGGCACAGCAGCAACTGCCCTTCCACTGTCATCCGCACCCGGTTGCAACTGGCACAGAAGTTATGGGAGTTGGGCGAGATAAAGCCTATGCGCGTGTGCGGATGCCGGGCCAGGCGTACGTAGCGCGCCGGGCCGCCGCTGTTTTCGGTGCTGTCGAGTAAGCCATGATGCTCGGCGATCACCGCCCGCACCTGCTCGCTGGAGCAAAAGGATTCGCCCCGCGAGCGCCCCACATCCCCCAGCGGCATCTCTTCGATAAAGCTGATATCGATGCCCTGGTCGATGGCGTACTGCACCAGCGCCGGGACTTCATCGAAGTTGCGTCCCTTCATCACCACGCAGTTGAGCTTGACCCGCTCGAACCCGGCATCCTGCGCCGCCTCGATGCCGTCCAGTACCTGGCGCAGGTCACCGTTGCGGGTGATCGCGCGAAAGCGTTCGGGATCGAGGCTGTCGAGGCTGATGTTCATGCGCTTGACTCCGGCCTCCACCAGCGGCCGCGCCAGGCGGCCCAGTTGCGAGCCGTTGCTGGTCATCACCAGTTCACGCAGGCCGGGCAACGCAGCGATATGGCGGCACAGCTCGACAATGCCCGGACGGATCAGCGGTTCGCCCCCCGTCAGGCGGATCTTGCGCACACCCTGGCTGACGAACACCGTCGCCAGCCGTTGCAGTTCCTCCAGGGTCAGCACCTGCTGGCGCGGCAGGAAGGTCATGTTTTTCGCCATGCAATACACACAGCGAAAATCACAACGATCGGTCACCGACAGCCGCAGGTAGTCAATGGAACGGCCCACACCATCCACCAGGCTCATGTCACTGCACCAACGGCGAGTCGGCGCCCTGCAACGCGATGCCACGCACATCGGCCGCGCCAATCAGGGTTTGCAGGTATTGCACCAGAGCCTTCTGCCACACCCCTTGCTGCAACTGGGTGCGGATCGCCGTGGCCACCGCCTCGTACGGCAGCGGCTGGCCTTCGATGCGCTGATCGACGCAGATCACATGCCAGCCGTAGCGACTTTCCAGAGGCTTACTGGCCAACCCCGGTGCCAAGGTGAACAACTGACGCTCCAACTCCGGCACGGTCTGGCCCTTGCTGACTTGCCCGAGCGAGCCGCCCTGGGCCTTGGACGGGCACGCCGAATACTTCAGCGCCAGTTCGCCAAAGGCACCGGGCGACTCTTCCAGGCTCAGCAACAGCACCTCGGCCTGGGCATGGGCCTGATGGCGCGCCTCGGCATCGTCCGGCGCACACTCCAGCAAAATATGCCGCACGGCCAGCAACGGCGCGCTGTGAAAGCGCCCGCGATTGCTCTCGAAGTAGCGCACACAGGTGGCCTCATTGCAGTCCGGCACCGTCACTTCGCGCTCCAGCAACAGGCGGGTCGCCGCCTCTTCCTCGTTCTCGCCGGCGCCGACTTGCAGTTGCACACCCAGCTCGCGGATCCGCTGCTGCAACAGCTCACGGATCACCAGCGCGCGGGCGGCGAGAAACACCGCCTCCTCGCGGCTTTCGGCCGGGTGATATTGCAACTCCTGGGCCATGTTTTCCGGGGTGATCAGCACCCCGTTGACGCTGACAATCGGCCATTCCTGCTCGCTGCTGGCGATCAGTTGCGGCTCAACCGCCACCTCGACCTCGGGCACCACCACGTCCACAGCCTTGGCCGAAGAACTGCAACCGCCACCGCCACCACCGCCGCCACCACATCCGCATCCTGTAGTCATGACGTTCTCCTCACTTCTGCCGCACGATTTGATAACGACGACCCAGGTACCAGATCGGCGCGCTGACCATATGCACCAGCCGGGTAAACGGGAACAACACAAACAGGGTCAGGCCCAGCGCCACGTGCAACTTGTAGATCAGGCTGACCGGGGCAATCGAAGCTGCCGCTTCCACCGGCCGCAGCAGCACCACGTTCTGCGCCCAGTCCGCGAGCATCACCATCACCGAGCCGTCCATATGCCCGGTCGAGGCGACGATGGTCAGCAAGCCCAGCACCAGCTGCGCCAGCAACACCAGCAGGATCAGGATGTCCGACGGGCTTGACGTAGCCCGAACCCGTGGGTCGGTGAGGCGGCGCTTGACCAGCATCAGCAGGCCCACCAGGCACAGCAGGCCGAAGAAGCCCCCGGAGACCATCGCCAGCAGTTGCTTGTGCTCGGTGCTGATCACATGGTGATAGATCGACGCCGGGGTCAGCAGGCCGACAAAATGCCCGGCCAGCACGAACAGCACGCCGATATGGAAGAAGTTGCTCGCCACGCGCATCCCACGGTTATTGAGCATCTGGCTGGAGCCGGCCTTCCAGGTGTACTGGGACAGGTCAAACCGCGCCCAACTGCCCAACAGGCAAATGGCCAGGGCGACATACGGATACACGCCAAATACCAGCAAATTCCACTTAGACATTACCCACCTCCTTGGCTGGCACGGCGGCCAGCCCTTCGTGCTGAAAATCCACCCAGTGCAAGGGCACTGCACTTTCTTCGCGGGCCTTGCCCGGTGCGCTGGGCATTGCGCTGCAACGGTCCTGCTGCTCGGCCTGCATAAAGTCCACGGCCTCCTCTTCCCAGACCTTGTCCAGGGCTTCGAGGGAGTCGTCGCGTACTTCGGCGGCAACCTGGGCACGCAACTCGGCAATCGCCTGGTGCGGTTCGGCGCCGCTGATCTGCAACAGCGCACGGAAGCAGCTGGCGTAAGCGCTTTCACGCTCATCCAGGCGCGCCGCCAGCAGGGCCAGCAGGTGCGCCACATCCGCCAGGCCCTCGCGGGCCTCGATGTCTTCGCGGGTGGACAAAAACTCCAGGTACAGCGGGATGTAGTCCGGCAGCTCCTTGACACCGATGGCAAACCCGGCCTCCTGATACTGGGCCATCATGTCGACCATGGCCTGGCCACGGTCCCGCGACTCGCCATGCACGTGTTCGAACAACAGCAGCGACAGCGAGCGGCCCCGGCCGAACAGCGCGCCGTAGTGCTCCTGGCCATCCATCAGGTCATTGCTGCAGATCAGCTCCAACAGTTCGAACAACGCGCCACGTTGCTTGGGGCTGATTTCCCGCGATTCGATAATCGCCTGCTCCAGTTCGTCGCGGCCGTTCACCAGGGTTTCGGTGGGATAGTCGAGCAGCAACGAGATCACTTTAAGAATGCGCATGGCTCAGTCCTCCCAGATCTGGACGGTTTTCAGCACGTCGCGGCGGTTGGCCTTCTTGGCGCCGAACATGTTGGTGTCGGAGCTGCCACTGCAGCCGCTGCCGAAGCTGAAACCACAGCCGGAACGCTCGGCAAACGCATCGCTCATCGCGTCTTCACGGTGCGCGCTGGGCACCACAAACCGGTCCTCGTAGTTGGCAATCGCCAGGTAGCGGTACATCTCTTCCACCTGGGCCACGCTCAGGTCCACGTCGGCCAGCACTTGCAGGTCCTCGACGCCGTCCACTTGCTGCGAGCGCTTGAAGGCGCGCATGGCCAGCAGGCGTTTCAGCGCACGCTTGACCGGCTTTTCGTCACCGGCAGTCAGCATGTTGGCCAGGTAACGCAGGGGGATGCGCAGGCTGTCGACATCCGGGATCACCCCGTTCATGCCCACGGTGCCGGCGGCAGCTGCGTTCTGGATCGGCGAGAGTGGCGGCACGTACCAGACCATCGGCAAGGTGCGGTATTCCGGGTGCAGCGGCAGTGCGAGTTTCCAGTCCACGGCCATTTTGTACACCGGCGAACGCTGGGCCGAGTCGATCACCGACTGCGGTACACCATCGGCCAGGGCCTGGCGGATCACCGCCGGGTCATTCGGGTCGAGGAAGATTTCCAACTGCTTCTCGTACAGGTCGTGCTCGTTGGCGGTGCTGGCGACTTCGCTGATGCGGTCGGCGTCATACAGCAGCACACCGAGGTAGCGGATGCGCCCGACGCAGGTTTCCGCGCAGACGGTAGGCATACCGGCTTCGATCCGGGGGTAGCAGAAGATGCACTTCTCGGATTTGCCGCTCTTCCAGTTGAAGTAGATTTTCTTGTACGGGCAGCCGCTGATGCACATGCGCCAGCCGCGGCATTTTTCCTGGTCGATCAGCACGATGCCGTCTTCTTCACGCTTGTAGATCGCGCCGCTGGGGCACGACGCCGCGCACGCAGGGTTCAGGCAGTGCTCGCACAGGCGCGGCAGGTACATCATGAAAGTATTTTCGTACTCGCCATAAATGTCGGCCTGGATCTGGTCGAAGTTCTTGTCCTTGCGGCGCTTGGCGAACTCGGTGCCGAGGATTTCTTCCCAGTTGGGGCCCCACTCGATTTTTTCCATGCGCTTGCCGGACACCACCGAACGCGGGCGTGCGGTCGGTTGGTGCTCGCCCAAAGGCGCGGTGTGCAGGTGCTGGTAGTCGAAGTCGAACGGCTCGTAGTAGTCGTCCAGGCTCGGCAGGTCCGGGTTGGCAAAGATGTTCGCCAGCACGCGGAACTTGCCGCCGATGCGCGGGTTGATCGAGCCGTTGGCGTTGCGGATCCAGCCGCCCTTCCACTTGTCCTGGTTTTCCCACTCCTTGGGGTAGCCGATGCCCGGCTTGGATTCAACGTTGTTGAACCACGCGTATTCCATGCCTTCGCGGCTGGTCCACACGTTTTTGCAGGTGATCGAGCAGGTGTGGCAGCCGATGCACTTGTCCAGGTTCAGGACCATGCCGATTTGTGAGCGGATCTTCATCTCAGTTCTCCTCGATATCGGTCGGCAATGGACGCGGCAGATCATCACCGCTGGAACCATCGAGCCAATCGACCTTGACCATCTTGCGCACCACCACGAATTCATCGCGGTTGCAGCCGACTGTGCCGTAATAGTTGAAACCGTAGGCCTGCTGGGCATAGCCACCGATCATATGGGTCGGCTTGAGCACCACGCGGGTCACCGAGTTGTGGTGGCCGCCGCGGGTCTTGGTGGTTTCCGAACCCGGTACGTTCACGATGCGTTCCTGGGCGTGGTACATCATCACCATGCCTTCCTTGACCCGCTGGCTGACCACCGCACGGGCGGTCAGCGCGCCGTTGACGTTGAAGCACTCGATCCAGTCGTTGTCCTCGATCCCGGCGCGCTTGGCGTCGATTTCCGAGAGCCACACAATCGGGCCGCCACGGCTCAAGGTGAGCATCAGCAGGTTGTCGCTGTAGGTGCTGTGGATCCCCCATTTCTGGTGCGGCGTGATCCAGTTCAGGACGATTTCGGTCTCGCCATTGCTGCGCTTGTCCTTCACTCCTTCGATGGTGCGGGTGTTGACCGGTGGCCGGTAGCTCATCAGTTGCTCGCCGAACGCCTGCATCCACGGGTGATCCTGGTAGAACTGCTGGCGGCCGGTGATGGTGCGCCATGGGATGTTTTCATGGACGTTGGTGTAGCCGGCGTTGTAGCTCACGTGCTCGTCTTCCAGGCCCGACCAGGTGGGGCTGGAGATGATCTTGCGCGGCTGCGCCTGGATATCGCGGAAGCGGATCGCTTCGTGGGCCTTGGAAATCGCCAGGTGGCTGTGGTCGATGCCGGTGAATTCCGACAGCGCCGCCCAGGCCTTCAAGGCGACCTTGCCGTTGGTTTCCGGAGCCAGGGACAGAATCACCTCGGCCGCATCAATTGCCGTGTCGATTTTTGGCCGGCCGTGGCTGATGCCCGCGTCACCTTCGTGGTGGTTGAGTTCGCCAAGGAACTCGACTTCCTCGTCGGTATTCCAGTTGATGCCCTTGCCACCGTTGCCGAGTTTTTCCAACATCGGGCCCAGCGATGAGAACTGCTTGTAGATGTTCGGGTAATCCCGTTCCACCACCGCCATGTTCGGCGCATTCTTGCCCGGTACCGGCGCCACGCCGGCGCTTTTCCAGTCAGTGCCGCCAAACGGCTGGGCCAGTTCACCAACGCTGTCATGCATCAACGGCACGGTCACCAGGTCTTGCTCCACGCCAAGGTGGCCGACCGACATGGCCGAGAACGCCTTGGCGATGCCTTTGTAGATTTCCCAGTCCGAACGCGATTCCCACGCCGGATCAATCGCCGCCGACAGCGGGTGAATGAACGGGTGCATGTCCGAGGTGTTCATGTCGTCTTTTTCGTACCATGTTGCAGTCGGCAACACGATGTCGGAATACACGCAGGTCGAGGACATGCGGAAGTCCAGGGTGGTCACCAGGTCGAGCTTGCCGATGGCGCCGTCTTCGACCCACTCGGCCTCGGTTGGCTTGCATTCGGTGCTGTGGCCGATGTCTTCGTTCATCACCCCGTTCTTGGTGCCGAGCAGGTACTTGAGCATGTACTCGTGGCCCTTGCCCGACGAACCGAGCAAGTTGGAACGCCAGATAAACATGTTGCGCGGGAAGTTCACCGGGCTGTCCGGCTGCTCGCAGGCAAAGCGCAGGCTGCCGTCCTGCCAGGATTTGACCACGTAGTCTTTGGGGTCCATACCGGCTGCCGCCGCGTCGCGGCAGATGTGCAACGGGTTGGTATTGAGTTGGGGTGCGCTGGGCAACCAGCCGGCGCGTTCGGCGCGGATGTTGTAGTCCAGGGCGTGCTCGGGGAACTGCGACTTGTCGGCCAACGGCGAGAGGATGTCGTGCATGCTCATCTTCTCGTGGCGCCATTGCGAGCTGTGGCCGTAGAAGAAGCTGGTGCCGTTCATCTGGCGCGGCGGACGGTTCCAGTCCAGGCCGAATGCCAGGGGCAGCCAGCCGCATTGCGGCCGCAGTTTTTCCTGGCCCACGTAGTGCGCCCAACCGCCGCCGGTCTGGCCGACACAACCGCAGAGCATGAGCATATTGATCAGCCCGCGGTAGTTCATGTCCATGTGGTACCAGTGGTTCATTGCCGCGCCGACGATGATCATCGAGCGCCCACGGGTCTTGTCGGCGTTGTCGGCAAACTCACGGGCGATCTGGATCGCCTTCTCGCGGCTGACCCCGGTGATTGCTTCCTGCCAGGCTGGCGTGCCCGGTACGCTGGCATCGTTGTAGTCCTTGGCCACGTTGCTGCCGCCCAGGCCACGGTCGATGGCCAGGTTGGCCGCCGACAGGTCGAACACCGTCGCCACTTTGGCCACCGTGCCATCGGCCAGGGTCACGCTGTGCACCGGCACCCGACGGAACTGCACGGCGTCGCCGGCCACGTGCTGGAAGTAGTCGTGGGCTTCACCGGCAAAATACGGGAACGCCACTTCGGCGACGTCCTCGCCGATCAGGCTCAGCTTGAGGTCGATCTCGCGGCCTTCACCGCCTTCTTTGGCCAGGATGTTCCACTTGCCCTTCTCGCCCCAGCGATAGCCGATGGCGCCTTGTGGCGAGACCAGTTCGCCGCTTTCGTCGAGGGCGATGGTTTTCCATTCCGGGTTGTTGTCCTGGCCCAGGTTGTCCACCAGGTCCGAGGCGCGCAGGAAGCGGTCCGGCTGGAAGCCTGCGCCCGGGGCGAAGCCGGTCATGGGCTTGAGCATTACCAGCACCGGCAAGTCGGTGTAGCGCTTGGCGTATTCGGTGAAGTACGCGCTCGGTTTATCCAGGTGAAATTCCTTGAAGATCACATGGTTGAAGGCCTGGGCCAGTGCCGCGTCGGTGCCCTGCTTGGGGTTGAGCCACAGGTCGGTGAGCTTGGCTACTTCCGAATAGTCAGGCGTGATGGCCACGGTCTTGGTGCCCTTGTAGCGCACCTCGGTGAAGAAGTGCGCGTCCGGGGTCCGGGTCTGCGGGACGTTCGAGCCCCAGGCGATGATGTAGTTGGAGTTGTACCAGTCGGCCGATTCCGGCACGTCGGTCTGCTCGCCCCAGACCATCGGCGAGGCTGGCGGCAGGTCGCAGTACCAGTCATAGAAGCTCAGGCACACGCCGCCGATCAGCGACAGGTAACGCGAACCTGCGGCGTAGCTGACCATGGACATGGCCGGGATCGGCGAGAAGCCGACGATGCGGTCCGGGCCGTATTGCTTGATGGTGTAGACGTTGGACGCGGCGATGATTTCGTTGACTTCATCCCAGTTGGAGCGGATGAAGCCGCCCATGCCACGCTTGCTTTTATAGGAGTCGGCCTTGGCCTTGTCCTCGACAATGCTCGCCCAGGCCTCGACCGGCGACAGGGTCAGGCGCGCCTCGCGCCACAGCTTGAGCAATGGCTTGCGGATCTTCGGGTACTTCAGGCGGTTGGCGCTGTAGATGTACCAGCTGTAGCTCGCGCCACGGGGACAGCCGCGCGGCTCGTGGTTAGGCAGGTCGTTGCGGGTACGCGGGTAGTCGGTCTGCTGGGTTTCCCAGGTGATCAGGCCGTTCTTCACGTAGATCTTCCACGAGCACGAGCCGGTGCAGTTCACCCCGTGGGTGGAGCGCACGATCTTGTCGTACTGCCAGCGCGAACGGTAGACGTTCTCCCAGTCGCGGGACTCCTTGCGGGTCTCGCCGTGACCTTCGGAGAATTCGTCTTGCTTGCGATTGAAGAACCGCAGTTGATCGAGTAAATGACTCATGGTGCTTTCCTCTCAGGCTTGCTGCGGGGTTCTGTGCCCCGCCCACGCAAGGTTTGAATTCGGGGTCGACTCAGCAGGGGGTCTCGGCGCCTTTGCGCGCATACCACCACCAGGTCACGACGATGCAGGTCAGGTAGAAGCCGACAAACATGTAGAACGCCATGGCCGGGCTGCCGGTGTAGGCCATGGACGAGCCAAAGGTCTTGGGGATGAAGAACGCACCGAAGGCGCCCATGGCCGAGCTGAAGCCCAGCACGGCGGCCGACTCCTTGCTGGCATCCTTGAGGGCTTGCTCACGCACGGCGGCGGGTTTGCCGGCGCTGGCTTTTTCATGCTGGGTGCGGAAGATCACCGGGATCATGCGGAAGGTGGAGCCGTTGCCGATGCCGGTGGTGATGAACAGCAGCATGAACATGCCGAGGAAGCCGTAGAAGCTGCCGCCCTCGCCGTTCAGGGGCAAAAAGTGCAGGACGCCGAACACCATCACGATCATCAGCACGAAGTTCCACAAGGTCACCCGCGCACCGCCCAGCTTGTCGGCCAGCCAGCCGCCCAATGGGCGTACCAGGGCACCTACCAGCGGGCCGAGGAACGCGAATTTCAGGGCGTTGACGTCCGGGAACGAGGTCTTGATCAGCATCGGGAAGGCGGCCGAAAAGCCAATGAAGGAACCGAAGGTCGCCAGGTACAACCAGCACATCAGCCAGTTGTGCTTGCGCTTGAAGATCACCGCCTGCTCGCTGAACGAAGCGCGGGCGCTGGACAGGTCATTCATGCCGAACCAGGCAAACAGGGTCACGGTGATGATGAACGGCACCCAAATAAACCCGGCGTTCTGTAGCCACAACTGGCTGCCGTCTTCCAGGGTTTGCGGCTGGCCGCCGAGCAGGCCGAACACGCCGAAGGTAATCACCAGCGGCACGCAGAACTGCATCACCGACACGCCCAGGTTACCCAGGCCGGCGTTCAGGCCCAGGGCCGTGCCTTGCTGGGACTTGGGGTAGAAGAAGCTGATGTTGGACATGCTCGAGGCGAAGTTGCCGCCACCGAAGCCGCACAGCAGCGCGATCAATACAAACACGCTGTAGGAGGTGCTCGGGTCTTGTACCGCGAAGCCCATCCACAGTGATGGAATCAGCAGCGACGCGGTGCTCAGGGCCGTCCAGCGGCGGCCACCGAAGATCGGCACCATGAACGAATAGAACACGCGCAACGTGGCGCCAGACAGGCCCGGCAACGCCGCCAGCCAGAACAACTGGTCGGTAGTGAAGCTGAAGCCGATGGCGTTCAGGCGCACGATCACCGTGCTCCACACCATCCACACAGCGAAGGCCAACAGCAGCGCCGGGATCGAGATCCACAGGTTACGGGTCGCGGTCTGCTTGCCGCTGGCGCCCCAGAACGCCGGGTCTTCAGGGCGCCAGTCGTGGATCACCGGGCCCGAGTCGGGCTTTTGCGCGATAGTCATGCGGATTCTCCTTGGAGAGGCTGGGCCGCCGCTTTACCAAGCAGCGGTTGCTTGCGGATTTCGCTGAAGTACATCCAGGTCAGGGATACCCAGACCACGCCGTACATCAACATGAAGCAGGAGGAGCGCACGCCGGTGAGGTCCACCAGGGCGCCGAACATGATCGGCAGGACAAAGCCGCCAAGGCCGCCCGCCAGGCCGACGATGCCGGACACCGCGCCCATGTTTTGCGGGTAGTCATTGGCGATGTACTTGAACACCGAGGCCTTGCCGAAGGCGAAGGCGATGCCCATCACAAACAGCAGCACGGTGAACAGGGTGGCATTGAGGCCGATATGAAAATCCAGCGGGCCGTTGACGGTCTGCACCTGCAATTGGGTCTGCGGGTAGCTGAGCAGGAACAGGCAGATCCAGCTGACCCACAACACCCACCAGGTCACGCTCTGTGCGCCCCAGCGGTCGGACATCCAGCCGCCCACAGCGCGCAGCACGCCACCGGGCAGGGAAAAACACGCGGCCAACAGCGCAGCGCTTTGCAGGCTGAAGCCGTATTCCTGCACGTAGTACTTGGTCGCCCACAGCGCCAGGGCCACGTAGCCACCGAACACAATCGAGTAGTACTGGCAGTAGCGCCACACGGCCGGGTCCTTGAGGCACAGCAGTTGTTCGCGCAAGGTGGCGCCACCGGCACTGCGGTGGGCCTTGTTCTCGCTGGTGAGGAACCAGAACAGCAGCGCGGTGATAAACAAGATTGCGCTGAACACCTTTGGCACCAGGTGCCAGGTACCCAGGGCGATCAGCGCCGGCGCCAGAAACTTGGTCACCGCCGCCCCCGCGTTACCAGCGCCGAACACGCCCATGGCAAAGCCCTGGTTGTCCTTGTCGAACCACTTGGCGACGTAGGCGATGCCCACCGAAAACGAGCCGCCGGCCAGGCCGACAAACAGCCCCAGCACGAGGAATTGCCAGAAGGCGGTGGCGTAGGTGATCAGGTACAGCGGCAGCACGCAGGCGAGCATCAAGACAAAGAACACGATGCGCCCGCCGAAGCGGTCAGTCAGCAGGCCCAGGGGCAGGCGCACCAGGGAGCCGGTCAGTACCGGGGTGGCGGCCAGCAGGCCGAACTGGGTTTCGTTGAGTTGCAGCAGCTCTTTGATCGGCACGCCGAGCACGGCGAACATCATCCAGACCATAAAGCACACGGTGAAGGCCAGTGTACTCATGCCCAGCACCAGGCCCTGTCTTACACGGGGTTGAGTCACAGTTTGCGCTCCCAGAAGTGATTCCATGAGCGCAGGTTAGGGGCGACGTCCTCCAGGAACTTGACCCAGATCAACGTCCACCTGGGGGGTATTGGCCTATGCTTGGCCCATCTACCTCTTAAGAGGTAGACCAAATAACAAGAGAAAGTCTTTATTTATCAATGGATTGGTCTCTTGTGCCGGCTTTTTCCCGTGGGAGGGTTCGCCGGCAACTCTTTAGAGGTAGTGCGCCAGGGAATGCAGAATCCAATACTGTTTCCTATGCCAGGTGCCGCCATGCTGTTGTCCTTACCCCTTCGATTACGCCGTGATGTTTAACTGGCTGCGCAGCTCCCTGCCCGCACGCGCCGGTGTCGCGGTGATCCTGATTGCGATCCTGGCCCTGGCCAGTTCCCTGAGCGCCGGGCTGATCGCCTGGTTCAGCCAGGGCGACGGCGCGGCCATCAACACCGCAGGCTCGGTGCGCATGGAGACCTACCACCTGAGCTGGAAACTCGCCGACCACGCCCCCGCCGACGAGATCCTGGCCATCACCCAGAGCCTGCAACGGCGCCTGGACAGCCAATCCTTGAAAGCGGTGCTCGAAGACGGCCCCCACAGCGCCCTGCAACAGAGCTACCGGCAGATCCAGCAACACTGGAACCAGGAACTGCGCCCGGCCATCGAGCGCGGCGACGGCGCGCTCTTTCGCGAGCGCGCACCGGCCTTTGTCGAGCAACTGAACCAGTTCGTCAGCCTGTTGCAGCAACAGAGTGAGCACAAACAAGGCTGGCAACAGCTGATCCAGGGCCTGGCGCTGTTCAGCACCCTGATCATCCTGCTGCTGGGGCTGTATGAATTGCAGTACGGCGTGGTCACGCCCTTGAAGGAACTGGTGGACGCCACCCGGCGCTTTCGTGAGGGTGATTACCAGACCCGGGTCAATCACCGCTCCCAGGACGAACTGGGGCAACTGGCCCTGAGCTTCAACACCCTGGCCGAAACCATCGAGCAATCCCATCGCACCCTGGAAAGCCAGGTGCAGCACAAAACCCTCAACCTGCAACAGGCCAACGCCGCCCTGGAACTGCTCTACGAGAGCAGCCGCAGCCTGGCCACGCGCCTGGCCAACGCCGAAGGCCTCGACGAATTGATCCGGCGTTTCCAGAAACGCCTGCCGGGCCTGCGCCTGTCGCTGTGCCTGCAAGGGCACTTCCTCGCCCCGGCGCAGCAGATGCTCGCGCTGCATGGCGGCAACAGCCGCAACGTCTGCGCCATCGGTGACTGCGCCACCTGCGAGCGCCACCACGTGGCCCCGCCCCAGGTGTTCAGCATCAGCAACCAGGGCGCGGAACTGGGCGAACTCAAGGCGCATTTTGTCGACGGCCATGCCCCCCAAGCCTGGGAGCAACAACTGATCCAGGCCCTGGCCAACCTGATTGGCACCTCGCTGTCCCTCAAGCGCCAGCGCGAGCAGGACCACCGTTTATTGCTGCTGGACGAACGCACCATCATCGCCCGCGAGCTGCATGATTCCCTGGCCCAGGCCCTGTCCTATATGAAGCTGCAAGTCAGCCGCATGCAGACCCTGCTGCGCCGCGACGAACCCAAGGCCACCCTGGAAACCGTCACCGGTGAACTGCGCGAAGGCCTGAACAACGCCTACCGGCAATTGCGTGAGTTGCTCACCACCTTTCGCCTGCAAATCCACGATGCCGGGCTGGTCCAGGAGCTCAAAGACACCGCCGAGGAGTTCTCGCGGCGTGGCGAATTCCAGGTGCACCTGCATGTGGATGCCCTGGCCTTCCAACTGTCGGCCAGTGAACAGATCCACCTGTTGCAGGTAACCCGCGAAGCGCTGTCCAACTGCCTGCGCCATGCCCACGCCGAAAACGCCTGGCTGCAACTGCGCCAGAACGGCGAAACCGTGAGCCTGAGCATTGAAGACGATGGCCGCGGCTTCAGCGAGCCGGTGGACCAGCGCGAACACCACGGCCTGACCATCATGGACGAACGGGCTCGCAGCCTGCACGGTCAACTGGACATTTCCTCCCGCGAGCCCCAGGGCACCCGGGTGCACTTGCTGTTTCGCCCGGAATTCCTCGGGCACTCTTTACCAGAAGGTAGCTTGTCATGAACACGGCGCTCATCACCCCATCTGTACGCCACCGCATCCTGCTCGTCGACGACCACCCGATGATGCGCCACGGCATGCGCCAGATGCTCGAACTGGAAGACGACCTGCACGTGGTGGGCGAAGCCGGCAATGGCGAGGAAGCCCTGGGCCTGATCGAGTCGCTGCAACCGGACCTGGTGCTGCTGGACAACAACATGCCGCAGATGAACGGCCTGGAAACCCTGCGCCAGCTGCGGGCCATGGCCTATGGCGGCAAGGTCTTGCTGTTTACCGTGTCCGATGCCGAAGACGACATCCGCGACGCCCTGCGCCTGGATGCCAACGGCTACCTGCTCAAGGACATGGAGCCGGAACTGCTGATCCAGTACATCCGCGATGCGCTGCACGGCGCCCTGGTGATCAGCCCCGGCCTGACCCGGGTGCTGGCCCAGGCCTTGCGCTCGCCCCAGCCCCACGCGGCGGTGGAACTGACCGAACGCGAGCGGCAGGTGTTGAAGACCATTGCCGGGGGCTATAGCAACAAGGTGATCGGGCACAAGCTGGGGATTACCGAGGGCACGGTGAAAGTGCATGTGAAGAATCTGCTGCACAAACTGGGGCTGCGCTCGCGGGTGGAAGCGGCGGTTTGGGCGATGGAGCATTTGCGTCAGGCTGGGTAGGGACTGATGCACCGCCATCGCAGCATAGGTATCTACACATCTCTTTAGTGATTCTCAGGGTTGTGTACATATCCGTTGCTGCGGTCACGGCTACTATTGGTTCCGCCCTTACGGCGGCTCACTTTGGAAGAGCGCCAAAGGAAGCAAAGCGCTCTTGCCCCACCACTCGGAGCCTGGCCCAGGCCCGGCGGGCAAGCCATTCCCCTGTGGGAGTGGGCTTGCCCGCGATGGCGCCCGCAAGAAAACATCAGAGTGTCAGGCATTCATTTTTCATCGTTAACGACCATCGCGAGCAAGCCCGCTCCCACAGGAGCACGCGTGCAATTTGAAGATCAGGTCGGCTCTAAGGCCGCCTCGCTTTCACCGTCAACGCCCCCACTCACCGTCCCCACCATCACCATCACCGGAGGCCGCTGCGCCAATATCACCCACGCCATCAGCATCGCCAGCTACGGCACGATTATCGGCTGTGTCAGTGCCGGCAGCGGCGCCGCGCTGGTGCCCCGGGGGATCTACGAGCAATATCGCCAGGGCGCCAACTGGCAAGGCCGTGAGTTCGCGGAACTGAAGCGCATCGACAACCGGTTTTACTGGCATGCCAACGCAGGTTGCCATCCGGCGCGCGATGCATTTTCGGCACTGCTGCAGGGCCACTGCCTCCACGGGGCTACCTCCAACGAGGCATAGGCCCCACAGGCCTCACGCTCTACCATGGGCGGGAGCGGAGGTACGCCATGCTGACCCACCCATCCATCGTTTTAACCCTACGCCGGCATCATCTGTTCAGCCCGTTGCCGGAGAAGATTTTCCAGGACATCTGCACCCTGGCCAATCTCAAGCGCTTGCCCGCCCACATCACCTTGATGCACCAGGGCGACCCCGCCGAGCGGTTTTTCCTGCTGGTCAGCGGCCAGATCAAGTTGCACCGGGTCACCGGCGAAGGCCAGGAACATCTGGTGGAGGTCATTCGCCCCGGCCAGACCTTTGCCGAAGCCCTGCTGTTCAGCCAGGCCAAGGCCTACCCGGTAAGTGCCACGGCGCTCAAGGACAGCGTGCTGGTGAGTATCGAGGGCCATCATTACCGCAAGGCCCTGGAGGACCAGCCGCAGATCTGCCTGGCGATCCTCGGCACCATGAGCATCCACCTGCATCAGCGCCTCAAGGACATCGACACCCTGAGCCTGGCCAATGCCAGTCGCCGGGTCATCAACTTCCTGGTCCAGGAGCGCGATCTGGCCAGCGGAGATGTGGTGCTGCAAGTGCCCAAGCGCCTGGTAGCCTCCAAACTGGGGATTCAGCCAGAGACGTTTTCGCGGATTCTGCATCGTTTGGTTGACGCCGGCCTGATCGAGGTGCAACGGCGCACCATCCGCATCCTGTGCGAGGAGCAGTTGATGACCTATCAGGCCGGCTGACTTAGAATCGACGCGATTCTTCGCCCGCCTTCCTGACACGAGCGCCCCCATGAGCTTTGATTTCGACACGATCCACCCTCGCCTCGGCACCGGCAGCACCAAGTGGAGCCGCTACCCCGAAGACGTCTTGCCGATGTGGATTGCCGACATGGACATCGCCGCCCCACCGGCGATCCTCACGGCCCTGCACGCGCGCCTGGACCAGCAAATGCTCGGCTACAGCGTTGCCCGGCCAGAAGTGCGCGAAGCGATAATCAGCGACCTGTGGGACAAGTACGCCTGGCGCGTGCAGCCCGATGAACTGTTATTCCTGCCGGGCGTCGAGCCGGGTTTCAACATGGCCCTGCACGCCTTTGTCCAACCGGGCCAGTCGGTGGTCTTGCAGACTCCCAACTACGCGCCGCTGCGCCATGCGGCCGGCAACTGGAACCTGCCGAAGATCGAAGTGCCGTTTGAACTGAGCGCCCAGGGCGAATACCTCACCCCCCTGCCCGCCTTGCGCCAGGCCTTGAAAGGTGCCGGTGCCTTGCTGTTGAGCAACCCCCACAACCCCCTGGGCAAGGTGTTCGCCCGCGAGGAATTGCTGGCGGTGGCCACTGCCTGCCTGGAACAGGGCACGCTGATTATCTCTGACGAAATCCATGCCGAGCTGTGCTTTGACGGGCGCCGGCATATCCCCACCGCATCGCTGAGCGCAGAGATCGCCCGGCGCACCATTACCCTGATGTCGGCCAGCAAGGCCTACAACGTCGCCGGCCTGAAGACCTGCTTTGCGATTGTCCAGGATCCAGTCATCCGCGAGCGCTTCAACAAGGCGCGCTGCGGCATGGTCGACAGTGTCAGCCCCCTGGGTCTGGAAGCCACCTGGGCGGCGTACAGCCAATGCGGTGAATGGTTGAAGGCGTTGCTGACGTACTTGCAAGGCAACCGCGACTACCTGCTGGATGCAGTGCAAAAACGCCTGCCGGGGGTGACCATGCATGCCCCGCAAGGCACTTACCTGGCCTGGCTCGATTGCAGCGCCCTGGGCCTGGAAGACCCGCAGCGGTTTTTCCTGGAGCAGGCCAAGGTAGGCTTGAGTGCAGGCGTGGAATTTGGCGATGACAGCCAGCAGTTCGTGCGCTTGAACTTCGGCTGCCCGCGGGCGTTGCTCGAAGAAGGTATTTCACGCCTGGAACGCAGCCTGAAAAACCGCTGAACACCCGTGTAGGCGCAGGCTTGCCGGCGCCTATAAAGGTATGCGCAGGTTTGGGTTCAGAGCTTGGCGATGGACACTTCGGTGGATTTGACGAAGGCAATCACTTCGCTGCCCACCTTCAATTCTAGGTCGCGCACCGAACGGGTGGTGATCACCGAAGTGACAATCCCGGACGCGGTCTGCACGTCGATTTCGGACACCACCTCGCCCAGCAGAATTTCCTTGATCACGCCCTTGAACTGGTTGCGCACGTTGATCGCTTTGATGGTCATGTCGGTTTTCCTTTTACGGTTGGGTCAATCCGCACGAATGCGCAGGCCCTCAAAATGCGCCATTCGCACCAACAACAAAAGGAATAAATAACTATTTATTTATTCCATATTTGCATATGCAAAGCCCTGTAGGAGCCGGCTTGCCGGCGATGGGGCCCGTGAATCATGTGCTGAGTTCAAGGACGCCATCGCCGGCAAGCCGGCTCCTACATGGGTTTGGTCAAAAACCTACTGTTGCCGACACCAGCCATGTGCGCGGCGTAGACAGGGTCAGGCCAGGCGCGCTGTCGCTGGAGGTTGCAGCCGAGGCCCAATAGGTGGTGTCCAGCACGTTCTCCACGGTAGCGCGCAGGGTCACCGGGTTTTCCTTGACCTTGAAGGTATAGCGCGCCCCCAGGTCATAGCGTTCCCAGTTGTCGATTTTCTGCTGGTTGGCTGCATCCAGGTACTGCGCGCCGGTGTGGATCGCCCGGGCGGTCAGGGTCAGGCCTTGCAGGCGCGGGATGTCCCATTCGGCCCCCAGGTTGACGTTGGCAATCGGCGAACCGGTGCCGCGCTTGCCGTCAGTCAGGCCCTGGGCGGTCTTGGTCTGTTCGCTGTCGAGCAGCATCACCCCGCCGAGCAGGCGCACGCCCGCCAGGGGCTCGCCAAACACGTTCAATTCCACACCCTGGTTGCGCAACTCGCCGTTGGGTTTGAAGAAGCCCTGGCTGTCGATGCCATAGGCCGGCTGCTTGATCTGGAACACGCTGGCGGTCAGGCCAAAGCTGCCCATGTCGTACTTGGCGCCGACTTCCACCTGCTTGCTCTTGGTCGGCGGGAAGATCGCGTTTTCATTGCGCACCCCACTCGAAGGCGCGGTCTCGCCCTGGCTCAAGCCCTCCATGTAGTTGGTGTACAGGGACAACTGGTCGGTGACTTTCACCACCAGGCCCAGGGCCGGCGAGGTCGCCTGTTCGTCGTACTCCGGCTGATCCTTGATGCCATTGCTCCAGGAGGTGACCTGGACCTTTTGCAGGCGCGCGCCGAGGGTCAGCAGCACGCGCTCATCGAACAACGCCAGGGTGTCGGCCAGGGCCAGGCTGGTGAAGCGGTTTTCGGTGTGGGTGCTGGTGTCCCAACGCACAGCCTGGCCTGGGTGGGGCAAGACCACCGGGTGGTAGAGATTGCTCTTGCCGGGGGTGTAGCGCTCGCCGGCATTGTCGAAATCCATATTGAACTGATTGAGGCTGACATTGAGGGTGTGCCCCACCGGGCCGGTGTCGAACCAACTGCGCGCACCGACAGTGACGGTCTTGACGTCTTCGTCGCGGCGGAAACTGCGCGGCACTACGGTGAAGTCGCCGTTGCTCTGGGTCGCCTGCACGCCATGGCGCAGGAAGTCGTAGTTGCCTTTGCGTGCGCCGGCAGCGGCGTAGACCATCAGTGAATCGCTGACATCGAACTCGCCACGCACCGCGCCAAAAGTGTCCTTGGTATGGGAATAAGTCCAGGACTGGGCGAAGTTGTCGCGGATATCGCGGGCCTTGGGCATCACGCTACCCTTGGCGATCTCCACGCGTTCCTGGGGTGCGTCGGCGGTGCGTTCCTGGCGCCCGAGGTCGAGGGACAGGCGCACCCGCTCCTTGCGATAGTCGAGGCCGATCACCGTCATTTCGCGGTCGACCTCCTGATGGTCCCACTCGGTATCGCCGGCTTGCTTCACGCCATTGAAGCGCACGCCAAACTGCTGCTCATCGCCAAACCGCCGGCCGATATCCACCGCGCCACCGAACTGCCCCGCCGAGGCATAACTGCCGGTGAACTCGGTGAGCGGTGTGTCGGCGGCGCGCTTGGGCTCGATATTGATCCCGCCGCCGATACTGCCCCGGGGCGCAATGCCACCGAGCAAGGCACCGGGGCCCTTGAGGATATCGACGCGTTCGACCATTTCCATGTCGATGGCGTAGGTCGGCAGCACGCCGTACAGGCCGCCGTAGGACACATCACTGTTGAACAAGCTGAAACCGCGCACCGAGAACTGCTCGAAACGCCCACCCGCCGGGTTGGTGATGCGCACCGAAGGGTCACTGGCAACCATCTCGCCGAGGGTGCGCGCCTGCAGGTTTTTCACGGCCTTGGCGGTATAGGAGGTGAGGTTGAACGGCGTATCCATAAAATCGCCGTCGCCGAGCATGCCCTGCGCACCTTTGCGCGTGACCTGGTCACCGGCGTAGGTTTGGGCGACGGGTGTGTTCGCCACCCCAAGAATCGAGGTGGCTGGCAACTGATAGGCATCGCCCTGGGGGGCGGGGATCAGGGTGTAGGCACGCTCGCCCACTGCCTGCAATTGCAGGCCCGAGCCTTGCAGCAGCCGGGCGAAACCTTCCTCGACGGCAAACTCACCAGAGATCCCGGCGCTTTGGCGGCCACTGACCAGGGCCGGGTCCACCGACAGATTGACCCCGGCCAACCCGGCAAAGCGGGTCAAGGCACTGCCCAGGCTACCGCCGGGCACTTGGTAACTGCGCCGGGCCGCGTCCTCGGCCCAGCTCACAGGAATGAACAACGGGCTGGCACTCAGGCTCAGCACCAGACTCAGGCGCAACAACGATGGCGGGACGACGGGCATTAAAAGGCTCTCTGTTTTCGTTCACTTGCCTTGGATGACAGGCGAGACGAAAAAAAGGGACACGGTCTTACCCTGTGGGAGCGGGCTTGCCCGCGATGGCTGAGTGTCAGTCGATACATGGGGTGACTGATGCACCGCGATCGCGGGCAAGCCCGCTCCCACATTGGGGGGTGGTCAAACCGGGGTTTTGCGCGATGCCAGCGTGACCCAATAACGGGTGCGAAACTGCACGTGTAGCCCGTGGGTGGTGGCCAGCAGGCTGAGGATGCGGTCGGTGTCGTCCAGGCGGAAACTGCCGGTCACGCGCAGGGTTTCCAGGCGCGGGTCCCAACGCAGCACGCCCGGGCGATAGCGATCCAACTCGCGCAGGAAATCGCCCAGCCCTTGGTTCTGCGCGGTCAGCACCCCATCGCGCCAGCCCAGTTGCAGCACGTCGAACGGCAGCGGCGCGCCCAACCCCGACGGTTGTAAGCGTATTTGTTGCGCGCTGTGCAGCCAGGTACTACGCCCCGATCCATCTTGCACTTGCACCTGGCCCTTGAGCACCGACACCAGGCACGCGTCCGCCAGTTGGCGCACGCAAACCTCGGCCTGGCTGGCGATGACCTGGCCATAGCGGGTGTGTACGGTCAGCGCCGACGGGCCAGGCACATTCAGCGCCATCTCGCCATCGACCAGGGTCAGGCGTCGCCGAGGAAGGTCCACATCCACCGCGCTGGCGGTGTTCAGTTGCAGGGCGCTGCCATCGGCCAACGGCACGCGTTTGCGCTCGCCGGTGGCGGTATGCAGGTCGGCACGCCACACGTCGATGGGCAACTGGCGACTGAGCAACCAGGCCGCCGGCACCAGTGCCGCGACGCCCAGGGCGCGCTTGAGCACCGCGCGCCGGCCAGGTTGCGGGCGGTCGAGGCTGGCCATGGCCAGGGAGGATGGCAACTCGGCAAACCGCTGGCGCAGCAACTGCGCCTTTTGCCAGGCTTGTTCGTGCTGGGGGTGACTGTCGCGCCATTGCTGCAAACCGTCATGGTCACGCTCGCCGGCCGTGCCGGATTCCAGCAACGCCAACCACTGCGCGGCTGCCCGCGCTACATCCGGTGCGGTGCGGCTCACAGTTCCACCAGTAGGCAATGTTCGTAGGCCTGGGCCATATAACGCTTGACCGTACGTTCCGAAACCTTGAGACGCTCGGCAATCTCCCGATAGCCCAGGCCTTCGAGCTGGCTCCAGAGGAACGCCCGGCGCACCGGGGCCGCCAGGCCGTCGAGCAGTTCGTCCAGGGCGTGCAGGGTTTCCAGCAGCAACCAACGCTGCTCCGGCGAGGGAGCGCAGTCTTCGGGCAAGCGTGCCAGGGCATTCAAGTACGCCTGCTCCAGGCTGCGGCGCTGATGAAAATTGACCAGGAGGCGCTTGCCCACTGTCACCAGATAGGCCCGTGGTTCCTGCAATTGCGCCACCGGCTGGGCGCTGGCCAGTACCCTCAGGAACGTATCCTGACTCAGGTCGGCAGCATCCCAGGCATTGCCCAGGCGCCGGCGCAGCCAGCTTTCCAGCCAGCTGCGGTGGTCGCGGTACAAGGTGCTCAGGCTGGGTTCGGCGGTGATCGTTGGCGATACAGCATCATTCATGGCAAGCGAACCCTGGGCGGCGCGAGTGAGTCTCAAATGAGATTCATTCTATTTAATATCCCTGGCGCATACCATGTTCTTTTTCCCGGATAGACGGGCGGAGGCGGTTAATCAAGCGCCCTGGCCTTGTAACGCAGCAAATCTATAAACAACCCCAACTCACGGCTCACCGGTTCACCCTTGCGCAGCAAGATGCCAAATGGCGCAAGCGTCACCTCCAGCTCCACCGGTAACTGCACCACCAGGCCCATCTTCAGGTAATCGCGCAGTGCGCTTTCGGAAAGCACCATGATCGCGTCGGTCAGTTGGATCAGTTGCTGCATGGAATACACCGAGCTGCATTCAATGATGTCCGCCGGCAGCGGCAGGGCCAGGTGCTGCAACGCTTCGTCAAAACCGATGCGTGCCGGGCTGCTTTCCGGTTGCAGGATCCACGGCCAGTCGCTGACCAACTCGGCCAACGGCAGGCTCGCGCGCTGCGCCAGCGGGTGCCCGGCGTGCACCACCACCAGCAAGCGCTCGTTGCCCAGCGGCTCGAAGCTGTAGTGTTCGCTGTCGGTGGCGGCGTTGCGCCGGGCGATGGCCAGGTCGATGCGCCCCTGTTCCAGTAACTGGATCACCTGGTCGCTGGTGTCGCCCATGATGCGGATGCGCAGTTGCGGGTTGAGGGATTTGATCTGCGCAATCGAGTCCATCACCAGGTCCGGCGCGGCGCCCATGATGGTGCCGATTGCCAGGTAGCCATAACCGCCCTGCTGGCGCGCCATCAGGTCTTCGGCACAGCGGTCGAGGCCGCTGAGGGCCGATTCGGCAAAACGGATCAACTCCTTGCCCAGCGCCGTCGGGCGCATGCCACGGGGCAGGCGCTCGAACAGGTCACAGGCAAACATGTCCTCGATCTCGCGCAGCATGCGGGTGGCAGCCGGCTGCGACATGTTCAGGGCCTGGGAGGCACGGTGCAGGTTCTGGCTGGAGCTCAAGGCCACCAGCATATGCAGATGCTTGTAGCGCAGGCGGTTGAACAGGCTGCGGGAAATCAGCGGACTACTCATTTTTTTCCTTGTTATCGATACCCTGAGGTTATCGCTTGTAAGCGAGATTCGATTTGTAGCGCATTGCTCGGCCGCCGTACAGTCCGGCCCATAAGAACAAAGCCTTACAAAAGGATTTCCAGATGACCACCCTGCCCGCGTCCCTGCTCGCCAAGATTTCCTGGCGGCTCCTGCCCTTCTTGCTGCTGATGTACATCATGGCCTTCCTCGACCGCGCCAACGTCGGGTTCGCCAAACAAGCCTTCCAGGCCGACACCGGTCTGAGCGACGCAGCCTTCGCCTTTGGCGCCGGGGTGTTTTTTGTTGGCTACGCGTTGCTCGAAGTACCGAGCAACCTGATCCTGCATCGCGTCGGCGCCCGCCTGTGGATGTGCCGGATCATGGTCAGTTGGGGCCTGGTCTCGGCGGCCATGGTGTTTGCCCATAACGAAACCAGCTTCTACATCCTGCGCTTCCTGCTGGGCGTGGCCGAAGCCGGTTTTTTCCCCGGCGTGATCCTCTACCTCACCTATTGGTTTCCCCAGGCCGCGCGTGGCAAGGCCATGGGCTTCTTCTATTTTGGCGCGCCGCTGGCCTTTATTTTTGGCAGCCCGCTGTCTGGCCTGCTCCTGGAAATGGACGGTTTCGTCGGCCTGCACGGCTGGCAGTGGCTGTTCGCCGTGGAAGGCCTGATGGCTTCGGCGGTGGGCATCTGGGCCTATTGGTACCTGGACAATCGCCCCGCCGACGCCAAGTGGCTGAGCCTTGAAGAGCGCCGCCAGATCCAGGACCTGCTGGATGCAGAAGACCAGCACAAAGGCTCCCATGGCCGCAGCCTGCTCGGCGTGCTGTGCCAGCCGTCGGTGCTGTACCTGTGCCTGATCTACCTGCTGATCCAGGCCAGTGTCTACGGCGTGGTGTTTTACCTGCCAACCCAGGTCAGTGGCCTGCTCGGCACCAAGGTCGGCCTGATGGTCGGGTTGGTCTCGGCGATTCCCTGGGTCTGCGCGCTGTTCGCCGCGTGGTGGATCCCCGGTTATTCGGACCGCAGCGGCGAGCGCCGGCGTACCGCGTCCCTGACCCTGGTGATGGCCGCCGCCGGCATCGCCTGCTCGGTCACCTTCGCCAACCCGTTGCTGGGCATGCTCGCCCTGTGCTTTGCCGCCAGCGGATTCATCGCGGTGCAGCCGGTGTTCTGGACCTTCCCCTCCAGCTACCTGGCCGGTAGCGCGGCGGCGGCGGGCATTGCCCTGATCAACTCCTTTGGCGCACTGGGCGGGTTTATCGCGCCGGTCCTGAAAAACTGGGCGGAAACCGCCTTCCACTCCCCGGCAGCCGGCCTGTACCTACTGTCTGCCACCACGGTACTGGCTGCATTGCTGGTGCTGGGTATCCACTCCCCCGGCCACACAGCGTCGAACACGCCGGCCACTGTTTAACTCCAGGAGTCACACCATGGGCAACATCACCATCAAACACGTGCGCGCCTTTGTCTTGCGTGGCGGCGGCGCGGATTACCACGACCAGGCCGACGGCCACTGGATCGACGACCACATCGCCACACCCATGAGCAAATACCCCGAGTACCGCCAGAGCCGCCGCAGTTTCGGCATCAACGTGCTCGGCACGTTGGTCGTGGAAGTAGAAGCCAGCGACGGCACTGTCGGGTTTGCCGTGACCACCGGCGGCGAGCCTGCGGCCTATATCGTCGAGAAACACCTGGCGCGCTTCCTTGAGGGCGCGCGGGTGACCGATATCGAGAAAATCTGGGACCAGATGTACCAGTCCACCCTGTACTACGGGCGCAAGGGCCTGGTGATCAACACCATCTCCGGGGTCGACCTGGCGCTGTGGGACCTGCTCGGCAAGATCCGCCAGGAACCGGTGCATCAATTGCTAGGCGGCGCCGTGCGCGATGAATTGCAGTTCTACGCCACCGGCGCGCGCCCGGACCTGGCGCAGAAGATGGGTTTTATCGGCGGCAAGATGCCCCTGCACCACGGCCCGGCCGAAGGTGAGGAAGGCCTGCGCAAGAACCTCGAAGAGCTGGCGAGCATGCGTGAACGGGTCGGCCCGGACTTCTGGCTGATGCTCGACTGCTGGATGAGCCTGGACCTGAACTACGCCACCAAACTGGCGATTGGCGCCCACGAATACGGCCTGAAATGGATTGAAGAGGCCCTGTCCCCCGACGATTACTGGGGCTACGCGGCCCTGCGCAATAACGTGCCCAAGGGCATGCTGGTCACCACCGGCGAACACGAAGCGACCCGCTGGGGCTTTCGCATGCTCCTGGAAATGGGCTGCTGCGACATTATCCAGCCGGATGTGGGCTGGTGCGGCGGCCTGACCGAATTGGTGAAAATCTCCGCCCTGGCCGATGCGCACAACGCCATGGTGGTGCCGCACGGTTCCTCGGTCTACAGCTACCACTTCGTCGCCACCCGCCAGAACAGCCCGTTTGCCGAATTTTTGATGATGGCGCCCAAGGCCGACGAAGTGGTGCCGATGTTCCACCCGCAACTGCTCGGCGAACCGGTCCCGGTCAATGGCCGCATGCGTTTGTCGGTGCTCGACAAGCCAGGCTTCGGCGTAGACCTGAACCCTGATTGCCAACTGCATCGTCCATATAACCGCTAAGGAGCCTCGCCATGCACATGCCTCATAACGCGTTCAAGGCCGGCCTGCGCCAGGACGCCAGCCAATACGGGATCTGGGCCGGTTTCGCCAGCGGCTACGGCGCGGAAATCGTCGCCAGTACCGGGTACGACTGGATGCTGATCGACGGCGAGCACGCGCCCAATACCGTGCCCAGTGTGCTCAGCCAATTGCAGGCGGTGGCGCCCTACAACACCGCGCCCGTGGTGCGTGCGGTCAGCGGCGATGCCAACCTGATCAAGCAACTGCTGGATATCGGCGCGCAGACCCTGATGATCCCCATGGTCGAAACCGCCGAGCAGGCCCAGGCCCTGGTGCGCGCCATGCGTTATCCGCCCCACGGTATACGTGGCGTGGGCGGCGGCCTGACCCGCGCCACGCGCTGGGATGGCGTCGAGAACTACCTCACCACCGCCCACCAGGAGCTGTGCCTGATCGTGCAGGTGGAGTCGCGCCTGGGCGTGGAAAACGTCGAGGCGATTGCCGCAGTCGAAGGGGTGGATGCGGTCTTTATCGGCCCCGCCGACCTGTCCATCGGCCTCGGCCATGCGGGCAACCCTGGCCACCCCCAAGTGCAGGAACGCATCCAGCACGCGGTTAACGCCACCCTGGCGGCGGGCAAGGCCTGCGGCATCCTCGCGCCCAATGAAGAAGACGCGCGCCGCTACCAGGCGTGGGGCTGTCGCTTCATTGCGGTGGCGATCGATATCAGCCTGCTGCGCCAGAGCGCCCTGAGCACCCTTGCCCGCTACCGCCCTGCCGCCGACGCGAAAGCGCCGTCGCGCACATACTGAGGAGCCTGCCATGTCATCCGTTCCGGTCTACCAGAACTTCATCAACGGCCGCTTTACCCCAAGCAGCGCCCACATCGACGTGCTCAACCCCGCCACCGGCGCGCTGCTGTCCAAAGTGCCGGCCGCCACTGCCGAGGATGTCGACCAGGCCCTGGCCGCCGCCCGCGCCGCGCAACAGGACTGGGCGCGCAAACCGGCCGTCGAACGTGCCGGGCACTTGCGGCGCATCGCCGCCAAGCTGCGGGAAAACGTCGCCCACCTGGCCCGCACCATCACTCTGGAACAGGGCAAGATCAGCAGCCTGGCTGAGGTTGAAGTCAACTTCACCGCCGACTACCTCGACTACATGGCCGAATGGGCGCGCCGCATCGAAGGCGAGATCATCACCAGCGACCGGCCCAACGAAAACATCTTCCTGTTCCGCAAGCCCCTGGGCGTGGTAGCGGGGATCCTGCCATGGAACTTCCCGTTCTTCCTCATCGCCCGCAAGATGGCCCCGGCGCTGTTGACCGGCAATACCATCGTGATCAAGCCCAGCGAAGAAACGCCGAACAACTGCTTTGAATTCGCCCGGCTGGTGGCCGAGACGGACCTGCCGGCGGGGGTGTTCAACGTGGTGTGTGGCGACGGCCAGGTCGGCGGCGCCCTCACCGCCCACAAGGGCGTGGACATGATCAGCTTTACCGGCAGCGTCGCCACCGGCTCGCGGATCATGACCGCCGCAGCACCCAACATCACCAAGCTCAACCTGGAGCTGGGTGGCAAGGCGCCGGCGATTGTCCTGGCCGATGCCGACCTGGAACTGGCGGTCAAGGCCATCCGTGATTCGCGGATCATCAACAGCGGCCAGGTGTGCAACTGCGCCGAACGGGTGTACGTGCAGCGCAGCGTCGCCGACCAGTTTATCGAGCGCATCAGCGCGGCGATGGCCGCCACCCGCTACGGCGACCCACTGGCCCAGGCCGATGTGGAGATGGGCCCGCTGATCAACCGCCAGGGCCTGGACAACGTCAACCGCAAGGTGCGCACCGCCCTCGCCCAGGGCGCAAGCCTGGTCACGGGCGGACAGATTGCCGACCTCGGCGCAGGCTTTCACTTCCAGCCCACGGTATTGGCCGGTGGCCGCGCCGACATGGATATCATGCGCGAAGAAATCTTCGGTCCGGTGCTGCCCGTCCAAATCATCGACGACCTCGACGAAGCCATCGCCCTGGCCAACGACTGCGACTATGGCCTGACCTCCTCGATCTACACCCGTGACCTGGGCAAGGCCATGCATGCGGTGCGCGAGTTGGCCTTTGGCGAAACCTACGTCAACCGCGAGAACTTCGAGGCGATGCAGGGCTTCCATGCCGGCGTGCGCAAATCCGGGATCGGCGGCGCCGATGGCAAGCACGGCCTGTACGAATACACCCATACCCATGTGGTGTACCTGCAGAGCTGAGGTGGGGCAACGGGCGCCGACACGCGAGTGCCGGCCCCAACAACCACCCCTTCCAACAAGGATTACGCAATGAGCATTGCCAACCTCTACAACGGCCCGATCATCGACAGCCACCTGCACCTGTTCGACCCACGCCGCCCCCAGGGCATCCCGTGGCCCGAGCCGGGCAACCGTTTGTACGCCGCGCATCTGCCCGAGGATTACTGGGCATTGGCCGCCGAACACCAGGTGATCGGCGCAATCGCCGTGGAAGCCAGCCCGTGGCGCGACGACAACCATTGGTTGCTGCAAACCCTGCGCAGTGACCCTCGGATGCTTGGCTTTGTCGGCAATCTCGACCCGCTGCACCCACAATTTGCCGGCGACCTTGCCGCGCTCGCCTACGAGCCGCTGTTCCTGGGCCTGCGCTACGGCAACCTGTGGCAGCGTGATTTGCTGGTGGACCAAACCCGTCCAGGGTTCATCGACGGCCTGCGCCAGCTCGCCGATTGCGGGCGGTGCCTGGACAGCGCCAACCCTGAGCCACGATTGATCAAGGGCCTGCTGCACCTGAGCGATGCCCTGCCGCAACTGCGCATCATTGTCGATCACCTGCCCAATGCCCAGGTCCCTGCGGGCCAGGAAGCGGCCTACCACGCCGACCTGCTGCGCTTGGCCGAACGGCCCAATGTGTTCGCCAAACTGGCAGAAATCCCCCAGCACGGGCCCGACGGCTTGATCGTCGACACCGCGTTCTACAACGACCGCCTGGCCGTGCTGTGGGACGCGTTTGGTGAAGACCGCTGCTTCTTCGGCAGCGACTGGCCCAACAGCGACCACCTGGCCGATTTCGCCGCCACCCTGGGCCTGGTCAAACGCTGCATGGCTGATCAGCCCCAGGCCGTGCAGGAAAAATTCTTCCTGCACAACGCCGTGCGTATCTACAGCCCGACACTGCCACCTGGAGGCCTCTGATGCCGACCCGTGCCTTTCGCATGAACCTCAACCCCGGCATGGCTGCCGAGTACCGCCGGCGCCATGAGCAGATCTGGCCGGAACTGGCCCAGGCCCTGCGCGATGCCGGCGTGCTGGACTACCGGATCTTCCTCGACACGTCCACCAACGCGCTGTTCGCCGTATTGACCCATACCGATGAGCACGGCCTGGACGCCCTGCCCGGTACCGCGCTGATGCAACGCTGGTGGCAATACATGCAAGACATCATGCCCAGCCACGCGGATAACGCACCGGTCAGCGTGGATCTTGAACCGATGTTCAGCCTTACGCCCGACTGAGCCATTGGCTCCTCATCACAACAATAAAAAGGATTCGAACACGTGGAAATCATTCTCCTCGGTGTGATTCTGCATTTGATCGGTGGCTTTGCCTCCGGCAGTTTCTACATCCCCTACAAAAAAGTTGGTGGCTGGGCCTGGGAAAGCTACTGGATCACCGGCGGCCTGGTGTCGTGGCTGATCGTGCCGCTGATTGCCGCGCAATTGACCGTGCCCGGCTGGGTCGAAATCCTGCGCAACGCCGACACCAGCACCCTGCTCTGGACCTATATGTTCGGCGTGCTGTGGGGCATCGGCGGGCTGACGTTCGGCCTGACCATGCGCTACCTGGGGCTGTCTTTGGGCATGTCGCTGATCATGGGCCTGACCTCGGCCCTCGGCGCCCTGATGCCCGCCTTGTACCGCGACCTGTTCACCCACGAGACAGAGGGCACCCTGACCTCGATGCTTGCCTCACAAGGCGGGCATTGGGTGCTGTGGGGCGTGGCCGTGTCGCTGATCGGCATCGCGGTGTGCGGCAAGGCCGGGCTGATCAAGGAACGGGAAGTGTCCCAGGCGGTAAAGTTCGCCAGCGTCAGCGAGTTCGCCCTGGGCAAGGGCATGCTGGTGGCGGTGATTTCCGGGGTCTTGAGCGCCTGCTTCAGCTACGGTATTTCCGCCGGGCGCCCACTGGCCGCCGCCGCCGTGGAACATGGCGCCAACAGCCTGTTCCAGAACAACGTGACGTTCATGGTGATCATGTGGGGTGGGCTGACCACCAACGGCATCTGGTGCCTGTGGCTGAACTGGCGCAACCGCACGTTCCACAACTACACCGACCGCAACGCCCCGCTATTGCGCAACTACCTGCTGGTGGCGTGCGCCGGGACCTTGTGGTTCTTGCAATTCTTTTTCTACGGCATGGGCGAAAGCCGCCTGCAGAACGACGCCAGCTCGTGGGTGTTGCACATGTCTTTCATCATCATTGTGTCCAATTGCTGGGGCCTCTACTTTCGCGAATGGCACGGCACCAGCACGGCCAACAAGGGCGTGCTGGTGGCCGGGATCGCGGTGATCCTCGGCGCCATTGCCATGGTTGGCTACGGTAATTACCTCGGCTGAGGCCGCAATGCCTTTTTGTCGGGGCGAGCTTGCTCCTACAACAGCGTTATATTTTTTCCAGGAGATTTCCCATGTTGCTAGCAGACAAAACCGTGATCATCACCGGCGCCTCCCGTGGCATCGGCCGCGCTGCCGCCCGCGAATGTGCACGCCAGGGCGCCCGTGTGGTGATCGGCCATAGCGCCAGCACGCAAGGCACCCAGGCCGCGCTGTCGTTGATCGAGGAGATCCGCGCATTCGGTGGCCAGGCCATTGAAGTAGGCGGTGATGCCGCCGACCCGGACACCGGCGACAAGCTGGTGGCGGGGGCAGTCGAGGCCTTCGGCAGTGTCGATGTGTTCGTCAACAACGCCGGGATCTGCCCGTTCCATTCGTTCCTCGACATGCCGCGCGAGGTCTACCTCAAGACAGTCAATACCAACCTCAACGGCGCCTACTTCGCCGTGCAGGCGGCGGCCAACCAGATGAAGAACCAGGGCCGTGGCGGCGCGATCATTGCCGTCAGTTCCATCAGCGCCCTGGTAGGTGGCGGCATGCAGACCCACTACACCCCGACGAAGGCCGGCCTGCATTCGTTGATGCAATCCTGCGCCATCGCCCTGGGGCCGTATGGCATTCGCTGCAACTCGGTACTGCCGGGCACCATCGCCACCGACATCAACAAGCAAGACCTGGCTGACGCAGAAAAACTCGCCTACATGACCTCCCGCACACCCCTGGGCCGCCTGGGCGAACCGGACGACGTCGCCGGGCCGATCGTGTTCCTGGCCTCGGACATGGCGCGCTACGTAACCGGCGCCTCGTTGCTGGTGGATGGCGGGTTGTTCGTCAACTTGCAGTAACCCCCGACACCGCCCCCACACACCAAAGATCCAATGTGGGAGCGGGCTTGCTCGCAATAGCAGTGTGTCAGTCAGCCGATTCATCACTGAACCACCGCCATCGCGAGCCAGCCCTCTCCCACACTGGAGGTCTGTGTGTACCTGGAATTTGTGTTTTACCCCGGATAACAACAATAAAACCAAGGAGCACTCATGCGCATCAACCTCCCCCTGGCCCTGCTATGCAGCACGGTTTCCACCTGCGCCCTGAGCGCCGGCCTGCTGGACCCTGCCTCCCCGGCCATGCTCGGCGACTGGAACGGCCTGCGCCCGCAGCTCGCCGAACAGGGCTATGACTTCACCCTCAAATACGTCGGCGAAGTGGGCTCCAACCTCGGCGGCGGCTATGACTCCCATATGACTGCGCGCTGGAGCGATCAACTGATCCTCGGCGTAACCATGGACCTGCAAAAACTCTGGGGCTGGCAGGACGCAACCTTGCGCATCGGCATCGGCGAGCGCCATGGCAAGGACATTACCAATGACCGCGTACATCACCCCGACGCCACCGGCCTGACCTCGACCATGGAAGTGTTCGGCGGCGGCAATGCCTGGCGCCTGTCACAGTTCTGGTACGAGCAGAAGTTCTTCGCGCGCAAGCTGGCCGTGAAACTGGGGCGCTTCGGCCATGGCGAGGACTTTGACCAGTTCCCCTGCGAGTTCCAGAACGTGACCCTGTGCGGTTCCCAGGAAGGCAACTGGAATGGCGTGTGGAACAGTTTCCCCATCAGCCAATGGGCGGTGCGTGCCAAATACCAGTTCACCGACGTGTTCGCGGTGCAGGTTGGCGCCTACGACAAAAACCCTGGCAACGCCGAGGCGAGCAATGGCTTCAAGCCGTTCATCAGCGGCTCCCAAGGCACCAGCTTCCCTGTCGAAGCCATCTGGAAGGGGCGCATCGGCGGCCTGAGTTCGGAATACCACGCCGGCTACTACTACGCCAATGCCGACACCCAGGACATGCTCAAGGACGCTGACGGCAACTATGCAGCCAGCAGCCAGAAACCCTACCGGATGTATTCGAGCAATTCCGGCTGGTGGTTGTCGGGCCAACAGCAACTGACCACTGTCGATGGCAACAACAAACGTGGGCTCAACGTGTTTGCCAACCTTGCCATGAACGACCCGGACAAAAGCATGATCAAGAGCCTGGTGCAGGTCGGCCTGATCTACCGGGGCCCCTTCGACGCGCGGCCGCATGACACTTTTGGCGTCGGTGCGTCGAAACTTAAGGTCAGTGACCGCTATACCGACAACACCCAGGCACTCAACGCACGCACGGGTGTGACGGGCATAGGGGATCTGCCTGAACAGCGGCGCGAATACAGCTACGAGGTCAACTACGGCGTGCAGGCCACCCAATGGCTGATGGTGCGGCCTAACCTGCAGTATGTGAAATATCCGGGTGGGGTGACGCAAACCCGTGGAGCGGTGGTGGGTGGGGTGCAGTTTATTGCCGATTTCTGAGGGTTGGGGGAATGCAAAATTGCATCCCCCTTGCAGGAGCGGGTTTACCAGCGATAGCGGTCAGTCAACCAATACCGCCATCGCGGGCAAGCCCGCTCCCACAGGTTCGGCTGCCAGGCGGCCCAACCTCATCACTGCCCCTCAAGCAGCGCCGGCTTGCCCAACTCCCCTATCTTCTCCAGCCGCGCCCGCACGATATTGCGGCTGATATTGAGCAAGCGCCCGGTCTGCAATTGGTTGCCATGGCAGTAGCGATACGCTGCACGAAACACGGTTTCTTCAATGTGCTCGTAAAGGTCCGGGATGTTCTGCTCGAACAGTGCATTGAGCGCCGCTTCCAGGTCCACCGGGCCGCTGGGGGCCGGCAGGGCGTGGTTGGCTTCGTCCTGGCGGATGCCGGACGAGCGCATGTCCACCAGGTGCAGGTCCGCAGGCTGCACCCGTTGGTTGCGGCACACCAGCAAGGCGTGGTGGATGGCGTTCTCCAGTTCGCGAATGTTGCCCGGCCAGCTGTGCTCGAGCATTTTGCGCTCGGCTTCCGGGCTCAGGCTTGCGCGGTTGTAGCCCAGGCGCTGGCAATGTTCTTCGAGGAAAAACTCCGCCAGGGGCAGGATGTCGCCGGGGCGTTCGCGCAGTGGCGGCAGGCGGATGGTCGCGACGTGCAGGCGGTAGAACAGATCCTCGCGAAAATGCCCGGCGACCACCGCGTCGGCCAGGTTGACGTTGGTGGCGGCCACCAGGCGCACATTGATCGGGATCGGCGTGCGCGAGCCCAGGCGCACCACTTCGCGCTCCTGCAACACCCGCAGTAACTTGACCTGCATGTTCAACGGCAAATCGCCAATTTCATCGAGGAACAACGTGCCGCCGTTGGCCGCTTCGAACCAACCGGCCTTATGGGTGGTGGCGCCGGTGAACGCACCTTTTTCATGGCCGAACAACTCGCTCTCCACCAGGGTTTCGGCAAAGGCCCCGCAGTTCACCGCCACAAACGGTTCGCGGCCGCGCCGGCTCAGGTTATGGATGTGCCGCGCCACCAGTTCCTTGCCGGTGCCCGTTTCGCCAATGATCAAGGTATTGGCCTCGCTGGGCGCCAGGCGCTCGATCCGCGCCAGCAATTCCTGGGAGCGCGGGTCCTTGAACACCAGCACGGTGGCACGCACCGACTTGGTCAATTCGCGGGCATTGGGATGAGTGATCAACGACATGGTGCATTCCTGGCAATAAAAGCGCGTGCTCAATAGTGCATGAAGTTTTCTAGACCATTTAATTATTAATTCGTATTTATATATTCCCATTTCGCATATACCAACACTGCACGCCACGGCTGCTGCTGGAGCAGCAACCGGCCAGCAGTTGCCTGTCTATCCATCAACAACCGGGCGTGCGCCAGCGCCCCGCGCCAAACGCTACAGGCCACGGTTGTTGGGGCTCTGATGGCATTCGAGCGACGCTGGCATGCAATCTGCTCTCTCCCTGCCAACACCCTCCCCTGGAGGAGCCGGCTTGCCGGCGATGGCGTGCGGTTAAACGCTGCAAGGCTCAACGGCCTCATCGCCGGCAAGCCGGGCTTCTACCAGGGCAGGTCTTCAAATTGGCAGGGGAATTTCGATGAATAAATGGATCGCCGCATTGTTCGCTGTGCTGGTCAGCACGCTCGCGCTGGCGCAGCCGCCAGCCTCGGTAAAAATCGCCATCGTCGCCTACACCCAGGGCGGCAAGCCGGTATTCGGTGGGATCGCCGGGCGGGTGATCGAGGATGGCTGGCTGGAAACGCAACTGCGCGAGCGCGGGGTCAAGCTGCAATGGATCGCCCTGCCCCACGCCGGCGCCGGCCCGCAGATCAACGAAGGCTTCAGCAACAACACCCTGGACTTCGCCGTGCGCGGTGACCTGCCCTCGGTGATCGCCGGAGCCGGTGGCGTGCCGGGCAAGTTGATCGTGCCCGGCGGCAGCGGCAATAACATCTACCTGGTGGTGCCCGCCGGCTCCAGCGCCAACAGCATCGAGGACCTCAAGGGCAAGCGCCTGGCCCTGCACCGTGGCCGCCCCTGGGAGTTTGCCTTCAGTAACTTCCTGGCGAGCAAGGGCCTCAAGCTCGACGACTTCAAGATCGCCAACCTCAACCCGCAAGTCGGCGCGGCGGCGGTGTCGGCCGGCAAGGTCGATGCAGCGGTGCTGTTGAGCGAGGCCTATGCCCTGGAAGACAAGGGCGTGGGCAAGATCATCTGGTCGACCAAGCAAGGCAGCAACGACTGGCGGCTGATCTCCGACCTGTGGGGCACCGACGCCTTTGTGCAGCAGCACCCGGATATCACCCAATTGCTCGCCACGGCCTGGGTCAAGGCTGCCTGGTGGATTTCCCAGACGCAGAACCAGGACGCCTATTACCAATTGTCTTCGCGCGCCGGCACCGCTGAAAGCGTGCTGCGCCGTGACGACCAGGACGACCCGGTGGCCTGGCAAGAACGCTGGGCGCCGAAAAGCGACGCGCAGCTCAAGGCCCACTACCAGGCGCTGACGGCCTACGCCCTGGCCAACCACCTGATCCGCGACCACTACGACATCAGCCCGTCCCTGGCCACCGGCTTTACCCGCCAGGCCCTGATCGACCTGCAACTCACCGACTACTGGCCTGCCCTGCGTGGCCAGGTCAGCACCCAACCTTGATAGGGAAATTACCGATGAATCTGCCCCGCTCCTTCGCCTTCGGCCTCAGCATCCTGGCACTGTCCATGAGCGCCCTGGCCGCCGACGTGCACCCGCCCAAGCCCGACCCACTGCAAGGCGATGGCCGTGTCTCGGCGTTCTACACCTGGGAAAAAGTCATCCCGGCCACCCCCGGCAAACTGCTGCGCAGCGAACCCTTGGAAAAAACCCTGAGCCTGCCCAATGCCGCCAGTGCCCAGCGCATTCTCTATACCTCCACCGATGGCATCGATAACAAAACCCCGGTGGTGGTCTCCGGCACCCTGTTCCTGCCCAAGGGCAAGGCTCCGGCCGGCGGCTGGCCGGTGGCCAGTTGGGGGCATGGCACGGTCGGGGTCGCTGATGTATGCGCGCCGTCGTGGCAGGGCCGTTCGTACCGTGACGTGCAGTACCTCAGCCGCTGGCTGGATGAAGGGTTTGCCGTGGTCGCCACCGATTATCAGGGCCTGGGCGTCCCCGGCGGACATCCGTTGCTGAACAATCGCATGGCCGCCTACGGCATTCTCGATGCGGCCAAGGCCGTGGTGGCGGGCGTGCCTGGGCTGGCGAACAAGGTGCTGATTGTCGGCCAGTCCCAGGGCGGCGCCGGCGCGTTTGCCTCGGCCGCATATGCCGCCACCTATGCGCCCGACCTTGGGGTCAAGGGCAGCATCGGCACCGGGGTGATCTACACCGTCGGCGCGAAAAACGTGGGTGAACAGGACCCCAACAAGGTCGACGCGTCCCTGGCCTACGGCTTCTATACCTTGCTCGCGGCCCAGCAATATGACCCGAGCATCGACCCCCGGGACTTCTATACCGACAAGGCCCTGCCGCTGTTCGAGCAGGCGCGCACCAGTTGCCTCGCGGCTCTGGTCAGCGACGTCGAAGGCATCGGCCTGACCCCGGCCAACGCGAAGAAGGACTACCAGGGCAAGCAGCTCGCTCCGTGGCTGGCGCAAGTGTCGTACCCCACCCTGAAAACCGCACAGCCGGTATTTATCGGCACCGGCGCCGAGGACAAGACCCCGGCGGCGTCCACCCAAGTGGCACTGATGCAGGACGCGTGCAAAGCCGGCTCCATCGTCGAGGGCCACCTGTACAAGGGCCTGGGCCACAGCCCGACGGTCAATGCCTCGCTGAAGGACTCCGTGCCCTTCGCCCACAAGGTCATCAACGACCAACCGATCACGCCGATCTGCAATCCCAGCGTGCAATAAGCCGGAGGTTTTCATGAGCATCGAATTTTTCACCCGCCTGCCACTGCACGGCGAGACCCAGTTTTTGCCCGGCGACCCGCGCAACCGTGGCGACTGGCATCGGGGCGGCGCCAGTACCGGCGCGGTGTCCGGCTTCAGCGTCGGCGATCACTTCACTTATATCGACTACCTCGGGCAAATCGCCAAGGCCGCCGAAATCAATGGCTTTGGCGGCGCGCTGATGGTCAACGCGCCCACCGGCGAAGAACCGTGGACCGTGTGCTCGCTGCTGGCCCGGGAAACCCGCACCCTGCAGTTTGTCACGGCGTTCCAGCCCTACCACTACACCCCGTGGGTCGCGGTGCAACAGGCTGCCACCTACCAGCGCGCCACCGGCAACCGCCTGGTGTGGAACATCATCAACGGCGGTTCGGACGCCATCCAGCGCCAGGTCGGCGATTTCAGCGACCACGACGAACGCTATGAGCGCGCCACCGAGTTCATGGATGTGGTCAAGGGCTACTGGCACAACGAGACCTTCCACTACGACGGCAAGTTCTACAAGGCCGATGGTGGCGGGCTGCGCGGGCCGTTGAAGAAGGCCGAGCTGCCGCTGATCTGCACCGCCGGCTCGTCCATCGCCGCCCGCGAGTTTGCCGCCAAGCATGCCGATTTCTACCTGATGCGCGCCGAGCATCCCGATGAAATCGCGGCATTGATCGCAGACTTGCGCGAGCGCGCCTTGAGGTGGGGGCGCACGGATATCCGCTTTGGCCTATCGATTGACGTCATCACCCGCGAAACCGAGGAACTGGCGCGCACCGAAGCCAAGCGTTTCTTCGACGAGGGCATCGCCCGTGGCGCGGTCAAGGCCGTGGCCGCCCACGCGGGCCTGCGCACCGCGCGCAAGTTGAGCTACGAGCAAGGCTTTGCCGAGAAAAACGAAACCCAGGGCTTCGAGGACTTTTTTATCCATCCCAATGTGTGGACTGGCTTCGGCTACATCGGCATCCCGCCTGGCTGCGCGCTGGTGGGCAGCTACGAGAACGTGGTGGCGCGGATCCGTGAGTACAACGCCATTGGCATCGACCTGTTCTTCCTTGCCGGCTACCCGCACCTGGAAGAAGCCTATCGCCTGGGCGAGCACATCCTGCCGCACTTTCGCAATGAACGCGCCGAACTAAGCCGCGCCCCGGAACCCGTGCGCGCGCTGCACTCGGCCAATGGAGGAGCCTGACACCATGACCTTACTGCTCAGCCGCCGGGACTTTCTCGGCTACAGCGCCACCGTCGGCGGCGGCCTGCTGCTGGCCGGTTGCGGTCCCGCCGACACACCGGCAGCCGGCATTGCCAATGACCAGCCGCGTTACGGTGGGCGCCTGCGCCTGGGGATCCTCGACGGCAACCAGAGCGGCAACCTCGATGCCCACAAGCCCATTGGCAGCGGCATCGTGCGCGGCTTTGCGCTGTACAGCAAACTGTGGGAATGGGACGAGCAGATGCAACCGCGCCTGGCCCTGGCCGAGCTGGCAGAGCCGAATGCCGACGCCAGCGCGTGGACCCTGCGCCTGCGCCCGGGCCTGGAGTTTCACAATGGCAAGACCATCGACGCCGATGACCTGATCTTCTCGATCCGCCGCCTCACCGACCCGCAGCTGGCTTCGCCCTATGCCGCGCTGTTGCACTGGGTGGACCGCGACAACCTGGTCAAGCTCGACAACCGTACCGTGCGCCTGAGCTTTCGCGACGGGCGCAGCTACCTGCCGCTGGCGGAAACCTGGGTCAACTTCGGCGGGATCGTGCCGGTGGATTACCACCCCGTCACCAACCCGGTGGGTGCCGGGCCCTACAAACTCAAGAGTTTCACCCCCGGCCAGCGCTCGCTGTTTACCCGTTTCGAGAACTACTACAAGGACGGCAAGCCCTACGCCGACGAGCTGGAAATCATCGACTTCAAGGATCAGGTGTCACGCCTGGCCGCCCTGCGCGCCGGGCAGATCGACATGGCCAACGTGCTGCCCACCGAGCAGTTGCCGATCCTGGCCAAGGACCCGCGCCTGCAGGTGATCAAATCGGTGAGCGGCAATTGGCTGTCGTTCGATATGAACCTGGACAAGCCGCCGTTCAACGACCCCAGGGTGCGCGAAGCCTTGCGCCTGATGGCCGACCGCGAAGAACTGGTGCGCCGCGCCCTCAACGGCCAGGGCCGGGTGGCCAATGACCTGTATGCGCCCAGCGACCCGACCTTCAACCACAGCCTCGACCCGCGCCCCTACGACCCGCAACGGGCAGCGCAACTGCTCAAGGCAGCGGGCCAGGAGAACCTTGAAGTGGAGCTGATCACCACGCCCGGCACCGGTTTGAGTTCGGCCCTGGTGCTGGCCGAACAAGCCAAGCGCATTGGCGTGACCCTCAAGGTCAAGCAGGTGGACCTGGCGACCTTCCAGGGCCCGCAGAAAAACGACTGGGCGCTGAGCACCGGCGGCAGCATCGGCGCGCCGTTCCTCGCCAGTGCGATTCACACCGATGCACCGTTTGCGGTGTCCAATAAAACCCACTTCCACGACCCGCAGTTCAGCGAACTGTTCCTGGCCGCCATGGCCCAGCCCGATCTGGAAAAACGCAAGGCACTGGTGCATCAGGTGCAGCAGATCCAGTACGAGCGCGGTGGCATGTTGATCTGGGGCTATGCCGACCTGCTCGACGGCGTGTCCACCCGCGTTGGCGGCGCACAGGCCGAAGAGTCGCTGTTCAGCACCTGGCGCTTTGAAAAACTCTGGCTCAAAGACAGCGCCTGACGCCCCTGTAGGAGCCGGCTTGCCGGCGATGGCGTCCTTGAAAACACAGCAAACCTCAAGGGCCTCATCGCCGGCAAGCCGGCTCCTACAGGGGGCCATCCTTTTATTTTTTGATGAGGCATTTTTGCCATGCACGCTATCGCCTTGCGTTTACCCCTGCTGCTGGTGGCAGGCCTGCCAATCCAGGCCTTTGCCGCCGATACCCAACTGCAAACCGTAACCGTGCAGGCCAGTGCCAGCGCGTCCGAGGACGACGCCCTGCCCACCCGCCCACCGACCTCGGTCTATGGCGGCACCGAAACCAAGGTGCTCGACACGCCACGCTCAGTTGTGCAGATCAATGCCGAGCAGTTGGCCAACGACTCGATCCGCAGCGCCGACGACCTGGTCAAATATGCCCCCGGCATCACCCGCGGCGGTGGGCAGAACGCCGGGATTGCCCCGCAGTTCCGCGCCCAGGGCTCGGAAGTGTTCCAGGATGGCCAACGCGCTTATGGCGTGCGCCATCCGGCCAATTTCAACGCCTATGAAGGCGCCGATATCGTTGCCGGGCCTTCGTCGGTGACCTATGGCTCGGTGTCCGGCAGTGGCGGCTACGTCAACTACCTGAGCAAGAAACCCGACTTCAACCAGTTCAAGACCAGGCTCAGCGGCGAAGTGGGCTCGTGGATACCCGATGGCACCTCACGCAGCAGCGGCAAGTTCAGTGTCGATAACACCGGCCCGCTCAGCGACAACCTGGCCTATCGCCTGAGTATCACCAAGCAGCGCCAGGAGGATTTCTACGACAACGTCGACAACAATTTCGACGCGTTCTACGGTGCCCTGGCCTGGCGCAATGAAAATGTGCGGGTGGACTGGAACGCCAGCTACGACGATTACTACGACTACAACATCACCCACGGCTGGAACCGCGCAACCCAGGACCTTGTGGACCACGGCAAGTATTACGCCGGCCGCGCCACGCCGATTATCCAGAACGGCAACACCCTGTGGTCGCCGGTCCTGGCCTCGGGGGCCGCCGATGCCCCGACCCTGGGCTGGGTGCAGCGCCAGCGCAATGCCCAGGGCCAATACGCCGTGGTCGATGGCAGCTTCCAGAATGCCTCGCCCAACACCCAGGCCAACCCCGGCAGCCTGCGCGGCTGGGTATATGACCCCACGTTGGCAGGCAATGGCGAACGCTCGTTATCGTCGCAAACCGGGCAACGCAAGGAGGACGAAAGCAGCTCCCGGCGCTTTACCACGCAACTGCGCATCGAGGCCGACCTGTCGCCGACCATCACCGTCGCCAACAGCACGTTCTACCAGCGCTCCCGGGACACCACCGACGCGGTGGGCGCGTTCCAGGTGCAGTCCAAAGACAATATCTTCGACAACCGCTTTGAGTTTCGCTCACGCAATGAAACCCGCCTCGGCCCCTGGACCCTGCGCGATGACAGCAACAGCGGGCTGATTTACCGCCGTGAGTCCAACCAGTCGATTGCCGCCAACAACAGCTTCGGCTCGACCATCAACGCCTATGACCTGACCCAAAACCCGTCCGGCAAGAACCCCGGCGACCTGCTGGGCCTGACCGGTGCCAACCCGGGCGGCGGCAATGGGGCGTGGATCGGCCAACCGGGCGTCGCGCAATACTCCAACTACTACGGCTGGTTGAGCCTGCCGGCGATGTTCCCGGCCGGGCATGGGTTGTACGCCGAGTCGGTAGCGCCCTACACCGCCGAAAGCACCTGGGTCACCAAAACCCTGTTCAGCCAGCACAACCTCAAATATGGCGATTACCTGGGCTTGAATATCGGCGCCAGCCGCAGCTGGATCGAAGCCGAGATCGAGAACCCGTTCGTGCTGGCCGGTGGCAATCGGCGTCAGGACAGCGACAACTACCGCCTGTTTGCCTTCCAGGTCAGCCCCTACGTCAAGCCCACGGACAACACCACGCTCTACTACACCTTCGACCGTTCGCTGGCCGTCAACACCGGGTTCTTTTCCAACGGCCTGGGCTGGGGCAGCGGCACTGGCGCCAACCAGCTCAACCCGCTGGCGTTCCAGAGCCTGAGCGTGTTGCACGAAGTGGGGGTCAAGGTCGAGGCCGTGCCCAACGAGCTGTTCATGACCCTGGCCGCCTTCAAGCAGGCCCGGGACCAGGCGCCCGACAGCAATAACAACATTGCCAGGCTGATCATCAAAGGCGTCGAGGCCACCGTGCGCTACCAGCCCGACGAGCATCTGCGCAGCGGCCTGAACCTGTCCAAGCTCAATGCCTACAACGAATTCACCTCCCAGGCCGGCTTTGCCTCCGCCGGGTTCATCCCCGACAACGGCACCGTGTTTGGCGATAACAACAGCCTCAACCAGCGCGCGTCCGGGCGCTTTGATGCGGTGCAGATCCCCGAATACACCGCCAGTGGCTATGTGGATTATCGCTTCGACTCGGGCTTGGGTGCCGAACTGTCCGGCTGGTGGACCAGCAGTTGGTACTTGAACCTGAGCAAGACCGTGAAGATCCCCAACGAATACAACCTCGACCTTGCCGTGTACTACCGCCAGCCGCAGTGGAGCACCACCTTGCGCGTGCTGAACCTGACCAACGAGCTGAACTTCGTCAGCGGCCTGGCCGGTTCCACCAATACCTTTTTGCAACCCATGCCTGGCCGCACGCTGCTGGCCCAGGTCGACTATCAGTTCTGACCGGAGCACCCCATGTCCATTGAATTTGTCGGCATGATTTTCCCTCGCCAGTGGTCCGAGACCCGTGGCGTTCGCAGCCCCGACTTTGACCTCGATTTTATCCGCCACCATGCGCGCGCCCATGAGCATGCGGGCTTTGACCGCGTGCTGATCGCCAGCGGCCCCGGCAGCGCCGACAGCTTGCAGATCGCCGCGTATGCGGCGGCCCACACCGAGCGCCTGGGTTTCATGATCGCCCACCGGCCGGGCCTGACCCCGCCGACGGTCGCCGCCCGCTCATTCGCCACCCTGGATCACACCACCGGTGGCGGGCGAATCCGCCTGCACGCGATTACCGGGATCACCGCCGAACCCCAGGAAGGTGACTTCCTGCTGGACAAGACCGCGCGCTACAAACGCACCGATGAGTACTTGGAGATTGTGCGGCGCACCTGGACCGCCGAAGAGCCGTTCGACTTCGAGGGCGAGTACTTCAACATCAAGGGCGCGTTCTCGCCGGTCAAGCCCTTGCAGCAGCCCCATATCCCAATCTCGTTTGGCGGCTCGTCGGACATTGCCTATCAGATTGCGGTCAAGCATGCGGACCTCTACGCGCTGTGGGGCGAACCGTTGAGCGGCGTCGCCGAACAGATCGGCAAGCTCAAGGCCGCCGCCAGCGCGGCGGGGGTGCAGGCGCCACGGGTGAGTTTGTCGGTGCGCCTGATCCTGGGCGCGACCGAGGAACTGGCATGGCAACGGGCCGAGCAGATCCTCGCGCAGATCAAGGCCAACCCGCAGTTTGCCGCAGGCAGCCCGTGGCAGAAACGGATCAAGGGCACCGGCTCCGAACGCCTGCTGGCCGCCGCCGCCCAGGGCGACCGCCACGACCGCGCCCTATGGATGCCCACCGCCACCGCTGTCGGTGCCTACGGCGACACCACCGCCCTGGTCGGCACCCCGGAAACCGTGGCCCAGGCGTTGCTCGACTATGTGGACCTGGGAGTGACGACCTTTCTCAACCGGGGATACGACCCGTTGTACGACACAGTGGATTACGGACGCTGGATCATTCCGGCGGTGCGTGAAGAGGTACGGCGGCGGCAAGCCGCATATGCATTGTAGGAGCCGGCTTGCCGGCGATTGCGCCCTCACGGACACATCCTGCGTCAATGCCACACCTCACTCTTGCATTCCCCGCACTAGCCTTTCCCTTCTGTATTTCCAACAGGAGGACAAAGGATTGTCCACACTTCCTCACGCTAAAAATCTGCGCAATGGCCGCTATTCTCAATCTGGTCAGATCTACCTACTTACCGCCGTCACTCAACATCGCGCACCGGTCTTTGCCGACTGGTGTGTTGGCCGATTGGTTGTGCATGAATTTCGCCACGCACAGATCGAAGGCCTCGCCGACTCCCTGGCCTGGGTGGTGATGCCTGATCATTTTCATTGGCTGATCGAACTCAAGCAAAGCACTCTCCCTGCGCTGATGCTTGCCACCAAATCCCGCAGCGCTCGCGCGGTGAACGCGCGTATGGGCCGGTCAGGTCGGTTCTGGCAGAAGGGTTTCCATGATCGAGCGATTCGCCGTGAGGAGGACCTTGCGACAGTCGCCCGCTACATCGTCGCCAACCCGTTGAGGGCCGGGTTGGTAACGCGGGTGCATGATTATCCGTTGTGGGACGCGATATGGATTTGAATGTACCGACGCGATCGCCGGCAAGCCGGCTCCTACAGGAGTATGCATTTCCATTGTAGGAGCCGGCTTGCCGGCGATCACCGCGCAGCGGTGCCCATCAGCCCAATGTCGGCGAATGCTCAAGCAACGTGCGGGTATACGCCGCCTGGGGCTGGTCCAGCACCTGGTCCACCGCGCCCTGCTCCACTACCCGCCCCGCTTTCAGCACCAGCACCCGGTCGGCAATCGCCCGTACCACGCCCAGGTCGTGGGTCACGAACAGCAACGTCAAGCCGTCACGCTGTAGTTGGCGCAGCAGGTCGAGGATCGAGGCTTGTACCGAGACATCCAGCGCCGAGGTGATTTCATCGCAGATCAGCAGGGTCGGCTCACACAGCAGGGCCCGGGCAATGGCCACGCGCTGGCGTTCGCCGCCCGACAGGCTGTGGGGATACAGGTCGGCCACCGAGGCTGCCAGCGAGACACGCTTGAGTACGCCATGCACTCGTTCGCGGGCAGCTTGGCCGTTGATCGCGAAAAAGTGCTGCAGCGGTGCGCTGAGGGTCTGGTACACGGTTTGCCGGGGATTCAAGGCGCGGTACGGGTTCTGGAAGATGTATTGGATCTGGTGGCGCAGCCCCGCGTCCCGTTGCCTCGCCTGGAGGGGCAAGGGGCGCCCGGCATAATGCAGCTCGCCCTCGGCGTTCTCGCCAAGACCGGCGACGGCCCGGGCCAGGCTGGTCTTGCCGGAGCCCGACTCACCCACCAGCGCCAGGCATTCGCCCGGGCGCAGTTGCAACGACACCTCGAACAACACCTGGCGGTCATAGGCGACGTTCAGGCCGGATACCTCCAGCAACGGCGCAGCGGTTTGCCCATGACTGTCGGCAATCGGTGTCAGGACAATGACCTGCGGCGGTTGGTCATGGGGGTCGAAACAGGCCACCGTGTGGCCCTGCGCAAACGCCTGCAACGCAGGCTCGGCCAGCGCGCAACGTGGGCCAAAACGCGCGCAGCGCGGGCCGAAACCACAGCCCTGGGGGCGTTGCCCAGGCGCTGGGGCGTGGCCGGCGATGGCCTGTAATTCGCGGCGCCCGGCCACATCGGGGATCGCCGCCAACAAGCCTCGGGTATACGGATGGGACGGCAGGCTGAACAGTGCGGCGCGGCTGGCGGATTCGACGATACGCCCGGCATACATGACCATCACCCGGTCCACCAGATCCTTGATCACCGCCAGGTCATGGGACACATACACCGCCGCCACGCCCTGGCTTTTGCACAGCCGGCGCAACGTGGCGAGGATGTGCGCCTGGGTGCTGACGTCCAGGGCCGTGGTCGGCTCATCCAGCACAATCAGGCGCGGGCGCAGGACGAAGGCCAGCGCCAGCATCACCCGCTGTTGCTGACCACCGGACAATTGATGGGGAAAGCGCCGCAGGAACTCATGGTCGCCGGGCAAGCCCACGTCGACCAGGGTCTGGGCAATGCGCTGCTGTTGTGTGGCGCGATCGAGAGGGCGTTGATGGGCGGCCAGGGTTTCGGCCAACAACGTGCCAATGCGCAACGCCGGGTTCAGCGCGGTGGCAGGGTCCTGGGCAACGTAGCCGATCAGGCTGCCACGGGCCTGGCGCAAGGCTTCGCCGTGCAGCTCCAACAAGGCCTGGCCGGCCACCTGCACCTGCCCGCCAACGATGCGTGCGCCGCGCCGGGCATGGGCCAGCAAGGCCGTGGCCAGGGTGGTCTTGCCCGAGCCGGACTCCCCCACCAGGCCCAGAATTTCACCGGCCTGCAGGGTGAAGGACACCCCGGACACCACATCCACCTGGCCCGGCAGTTCCACCCGCAAGTCCTGGACCTGCAACACCCGGGTGTCGATTTCGGTAATGGCGTTCATGGCTGTTTTTCTCCCATCCGCGCACTGCTGCGGCCGATGCCTTCGGCGAGGATATTGGTGCCGTAGGCAAATACGCCGATCAGCAGCGCCGGCGCGAGCACGGCCCAGGGCTGGACCAGCAACCCGGCCTGGTTTTCGTTGATCATCAGGCCCCAGTCCGCCGTCGGCGGGGCCACGCCATAGCCGAGGAAGCTTAGGCCCGAGAGCATGCCTACACCCCAGGTCAGCATGTTGCCCAAATGCACCAACAACGGCGTGAGGATGTTCGGCAGGATCTCCTGGAACAGAATGCGCCGTCGGGAATAGCCCATCATCTGCGCCGCCTCGACAAACTCCTGCCCCGCCACGGCCACCGCGCTGGCCCGCGCCAGGCGGATCACCCCAGGGATGAACGCGATCGACACCGTGAGCACAATCAGCCAGGGCGCACGCCCGAGCATCGACACGATCAACAGCACCAGGATCAGGTCGGGAAACGCCAGGCAGACGTCTGCCGACCAGGTAATCAACTGATCCAGGCGCCGCCGCGACAGGCCCGCGAGCAAGCCCAGGGTGGTACCGATGGCCAGGGCGATGACCGCCGCGGCCACTGACATCCACAACACCGACAGGCCGCCACTGAGCAAGCGCGACAGCACATCGTGACCAAGAAAGTCGTAGCCCAGCCAGGCCCCACCGGCCGGCGCACCGTACACCGGGCCGACCATGTCCGTCGGGCCGTGCGGTGCCAACAGGGGGCCGACCAGGGCCACGGCCACCACCAGCAGGGTAATCACCAAACCTTTGCGGGCCTGGGGTTCAGCCAGCCAGCGCCAAGTGCCAGGGGTCGTCATGCATCACCTCGGGAGCGCCGCCACCACGGGGTAATGCCCCGGCGGTTGCGCTGGATCATGGTCACACGGCGGGCCGTGCGCAGTTTGGGGGTCAGCAGCACCGTCAATAGGTCGGCCAGCAGATTGATCAGCACCACCGCCAGGGTGATCACCAGCACAATGGCCTGGATCATCGGCAGGTCGCGCATCTGGATCGCCGCATTGAGGGCAGTGCCGATGCCGGGGTAGCTGAAGATCACCTCGGCCAGCACCGCGCCGCCGATCAGCGTGCGCAGGGTCAGGGCCACACCCTGGATCGCCGGCACCAGGGCATTGGGCAAGGTGTGGCACCAGACAATGCGCCACCTGGGAATGCCGCGCAGGCGCGCGGCGATCACGTAGTCGGATTCCAGCGCGTCAATCAGCGCCGCGCGCACCATGCGCGTCAGATAAGGCAGCGCCGACAGGCTCAGGGCCAACACCGGCAGGATCAGGAACTTAAGTTGGCGCCATAGCGACAGGTCCGGATCGAGGATCGACACGGCCGGCAGCCAGCCCATATGGGGCATGGAAAACAGCAGCACCAGGCCGATGGCCAGGAGAAACCCCGGCGTGGCCTTGAGGAAAATCAACAGCGACAGGCTCCAGCGGTCCAGGGTGCTGTCCCGGCGCAAAGCCAGGGACACGCCAAGCACCAGGGCTACCGGCACCACCAGCGCGATCACCCCGGCAAGCAACGCCAGGGTGTAGCCAAACCGCCCCCAGAGGATGCTGGCCACCGGCGCGTTGGAGTCCAGCGACACCCCCAGTTCACCGCTCAAGGCGGCGCCCAGCCAGCGCACGTATTGCCAGAGGATCGGCTGGTCCAGGCCCAGTTGGCGTTGCAGGGTAAGGATACTTTCCAGCGGCGCATCCGGGCCGAGGATCACCCGCGCCGGGTCGGATGGCAGTGCCTGGGTGGCGATAAACACCACCAGGCTGATGACCCAGGCGGTAAGCAGGCCGTAGCCCAGGCGCCCGATAAACCAGGACAGCCAGGCCGGTGTACGTGGGGCGCGGTGTGGGGTAACGCAGGACGACTCAGACATGGTTCAACCACAACTCATCAAAGCGCCAGGAGGCAAAGGTAGTCTGTTCCGGGCCCAGCCCGCCAACCCGTACCGAGGCGGCATCCAGCACATCGTTGAAGCCCCAGATCAGCAGGCCACCGCGCTCGTGCTGGATCTGCTGGGCCTCGTGCACCAGGCCTTTGCGCAGCGCCAGGTCGGGTTGGGCCAGGGCCTGACGGTACAGGTCGGCGAAACGGGGGTCATGGAAGTTGCTGCGGTTGTAGATCGCCAGGGGCGCGTCGTTGTGCAACGCCGACGCCAGGAAACCCCGGGCCGGGGTCGAGCCGGGCGACACTTGCCATTGTTCCCGCTGCGGGCCGTTGAATACCGCGCCGTCAACCTGGGTCACGCGCACCTCGACCCCGGCCTTTTTTGCCTGCTGGGCGAACACCAGTGCCGCATTGACGCCGGGGCCCGGGGTGCTGGTCAGTTCCACGCGCAGATCGCTTTGCCCGGCCTGGCGCAGCAGTGAACGCGCTTGCTCCAGGTCATACGGGCGCTGGGCCAGCGTGTGGTTGTAGGTCGGGTCGTGGGGCGAATACAGGTCGTTGGCGATTCGCCCAAAGCCGTTGAGGCCACGGTCCACCAGTTCCTGGCGATCGGCCAACAAGCGGAAGGCCTGGCGCACCCGCACATCGTCAAACGGTGGCTTGGCCAGGTTGAGGTTCAAACCGGTAAACGAGGTACTTGGCGAGACACACAGGCTCAACCGCGCATCGGCCTTGAGCAAGGCGCTGTGTTCAGCCTGCACCCCACTGGCCACGTCAATTTGCCCGGCGCGCAGGGCTGCGACGCGCGACACCTGATCCTTGAATTCAATGATTTCCAGCTCGTCGGCGTATGGCTGGCCGGGCTTGTAGTAGTTTTCAAAGCGGCTGTAGAGCGAGCGCTGGCCAGGAACAAAACGCTTGAGCTTGTAGGGCCCGGCGCCGACCGGGTTGGTCACCGGGTCGTAGTCGGTGGGGACAATGCCGCCAAAGCTGATCAGGGTTTCATCCAGGGGGAAAAAGCTTTGCCCCTGCTTGAAGCGGATTTCGATGGTGCGCTCATCGAGCTTGCGCAAGGCATTGCGGTCAATCGCCCCCACCAGCCCGGCAAACGGTGACGCCAGCTTGGGATCGGTCAGGCGCAGCAGCGAGAACAGCATGTCATCGGCGCCAATGGTCTTGCCGTGATGAAACTCCAGGCCCGGCTTGATGCGGATGGTCCAGGCGCTGGCATCGGCATTGGGCTCGGCGAATTCGGCCAGGGCCAGGCGGGTGCTGACGTCGGTGTTCCACTCCCAGAACTTGCTGTACAGCGCCCAGCCCCGGATGATCCCGCCACCCACCGGCTTGTGGGCATCGAGGTTGCCGGACTGGTCGCCGTCGATAATGCCGATACGCAGGCGTCCGCCACTCACCGGCTTGCTCGACAGCAGCACCGCGCCCTGGCTGGCCGGGCCTGCGTCGCAGCCACCGAGCAGCAAACCGCCGCCCAGCGCCAGGCTGCTGCCGAGGAAGGCTCGGCGGGAAAATCCATCACCCATACTCAGGCCTCATCCAGCTGCACGAGCTTGTGGGTGACGCCCAGACGCGGCACGTCAAAGCCGTGGTCCAGCTCCAGCAGCGGGAACAACAGGTCCGCCACGCGGTGCGCTTCGTCGATCAGCGGGAAACCGGAAAGGATAAAGGCCGAGGTACCCTGGGCCTCGTACTCGCGGATACGCTCGGCAACCTGCTCGGCGCTGCCCACCAGGTAAGTGCCCGCCGCAGGGCCGAGGATATTGAAGCCAAACAGGCTTGGGCCGAGCCATACATTGGGGTAGATCTCCAGGTCGCGGGCGGTGGGCAGGCGGCCCGCACGAATGGTCTCGAGGTTGCGCTGGGTCTGTGGATCGTCGCTGTGGAACTCATCGAAGCTGACGCCGGCCGGCAACTGGCGTTCGATGGCGTTGCGTGCGGTTTGCAGCGAGGTGCGTTGCAGCAGTTTCTCGGCGTGGGCCCACGCCTCTTCTTCGGTCTCGCGCACGATGATTTGCAGGCGCGTGCCAAAGGTCAGTTCGCGGCCGATTTTTGCGGCTTCGGCGGCCACCTTGCGAAACTTGTCGCCCAGCTTGGGCGGGGTATTGGCAAAACTCAGGTAGACGTCGAGCAACTGCACCGAATGGGCCACGCCGGGCCCGGAAGTACCGGCGCCCCACAAGGGGATCCCGGGTTTCTGGCGCGGCGGATGCCAGCCACCCAAAGGATGATTGGCGGCGCCGGGGGCACGGGGGGCGAGCTTGACGTACTGGCCGTCGAAACCGCTGGTATCGCCGGCGTAGAAACCCTGGAACGCCCGCCAGTATTCGAGGCTGAAGGCATAGCGTTCGTCGTGGGGGTAATGCACGCCGAGGGTGGCCAGGCCGGCGTCGTTGCCGTTGACCACGTTGAACAGCAGGCGGCCGTTGGAGAACTGATCGAAGGTCAACGCCCACTTGGCCAGGACCGCCGGCGACAGCTCGCCGGGGTGTTGCGCCACCAGAAAACGCAGGCGCTGGGTCGCGTCGATCAGCGAGGCGGCGACCACCAGGCTTTCGTTGGGGCTGGAGCCGAGCAGCGAACCGTAGAAGCCCAGGCGGTCACTGGCGATGGCCAGCTGCTTGAGGTGTTCGAAGTCGGTTTTCCAGCGGCCTTCGGGCTCCCAAGGGTATGGCCCATCGGGGGTGGTGAGGTACCAGAGGATTTTTACAGCCATGGCAAAGTGTCCTTGAAAACATTCTATAAAACGCCAGGCAATCGGCGTTCGGCATACCGGCTTCATCGCTGGCAAGCCAGCTCCTACAAAGGTGATGCGACGCCGGCCCACTGTAGGAGCCGGCTTGCCGGCGATAGCGGTAAACCAGCTACCACAAGGGTCAGGTGCGGCGGTCGATGGCCGGGACCAGGCCCAGGGCCGTGGCTTGCTCATACAGGCCGCTCATTTTCCATTGCTGGGTCAGCACCCCAGGGCCGTAGGCGCGGGAGCCACCCAGGGCGTCGGCGAGCAATTGCAGTTGCGCGCCCTCCTCCAGCAACACAATGAATTCTGCGGTGGCGCGCAGGCCCTGCTTGCCCCACACCGTGGCGCCGCCGTTGGCTTCGAGGATCGCCAGGTTGAAAGGGTTCTCGGCGATTTTGTCGAGGATGAAGTCCACTTCCTGCTGGCGTCGGTCGATGTACACCGGCAGCTCGCGGGCCAGTTGGTAACGCTGCACCGGCACGTAGTGGAACGGCAAGGTGCGGTGGGTCTGGGCCCAGGCGCCGAGGTACGGCGAGTGCACGTGGGACACGGTGGTCACGTCCGGGTGCTGCTCGAACAGCTTGGTGTAGCGCCCTGCCCCGCCCTTGCCATTGCCGTAGATCAGGTTGCCGGCAAAGTCGCTGACCGTGGCCTGTAGCGGCTTGCGGTAGTTCCAGGGCCCACCGTAGTTGACGGACACCAGCAGCTCTTCGCCGGGTACGCGCTCGACAAAGCCGACCGTGCCATTGGCGGTGATGGTGTTGGTTTCGCGGAACACGGTGAAGGCCTCTTCGGCTTCCAGCAGCACCTTGTCGATGAAGTCTTGCAGGGGCTGGCTGATGGGTTGAGCGAGGACAATCGCAGTCATGGGGTTTCTCCAGGTTCAGGCGCGGCGCTTGGCCAACAGTTCATGGGCAGCTTGCAGGGGGCGCGGGTCGACCCAGTCGGCGATGGCGAAATCGCGCTCCAGGAAGCCGTGCAGGTAGAGGAAATCTTTCTGGACGCCGAGAAACTCCAGACGCTGGGCCGACAAATCCGGCGCCAATGTGGTGTGGAAGTCGCCGCGATAGGCCTCGGCCACACCGGCACTGCCGGCGCGGGTTTCTTCTTCGAGGATGGCGTTCAGGGCCTCACGGTTGTTCGCCGCCCAGTCGGCGGCGCCAAGGGTTTGCGCGAGGAAGCGCACCACCAGGTCGAAATGGTTGTCCAGCAGGTCCTGGTGGACCGTGATCGGGCGTGGCGTGCCGTTGTTGATGCGGTAGCGCGGCTCGGCGATCAGGTCCAGGTCAATGCCCACCACCAACCCCAGGCGGCGCGCGGCATCGGCGGCCGATGCGCCCTTGACGTACACCGCATCCACCTCGCCACGCACCAGGTAATCCAGGCCGGACCACAGGCGCTGCAAACCCTGCTGCGGGTCGGGCGCCTGTTGTTGGTCCTGCAACGCCACTTCCACCAGCTGTACATCGTCAAAGCCCAGGCCGGCCAGGCTCAGCGCGCCTTTGTAGCCATGCAGGCTCATGGCCCGGGCGATGCTGCCGGGACGGTTGTCGCCCCAGGCCGGCAGCGCCAGGCGCTTGCCTTTGAGGTCTGCGGGGCGGCTGATGCCGGAGTCCGGGCGGACCAGGATGGTTTGCCACTCTTCAATCCAGGTCAGGCCGATCAGCCGGCTTGGTGCACCACCCGCGCGGGCGGCCAATGCCGGGACGTTGCCGCCTTCGCGAAACAGTCCCGGCAGGTCGTGATCGTAATGGTGACGGCCCAGTTGACGAGCCTCCTGCAATGTGGCGACCGGCAGGCCGTCGGCAGCGAATTCCTCGCTCAACCAACCCAGCTTGTAGGCGATCCCGGAAGCGGTCGGCACCGGGCAACGGGTGAACCAGATCTGCTCCAGGGTGGGCGTGGGCAAGACAGCGCAAAGGGTCATAGGCAGCTCCATTGAATTGGGCAAGGCAGTTGCCGGGAGCTATTGCAGAGGCCGTGCCAAATGGCCAAAGCCCCGCTGCGCAAGGGCTTGGCGCAAACGTCAGGCAGAGGGCTGCTGGCCTGCCAACAGCACTGCTGCTGACCCAGCAGCCGGCGTGACGCGGTTGCTGCTCCAGCAACACCCCGCCCGCCGCAAGCCCGCATTTAGGCGTTGGCGCAGAACTTGCTCAAGCCCCTTCAACACCGCACTCCCCTGTAGGAGCCGGCTTGCCGGCGATGGCGTTATCAAGGACGCCATCGCCGGCAAGCCGGCTCCTACAGGGGGCGGGATCTAGCATAAGGATGAGTAGCAATGACCACGTTTGAACAGGCACCCACGCGCCAACTGCACAGCGAGGCTGAGGCCATCGCCGTCGCCCGGGAGATCGCCCTGGAGATCGCCCGGATCGCCGCCGACCCCCAGCAAAACGGCCAACTGCCTTGGCGCCAGGCCCAGCTGTTGTCCGAAAGCGGCCTGACCGCCATCGGCGTGCCCAAGGCCTTTGGCGGGCTGGGTGCCTCGGTGCAGACCATCGTCGAAACCGTACGCCTGGTCTCGGTGGCCGATGGCGGCGTCGGCCAGTTGCTGCAAATCCATAACGTGATGCTGCGCGGGATTTTCAGCGGCTACAGCGACGCCGTGCGCGATCGACTGATTGCCGATGTACTGGCCGGCAAACGTTTCGGCAACGCCCTGGCGGAAGTGGGCGGGAAAAACAAGTTCGCCCTCAAGACCCGCGTCGAACGCCGCGCCGACGGTAAGCTGGTGCTCAATGGCAGCAAGTTCTACTCCACCGGTTCCTACCTCGCCGAGTGGATCTCGCTGACCGCAGCCAGTGACGATGGCGGCGCCAGCGTGCTGCTCAACCGCAATACCCCGGGCCTGACCCTGCTCGATGACTGGGAGGCCTTCGGCCAAAAAAATTCGGTCAGTGGTACCGTGCGCTTTGACGCTATCGAACTGGACGAAGCCTTCGTCTCGCAACGCAAGGGCCCGATGAAACGCACCGGGCTGACCTTCCCGCAGATCCTCCACGCCGCCATCGACACCGGGATTGCGGCCGGCGCGCTGGGCGCCGCCGTCGATTACCTCAAGCACAACGCCCGGCCATGGGTGGAAAGCGGCGTGGACCACGCCAATGAAGAACCGCACATCATCAAGCAGGTCGGCGAGTACGCCGTGGCCTTGCGCGCGGCCGAGTCACTGTTGCGCGACGCCGCGCGGGTGTTCGACCAGCATGAACTGGACCCGGAAAACAAAGAGCTGCAAGACGAGTTGATCCTGTCGGTGGCCACTGCGCGGGCGCATTCGGACGCTGCTTCGCTGAAGATCTCCAGTGATATTTTCTCGCTGCTGGGCGCCAGCTCGTCCCTGAGCAAATGGAACCTGGACCGCTTCTGGCGCAATGCCCGGGTGCACACCACCCATGACCCGATCCGCTGGCGCTTGCACCACGTGGGCAACTACTACCTCAACGGCGTGGACCCGGGCGAATACACCGCGATCCTCAATGCCAAGCAGACCCAGGGCGCTACCACCCGCTAACCCCCTCCCTGTAGGAGCCGGCTTGCCGGCGATGGCGCCCTTGAACCGGCGCATGGCTTGCGGGCCCGATCGCTGGCAAGCCAGCTCCTACAGGGTTTTGATTGAGCTTTTCATGAGCGAAAAACATCCTCTTTTACGCAGCCTGGCGATCTACCGGGAGATGCCCTGGCGCTTCTGCCTGGTGGCCGCGCTGTATGTGGCGATCAACCTCGGGCTGGTCTGGCAGCAGTGGCTGATCGGCCATGCGGTCAACGATGTCAGCGCCGGGCACGCGGTGGTACGCCAGGCGGATGGCAGCCTCGACGCCAGCCTTGGCTGGTACTGGCTGGGGTTGATGCTGGCCGTGGCGCTGGGGCGCGGGGTGTTGCAATACGCGGCCAGCGTGCTGTCCCTGGTGCTCAGCCAGGAGCTGCTGACGCGCCTGCGTGAGCGCATTCTCGACCAGGTGCAGAACCTGCACCTGGGCTATCACTGGCAACACGGCATGGGCGAGATGATCACCCGTACCACCCGCGATGCCGACAAGGTGCGCGATGCGCTGATCAGCTTTTGGCGCCAGGTGGTAGAAACACCGCTGGTGGTGCTGGCCACGGTGGGCTTGTTGAGCTGGTATCACCCGCTGCTGGGCCTGGTGCCGCTGCTGTTGACCGTCACCGGCCTGTGGATTTTCGTGCGCCAGACCGAGCGCCTGGTGAGCCTGGATCGCGCCGTGGGCGCGGCCTACGACCGGGTCAACCAGGACCTGAGCGAAGGCATCGGTGGGGTGCGGGTGATCAAGTCATTTGCCCTGGAGCAGCAGCGCATCAACGGCTTCTCCAGCCAGGTGGCAGTGTTTGCCAGCCTCGCACGCCAAGCCCTGGCCTATTCCAGCTCGCGCATCCCCCTGCCCCAGGCGGTGGTCGCGTTCGGCCATGTGTGGATCCTGGTGTACGGCGCCCATCTGGTGGCGGCCGGGCAGTTGAACATCGGTGAACTGGTGACCTCACTGCTGATCGCCACCACCCTGGTGTTTCGTATCGAGGGCATTGGCCGGGTGATGCAAACCTTCGCCGACGCCCGGGCCAGTGCCGAACGCATCTGGCAGTTGCTCGACGCGCCGCTGGCAATTGGCGACGGCAGCGCGAGCCTGCCCGCCAGCCCCCTGGGCTTGCGCCTGGAGCACGTCAGCGTCAGCGCGCCGGGGGGTGGCCGCGACATTTTGCAGGATTGCTCGCTGACCTTGCAGCCTGGGGAAATCGTCGCCCTGGTGGGCGCCACCGGTACCGGCAAGAGCCTGCTGGCCAGCCTGTTGCCGCGCCTGACCGACGTCAGTGCCGGGCGCGTGCTGCTGGGTTCGGCGCAGGACGGTTGGCAGGATATCCGCAGCCTGAACCTCGCACAGTTGCGTCGCCGCGTGCATGTGGTGCCCCAGGAGAGTTTCCTGTTTGCCGGCAGCCTGGCGGCCAACCTGCGCCTGAGCGCACCCAGCGCCACCGATGAACAACTGCACGCGGCGCTGCGCATGGCAGCAGCCGATGACGTCTTGCAGCGCTTGCCCCAGGGCCTGGAAACACCCCTGGGCGATCGCGGCGTCACCTTGTCGGGCGGTCAGCGTCAACGCCTGTGCCTGGCGCGGGCGCTGCTCGGTGCGCCAGACATTCTGTGCCTGGACGACGCCACCAGCGCCCTCGATGCAATCAGCGAGCGCCTGGTGCTGCACAACCTGCGGCAACTGCGCGGCACCACGGTGCTGGTGATCTCCAGCAAGCTCTCGACCATCCTCCTGGCCGACCGGGTGCTGATGCTCGAAGGCGGCAAGATCGCCGCCGAGGGACCCCATGCCCAGCTGCAACACACCAACGCGCACTACCGCGACCTGCTAGGGATCGACCATGGCTAATCCAATCGCCGGCAAAGCCTTGAGCGATATCGAAATCGAAGAAATGCTTGCCAAAAAGGCCCTGGACCGCAGCATGTTCAAGCGCCTGCTGCCGTTGCTGCAGCCGATCCGCCGGCAGATCCTGGCAGTGATCGGCATTGAAGTGCTGCTGGTGTTCACCGTGTTCCTGCGCCCCTGGTTTGTGCGTGAACTGCTGGACCGCGGCCTGGTACAACAAGCCGAGCACTGGTTGCTGGATGAGCGCCTGGTGCTGTGGCTGGGCCTCGGGTTGGCCGCCAGTTGGCTGCTGCGTTTCCTGTTGGCCGGGGTGTCGCAGTTCGTCGCCGGGGGCGCGGCGATTGGGGTGCTCAACGCCCTGCGCGTGCGGGTGTTTGCCCATGTCCAGGGCTTGAGTGTCAGCTACTTCGACCAGACCCGGGCCGGGCGCATCATTTCCCGGGTCGATCGCGATGTGGATGCCCTCGAACCGCTGCTGATCCAGGGCCCGCCAGAACTGCTCGGGGCCCTGCTGCGGTGTGGGCTGGCCTCGGTGATGCTGTGGCGCATCGACCCGCGCTTCTTCCTCAGCCTGGTGGCGACGGTACCGCTGCTGGTGTTGGCGACCTGGAGCTTCAAGCGGATATCCCAGCGCAACTGGGCCAGGGTCGCGGAAAACCGCAGCCGCTTTACCGCACACCTGGTGGAAAGCGTCAGCGGCGTACGCCTGTTGCAACAGTGCGCCCAGCAAGGGCCGAACCTGCGGCGCTATCGTGGCCTGCTGGATGACTTCAACCACGCCTTGATTCGCGGCAGCTTGCGCTCCAGCTGGTTTGCGCCGTTTACCGCGCTGCTCAGCTCGGCGGGGATTGCCGTGCTGTTGCTGGTGGGCGCCTATGGCCTGGCGGCGGGTGATGTGACCGTGGGCCAGGTCGCGGAGAGCCTGTTTTATGTGTTCTTGTTCCTCGGGCCGTTGCAGGAGCTGTCCGACCTGTTCGAGCGCTACGCCACGGGGTCGGCCAGTGCCCAGCGGATTTTCCTGCTGCTCGATACCCGGGCGCAGATCACCGACTGCGCCGCGCCTGCCACCTTGGCGCGGGCGCGGGGTGAAGTGCACTTCCAGGGGGTGGGGTTCAGCTATACGCCGGGGGCGCAGGCACCGGTGATCAACAATCTCGACCTGCACATCCCCGCCGGCCAAGTGCTGGCGATTGTCGGCCCTTCCGGGCATGGCAAAAGTACCTTGGTGCAACTGCTGACGCGCTTCTACGAGGTACAGACGGGGGCGGTGCTGCTTGACGGCATCGATGTGCGCGAACTGGCGCAACACACCCTGCGGCGCAACGTCGGGGTGGTGCTGCAGGACAACGTGTTGTTCAGCGGCAGCATCCTCGACAACCTGCGCCTGGCGGCACCGGACGCCGATGACAGCCGACTGATCGCCGCAGCCCGCGAACTGGGCGCCGACGAAGTGCTGGAGCGACTGCCCCATCAATATCACACCGAAGTCGGCCCACTGGGTGCACACCTGAGTCACGGCCAGCGGCAACTGGTGTGCCTGGTACGCGCGTACCTGGCGGATCCTGCGGTGCTGGTGCTGGACGAGGCGACGTCGGCGGTGGATATCCATACCGAGCGGCGCATCCAGCGGGCCTTGCGACGGTTGTGCGAGGGGCGCACGGCAATCATCATCGCCCACCGCCTGGCGACGATTCGGGATGCGGATCGCATTGCGGTGGTACGGCATGGACAGGTGGTGGAGCTTGGGCCGCATCGGCAGCTGATTGAACAAGGGGGGGCGTATGCGGCGTTGTACCAGTCGTATCTGCGAGGCGCGCAAGGGGTGGTGCCCGTGGCGGAAACCGTGATATAGGCGCGGGCAAGCCCGCTCCCACAGGGGGGCTCACTTGGGCAGAGAATTTGGCCACAGCACAAATCACACGTGGGAGCTGGCTTGCCGGCGATGGCGGTGGGTCAGGCAGTATGTTCTTCGGCTGATGTACCGCTATCGCGGGCAAGCCCGCTCCTACAGGGGGCGCTGGCTTGGGCAGAGAATTTGGCCACACTGCAAATCACATGTGGGAGCTGGCTTGCCGGCGATGGCGGTGGGTCAGGCAGTATGTTCTTCGGCTGATGTATTGCTATCGCGGGCAAGCCCACAGGTAAGCGGCGCGGCAGTTTCGATAAATGTGCGCCCTTAATGCATCACCACAATCCCCATCACCAATACCACCGGCCAGGCCAACATCGCGGCCCGCCACCCCGGGGGCGCATGCCGCAGTTCCATAAACCCATCGGTAATCATCCAGGCCTTGGCCACTGCTGCCAACACCACTATCCACCACAGCCCCGCAGCGCCCGACATGACCGTGCCTACGCTCAGCAGCACCAACGCGCCCCAGCAGGCCAGCAGCCTCACAACACGTACACCAGGGGAAACAACACCACCCATACCAGATCCACCATGTGCCAATAGAGCACCCCTGACTCGAACCCCGACTGGCGCCCCGGTCCATAAGCCCCACGCCAGCAGTGCAACGCCAGCCATGCCAGGATCACCATCCCCAACAGGACATGCAGGAAGTGAAACCCGGTCAGAATCCAGTACAGGGTAAAGAACGTGCTGTGCTCCAGCCCCAGTCCGGCAGCGGCCAGGTGCCCGTACTCGCCAAGCTTGATCCACACATACACCACCGCCACCGACAGCCCCAACAGCAATAACCCACTTGCCCGCCGAGGCTGGCCGGCAAGCAGTTGTTGCTGCGCCAACGCCGCCAGCAGGCCGGCTGTCAGCAGGCTCAGGGTCATAGCCAGGCCGGTGGAGGTATCCAGCTGTGCGCGGCCTTCGGCAAAGGCTTGGGGCTGGAGCATCTGGGCCGCCGCAAAGGCGAGGATCAGCAGCGCAAACACCGAGAGTTCGGCGAGGATGAAGAACCACATCGCCAGGTCGCCCGGCAGGCGCCGTTCAACTGAAGTGAACATCAACCACGTCCATCAGGGCCGCAACGGTTTGCGGATCATCGCTCAGCGCTTCAGCCAGGCACGCCATGCACGCTTCACGCGGGTGCATGCCAGCGGCAATCAGGCGCGCGGTGAAGATCAGCAGGCGCGTCGACGCCACCTCTTCCAGATCATGCTGGTCCAGCCGGCGCAAGGCCTGCCCCAGGCGTACCACCTGGGCCGCCAGGGCGCTGTCTACCTGGGCTTCGCGGGCGACGATGCGTTCTTCTTCCAGGGGCGACGGATAGCCAAAACGCATCGCGACGAAGCGCTGGCGGGTGCTGGGTTTCATGCCTTTGAGCAGGTTCTGGTAACCGGGGTTGTAAGACACCACCAGCATGAACGACGGCGGCGCCTTGAGGACTTCGCCCGTGCGTTCCAGGAACAGCTCGCGACGGTCATCGGCCACCGGGTGCAGGACCACGGCGGTGTCCTGGCGCGCCTCGACCACTTCGTCCAGGTAGCAGATACCCCCTTCACGCACCGCGCGGGTTAGCGGGCCATCCTGCCACCAGGTGCCCTGGGCGCCGATCAGGTGACGGCCGATCAGGTCGGCGGCGCTGAGGTCGTCGTGGCAGGCCACGGTGTACAGCGGCAGTTGCAGACGATGAGCCATATGCTGGACGAAGCGGGTCTTGCCGCAGCCGGTGGGGCCCTTGATCAACACTGGCATGCGGTGGCGCCAGGCGTGTTCGAACAACTCATGCTCGTTGTTGACGGCTTGGTAGAAGGGTTCGGTCATGGTGCACCTTGCATGGGCAACGGGTTTGACGGCCACGCTACGGGGCCCTGCGACAACCTGGCAAGCCGTACTCAAGGCAAACTTGATCGCCGTCAAGCGGTCATTCACCCGCCTCGACATAGTCTCTGCTGGCACTAAGAACCTGCGTTCTACCCGGATCGCAAAGGTCTTGCCTGAGGAGAGATGGAATGCTGACTCGCAACAAAACACCCTTCGTACTGACGCTGGCCAGGCTCAGCTGCGCGCTGGCCCTGGCCCTCTCAACGCAGGCCTTCGCGGCTGCACCTGCACCGGCGACGGCCATGGTCAAGAGCCCCGGCGCACCCGACTTGAGCCAAGCCGAGTTCGATGCCTCGAAGCAGATCTACTTCGAGCGCTGCGCCGGCTGCCACGGTGTGTTGCGCAAGGGCGCCACCGGCAAGCCGCTGACCCCGGACATCACCCAGGCCCGGGGCCAGGCGTATCTGGAAGCCTTGATCACCTACGGCTCCCCCGCCGGCATGCCGAACTGGGGCACCTCCAATGCGCTGACCAAGGCGCAGATCACCAGCATGGCAACCTTCATCCAGCACACCGCGCCGACGCCGCCGGAATGGGGCATGGCCGAAACCCTCAAGACCTGGAAGGTACTGGTCAAGCCCCAAGACCGCCCGAAGAAGCAGCTCAACACGCTGAACCTGGAAAACCTGTTCTCCGTCACCCTGCGTGACGACGGCAAAATCGCCCTGATCGACGGCGACAGCAAAAAAATCGTCAAACTCATCGACACCGGCTACGCCGTGCATATCTCGCGGATCTCTGCTTCGGGCCGCTACCTGCTGGTGATCGGCCGTGACGCCAAGATCGACATGATCGACCTGTGGCCCGCCGAGCCGACCAAGGTCGCCGAGATCAAGGTGGGCATCGAGGCCCGCTCGGTGGAGACCTCCAAGTTCAAGGGCTATGAAGACAAGTACGCGATTGCCGGTTCCTACTGGCCGCCGCAGTTCACCATCATGGACGGCGAGACCCTGGAGCCCAAGCAGATCGTCTCGACCCGTGGCATGACCGTGGACAAACAGGAGTACCACCCTGAACCGCGTGTGGCGGCGATCATCGCCTCCCACGAATGGCCGGAGTTCATCGTCAACGTCAAGGAAACCGGCAAGGTGATGCTGGTCAACTACCAGGACATCAAGAACCTCACCATCACCACCATCGACGCCGCGCCTTTCTTGCATGACGGCGGTTGGGACAGCACCCACCGCTACTTCATGACGGCCGCGAACAACTCCAACAAGGTCGCGGTGATCGACTCCAAGGAGCGCAAGCTCACCGCCCTGGTGGATGTGGGCAAGACCCCGCACCCCGGTCGTGGCGCCAACTTTGTGCACCCGCAATATGGTCCGGTATGGGCCACCAGCCACTTGGGTGACGGTGGGGTTTCGGTGATCGGCACCGACCCGGTCAAGCATCCGCAGTACGCCTGGAAGCAGGTGACCTCGCTCAATGGCCAGGGCGGTGGCTCGCTGTTTATCAAGACCCACCCCAACTCGCGGCACCTGTACGTCGACACCACCCTCAACCCCGACACCAAGCTCAGCCAGTCGGTGGCCGTGTTCAATATCGACAAGCTCGACGCCGGCTACACCGTGCTGCCGATTGCCCAATGGTCGGGCATCAAGCAAGGCGCCCTGCGCGTGGTGCAGCCGGAATACAACAAGGCGGGCGATGAAGTGTGGTTCTCGGTGTGGAACGGCCAGGAAGAGGAGTCGGCGCTGGTGGTGGTCGATGACAAGACCCTCAAGCTCAAGAACGTGATCAAGGACAAGCGCCTGATTACCCCGACCGGCAAGTTCAATGTCTACAACACCCAATTCGACATTTATTGAGCTTCATCAACAAGAGGCAACCCAATGAAAAATATCCTGCTTGCACTCGCGGCCCTGGGCGCGGCGTTGAGCCTGTCCACGGCCGTTGCCGAGGATGGTGCGGCGCTGTTCAAGAGCAAACCCTGCGCTGCCTGCCACACCATCGACAGCAAGATGGTGGGGCCGGCGCTCAAGGAAGTCGCGGCAAAAAATGCCGGCGTCAAGGACGCTGACAAAACCTTGGCCAGCCACATCAAGAACGGTACCCAGGGTAACTGGGGACCGATTCCGATGCCGGCCAACCCCGTCACCGACGCCGAAGCCCTGACCCTCGCCCAATGGGTGTTGAGCCTGAAATAAGCACAAGGAGCACGCCATGCAAGTCTCGATGATCGGTTCGGCCATGGCGTTGCTTTTCCTCATTCCCGCGCCGGTGCACGGAGCACCGGCGCCTGCGCGCCAGGTCCAGCTGGAACACCTGCTGACCCAGGACTGCGGGGCCTGTCACGGCCTGCACCTGACCGGTGGCCTGGGCCCGGCCCTGACGCCCCAAGCCCTGGCCGGGCAGACCCGCGATGCCCTGATTGCCACCGTGACCTATGGCCGCCCTGCCCTGGCGATGCCTGGCTGGGCGCCGTTGCTCAATGCCGGCGAAATTGCCTGGCTGGTGGATCGCCTCCTGCAAGGAACCCCTGCGCCATGATCCGTCCCCTGTTTGTGTGCATTGCCGGCCTGTTGCTCACGGCCTGTGTCCAGCCACCGCTACGCGGCACCGGCGACCTGGGCCTGGTGGTAGAGCGTGCCAGCGGCAGCCTGCTGATTATCGACAGCAGCCACCAGGCGCGCCTGGCCCGGGTCGAGGGGCTGGGGGATCTGTCCCACGCCTCGGCGGTGTTCTCCCGGGACCAGCGCTACGCCTACCTCTTTGGCCGGGACGGCGGGTTGACCAAGATTGACCTGCTGACCCAGCGCATCGACCAACGCCTGATCCAGGGCGGCAACAGCATCGGCGGCGCGATCAGCCAGGATGGGCGCCTGATTGCGGTCTCCAACTACCAACCGGGCGGGGTCAAGGTGTTCGACGCGGTGACCCTGCAACAGGTGGCCGATATCCCGGCCACGCCCGTGGCCGACGGCAAACGCTCGCGGGTGGTGGGCCTGGTGGATGCGCCAGGGCAGCGCTTTGTGTTCAGCCTGTTTGATACCGACGAGATCTGGAGCGCCGATTTCAGCCAGGGCAACACCCCGGCCATCACCCGCTTCAGCGGTATTGGCCGCCAGCCCTATGACGCGCTGATCACTGCCGATGGCCGTTACTACATGGCCGGTTTGTTTGGCGAGGACGGCATGGCCCAGCTCGACCTGTGGCACCCCGAACTGGGGGTCAAGCGCGTGCTGGCCGATTACGGTCGCGGCCAGGAAAAACTGCCGGTGTACAAGATGCCGCATCTGGAAGGCTGGGCCGTGGCCGACAACCAGGCGTTCGTGCCCGCCGTGGGCCGGCACCAGGTGCTGGTGATGGACGCACGCACCTGGCAGCAGACCGCCGCCATCGCCGTGGCCGGCCAGCCGATTTTTGTCACCGCACGGCCTGATGGGCGCCAGTTGTGGGTCAACTTCGCCTACCCCGACAACGATCGGGTGCAGGTACTCGACAGTGAAACCCACCAGGTGGTCGCGGACCTGCGCCCCGGCCCCGGTGTGCTGCACATGGAATTCACCGGGCGCGGTGAGCAGCTGTGGTTGTCGGTTCGCGACGGCCAGCAGGTGCAGGTCTGGGATCCTTATCGTTTGACCTTGCTCAAGACCCTGCCGGCCGACAGCCCCAGCGGCATCTTCTTCAGCAGCCGCGCGCAAAAAATGGGGTACTGAGATGGAACTGGATGAACTGACCGCACGCCTGATCGACCGCTATCAACACGGCATGCCGCTGTGTGCCGAGCCTTACCTGGAAATGGCGCAAACCCTGGGTTGCAGCGAGCGCGAGCTGATGGCCTGCCTGCAACGCCTGGAACTGGCGGGCGCGCTGTCGCGGGTCGGGCCGGTGTTCGATCACAGCCGTGCCGGCGCCAGTACCCTCGCCGCCCTGGCTGTGCCCGCCGAGCGCCTGGAGCAAGTGGCGGCGCGCATCAGCCGCTACCCCGAGGTCAATCACAACTACGCCCGCGAACATCACTACAACCTGTGGTTTGTGCTGACCGGGCCTAATCGCCGCCATCTGGAACAGATCCTGGAAGAGCTGGAAAAGGACACCGGCCTGATCCCCCTGGACCTGCCCATGCTTACCTCCTACCGCATCGACCTGGGTTTCGCCCTGGGAGTCCACCCGTGATCGCGCCGCTGAACCATGAACAATTGCTTGACCTGCGCCAGTGCCTGGAGCGCGGGCTGCCGCGCGTGTCGCGGCCCTATGAAGACCTCGCCGAGCAGATCGGAGCCCATCACCTGCAAGTGCTCAAGCAGATGCAGCAATGGCAGGAACAGGGTCTGTTCCGCCGCGTCGGCCTGGTGCTCAACCACCGCGCCCTGGGCTATGTGGCCAATGCGATGCTGGTGCTGGATGTGCCCGATGCACTGATCGATGAAGTCGGCCAGCGCCTGGGCCGCGCGCCGGGCATCACCCTTTGCTACCAGCGGCCACGGCGCTTGCCGCACTGGCGCTACAACCTGTTCTGCATGGTGCACGGGCGTGAACGCGCAGCGGTACAGGCGCAGATCGAGGCGCTGCTGCAACAGCATCTGCTCAGCGACCTGCCCCACCACCTGCTGTTCAGCACGCGCATGTTCAAGCAATGCGGCGGGCGTTTTGCGCCGCCGCCGTCACAGGTATGGGCCCATGGATGAACTCGACCGGCAACTGATCAACCGCCTGCAACGGGGCCTGCCGCTGGTGCGTGACCCATGGCAGGCAGTGGCTGATGAGCTACGCAGCACGCCCGACGCGTTGCTCGACCGCCTGCACCTGCTGCTCGAAGACGGCGTGCTGACGCGCTTCGGGCCGATGTTCGACATCGAGCGCCTGGGGGGCGCGTTCACCCTGGCCGCCCTTGCGGTGCCCGAATCACGTTTTGAAGAGGTCGCGGCGCAACTCAACGACCTGCCGCAAGTGGCCCACAACTACCGGCGCGAGCATCCCTGGAACATGTGGTTTGTGCTGGCCTGCGCAACCTGCGACGACCTCGACCAGACCCTGGCGCATATCCACACCCTGACCGGGCTTGAGGTGCTTAACCTGCCCAAGGAGCAAACCTACCATGTCGGCCTGTATTTCCCGGTTTGACGAGAACCTGGCCCAGCGCCTGATCCATTTGACCGAAGCCGGCCTGCCGCTGGTGGAAGACCCCTGGACCTGGCTCGCCGAGCAACTGGGCATCAGCGTCGAATCGACCCTGGACCTGCTCAAGCGCCTGCAAGGGGAAGGCGCCATCCGCCGGATCGCCGCCGTGCCCAATCACTATCGCCTGGGCTACCGCCACAACGGCATGACCGTGTGGGATGTGTGCGACGAACAGATGCCGCGCCTGGGCGAGCTGATCGGCGCCCAGCCCTTTGTCAGCCACTGCTACCGCCGCCCCCGGCGCGCGGATTGGCCGTACAACCTGTTCGCCATGGTGCATGGGCGCAGCCGTGAAGAAATCGACAGTTACCGCGAACACCTGCGCTTCCTGCTGGGCGATGCCAGCCGGGCGGACGAGATGCTGGTGAGCAGTCGCATCCTGAAAAAAACCGGCTTGCGCCTGAGCTCTCCCCTCGCTCCTGCACGTGCGCGCTGAAGAAGGAACATCTTATGCTTAGGATCAGTCATTACCTGCGCACCCTGGCCGGTCAATGCCCACCACCGCGCAGCGCCAAACCGGGCAGCCAGCGCGCGCCGGTGGTGATCTGGAACCTGCTGCGCCGTTGCAACCTGACCTGCAAGCACTGCTATGCCACCAGCGCCGACAGCGTGTTCCGCGATGAACTGGACACCGAGGCCGCACTGAAGGTGATCGATGACCTGCACGAGGCCGGGGTCAAGGTGTTGATTCTCTCGGGCGGCGAACCCCTGCTGCGCGAGGACCTGTTCCAACTCAGCGCCTATGCCCGTGCCAAGGGTTTTTTTGTTGCGCTGTCGAGCAATGGCACGCTGATCGATGAAGGCAACATCCAGCAGATCGCCGCCGCACGCTTTGACTATGTGGGCATCAGCATCGATGGCTTGAAGGCCACCCACGATGCATTCCGCCAATGCGAAGGTAGTTTCGAGCGCTCGATGCACGCCATCAACCTGTGCCGCCAGGCGGGTATCCGCGTCGGCCTGCGCACGACCCTGACCCAGGAAAACCACGCGCAGCTCCCGCAATTGCTGGCCTTGATGCGGGAATACGATGTGCAGAAGTTTTACCTCTCGCACCTCAACTACAGTGGGCGCGGCAAACGCAGCCGGCAACTGGACGCGCACCAGCAGATGAGCCGCGAGGCCATGCTGATGATTTTCCAGCAGGCCTGGGACGACATCCAGAATGGCGTGGCCAGTGATTTTGTCAGCGGCAACAACGACGCCGACGCCGTGTTGTTGCTGCAATGGGTGCACCAGCACCTGCCGGAACACTACCCGCAACTTGAACACCTGCTGCATGCCTGGGGCGGCAATGCCTCGGGCAGCGGCATTGCCAATATCGACAACACCGGCGAAGTGCACCCGGACACTTACTGGTGGCAATACTCGGTGGGCAATGTGCGCCACACCTCGTTCCGCGAGATCTGGCTGGAGCGCCCCGACCCGTTGCTGCTGCGCCTGCGCCAATACCCACGCCAGATCGGTGGCCGTTGTACCGAGTGCCGCTGGCTGGGGATCTGCAACGGCAACACGCGCACCCGCGCCTGGGCCGACGGCGACCTCTGGGGCCCGGACCCCGGTTGCTACCTCAGCGATGCAGAGATCGCCCGTACACCGCCCACCTTGATTCCTTGCTCGGCACGCTGAACCACCGGCCGGCCACCTGGTGACACAACCGGGGGCCGCCAACCTGATGATGAACCAAGGAAGTCTCATGCACTCATCCCACGCATTACCCTCCGTGCTGCACAGCCCCTTCCACCCCGGCGAAGTCGCCCTGGTCGGCGCCGGCCCCGGTGACCCGCGCCTGCTCACCCTGCGCGCCTGGAGCCTGCTGATGCAGGCCGATGCGGTGGTGTTCGATCGCCTGATCAGTGCCGATCTGCTGGCCCTGATCCCACTGACCTGCGCCCGGCATTACGTGGGCAAGGCCAGCGGTTATCACAGCCTGCCCCAGGCGCAGATCAACGAACTGCTGGCCGAACTGGCCCAGCAGGGGCAGCGGGTGGTGCGACTCAAGGGCGGCGACCCGTTCGTGTTTGGCCGCGGTGCCGAAGAGCTGGAGTACCTGCTGGCGCAAGGTGTGTCGTGCCAGGTGGTGCCCGGCATCACGGCGGCATCCGGTTGCAGCGCCTATGCGGGCATCCCGCTGACCCATCGTGACCTGGTCAACTCGTGCCGCTTTGTCACCGGGCATTTGCAGCGCGACGGCGAATTGAAGCTGCCCTGGGACAGCCTCGCCGACGGCAGCCAGACCCTGGTGTTCTACATGGGCCTGTCGAACCTGGCGATGATCGCCGAGCGCCTGATCGGTGCCGGCCTGCCCGGCGACACGCCAGCGGCGCTGATCTGCAACGGCGCCCGCGCCGACCAGCAGGTGCATCGCGGCACCCTGCGCCTGCTGCCAGCCCTGGCGCTGATGTGCGAGCCCGGCGTGCCGACCTTGACGGTGATCGGGCAGGTGGTCGACCTGTTTGCCGACGCCGCCCTGCACTACCCCGCCAGCCTTGTGCCCGGCCACTTCGCGGCGTCCAGGGTGGCGGTATGAAACGCCTGTGGCTGGTGCCGCTGCTCTGGGCCAGCGCCGCCCACGGCGCACCGGATGCCGCCGCCGATTACCAGCAGCATTGCCAAAGCTGCCATGGCCCCAACCGGGTCGGCAGCAGCGGCCCGGCGTTGTTGCCCGAGAGCCTGGGGCGAATCAAGCCGGCCGAGATGCGCCAGGTGATCGAACACGGCCGCCCGGCCAGCCAGATGGCGGCATTCGCGCCGCTGCTGACGGCGCAACAGATCGACGCGCTGGTGAGTTTTCTGCAACAGCCGCCGGCCACCCCCGCGACCTGGAACGAACAGGATATCCGTAGCAGCCATCGCCAATTGGCCGACCTCAGCCAACTGCCGAGCACCCCGCAACACCACGCCGACCCGCTGAACCTGTTTGTGGTGGTGGAGTCCGGCGACCATCACATCGATATTCTCGACGGTGATCGCTTTGAAGTGCTCGACCGCTTTGCCTCGCACTTTGCCGTACATGGCGGGCCGAAATTTTCTCCGGACGGGCGTTTTGTGTACTTTGCTTCGCGCGACGGCTGGATCAGCCTGTATGACCTGCACAACCTCAAGTTGATCGCCGAGGTCCGCGCCGGGCTCAATACCCGCAACCTCGCGGTGAGCAAGGACGGGCGCTGGGTGCTGGTGGGCAATTACCTGCCGGGCAACCTGGTGGTGCTGGATGCGCGCGATCTGTCGCTGGTCAAGACCTTACCGACAAACTCGCGGGTCAGCGCGGTGTACACCGCTCCTCCGCGCAACAGCTTTATCGTCGCCCTCAAGGATGTGAATGAGGTTTGGGAGTTGTCCTATGCGGCGCCCAGCCCGAGCTTCGAACCCCGGCGCATCCAGGCCCAGGATGTGCTCGATGACTTCTCCTTTTCACCTGACTATCGCCAACTGCTCGCCACCTCGCGCAAGGCCGGCGGCGGGCAAGTGATCGACCTCGACTCCGGGCAGGTGATCACCGACATTGCGCTGGCCGGCATGCCGCACCTGGGCTCGGGGACTTACTGGCAGCGCAACGGGCAGTGGGTGTTTGCCACGCCGAATATCAGCAAGGGGCAGATTTCGGTGCTGGACCTCAAGACCTGGAAGCTGATCAAACAGATCCCCACCCTCGGGCCGGGGTTCTTTATGCGCAGCCACAGCAACTCGCGCTATGTGTGGAGTGATGTGTTTTTTGCGCCCGGCAATGATGCGATCCACTTGATCGACAAGCAGACCCTGGAAATCGCCCACACCTTGCGGCCCATGCCGGGCAAGACGGCGGCGCACGTGGAGTTCACCCGGGATGGGCGTTACCTGCTGTTGAGCATCTGGGATCGCGAGGGTGCGTTGATCGTGTATGACAGCCAGACGCTGCAGGAGGTCAAGCGGATTCCCATGAACAAGCCTTCGGGCAAGTACAACGTGGGGAACAAGATCGAGTTTGCTGAGGGGACTTCACATTGATGTGGGGGTGGGTGACTGGCGATAGCGGTGTACCCGCCAAGAGGGATGGTGAGTGGGCTGCAGCTATCGCGGGCAAGCCCGCTCCCACAGGGGATCTGCTTGGCCACACCACCGACCCACTGTAGGAGCTGGCTAGCCCGTTCTCGCAGGGGATCTCGCTCAGAAGGCGTAGGTAGCCCCCAGGCTAAGCACTTCGCCTTTGATCTGGGCTTTTCCCTCTAGCGACGCGGCGCCAAGACGGTCAATGTTCTTGGTCTTGAGCTTGACACTTTGCACAAACTGCCGCGAATAAGCGCCGTCGATGCTCAAGCCCGGAATCGCCCGGATGTGGTAGCCAAAACCCAGGGACGCAAATACCCGATCACCATCCGGGATCCGTGGGTCGCGGGTGGAGTTGGGGGTTGGGGTCTGGTCAAATGCCACGCCGCTGCGCAGGGTGAAGTCGTCGGTGAGGGCGTAGTCGCCACCGATGGCGTACGTCCAGGTGTTTTTGTAGTTGTACGGAATCGATACCAGGGTGCTGCCATCCGACTTCAAGGTCAGCGCCTTGAACGATGACCATTGGGTCCAGGTGGCACTCAGGCCCAGGGTCAAGCGCTCAGAAAACCGGTGGACCCAGTCCAGGGACGCATTGGCCGGGATGTCCAACTGTGCCGAGGCATTGGCACCACCGGGATACAGATGCAGGCCCGGATAGGCCAGTTCGACCAGGGTCTTGCCATCGAGTACCGGGGTGGTCATCAGGTCCCTGGAAAGTGCATCGGCGTGGATATTGTATTTACCCTCCAGCTTGTTACTGATCTTGGCGTGGTAGTTCAGGCCGAAGGTGTCGTGCAACGTCGGCTTCCAGGCCATGCCGGCAAACCAGCCCAGGGAGGTGTTGTCGACCTTGACCCGCATCAAGGCGCTGCCCTGGCCCGCCGGAAAGGGAATGTTGCCCAGGTCCGGCGACTGCGCGGCGGCGGCATACAGGTCGACGTTCTGGCTCACGAAGCCTTTGGTGTGCTGCACAATCGCACCGCCGCCCACGGCAAACTGCTCATTGACCTTGAACGATAACGAACCGGTCAGGCCCACGGTTTCGATCTTGGTGTCCACCGCAAAGTCGCGGCCTTTCCAATCTTCGTCCCACGTCGTGCGTGCGCCCATGGGCACCACTTGGCTCAGGCCGAAGGCAAAGCGCTCGTTGAGCGGTATCACCACAAAGCCGCTCGGCACCCAGGCGTCGAAGCCGCCTTGGCCACCGTTGCCAGTACGGGGGGTGGACGTCGTGAGGCCAGTGTCCGGGTCGAACACCGTGCTGGACGCCGGATTGCCCATGTAGTCATGTGCCGAGCCTTTGTATTTGATGTCGATGTCGGCGTAGTTGAGGGTGAACTGCGAGATGCTCTGGTCAATAAATGCCATCGCCGCCGGGTTGTTGTAGGCCGCCGAGGGATCGTTCTGGAACATCGCCCCTCCACCGAACGCCCGCCCCCAGCCGGCAGTACTGGCCGTCGGCGTCATGAATGCGCCCGCCTGGACCTGACTGCCCCCGGCCATCAGCCCAGCCCACATTGCCAGGCCGAGGCATACCCGGGCCTGCTGCTTCTTGTCACTCATGCTCGACTCCTTTTTGTTATCCGCCGTACAACAGGCGCCTCTATCGAGGCGCCTGCCTTTCACGGGTGATCAGCCCTTTGCACCAGAGAGTGAGTTGCTCACGGCCCTACGCTGAGCGTCGGCACCCTGACGCTCAAGGATTGGACGGCGCAGTTGCCGGACAGCGGTTGGTTTTTACCGGTCAGGGTGCGGGTCGCCTGGTCCCATTCACCATTCAACGTACCCGCGCCGCAGTTGGATGCCGGGAATGCCACGGTCCAGCCCACGTTTGACACGGTGCCAGTGCCGGTGCCGGTGCTCGCGTTATAGCTGGTGGCGGTCAACACCCAGCCAGGAGACGGAATGTTTTTCAGCTTCGGCAGATTGCACAGGCCACCGCCGGTCAATGTGGCCGACGTCACGGTGGCGACACCACCGCTGACATTGCCGCCGAACACGATGCCGCACGAAATGGGAGCTCCCAGGGAAGATGGCGACGTTACAACAATGGTGCCTGGATCAGTGGTAAACGGGCCTTCCGGGGTGATCGACACAGCGCTGGCCATGGAAGCTGCGCCAAACAACAGAGCAAAGGAACTTATACAAACGAGGGTCTTCAAGCTTTTCATTATTTTTCCTCACATAAATAGCGAACTAAGTCGCCGGGATAATGGCCATGATCAAGCGCCCACGGTAAACCGCAAGACGCTCTTTCCAGCCAAATTCAAATTCAACTAACGATATACTTACACTTGTTTAAGCAACAACTTCCCGAGTCAAAGCCGCATTGAGTCCGCCGTAATGATTAATCGGCAGATCACTAAAAGCCAAACTTTGCGCAGGTGTAACTTAAAATCCTTGCGCGCCTCAAATGCCATGCCTGCCGCACTAAAAGCCAAGGCATAGACACTGAGCAAGGACACAGCCATTAAGTAAGTTTCAATTTAAAATTCTTTTTCAAAATTCGTATTAAATAATCTACCTGAAAAAACGCCGCACACCAGAGGGCATTTTCCATTTGCGACTAGTCCTACGAATTAGCTGTGTATGCAGTAGGAAGACCCATTAAAGCGGACACTTCAATACGCGGGTTATATGTAGAAGGATTTATACGCCGGCCTGCGCATTACCATTGGCCGCACATTTGCGCACAAAGTCTTGTACCCCGTCACAGGGCAATGCTTTGCTGAAATACCAGCCCTGGATAATCAGCTCTGCCCCGGCGTGGCCCCTGCCCGACTGCACGAAGGCCAATTGCTCGGCCGTTTCCACCCCTTCAACCACCACTCCCAGGTTCAGCGCTTCGCAAAAGCGCAACATGCCGATCAATACCTGGGCGCCCTTGGGGTCCTGCTGGGCCACGACAAAGCTGCGGTCGATCTTGATGTAGTCCACCGGGAACTGGTGCAGATAACTCAGCGCGGAAAACCCGGTGCCAAAGTCGTCGATATAGACCTTGGCCCCAATGCCCTGCAGTTTTTCGATCATCTGCCGGGTCATCTGAATGTCGCCCACCAGCGCATCCTCGGTAATCTCCACCGACACCTGGCCGTTGGCCTGGGACAGGATTTGCACCAGTTGCCGGCCATACGCCGGGGCGGTCAGGGTGGCACTGGAGACATTGATGGTGATCGGCAGCGCAAAGCCGATTTTCTGCCACTTCAGGTATTGGCGTACGGCCTGGGAGGCGACCCACAAGTCCACGTCCGGCATCAACCGGGCCTGGGCCAGCCACTGGAGGAACTCCCAGGGCGAGTGCACCTTGCCTTGGCCATCGCGGGCCCGCATCAGTGCTTCGCAGCCAGTGCACAGGCCCGTCAGGCAGGACACCTGGGGTTGGTACTCCAGGTAGAACTCGTAGTCGCTGATCTGCTGGATCCTGCTCAATTCAATGGCCTGGCGTGCCAGCGCCTTGTGCGACGCCAGCACCGGGTCCAGTTCCAGCAGGCGGCCTTTTTCTTCGAGCCCGTGAAAGGTCATGTCAAATGACTTGAGGTAAACCGTACCGCCCTCTTGCGCCTGGCGATGGATCGCGCGCACGTAGGGCGCATAGACGAGCGTGCCCAAGCCCAGCAGCACCAGTTGCAGCGCCACCGCAGCCAGGTCGCCCTGGGTGCTCAGGTAGGCATTGAGCAGCACCGGCGCGGTAAATGGCACGCTGGCCACCGCAGGCGAGACCCAGCCGGCCTGCACCACCAGTAACGCCAATACCGTGTTGATCACCGGCACGGCTAAAAAGGGTATGAACAGGCGCGGGTTGAGGATGATCGGCAAGCCGAACAGCAACACTTCGCTGACGTTGAACAGTGACAGCGGCAGGCTGGCCACTGCCAGCAGGCGCATGGATTGGGTCTTGGAAAACAGCAGGATCGCCAGCAACAGGCACAGGGAACCGCCAGCGCCACCAATAAAGGCAAAGCAGCCCAGCAGGCCGCCGTTCAACAGGTACAGGATCGGTTCCCCCGCCGCCAGCGCCGTGCTGTTGAGCACCACGGCCTGGTCCAGTGCGTCAAACAGCGGTTGCATCGCATACACACCATGGATGCCAAAAAACCACAGCAGCGAGTTAATCGCCGTGACAAACATCCCGCTGCCATAAGGCGACTGCAACGCATCAAGCATTACCGGGCCCTGGAACTGCACCACATGGGGTACCTGCAACAGCAACGACAAGATCACCACCAGCAGCAATGCGGTGATTGCCCCTGGCACCACCATGTTGACGGTGCCCTTGAGGTTGTGCCCCACCAGGTCTTCGTTGACCAGGCGGGTCCAGCGCCACCGATGCAGCCAGGCAATCGCCGGGACATTGATCAGTGGCGAAGCAATGGCAATAAACAGAACGAAGGTTGCCGACGCCCGTGGAAAATCGCGCAGGACAAAGGTCGCAATGACCACATGCGCCAGGCACAGGAAGGCCACCGGCAACTGTGGCAAGCGGTGCTGGATCGCCAGCATATAGCCGATGGAAGCCGCCACCAGCAGCGGGATCACTGAACTGATCTTGGCGTGCAGGCCCGCCAGGAAGGCCACCAGCGGCGGGGGAAAATCGAGGATACGCGCACATTCAGACAACAGCAGGAACCCTGCCGAAACCAGCAGGCACGGCAAGATCCATAGCAAGCCTTCGCGGATGGCCCGCAACGACTCTGTGCTCGCCAAAGCCGCCAGGCGCCGGGTGAAGAAGAGTTTGAACAGCGTTTGCGCCATGATTATCTCCTTGCCCTGGGGCCATCCCAGCGGGGCCAGCCCCTCGACCAGAGTCTTCAACGATGGCTTAACGCTACACGTGCAGGCCGCGAAAATGAAAGGACTTTGCCGCGTCTGGCGGCAATGCGCCGTCTTGCGGGGCCAGTTGGCGTGCAGACAAGGGTGTAATTTCCTACGCTTTTTGAAACAATAGTGCGCTTACGGGCCTTGCGCCCACGCGTCTGGAGCAGGTTTTCGGAACCAACTACAGCCCGCACAGGTCATCAGCTTCGTGGGTCTGTCGACCCCCAGGCCGGTATCGAACGACTCGAGCCACGGACCACTTTTACACCCAAGGGGTCGGTACGCCGACTGCCCCAGGGATCTCAGGGAGATGTATTGAACATGCAACGCAGGATTTCAAATCGCGCACGACCTCTGGTTTTCACTGTAGTGCTCTGGTTGTGTGGGGTCGCCGTACTGTTTTTGATCAAGGCCGCGGTCGAAGCCGTCGAAGGGCCTATCAGCAAAACCTGGGTCGACTTGACCCTGGTGCTCGCTGCGTACCTGTTTTTCTTTATGCTCGATCCGCTGCAACAGTGGACGGCCAATCGCCTGCGTAAACGCGCCCGCCGCAAGAGCCGCTACGAACAAGCCTCGTCCTGAGGTCGGGCAACCTGTACTGCTGGAGTAACCCCTTGTCTGAACCTGGCGAAAACCTTCGGCTTGCCCTGGATATTTTCCTGGAGCAGCGCCCCGAGCTGCGCGCCGAACTGGACACGCTGAACCCCCTGGCCGCCCAGGCCAAGCGCGAAACCATGGCCCAATACCGTGCCGAACGCCTGCACGAAGCCTTTGAGGCCGAGGCCGAGGCGCAGAACCTGTTCGCCTGGGAGCTGACGCTGCAGCTGATCAGCCAGTCGCCGCAGGAGTTCGAGACCAAGCGCCTGGAAGTGCATAAGGAAGTGGCCCAGATGGCAGGCCTGGAGTGGGCTGAGTACTGTCAGTTACATGGCCTGGCTGACCGTAGCGGGTAACCTTTGCGGGCAGCGAAAACGGCATCGCGTCGCGACATCACACCATTGCCAGCGGATGCTTGCGTATCGGCGCACCGAATACCCGGTCGATGGCGTCCAGGTCATGCTCGTCGAGCACCAGCCTGGCCGCCGCCGCGTTGAGGCGCACGTGCTCGGGGGTCACGGCCTTGGGGATGGCGATAACGCCGTCCTGGCGCAATACCCACGCCAGGGCAACCTGGGCCGGTGTCACCCCATGGCGACGGGCAATCTGCTTGAGGGTGGGGCTGGCCAGCAGCTGGCCACCCTGGGCGATTGGGCAGTACGCCATCAACGGCAGGTTGTGTTGTTGCCACCAGGGCAACAGGTCGAACTCGATGCCGCGTTGTTCGATGTTGTAGAGCACCTGATTGGTGGCGCAGGCAGGTGATGCCAACTCTTGAAGGTCCGAGACGTCGAAGTTGGACACACCCCAGCGCCCGATTTTGCCGGCGTCACGCAGCCGTTCAAAGGCTTCAACCGTTTCTGCAAGGGGGTATTGCCCGCGCCAGTGCAGGAGGTACAAGTCGATGTGGTCGGTACCCAGGCGCTTGAGGCTGGCTTCGCAGGCGCGGGGAATCCCGGCTTTGCTGGCGTTGTGGGGGTAGACCTTGCTGACCAGGAACACCTGCTCGCGGCGCCCCTGGATCGCCTGCCCGACCACTTCTTCAGCACCGCCCTCGCCGTACATCTCGGCGGTGTCGATCAGGGTCATGCCTTCGTCGATGCCCAGTTGCAGCGCAGCGACTTGTGCCGTTCGCTGTCCAGGGTCTTCACCCATACGCCAAGTGCCTTGGCCGATGACCGGAACCGGGGTACCCGCCAGATCGATGGTGCGCATGCCAACCTCCAGATAAGTGTGCGTTGCCCTAATGTGGCACTGAGCGGGCTGCGGGGTTCAATGCAAATCCGTGGGCATGCCCCGAAACGCACTGGGGCTGAGCCCCGTCCAGCGCTTGAACGCTCGGCGAAAACTGCGTACGTCACTGTAGCCGACCTCTTGGGTAATACGCTCGATGGACAACCCGGGGTTGCCCAGCAGCCCCATGGTGCGGGAGCGACGTACCTGTTCGAGCAAGGCTTCGAACGTCAGCCCATGGTCGGTCAGGCGCCGGCGCAGGGTGCGCCCGCTCATGTTCAGGTCACGGGCAACTTTTTCTAGCTGGCTGCCCTGCAAGTCGCGGGAAATGGCGCGTTCCACCGCTTGGATCAGGTCCATTTTGCGGTGCAGTTCGGCACTTTCCAGTTCCAGCAGGCCAAGGGCCTGACGCAATGCCAGGGCATGGTGGTTGGGCAACGGCACATCAAGCCACCGGGTCTCCAGGACCATGCGGTTATGCAGGCAGCCAAAGCGCACATCGTCACCGAACAAACGCTGGTACTCGCCGGCATACACCGGCGGCGCATGCATGAATTCCATGCGCAATGGCTTGAACTCGCTGCCCACCAGGGTGCGACCGTAGATCATGAGGCTGGCGAAGAACTCCTCGGCGGCAAACACCTGGACCTCGGCATAAGGCAACAGGCATTCGACATCCACCATGACCTCCTGCGTGCCTTCATGGGTGCGTGAGGTGGCGATACCGCCGGAGGTGTGCTGGTGGCGCTCGCCCACGGCAAAGGCATCGCGCAAGGTCTTGCACAACGAGATGACATGCCCCAGCAGGCCCAGGGTGCCCAGCACGTTCTGATTGCCGACACACAGGCCCAGGCCCTGCTCGGGCAGGATCTTGAGGGCACGCTGGATCATCGCCACCGCCTGGCGATAGGAAATGCGTAGCGCCGGGTCTTCCAGGTCGGCCAGGGTAAACCCCAGGCCACGGCACAGATGCTCGGCATTGGCGCCCTTCTGCGCCACGACCTGCCCCAGGGTCTGCAGGAGAAAAGGCGACACCAGCGCCAATTCGTAGTGTGGATCAACGGTTTTGCTGTGCATGGATCTGCGATTCCCGACTCTATGCCCGGTTATTGTTTTAGAAACATCCTGACAATCATAGGTGCTTGCAAGGCTCGCCGCACTCTGAATGAACGGTGTCCGGCAAAGCCCCCTTATGTGGCCGCCAATACCCTGCCCACTGGGGCGCCAAGGGCTTATTTGTATGGGCCAGGCCCCGGTGAGGGCCGACCTTCCAACAATAATAATGAGCCCAGCCATGAACCCAACCCGCGCGCTTGCCCCCCTGCCCCTTGCCCTGGCCCTTATCAGCCTGCCGACCCTGGCCACGGAGGGCGGCGTGGACAATATCGGTACCGGTACCGATGGCTTTTACATCCTGCCCCTGGATGTCGATCACCTGCCGGACCACATGTTCGCCTTCAACCTTTACTACAACCACTATGAAGCGACGAAACTGGACATCAGCTCCCTGGGGGGCAAAGTAGCGCAGGTAAAGATCCGCTCGGACGCGATCATCCCGCGCCTGGACTACCTGAGCCCGCTGCGGGTGTTTGGCGGGCGGCTGGGCGGCTACATTGCCCAGCCATACCTCAAGCAACAAGTGGCGCTGTTCGGCATGTCGGACCAACGCGAAAGCATGGGCGACACCACCATCGCGTCGATCATCCTGTGGGACCTGGGCACAAACCTGACCCTGGGCGCCGCCGTGGAAATCACTGTGCCTACCGGTGAGTACGATGCCTCGCGCCTAGCCAACACCAGCAACAACTTCTACACCTACAAGCCGCTGGTGTCGGTGACATGGCTACCCAACGAGCGCACTGAACTGTCGATCAAGACCACCTACAGCTTCAACCAGGAAAACCACGACACCGACTACCGCTCCGGGCAGATTTTCCACTTCGACTACTCGGCCAGCTACAAAGTGAGCGACAACGTCAGCCTGGGCATCAATGGCTACTATCTCAAGCAGACGACTGACGATAAGCAGTACGGGCGCACTGTCACCACTATCTACGGCGAAGACGTCGACGATGGGGTGCGGGGCCAGGTGTTTGCGGTGGGGCCGGCGGTGTACTTCACCTTTCTCAAGTACGCCAGTGCGGAGATCCGCTGGGCCAAGGAATATGATGTAGAGAACCGGCCGCAAGGCGACATGTTGTGGGCCAAGCTAACGATCCCGTTTGCGTTGTAGCCGCCCTGCAACAAGGCCTTTGCCACAGGCCGGTTCCTACACAGGCATGCGCAGTTTCAACCCGTGTAGACCGGCCAGCTGTCGACAATTTTGCCGCCGCGCACCGCCAGCAGATCGCCAAACTGCAACAGCACCGACTCAGTCTGAGTCGGGCGCAAGAACACCTGATCGTCGATGTTCAAGCCAACCCCCGGCGAACCATTGACCATCTCCTGATTGGAGCTGCGGCCATACAAGCCATTACTTTGCAGCCCCAGGGGCGACTCGAACTCAGCCATCCAGTTACCGCCATAGATAAAGAACGTCGCGCACTGGTTGCGATCCCACCAAGACAGTAACCGGGACTTGTCGTCCAGCGCCGGGATGTTGACCGCGCCGGTGCTCTTGAGCACCGGCGTGGCGATGTAGGCCGCCGGGACGTGCTCGCTGAGGGAGGGCAAATCATAATGCGTGGGTTTGAGCATGGCGGTGCCCACAGAGACTTCGCTGCTCAACTGCTCCTGCTCATGCATCCCATAGCTGGGGCTGCCAGCGGTATTGAGCGTCAGGCCATCACGCCACAACGCGGCAAACTGCTGGCGGGTAAAGTCGACAAAACCGTGGTAACGCTGCATGACCTTGTCGAACAACGCCTGGGGCGAGCCCAGGATGCCCGGCACGCCCATGCCGACAAACGGGTCATAGCCCATGAACCCTGCAAACTCCAGATGCTGGGGATGCGCACTGATCAGTCCGAGCATCTGCCCCAACACTGCGTTATCGCTGATACCGCCGCGATGCAGGCCCACATCCAGCTCGATATTGATCCGCAGCCGTGTGCCCAGGCCCTGGGCCAGCGCCAGGTATTGCTGCAGGCGCTGTGGCGTATCCAGCAGCCACTGCAATTGCCGGGCGGGGTCGAAAGGCCCCTGGTGCCCTTGATAAAACAGCTCGGCAGAACGCACCGGCAACGGCTTGCCCAGCAGGATCTCGGCGTCGGGGAACACCTGGGCATCATGGTTCAGAAAGGGTTGGTGAAACGACATCAGGCGCTGTGTGCCGGCGCGCTGGGCAATGTAGGCCAACAGCCCCGGCGCAGGCAGGGATTTTTCCACCAGCCGCAGGTGCTTGCCGCCGCGCCGCACTGATTGCATCACGATGTCGATGTTGTGATCCAGACGATCCAGGTCAATCAGCAACACCGGACGCATCGGCCCATGGGCCTTGAGCTGCTGGTTCAACTGGCGAAAATACGCGCTGTACGGCGCGCCCCGATCAGCCGGACGCAGCAGCGCCGCGCCCGCCACCAGCAAGGCTCCGGCGCCGAGGGTGCCTGCCATGAAGTTTCTGCGGTTCATCAGGCAACTCCCAGGATGGATGACAGGTGCGCGTTAAGGAACTTGCCGCCGGGATCGAGGGCCTGGCGCACCCGCGCGAACTCATTCCAGCGCGGATACAGGCCCTGCAAGGTGCGGGCATTGAGGCTATGCAATTTGCCCCAGTGCGGCCGGCCGGCGTATTTCCAGAAGATCGGCTCGACCGCGGCGAAGAAGTTGTGATGGTCCATGGTGTAGTGCTGGTGCACCGAGATCGAACAACTGTCGCGGCCTTCAAACATGCTCAGGGGAATATCGTCGGCCTTGACGTAGCGGTACTCGATGGGAAACCAGGTACGCAGGTCCTTGTCGCGGATCAACTTGAGGATTTCCCGCAGGCAGGCCGGGCCATGTTCGGCGGGCACCGAATACTCCATCTCGTTGAAACGCACATTGCGCACGTTGGCGTAGACCTCGAACGATTCGGCCACCCGGTCCTGGAAGCTGGCGAAATAGCGCAGGCTGTTGAGCAGTGTGCGGCGGGTTGCGGGGAAGTCGCTGGCATATTTGTCGAGGTTTTCGATTATCGACACGAACTCATTGCCGCCCGCCTCTGCCGGGTCGATTGGCGGGGTCGGGGCTTCGCTGGTTTCGTTGAGGGCGATGGACAACGCGTAGTCGGAATGGGTCACCACCAGCATCTCCCAGTGCTGGTTCTCCCGGGTGTTGTTTGCCACGTCCTCCAACAGCTCCTCGGTGCGGGCGATCCATTGGCGCTCCCGCAGGCGATAAGGCGTGCGGTTTTGCATGCGCACGCGGGTGGCCACGCCAAGCGCGCCCAGGGACACTCGGGCGACGTTGAACACCTCGTGTTCCCGCCCAGCGTCGCACTCCAGCACCTCGCCCTGGGCCGTCACCAGTTGCAGGCCGGTGACACCGGCAGAATACGAGGTAAAACCGACCCCGGTGCCATGGGTCGAGGTGGAAATGGCGCCGGCCAGGGTCTGGTAGTCGATATCTGCCATGTTCGGCAGCGCCTGGCCGACCGCCTTGAGCGCAGGCCCCATACGGGACATGGGCGTACCGGCGGCAAAGGTGGCTTGCAGGCTGCCGGGGTCGTGATCGAGCAAACCATTGAAAAAACTCAGCGACAGTAACGTGCCATCTGTCGGTACCAAGGCGCTGAATGAATGGCCCGAACCCACCGGGCGGACCTTGCCCGGGGCGTGGCGGATGACCTGCACCAACTCATCCAGGTCCTTGGGCGCCAGGCGCTCCAGGGGCAGGCAGGCTTGTGCACCCGACCAGTTGCGCCACGGGATCAAGCGCGGCGCCCGGGCCAACTGGGCCAGCGCCGGGTTGCTGCTGATTGCCAGGAACGCGCCGACTGCGGCCGAACGCTGCAACAGTTGCCTGCGTGAAAGCACCATCACCTACCCCATTATTATTGAATGTGAACACCGGCCATGAAGCTGATCAGCCCCAGGAACTGCTCCTCGGAACACTGCATGCACAGACCCATCGGCGGCATGCCGTGGTAGCCGTTGAGGGTATGGTCCAGCAGCGTGTCTGCGCCCTGGGCAACACGTGGGGCCCAGGCCTGGCTGTCGCCGGTCAGTGGCGCGCCGGATGCAGGGTTGGCGTGACAGAGTTTGCAACTGGTGTCGTAGAGCCGGGCCAGCGCCAGGTCGGTGGGCACGGCGTTGCTCGCCGTGGCGGGCGGGGGATGTTGCGGTTTGTCGTTACAGGCTGACAGCAGGCCCAGCAAGGCCAGCAGCAACCCCATGCGACGGGGGGTTGTAGACCACATAGCCACCCTCTCTTGTTGTGTGAACAGCAGGGTTCACACTAAGTCAGTGGCGGCGCGGTGTTGAGGGTATTGGGGGACACAAAGGGGGGCTTGGGCGGACAGGGTCGGGCGACCGGCGCTCCATCACAGACCGCCGGCGCCCGCGACAACTGGCTTAGAACGCCAGGCCGACCTTGAAGCCGTACTCATCGCGCTTGAGCTTGGTGTTATCGGCTACTTCGGAATCCTCATCGAGCTTGTACTCGGTGCGGGTGTAATACAGGCCGGCCATCACTGGCAGGTCGCCGTTCTGGTTCATCAGCAGGCTGACTTCGGCGTAGGGATTGGTGCGGTCCTTGAGGTCCACGGTGTCGCTGCCGATGCCGTCGACCTTGAGCTTGGCGCGGCCGTCGAGGGTGTGGCGCGCACCCAGTTCGACGCGCATGGTCATGCTGTCGAACTGATGGTTGTAACCCACCGCCGCCTTGGCAAACGGCGACTTGCTGGTGAGTTTCATGTCGTAGTCGCCAGAGTCCGGCTCATAACGGGTCCAGCTGTAGCCACCACCGACCAGCACATCGACGAAGTTGCGCGCATCCAGGGCGGCGCGCCAGCCCAGATCGAGATCGGCCTGGCCGTCTTTGAGCTTGTTGTCACTTTTCTTGCCGAACTTGGCGTCTACACCGGCCTGGTAGATGAAGCCGGATTCGGCAGTCAGCTTGTTGCCGAAGTTATAGAACACCCCGGCTTGCGGCATATGGTCCTTTTCGCTTTCGCTACCGCCTTCGAGCTTGAAGTCGTTGTAGCTGCCCAGGATACCGAAGGTGGAAATCGGGTCGGTGGACGGTGCAGCAAAAACCACGGCCGGCGCGGCAACCAGGGCCAGGACCGAAGAATTCTTGAGGATTTTTCCGAATAGTCTGGACATCGTTTTACATCTCCTTTTGAGGTGGGCAAATTATTCAGGAATCGGTTCGAACCCCCTGTTTTGCAAAAGGTTCGATTTAATTTGCCTTGGATTCGGAGGTAAAACGCTTCAGCGAAGGCTCTAGATCAAGCCTCTATACAAATCCGCATCAAGTCTGGGCCAATATTTGCGCCAGTCGCAGGCGTAGTTGCGGGTGTTCGGGTACGCGCAAACCAAACGCCTGCTGCAGCAGCGCCAACAGTTCGTCGACATCGCTGATCGTGCGTTTCTCGCTGTCGCGGCCCAGGTGATGAACCGCGTAGTTGCCATTGTTCAAGGTGCGGCGCAGCCCCGGTGCGATCAACGCCACTTTCAACTGCCTGCGAAATGGCGAGTCGGGGTGAGTGGAGACATACCAGTTGCCCACTTCATAGTCGTAGTGCGACTGCGACTGCAGGTCGAATACGTACAGCCCACGCCACTCCTCGCCTACCTGGGCCCACAGGGTGTAGCTGCCGGCATTCAAGGTCAGGCGATAGGGTTCATGGGCGGTGGCCTGTGGCGCCAGGTTGTCCAGTTGCAAGGGGCTGCTTGGCACCATGCCACCAAACCCGACATCGCTGATGTAGCGCACACCCTCAAGGGTCACCAGGCTCAGGCGATGGGTGCGCGCGGTATGCGCATCAGGCGGCCCGCCGATCACCACCCGACCGGTGATTCCTCGCGCCTCGAAGCCCAGCTCTTGCAACAAGGCCAGGAACATCTGGTTCAGTTCATAGCAATAACCCCCCGCCCGTCGAACAGGACTTTTTGCTCGATGCTGGCCAGGTCAAGGGGCACCGGCAGGTGTGACAGGACCGAGAGGTTCTCGAAGGCGAAGGTACTGACATGGCGCAATTGCAACTGCGCCAGGGTCGCCAATGTGGGCGCGGGCGGGGTGTCATACCCCAGGCGTTGCAGGTACAGGCGGCTGTGGGTCAGGCTCGGTGAATCCTGGGACATGGCGCGATCCTTGGGCGCGGGGCGAAGGTTCCACTAATACCCGTAACCGTTGCCGCTGCCAATACTGATCTGTGGCAATGGGTCGTAGGGATGTGGCACAAACTTTCTGAACCTTTCTGAACCTAATTGCATCAACTCCATATCAAAACAGGGAGGCAATATGGGCACGGCAACGATCTACACCATCCACTACAGGCTGCACGGCGAACCCAAGTCCTTTGTGGTGCGGGCGGAGGTGATGAACAACGCCGAGGCATGGCATTGGGCCAGCTGTGATGCGGGAGTGGCCCATGTCGGGCGTATTGGCCGTCCTGGCCATGAGCGCACCAAGAAGACTACCCGGCCATGGGCGGAGAAATACGGCATCACCGAGGTTACCTGGCTCGCGCCCAAGCATTTGTAGGGGATGGTTTGTCGGCGATGGGCAATAGCCAAAGGGCCTCATCGCCGACAAGCCGGCGCCTACAGTTGTGGGGGCTATTTGGGTTTCAGGTTGCCCAGGGGGTCATAGGCCGGCTGCTTGCCGGCTTTGTGCTGCTTGTCCAGCGGGGCAATGGCCGGGCCGACGGGGTCAACCTGCGGGTCGGCCACGTCCGGGGAGTCTGGATCAAAACCCAGGTCGTGCTGGTCACTGGCGTGTTCCGAGGAATGCGGGCCAGCGGGCTTTTTCGATTGTTCAGTCACAGCCATCTCCTTCGCTTTGCTCACGATGCACACATTTCTTAGAGAAAACCCCGACCGCCATGGTTCAACTTTCTCACGCCCGCCGACAAACCGTGAGAAGATGCCGCGCCGCGCAATACCCCTACTTAGCTCATGGAGACTGCCCCCCGCATGTTTGAGATCAAACCTGTCGATCCGCAAACCTATCGCCAGCAGACCCGCCGCAGCACGTTGATCGTCGCGGTGATCTTCATCGCCCTGGCCATGCTGTTGTCGAGCCTGGCGGTGATGTTGTTTGGCGAGCCTGGCGGCGACAACTTTCGCTTCAATGTCGGCGGTGTGGTGGCGGGTGTGGTGCTGACCATCGCCCTGGTACGTGGCCCGCTCTGGTCACAGGCTTGGCTCGCGCCGGCGATCTATGGCTGGCAGCTCAAGCGCAGCCTGATGCGGGTGACCAATGTGATGCACAAGGTGACCGAGCGGGTACAGGCCAACGATCCGACGGCGATGAAGCTGCTGCGGTTCTATCACCTGGGGCTGACGCAAATGCACGAGCTGGACGCCAATACCAGCGCCCAGGCACAACTGGTCGCCGAGGCCGAGAAACATAAGGCGCAGATGAAGGCGCTGGGGATCAAGGCCGAGCAAACACGCCTGGATCCAGCGTGGTTGAAGGCCTTGAAGGACAGCTGATCGCTAGCCGCTCTCGGCGGCAAGCGGGTCAGGCGCAGATCGCGCTAAGGTCCAGGTGCCCGTCCTTGAGTGGCGGGCACCAGTAGTAACCACCGGTCAACGGCGTGCTGATGCGGTACAGGCCGTCGACAATCCCGTCTTCCAGGCCGCTCATGCGGCGCAACTGGGCTTCAAAGGCATCGAAGGAATGGCCGAACGCGAGGAACATCAACCCCGCCTGGCCGTTTTCGGCCCAGGGCATGGAGCGGCGCACCACAAAGGCCTCGGGGGTAAAGCTCTCCTGGGCGGTGCGCTTGACGTGGGCCGACTCGGGGGCGTCGTCCAGCTCTTCGTTATCGCCATGGCGACGCCCGATGATGTGGTCACGCTCCTCGGCCGGTAAGGCGGCGAACCCGTCCAGGTCATGTTGCCACTGCTGGATCGCGGCAAAGCTGGCGCCGCTGCCGGCGACGGCGGCTTCGATTGCCGCGTCGTCGTGGGGGTTTTCGGTGCCGTCTTCGTAGTCGGTCAGGTCAAAACCGGTCTTGTAGCGGAAACCTTCAGTCATCTGCACCAGGCGAAACGCCGGCGCCAGGGCCTTTTCAAAGGCCCGGCTGCGCAACAGCAATTCACCACGGTCTTCACCATGCAGCCAGCACCACAGCGCCTGCTGGGTGGACGGGTTGTTGGCACCGGGCGCCGAAACGTGTGGGAAGCTGCGCAGCCCTTCGATGCGGGCGCCGAGTGCATTGACCAGCGGCTCACCCAACCCCACCACCACTGCCGAGTCGGCCAACTGTACCAACGCGTCGAGCGCAGCCGGCACCGCGTCGATGGACTCGATGGCAAAAAACAGATGGCGTGCCTGCAACGGCACCGGTGCGGCAAGAATGCCCGGCTGGTACTGACTCATATGAACTCCTTCAAGAAAGCCGCGTAGTTTACCCGGCACAGCCCCACTGTGCGTAGGGAAATACGTGTAAGCCTTGCAACAGAGCCCTCGGATGGAGGAATCTCTGACTCAAGCTGTGCAACCACTCCAGGGGTAGCGACATGACCACCAATCACCTGCTTGCCAATCTGTTTCCCACCGCCAATGACATTCCCGAGCAATTTCGCCTCGCCGCCCCCATCGAACAGCGCGACTACCTGGTCGACGGCCAGTTGCGCATCTGGAACGGTCCCTTGGCCCAGGTGCGCAGCCCGGTCCAGTTGGCGGGCGCTGACGGCGACACGCCAGTGATTATCGGCAGCACGCCCTTGCTGGACGCCGAAACCGCCCTGCTCGCCCTCGACGCAGCAGTGCGGGCCTATGATCGTGGCCAGGGTCAATGGCCTACGATGCGGGTGGTCGAGCGGATCCAGCATGTCGAGGCGTTTTTGCGGCGCATGCGCGAACAGCGCGATGCCGTGGTGAAACTGCTGATGTGGGAAATCGGCAAGAACCTCAAGGATTCACAGAAAGAGTTCGACCGCACCTGTGACTACATCACCGACACCATCAACGCCCTCAAGGAGCTGGACCGCCGCTCCAGCCGCTTCGAGCTGGAACAGGACACCCTGGGGCAGATCCGCCGCGTGCCCATGGGCGTGGCGCTGTGCATGGGCCCTTACAACTACCCGCTCAATGAAACCTTCACCACGCTGATCCCGGCGCTGATCATGGGCAACACCGTGGTGTTCAAGCCGGCCAAGCTCGGCGTGCTATTGATCCGCCCGTTACTGGAAGCGTTCCGCGACAGCTTCCCGGCCGGGGTCATCAATGTGATCTATGGCAGCGGGCGGGAAACCGTCAGTGCGCTGATGGCCAGCGGCAAGGTGGATATCTTTGCGTTTATCGGCACCAACAAGGCGGCCAGTGATTTGAAGAAGCTGCACCCGCGCCCCCATCGCCTGCGTGCAGCCCTGGGGTTGGATGCGAAAAACCCCGGCATCGTGCTGCCAGAGGTCGACCTGGATAACGCAGTCAACGAAGCACTCACCGGTTCGCTGTCTTTCAACGGCCAGCGCTGCACCGCATTGAAAATCCTGTTTGTGCATGAGTCAGTGGTCGAGCGCTTCATCGAGAAATTCAACCAGAAACTCGCCACCCTCAAGCCGGGCATGCCATGGGAGGACGGCGTCTCACTGACGCCGGTGCCGGAAGTGGGCAAGGTGGATTACCTCAACGGCCTGGTGGCCGATGCCGTGCAACACGGGGCCAGGGTGGTGAACGCCAACGGCGGTGCCAGCCGTGGCTCGTTCTTCTACCCGGCGGTGCTGTACCCGGTGAACCCGCAGATGCGCGTGTATCACGAGGAGCAGTTCGGCCCGGTGGTACCGATCGTGCCCTACCGCGACCTGGACACGGTGATCGACTACGTCCTGGAATCGGACTTCGGCCAACAGCTGAGTATCTTCGGCACCGACCCGGCACACGTCGGGCGCCTGGTGGACACCTTCGCCAACCAGGTGGGCCGGATCAATATCAACGCCCAATGCCAGCGCGGCCCCGACACGTTCCCGTTCAATGGCCGCAAGAACTCGGCCGAGGGCACGCTGTCGGTGCATGACGCCCTGCGGGTGTTCTCGATTCGCACCCTGGTGGCAACCAAGTTCCAGGACAACAACAAAGCACTGATCAGCGATATCATTCGCGACCGGGCGTCGAGCTTCTTGACCACCGACTATATTTTCTAAACTGCTCCCATGTCGGAGCGGGCTTGCCCGCGATGCAGGCGCCTCGGTGTATCAGTTGCTCCGGGGTGATGCTATCGCAGGCAAGCCAGCTCCCACATTGGACCGCATAACATCTAAAGATGAGGCCTGCTTAAGCCCGATGAATCTGCCGCCCTTCGCCCGCCGCCTGTTGCGGCCCCTGCTCGACCCATATCGCCGCTATCGCCATGCCAAACTGATCCACGCCGTACGGGTTTCCATCGGCCTGCTCGCGACCATCCTGCTGACCACCGGTATCAACCTGCCCCATGGTGAATGGGCCTCGGTGACCATGCTGGTGGTGATTGGCGGCTTGCAGCACCACGGCAATATCGGCAAGAAAGCCGTGGAACGGGCCTACGGCACGTTGATCGGTGCCAGTGTGGGCCTGTTGCTGGTAGCGCAACAGGCGTACTTCGGCCAGCCATTGTTGACGTACCTGTTGATGTCGGTGGTGTGTGGCTTCTTTTCCTATCACGCCATCGGCAAGGGTGGGTACACCGCGTTGCTATCGGGGATCACGGTATTTATCGTCGCCGGCCACGGGGATAACCCGCTGTCCGATGGCCTGTGGCGTACGGTCGACATTTTGATCGGCATTGCCCTGGCCCTGGCGTTTTCCTTCGCCCTGCCGCTGTATGCGGTGTATTCCTGGCGCTACAACCTGGCCAGCGCCCTGCGCGATTGCGCCGCGATCTACAGCCGGATCATCAGTGGCCAATCGGTTACCGATGATGAGCATCTCAAGCTGCTCAATCGTTTGAATGCGGCAATGTTGCAACTGCGTTCGCTGATGCCCTCGGTGTCCAAGGAGGTGCGGATTTCCATGACCGAGCTGGATGCGATCCAACGCCACCTGCGGATGTGCATCAGCACCCTGGAAATACTTGGCAATACGCGCCCCGATCCACGGGATGAACAGGCGATGGCGCGCTTGCAGCTGGCACTCAAGGCCGAGCATCGGCAGATTCGCGTGCAGTTGATCGGGATGGCGCGGGCCCTGCAATCGGGAGCCACGCAACGCTTGGAACGAACCAACCTTGCTGCGCCTGATCCTCAAGCCCCCCTGGAGGCTCCAGTGCACAGCGCGTTGGATGGCTATCGGCTATTGACCGCGCAACTGGCGGCAAATGTCGACGCGATGCACGCCCGGTTGGCGAAAAGCGCCAAGGCGTGGAAGATCTGAAAAAACGTTGTGAATTAATATTGGATCCACATTTTTTTCACGTTTTATTCACATCCGCAGACGTACTGTGAAGCCTCATCCGTTACAAACGTTGCATATCAAGCCCGCCGCCCCAGCGGGCTTTTTTTTGCGTGCCATTTGATCAGCGCGCGACTTTGCCCGTTGCCGGCAGCGCGGACTGGCCACGAATCGCCCGCTGGGTATCAAGCACCCGCGCCAGCGCCGTTTCGGCTTCCGGGCTTTGCTGCGGTACACGAATGGCCGCCGAGACCAGCGTGATCAGCTTGGCCATCACCTCCGCATCCGTAGCCGGGCGCCCCAGGCTCATGGAGTTCATCAGCAGGCGCAGTTCGGTGCCGGCCATCACCCCGGAAATCGCCTTCAAGGCAAATTGCAGGCGCACCCCCAGCTCATTGCGCGGCAGGTCGGGCAGTGCCAGGGCGAAGGCTTCAAAGAAGCGCTGGAACACCGGCTGGTAGTGGACCTTGAGGTATTCCTGGATAAACGGCGACGTATCGCTATAGACCCGGCCAAGGAAGCGGATGAAAGAGCGCCCTTCGCCGCTGGCCGGATCACTGCGCTCCAGGCCCATGGCCGGGGCGAACAGCACGCCGAGCAAGGTATCGCAATCGAGCGGGCCGTCAGACTCTGCCTCGCAGCGGGCAAGCAATTCCAGGCGCTGCTCGTTGAGCGGCTCCAGGCGTTGCATGAGTAATGTTTTCATCAGGGAGTCCTTGTCCCCGAAATGATAATTTACCGCGGCGAGGTTGACCTGAGCCTTCTCAGTGATTTGCCGCAATAACACGGCGTCGTAGCCGTATTTGATGAAGAGAGCCTCTGTCGCATCCAGCAGTCGAGTCTTGGTTACATTTGGAGCGCTGAGTTTCTTCGCGACCATATAAGTTCCACGGGGGAAATATGTTTTAAAAAAAAATTTGATTTTTTATACCGGGGCGGGTGCTCGAAAGCAAGTAGTGACACTGCACCATACTATCCAAACGCACTGATGGTTACCCTCGCAACGGTTTGCCAAGGGTTGGCCCGGGCGTTTTCAAGCCACCGGTATCGGCTCTAGCAGCAGAAAAACCGCTCTATCTCTGTGGCTGGCGAAGCCGCTGGATCACGGTTACTATTCAAACAATATTTTTAAAACAAGAATAAAAACCAGCTGTTGGCAGCCGCCACGCAGGCCCTGAAGATGTTACAAAAATTTTCAGGAGCAGGTCGGATTGCCGCAGCGCAAGGCGTAGTCATGATGACAGATACCCCAACGCTCCCAGGCTTTATTTCCCTGCAAGGCATCGGTAAAAGCTATCAATTGGCCGGACAGCACCTGGCCATTCTCAATGATGTCAGCCTGTCCATCGCCCGTGGAGACAGCTGCGGCATCCTCGGCGCTTCGGGCTCCGGCAAAAGCACTCTGCTCAATATCCTCGGCCTGCTGGACCTGCCCGACTGCGGCGCCTATCGCTTCGCCGACCATGACATTTTCCACGCAACGCCAGATCAACTGGCCGCGATCCGCAACCAACAGATCGGCTTTGTGTTCCAGAGCTTCAACCTGCTGCCGCGCCTCAGCGCCCTGGATAACGTCGCCCTGCCCCTGGCCTATCGCGGTGTGTCGCGCCAGGAATCGGTGGCGCGGGCCCTCCATATGCTTGAGCAGGTAGGCCTGGCCGAACGGGCCCACCACCGCCCCGCCGACCTGTCCGGCGGCCAGCGCCAGCGGGTGGCCATTGCCCGGGCGCTGGTGGGCGCACCGGCGGTGATTCTGGCTGACGAACCCACCGGCAACCTCGACAGCCACACCGCCCAGGACATCATGGACCTGCTGCTGGCCCTGAACCGCGAGCAGGGTGTCACCTTGATCATCGTCACCCACGACGCGCATATCGCCGCACGCCTGAGGCGCCAGATCCTGGTGCGCAACGGCGTGGTCCATGAGGCTGAATGCGTATGAGCCTGCGGGTCGAACAGAGCCTGAGCCAGTTGTTGCATGAAGCATTTGTCAGCCTGCGAACCCTGGGCAAGCGCTCGATCCTGGCCTTGCTGGGGATCGTCATCGGCAGTTCATCGGTGGTCGCGCTGATCAATATCGGGCATAACGCCGCCGAAGATGCGGCGATGATTTTCAAGGACATGGGCACCGACACCCTGGTGGCGCAGTTCCCACCCAAGGGCAACAGCACCGCGCATATGCCCACCCGCCTCAATCTGCAAGCCGTACGCGAGGCGGTGCCGGGCATCGCCCACATCGGCGCGATTTCCTCGTTCAGCGGGCCGGTCGTCTTTCATGGCCGCACCACCAACGCCGGCTTGGTTGGTAGCACCCCAGGTCTCAAGGACGCCATGCGCCTGGTGCTGCGTGAAGGGCGCTTCCTGTCCGAATTCGACAGCGGCGAAACCTTCGCGGTGATCGGCGACCAGATCGCCCAGGCGTTAAGCGCGCCCGGTGACCCGTTGCGCCTGGGCGACCGGGTGCGGGTCAACGACTATCTGTTCCTCATCATCGGCATCCTGCAGAACCAGCCACGGTCGATGCTGATCCCGGTGCAAACCAACGAGTCACTGTTCATCCCTGCCCCAGGCATGCTGCGCATCTATTCCTCACCCCAGGTCGGCAGCGTGGTCCTGCGCGCTGCAGCCGGCCAGGACATGGAGCGCATCGCGGCAGGCGCCACCAAGGCCTTGGGCGCGCAACTCACGGAGCACACCGTCGAGATCCAGATCCCCCAGCAAATGATCGACGGCATGACCCGGCAAAGCCGCACATTCGCCTATCTGCTGCTGGCCTTGGGCGCCATCTCCCTGGTGGGCGGCGGGGTCGGCGTGATGAATGTGATGCTGATGAATGTCTCGGAACGCCGCCGGGAAATCGGCATCCGCATGGCCCTTGGCGCTCGCCAGCGCGACATCCGCAACCTGTTCCTGCTCGAAGCCGTCACCCTCACCGCCGTCGGCGCACTGTGTGGCGCGGTACTGGGCATGGGGGCAGCCTATCTATACGCCTGGCTGTCGGGCTGGCAGTTTTCCCTGGCCGTGTTGGCGCTGCCCCTGGGAGTGGGCAGTACGTTGCTGGTGGGGTTGTTTTTTGGGATCTACCCGGCCGTTTCGGCGTCACGCTTGCAGCCGGTGGAGGCCCTGCGCGATGAATAAGCCCTTGTTGTGGCTGATGGCCCTGCTGAGCCTGCCCTGCGTGGCCGCCGATATCGTGATCCGCCCTTCAGCGCCGACCACCACGCGCAGCGGCTATGAGCGCAGTGTCTCGCTCAATGCCCAGCTCACTACCCTGACCCTGGGCGACGCGGTGTACCTGGGCCTGCGCAACAACCCGGCGATTCGCAGCGCGTACCTGCAACGGGTGGCGCAGAAGTTCGACCTGCGGGTGGCCGAAGATGCCTTCAACCCCAAGCTGGTGCTCAACAGTACCTACCGCACCACCCAAGGCAGCGACGACCGCGCCCGCAATGCCAACCTGTCACCTACCACCAGCTTGCTCGGCGAGTACGGCACCCGCCTGAGCATGGGCTGGACCCAGCAACTGAACAACGCCAACCGCGCCGGGCGCTACCGCAGCGATGGCCTGGACCTGGCCATCATCCAGCCGCTGATGCGCGGCGCCGGCTGGGACGCCACCACCGCCCCGCTGCGCCTGTCACGCCTGTCCGAGCAGGCCAACCGCCTGAACCTCAAGGCCAACGTCGCACAGACCATCAGCCAGATCATCGCCACCTACCGCGACTTGCTGCGTGCCCAGGAGCAACTGAGCATCACCCAGGAAGCGCTCAAGCGCTCCAACACCCTGCTGGACGTAAACAAGGCACTGATCAATGCCGGGCGCATGGCCGAGTTCGAAATCGTGCAGACCGAGGCCGACATCGCCTCCCAGCAACTGGGGGTCGAGGAAGCCCAGAACCAGCTGGACATGAGCCGCCTGGCGTTACTGCGCCTGCTGGCCCTGGACCTGGCGACCCCGATCCGTGCCACCGAAGCCCTGGAAGCCACACGCATGGACATCGACAAGCGCGAGGCCTTCAACCTCGCGCAAAACCAGCAGCCCGAATATCTCCAGGCGTTGCTGGGCAGCCAACAGGCCGACCTCAACCTGGTACTGGCCAAGGATTCCGGGCGCTGGCAGGTCGACCTGGTGGGCGGCGCCAATCAGATCCGGGCCAACACGGACAACGACGCCGGCAGCACCAGCAACCGCCGCTGGGACAGTTACGCCGGGGTCCAGGTGCGCATTCCCATCGGCGATATCAGTACCCGCCAGGCCGAAGTCCGCGCACGGGTCGATGTGGAAAACCAGGCGATCCTGATCACCGACGCGCGCCAGGAACTGGAGCGCAGCGTCAATAACGTGGTACGCGACCTTGGCACCCGCTGGCGCCAGTATGAAATTGCCCAGCGGGCCGTGGACCTGTCCCGGCGCAAGATCGAGATCGAGCGCGACAAACTCGCCGCCGGGCGCTCCACCAACTTCCAGGTGCTGAGCTTCGAAGCGGACTTGCGCAACGCCGAGAACGCCCGTCTCAACGCCCTGATTGCTTACCTCAATGCGCAGACCCAGCTCGACCTGACGCTGGGCATGACCTTGGAAAGTTGGGAAATTGCCCTTAATGACTACTAGAAAAGCCCTGCTGGGCGCTGGACTGTTGATACTGCTGGGCGCGGGCGGATTCGTACTGCTGAGTCGCACAACGCCCGCCGCCAACCAGACCGCTACGGCCGAGCAATGGCAGGAGGTCAAGAGCGACGTCCTGGTGCATCAGATCGGCCTGGTCGGCAAGATCGAACCGGAAGCCACCGTCATCCTGACCGCGCCCTTTGATGGCAACGTGCAAGCCAACCTGGTGCAAGAGGGTCAGCGGGTCGAAACCGGCCAGGTCCTGTTGCGCATGGACCCGGCCACCCTGGAAGTACAACTGCGCGAAGCGCTCTCCGCGCAGCTCAAGGCCCGGCGTACCGTGCAGGAAATGCAGGACTGGGACAGCGGCCCCACCGTCAGCCGCGCCCGGCGCAGCCTGCGCACCTCGCAAATGAGTGCCGACAACACCCAGCGCAAACTGGTTGAAAGCGACAGCCTGTTCAAGCGCGGCATCATCCCGCGCAACGAACTGGACGACCTCAAGCAACAGGCCCAACAGCAACAGTTGGATCTGATCGCCGCGCGCAGTGAACTGCAAACGGCCCTCGAACAGGGCAAGGGCGAGTACCGCCAGATTGCGGATATGGAGCTGACCAATGCCACGGTCAAGTACGAAGCCCTGCGCAAACTGCTCGACGGCCAGGAGCTCAAGGCGCCGTTTTCCGGGATCGTCGTGCCCCCACCGGGCAGCTCCACCCCCCAAGGCGGCGCCAGCAACAACGCGCCGGTACAGGCGGGGAGCAAGGTGAGCCAGGGCCAGGTGCTGTTCGGGTTGGCCAATATCGAACGCCTGAAAATCGTTGCCAAAGTCTCGGAACTGGATATCAACCAGCTGCATCAGGGCCAGCCGGTGGAAGTCATGGGCGACGGGTTTGATGGCGAGCGCCTGAGCGGCTCAGTCAGCGTGGTCAGCGGCCTGGCGATCGCCAATGACAGCCAGGGCAGTGCGCAATTCCCGGTGACCTTGTCCATACCCAAACTGACTGAGAAACAGCTGCAAAGGGTCCGCCTGGGCATGAGCGCACGCCTGACCATCGTGACCTACAACAATGCCCAGGCGATCATCGTGCCGGCCCAGGCGATCAGCCAGGGGGACGACGGACTTTCGGTGCAATATCGGGCTGCCATGAACCAGCCGGTGGAGCGGGTGAAAATCACCACGGGACAATCGACAGCCCAAGGGGTGGAAGTGTTCGGGCTCAAGCCTGGGTTTATCAAAACGGGCTTGTGAAGCCCTGTGCACGGTGCCGGAAAAACATTTGAGGAATTTGCCTACGCAAATACAGGAAAATTACCGCCTCATAACATATTGTAAAAAAATACTCCTTAGAAAAGTATGGTCATCCGTTTTGCCTTGGGCGACAGGTGCGCAATATGAATCGTTATTCAAACATCAAAAAAATGCTGGCCGGCGGTGATTTATTTTGGAGTCGAACACAAGAAGCCCGAATGAGCGCAATTGTCGCCGATAACCTCGGGGACGGTTTCATGCAAGTCGATGACCACAAATTCATAAACATGTGCTCTTACTCCTACCTTGGCCTGGACTCCAATATCGAAATCTTGAAGGGCGCAATAGCTGCACTAGACTCGTCGCAAACCTTAAACTCCTCCACTTCCCGCGTTCGAATTTGTTTACCTCTATTGGAAGAGGCAGAACTTGCACTGTCAGATCTGTTCTGCGTCGAGGTGCTGACGACGGTTTCATGCGCTTCGGCCGCCGCAGCAATGCTTCCTTTACTTGCTGCAGGTGTATTTACACAAAATATCCCGCCGCTAATGGTCTTTGACCAATCCGCACACTTCTGCTTGAGCTTGATGAAAGCCGTTTGTGCAGATGAATCCGAAGTCATGACAGCACCGCACAATGACTTGAACTTCCTGGAAGACTGCTGCAAGCAAAAGCAACGGGTTGCTTACATCGCGGATGGCGTCTATAGCACGGGAGGATGCGCCAATATATCGGAACTAATGACCCTGCAAGACAAGTACGGCTTATTTGTTCTGTATGACGAAGCTCATGGCCTGTCGGCACAGGGCGTAAATGGCTGCGGATTAGCTCTCAATACAATGGGCGCACTCAACAGCAATACCATGATAATTGCATCATTGAACAAGGGCTTTGGTGCATCTGGCGGGGCGATCTTCTTTGATGCGTCGATTAGCAAATCTGCCTTATTGCGATTTGGCGGCCCTCTCTCTTGGTCCCAACGAATCAACACAGCTGGTTTGGGTGCAATCATCGCGTCCGCAAAAATACATAAATCCACAGAACTGCAACGCCTGCAAAACAAATTGACGACCAATATCCAACTGTTCGACACCCACATCAAGACCACCTTGGCAGGAGATGGATTACCTATCAGGTTGATTCCCATGAGTGATGAGCAACATGCAATCACCACTGCGACAAAACTCATGAAGCTTGGATTTTATACCTCACCGTTATTTTATCCTGTCGTTCCCAGATCAACTCCAGGCCTGCGCGTCATGCTCAGGGCAAACCTGGCCTCAGACAACTTAAAACAGTTTTGCACAGCGGTAAACTCAATACTGTAGAGGCAACCCAGTACCTTAGGACGTCGTAATAAAGGGAATTTACATGTCATCATCCACCCAGCGGGTACTCCTTCTCGCATGTTGCACGACCATAATCGCCCAGCTTGGTGTAACACTGTATATACCTGCAACAACCCAACTCGCCCCGCAACTGAATATAGAAGAAGCAAAGGGTTATAAAATTCTACTATTTTATTTGGGTGGCGCTGTACTACCGATAGCTTTTATGTCACGCCTCATTCGCAGTTTCGGGCGCTACACTGCAGTTCTCGTTTGCTGCGCAATCTTACTCGTAGGTAGCGCGCTGTCTTTATTCAGTTTTGGCCCCGAGGCATTCTTTTTCTCCCGATTCACGCAAGGTTTAGGTGCTGGTGGAGGTGCTCTGATCGGCCGGGCACTGTTAACGGACATCTCATCAGGGGCGGCCCTTGCGAAAAACCTGTCTGTATTATCCTATTCATTTATTCTTGCACTTATCGGCGGGCAAGTAGTGGGCGGCTTCCTGGTGTCAAGCCTTAACTGGATTGCGCTGCCATGCCTAATGATCATCGCAGTGATACTTATCAGCGCACTAGCGCTTAACATACGCAGCCACCTTTACAAACTGGACACACTAGTAAAAGAATCCGCATTAACGCCGAAATACTATGCCATTGCAACCCAGCCCAGCTTCTATCTACCCGTCATTTTAGGAGGCTGCGGCTATGGGATTTTTATTGTCTATCAAGGTATCGGAGCGTACGTATTTCATTCCAACTTCCGCTGGAATAGCGCCGACTATGGCACCTTCGGCTTGTGGCTGGGGCTGGCCTATTACTTAGGTGCATTCACTGTAAGGCGAGCCTTGAGTGCTGTCAGTGTTTGCCAATTATCAATTTTTGGCGCCTGCCTATTAGTCGCCTCGAGCAGCGTGTTGTTTTTGGCCGCCTGGCAAAACATGTCAATCCACTTGGTTATTGGCGGCTACTTGGTTATTTGGTACGCCCAGGCGACGCTCTACCCATGTACAGCAGCCATGGCAGTAAACGGGTTACCCGGCGCCAACCCAATGATGCTATTTAGCTTCCTACAACAATTGGTAGCATTAACATTTGGCGCTCTTGCGACTTTTTTTATCCCTTACGGTATTCAAACTGTGGCACTGCTCACGGCATGCCTCGGTGGACTTGGTGTAGTCACGGCACTTCTCATTCTGAAAAGAGAGGCTTGATATGGACACATTGACTAGAAGTTGGCTATGCATGCCCGCGAGCCAAAAGCATATAGAACGGAAAATCATTGAATCTAAAGCCGACATCGTATTATTGGACTTGGAAGACTCAGTCCCCATGTGCAAAAAGCAATTTGCACGCGAGCAACTGCTGGCATTGGACCACTCTATTCGCAACCGACGTAATCTAGCGATAAGAGTTAACACACTCACCAAATCCGAAGGCATCAGAGACCTGGTTTTCTTGTTGGACCACAACATCACCCCCGAATATTTAATCATCCCCAAAGTAGAGTCAGCCGGCGAACTGAAAGTCCTTAATGAATTGACATGCGCTACTGGCCAACGAGTAAAAACCTTTGCAATCATCGAAACGTTAAAAGGATTGCGCTGCATCGACTCCATTATCAATGAAAGAACAAGCCTGCGCGGCTTGATTTTAGGTAGTGCTGACCTCTCATCAGAGATCAATTTCAAAATTGCAGAGCGCGCACTTACCCAAATCAAGTGCGATATAGCCATCGCCGCCCTCAGCATGGGGCTAATGGTCATTGACTCGCCCTGTTTCAAACTGAACAACGAAAAAGCGCTGAGAGCAGAAATCGAACTGGCCAAAGAATTTGACTATTCGGGGAAAATTGCCATTCATCCAACTCAGGTAGAACTGATAAATAGATTATTTACCCCGACAGCAATCGAACTGAAAAAAGCACGAGCCATTATCAAATGCCTCGAAGCAGCCGAACCAACAACAGCAATATCCACCTTAGATGGGGAAATGCTCGGCCCTCCTTTCGAAATCATGGCCCGCAGGCTTTTGGCAATTAACGAATCGCTCTCAAGAACCAATAGGAAGCCAGCATGAACATCAATCAATCGCTCCCCGGCAGCAAGGCACTAAGTAAACTAACCAAAGTCGGTCCCGGACGCTATCGTGAGGATCATGGGCTTGGCTTCGAAGACTTTATCATTGGCGACATATTTGAACACCGGCCAGGCCGCACGGTGACAGAAGCGGATAACGTCTGGATGTCGTTAATCTGTATGAATAACCACCCCACCCACATCAATGCAGAATATGCAAAACAAACCGAATTTGGGCAAATACTGGTATCGAGCCTGGTGACCTTTTCAATTGTTGGCGGGATGAGCCTGGCGAGCACGAGCGCGAAAGCAATTGCCAATTTGGGCTGGGATAATGTCCGTCTGATAGCCCCGGTTTTTGTTGGCGATACCTTGTATGCAGAAAGCGAAGTCATCCACAAACGCCCCTCCGCCAGTCGCCCCGGGCAAGGCATAGTTACGGTCCGGACAAAAGGGCTCAAGGCCAACGGGCAAATATGTTTATCCTACGAGCGCAGCTTTCTGATTGCTCTCGACCAAGTACCCTTGGGGTGAGTGGCCTATGAAAATCCTCGATGAGTCTTTGATAAAAAACACCCTCAGTATGGAAGAGGCGATTGACGTACTCCGTGAAAACTATCGGTCATACAGCAGTTCAAGCGACAACAACCCTGCGCGAACTATCGTGAGAGTCCAGGAAAAACATGCAACATTTGGAGTAATGCCCTACTACTCTCACGCTCACAATCTATTTATGGTGAAGATTGTATCTCATCACTTGCTCAACAAAGCCTATGGACGACCATCTATAGGTGGAGTGATTGTTATACAAGATGGCGCTACAGGGCAGATAAAAGCCCAAATGGATGCAGCAGCCATAACCGCTCTACGCACCGGTGCCACTGCAGGATTGGCGACTGATTTGCTGGCAATGGCCCACTCCAAAAAAGTTGCCGTCATCGGCGCAGGTGCTCAGGCAATGGCGGTATTTGAGGCTGTGTTGAGCGTCAGAAAGATAAAGCAGGTGGCCGTCTGCTCTACAAGCCAGGCAAGTACAGAGCGTTTTATAGCTGACGCAAAAAACCGGTTCGTCCGTGAGATTGAATACATCAGCCACCATAGCGTGCGCCAGGCAGTCTCAGGCGCCGACATCATCTGCACGGCGACCACTTGCGCAGCCCCCTTGTTCTCTGCCTGCGACGTAGCAAAGGGCGCCCATATAAACGCGATAGGCAAGCACACACTGGTGTCGCGTGAGTTCCCGTTGGAGCTTCTGCACCGGGCGATCTTAATGGTGGAGGATCGAAAAGCCGCGATTGAAGAGGCTGGGGATTATCACCAAAACTCAATATCCATTGCTCAAATGCTGAACAGCCAGTATGCCGTTCACCAACGCGAGACCACGATTTTTTCTTCGGTCGGGACGGCTTTTCAGGACGCGTGCATCTGCATCGCAATCCTGAAGAAGCTAAAGGTGGTAAGCGGAGGCTCCTAAACGACATGCCAGTGCCTTGGCCTGGATTGCCACATCCGTCACCGCCGTGCTCTCCCACCACATCCCACGCAGCGGTGGGCCCATGGCGAAGAGTCGCTCACTGGCCACTCCCTGCGCGTCCAGCACCGCCCCCGAGGCATCCGCTGCGATCCCCAACGCCAATGGCCCGGGTTTGATCAAGCCGCGTGCCAGCAGTTGCCGGGGCAAAGGCCGGGCCACGCGGCGCCAGTCATATTCGATCCCGCTGGAGTTGATCAACGCCGCGCCACTGACGTGGGTGATGTGCTGTTCGCCCCGACGGCGCAGGCGCAGGGTCACCACGCCGTTTACTGTGGGCTCCAGGCCCAGGAACGACGCAGCATGGATCCGCAGGCGCCCTTGCTCGTGCAACCGCGCCACCAACTCCGCACTCAGGGGTGGCGAGCGATGGTGATGGCTCTCCCACCAGGGTCGCACATGGCGCACGAACTGGCGTTTCTGGCGTTCGCTGGCCTGGCTCCACAAACGGCCGATATGGGCACGCACGGTATCCAGTGGCGCTTGCCAGTCGATGCCCTGGGCCTGGGCGCTGTGGCATTGACGGCGCACTGCCCGCAGTAATTGCAGCGGGCTGCGCAGGCGGTGATCTTCAGCGAGAAAATCCGCCCAGGCCGGTGGTTGTCGGCGCACATGGGGCAACAGGCCATGGCGCGAAAAGATCTCGATCGGCCCGCGATGGCCGGCCTGCTCCAGGGACACCACGGCATCGACCATGGTCAGGCCGGAGCCGATGATCAGCACCGTCGACTGGGGGTCCAGTTGCGTCATCGCCTGCACATCCCACGGGTCAACCGCCGCCGCATTCAAGCCGCTGGATTGGGTTTGTGGCGTGCGCGCCGCGGGGAACATCCCCGTGGCCAGTACCGCCTGGGCGCCGCGCAATTGCTGGCCGTCATCCAGGGTCAGGCGCACACCCACCGGCTCCACCTGCACGTCGACGACCTCGGCGCGAACATGCTCCACCGTCGACGCCGACCCCGCCCGGGCCTGCGCCAGGCGCTGCTGCGCGTACAGGCCAAAAATCCCCCGGGGTGGGAACAGCTCGCTCACAGGCACATGTTGCTGGTCCGACTCTGGCCAGCCGCCGGCAGCGATGTACTCGGTCAACCACTGGGTCAAGTCATCGGCGTTGTCCGGGTCCACGCTCATTCGCGCCGCGTTGCCATTGAGGGTGTGTCCCAGCTCCACCGCGCTATAGGCTTCACCGCGCCCAAGCTCCGGGCGCGGCTCGATCACCAGAATCTGCCGGGTGCCAGGCAAACGCAGCAACTGCACGGCCAGCATCGTGCCGCTCAGCCCCCCACCGATGATCAGCACATCGGCGTTGCGGATGGCCTTTGTCGCCTGTCCGCGTTCGGTTTCACTCATGTAAATGCGCCCTTACCGTATGCCCGGATAAATTTCATGCCAATTGCCTGGCGCCCAACACCTGGGACGCCGCCGTGTGATGCATTGCCCGATCATGCACTATCGCGTTTGAGTTCATCCAGCCATTGACCGCCTTGGCGCACACTGGAGGCCTGCCAGATAAACTGCAACCGCTGCAAACCCAGGCGCCGTCGCAGCTGGTTTCTGATCAACTGGTGCAGGCCGCTCTGCGGGTGGGCTAGGGCCCAGTCGTGCAAGCGCCGGCGCCAGGTACTGCGGGGCTCAAGGCTGCCTTGGATCTCGTCAGCCAGGTGCTGCAACCTGGCCGGCGACAACAGCAAACCGGTGGGCGCCACCTCGCTGCGGTCACGCCGGGCAGAGCCGGGACTTTGCGCAAAAGCCAGGCCCTGGCCGCTGTTGAGCCATTGTTCGAACAGCACCGCCAGGCCACCTTGCCAGTGCGTGCCCTCCTCGCTCCATAACGCGGTTTCGCCGCTGGGCTGCCACCAACGATTCAGGCGTTGCAGCGCCTCCACCGGGCCGATCAGCCGGGCGAAGCCAACCACCTCGCTGCCAGGCACTTGCTGATCGCTGATCAACACCTGCGGGGCGGCGCTGCTACCAACGACCATGAGCCAATGCTGCAACTGCTGACGGTCCGGGACATAGGCATGGCTGGGGCGCACCCGCCAGATTTGCCCGTGCAGCGCACTGGGTTGCAGGGTGTCAGACAGCGTCAACACCTGCCCGCCAATGGCCTGGGCCGCCAGGGCCAGCAGCAACAGATTGGGCTCGAAGGGCCCGCTCACCACCAACCGCGAATACTCGCCAAACCCGTGCTGGCGCAACCCATCGGCCAGGCGCTCCACATCACGCAGGGCATCGATCCAGCGCCAGGCATACCACCGGCCATGCCGCTTGTGGCGCAACGCGCAGTGCAACGGGCGGACCTGGGCCCAGCGCTGCAATTGCTCCAGGGCCTCGGGCAGGCCCGTTACCCACTCGGCGGGCCATTTCACAGCCTGCGCTGGTCGTAGTTTATGCACGCTCATAGGGACTGCTCCTATCGTTGGAAGGCGCGTGCGGTGGTCCGTGCTCCGCGGTCTTGCGTTAAACAGCCAGGCAAGCGCCGTTGCAGGAGTCACGCCAAGATTGAAAACCCCTTGAGTCCTTGCATCGCAATGGCCGCGTGAACACTCCACTGCCCCGTAAACCAGCAAACTGTTGATTGACTGTTGGCTGGCAAACAACACCTGCACTTTCTCGATTGCGATGAAACTGTTAGCGCCATTAGTGGCTTTTTCCACATGCCGGGAACGCACACCATGGGCCACAACGCGCCCTTACCTGCTGATCCTGGAGCTCTTCATGCACCTCAAGCACCCCTTTATCTGGTCGGCCCTGGCCCTGACGATTGCCCTCGACAGCCATGCGGCCCAGCGCTCGTCGTTGCCCAGTGAACAAACCGTTGGCGTCATCGAGCAGGTGTTCGCTTTCCACGACGCCATGCCTACTGGCGTTAGCGTTGCCGAAAACGGGCGGATTTTTGTCAACTTTCCACGATGGGGCGACGCGGTGCCATTCACCGTTGGTGAACTGCGCAATGGCGAGGTCGTGCCCTATCCTGACCTGGCGATGAACCAGGCCAACCCGAACGACCCGGCCAAGGGTTTTATCAGCGTGCAAAGTGTGGTGGCCGATGGTCGCGGGCGTATCTGGATCCTGGATACTGCCGCCCCCGGCTTCGCATCGCCAACACCAGGCGGCGCCAAGCTGGTGGCCGTCGACCTGGCCAGCAATAAAGTGGTCAAGACCCTGGTCTTCCCGAAAAACGTGATGCTGCCCAGCACCTACGTCAACGACATGCGCTTTGACTTTCGGGTGGGGGACGAAGGCGTGATCTATATCACCGACTCCTCGCTCAGCGGTCCCGGGGCGATCATCGTCATGGACATTGCCAGCGGTACCGCCATCCGCCGCCTCAGTGGCGCCACCTCGACCTCCGTAGATCCGACCTTCGTACCCAAGGTCGAAGGCCAGGTCTTACAGGTTCGCAACGCCGACGGCAGCACCCGGCCCTTTGCAGTAGCGTCCGATGGCATCGCCCTGTCGGCTGACGGCCAGACCTTGTACTTCTGCCCGCTGTCCAGCCGCCATCTGTACTCGGTACCGACCGCGCTGCTGCGGGATCCTTCGGTCAGCGAAACGCGGCTCGACATGGCAGTCCAGGACCTGGGCGAAAAAGGCGCCTCCGATGGGCTTGAGGCAGACGCTTCCGGAGCCCTCTATGCCGGCGACTATGAACACAACAGCGTGCGCAAACGCCTGGCGAATGGGCAGTGGCAGACCATCGTCCACGACCCGCGTGTGCTCTGGCCCGACACCCTGTCGATCGGCCCCGACGGCTATCTGTATTTCATGGCCAACCAGTTGCATCGCCAGGGCATTTTTCACGCAGGCAAGGATCTGCGCCAGAAACCCTACAGCCTGCTGCGGGTGAAGATTGACGCGGCGCCGGCGCCCACGCGCTAGGCAACGGACCAGCCCCCTCACCGCTCATCATCCTGAAGGCACAACCATGGGTAAAACCACACCAAGGCGTCCGGGTAAAAAACTGCCCGTGACCCATCAAGACTTCGCCCGGGCCAACATCGCCAACGGCTCACGGCGTGTACGGCTGGGCGTCACCGACCTGTCGTTCCACCGCGCTACTGCAGCGGTAGTCGCGCAGGTCATGCAACACATGGGCCTGACCGTGGAGCGCCAATATGCCCTGCACGAAGACAACTTCAAGCGACTGCGCGAAGGCACGATCGACATGATTGCCTCAGCCTGGATTCCTTTCAGCCACGGGATCTACAAGCAGACGATCGACGCGGTGACGCCTACCCGTGAACTGGGCCTGCATTACGAGCCCTATGCATTGTGGGGGGTGCCTGACTACGTGAACGAGCACGAAGTGGCCTCCATCGAGGACCTGCTCAAACCTCAAGTCCGCGCCCGGATGAACCCACTGATCCAGGGCATCGGGCCAGGCGCCGGGATTACCCGGTTCTCGCTGAAAATCATGGACGAGTACGGCTTGGGCCGCGCCGGGTACCTGTTCCGTACAGGCACCCAGGATGATTGCATTGACGCCTTTGAGGCCCTGTATCGCCAGCGGCGATGGGGCATCGTCCCGCTGTGGCATCCACAGTTCCTGCATCATCGCTATCACATCCGCGACCTCAAGGACCCCAAGGGTTTGCTCGGCAGCGTCGACCGCGCCGTGCTGCTGGCGCGCGAGGATCGCCTGGCGCTGCTGACGACCGCCGAGATCCAGGTGCTGGACAATATTCGCCTGTCGAACACCATCGTTGCCGAGCTCGACGATGCCTTCAATCGTGGCGAACAGTCGGCTGACGAAGCCGCGAGCGACTGGCTGGCAAGGCACCCTCAAACCTTGCGTGGCTGGTTGGCGCCGCTGGCCTGAACAGGCGCGTCTTTCGATGCACTTCACGCATTCTGAATTCGCCACGGGCGGGCTACAAGCCTTTGTCCACGGGGAATAACTTGGCGTTGCAGGCTTTCTGCAATGCCCTACCAATGAGGAATCCACCATGCTCTATCTAGTGTTCAGCGGCACCATCAAAGCCGGTAAACAGGCCGAGTTTTTCCGTGATGTAGCCGCCGTTTCGCAAAAGCTCACGCACCAGCATGACAAGGCCGTGGTTTATCAGTGGCACCAGGACGAAGAGAACCCCAACAAGTTTTTCCTCAATGAACAATGGCAAAGCGTCGAGGACCTGCACGCGCATTTTGAAACCCTCTACAAGGCCTTCGGCCCGGCCAAGCCTACCGAGCGCCTGCCGGCGAAGATCCTCGCCTACCTGGATGAGGCACAAGTGAATTTCTACCAGGCCATTGCCTGAAAGCAGCCCGGTCCACCCCCGCTTCAAGGGGGTGGACACCACAGCAACTCAATTCAAAACCTTCAGCTAACAGAGGGGATCTAATGATGGACATGCTCACGCTTTCCAAACGCCGATACACCGCCAAACTCTTCGATGCTTCACGCAAGATTCCCAAAACCACCCTGGAGCCCTTGCTGGAACAACTGCGCAACAGTCCCTCGTCGGTCAACTCGCAACCCTGGCACTTTGTGATCGCTGAAAGTGAGCACGCTAAGGCGCGCATTGCCCACAGTGTGGAAGGTGCCTTTGGCTTCAACCAGGCAAAAATCCTCGACGCCTCCCATGTGCTGGTGCTGTGTACCCGCACCCAGATGTCCGAGGAGTACCTGCAGGCCTTGCTCAGTCAAGAGGCCAGCGATGGGCGCTTTCACGACGCGCAAGCCAAGGCAGGCCAGGACCGAGGACGACGCAACTTTGTCAACCTGCATCGCTACGACCTCAAGGACGTCCAGCACTGGATGGAAAAACAAACGTATCTGGCCCTGGGTACCCTGTTACTGGGGGCTGCGGCACTGGACCTTGATGCAACACCCATGGAAGGTTTCGACAGCAAGGTGCTGGATACCGAACTGGGCCTGCGCGAACGCGGGTTTACCAGCACAGTCGTGGTGAGCCTGGGTTATCGCAGCAACGAAGACTTCAACGCGCGCCTGTCAAAGTCCCGGTTGCCTGCCCAGGTTCTGTTCGATTTTATCTGATCGCCGTGACAATCAGCGCGCTTGCGCGGGGCCCGGCAGCCCCGCGCAAAGTGCTAGGCGCCGTTGGTAAAAATGCCGAGCTGCCTGGCCATGAACAGCTCATTGCGCTCGACGATTTCCTCGACCACCTTGCCTTGGGCATTGAAGCGAAAATAGGTCAGCGCGCTCCAGGCCAAGTCCTTGCCGCTCACATCAAAGCCATGCCAGGTGTTCGAGCCCTTGGCGTGATGCATCAGCGCTACCACCACCACATCGCCGGCCACGACCTCTTTCTGGAAGGTGGTCACGATCGAGTCGTAGCGCTCGGTGACGTTCAGGCGCAAGGCCTGTTTGAAAGGTTCGACACCGATGATAGGCGCCGGGCAATCGGGGCGATGAACCACCACATCATCGGCAAAAAACTGCGCGACACGCTCAACATCCTTCCCATCGACGCAATACTTGAAGTACTTCTTCACTGTATCCAGATTCTTGCTCATTTCGACTCCGATCAAGTTTTTCCCTGCACCCAACGGCTAGACTGCCTGGGGCAAAAAAAGGTTAACCGGCACCACACACCCGAAAAACTCTGTAGATGGAAAACACACTTGCGCGCAGCGGAGCAATGCTGATGGATCGCTGGACCGAATATGAGTTGTTTGTAAAGGTCGTGGAACTGGGCAGCGTGACCAAGGCCGCCGACGCCCTGGACCTGTCCAGTGCCGCCGCCAGCCGGCACCTGGCGGCCTTGGAGAATCGCCTGGGCGTGCGGCTGATAGAACGCAGTACCCGGCGCCTGTTCGTCACCGAAGTCGGCCAGGCGTTCTATACCCAGTCCAAGGCGGCCCTCACGGCGATGCAAGGTGCGACCGAGGCGGTCAGCGCAAGCAAAAACCATCCGGCCGGGGTGTTGCGCGTGACCGCGTCCTTGTCCCTGTGCCTGCAACACATCCTGCCGCTGGTGCCCAGGTTCAAGGCGCAATATCCGGATGTGCGCCTGGATATCGTGGCCGAGAACCGCTACCACGACATCATCGACGACAACATCGACGTCGCCCTGCGCACCCGTGACAGCGAGCCCGACTCCAGCCTGGTGATCCGCCGCCTGACCGACACCCGTCGCCTGCTGGCCGCAGCGCCAGACTACCTCGAGCGCTGCGGCCACCCGGAACACCCACAGGCCCTGGCTGACCACCCACTGTTGCTCTACACCTATGCCAGCGATCCCTACGAGCTGACTTTCCAGCGCAACGACCAGACCATCACCGTACCCGTCACTCCTGCGCTGGAGTCCAACGACGGTTATCTGTTGCGCTCCTTGGCGCTGCAAGGCCTGGGCATCCTCGCACAGCCTACCTACGTGATACACGACGATATCGTCGCCGGGCGCCTGGTGCCGGTCTTGTGCGACTGGCACCTGCCCCGCCTGGAAATCAACCTGGTCTATCCCTCACGACGCCACCTGCCGGCCAAGACCCGCGTGTTTATCGACTTTATCGTCAAGCATTTCCAGCACCTGGACTGAGCAATCAGTGCTGGATCACCGCCTTGAGCACCGTCTTGAAGGTCTCCAACTGCTCATCGCTGAATTGGCTGAAGACCTGGTCCTGCTGCTCGCGGGCGATGGTCCACAGCGACTCGGTTTCGTCGATGCCCTTGGGGGTGAGTTTGACCCGCTCCTGATCGTCGCGTACCAACGCCTTGCGCTTGAGGTTGTTCACCGCCTCTTCGATCTCGCGTGCCGGCATTGCCACTTCGCGCTGCAACTGGGCCAGGCTCAGGCCAGCGTCGTTCTCCAGCACCATCAGCATCCGCGCCTCACTGGTGCGCAGGCCGGTGCTCAGTTGGCGCGGTTGGTAGCTGGCCTGATAGGCCCGCAGTGCCTGGGTCATCAGGTAGTAAAGGTTATGGCTCAGGCGGCCCTGGAAATGACTGCTCGGTGCCTGGCCTTCCTCGCGCTTGGTCATGCGGGTGTGCGGCAGCACCATGGAATAGGCGCCCTGGTGATACAGCAGGGGCGAGCGACCACAGTCGTCGAACGCGACCACTTTGCCAATCATGATCCAGTGGTCACCCCCGTCTACCTGCTGGTACTTCTCACACTCAAAGCGTGCCGAGCAGTCAGCCAGAATCGGCGCGCCGCCCTCGCCGGCCTGGTACTCGACTTCGGCAAAGCGATCCTCCTTGGGCCGGGCGAAGTTGTTGGACAAGTCGATCTGATCGGCGGCCAGCACGTTCACCGCAAAGTGGCTGGCAGTCTCGAACACTTCGTGGCTGGTCGAGCGTTTATCGATGCTCCACAGGATCAGCGGCGGGTCCAGGGACACCGAGTTGAAGCTGTTGGCGGTCACACCGACTTTGCGCCCGCTGGCATCAGCCGCCGTAACCACCGTGACACCGGTGGCGAAATTGCCCAGGGCGCGGCGAAACGCGCGGGTATCGAATGCGCTGCTTGGATTTTCAATAGACATGCAAGACTCCCGGGCAGGCCGATGGCCCTGCCCTGATTGTTCTTATAGGTAAAGAGTGGTCGGTCAGACCATTGTCGGGTCCGGCTCCAGGCCCATCAGTTCACGCCCCAGGATCTGTGCGCAAACGTCGTAGTCGGTATAGGCATGCGCCCCGGTGAGATGAGCGTCGCGGAACAACCGTTGCAACTCGTTGGATTCAAACCAGGCGCCACCGCCTGCCGCCTCCATCAACCGGTCCACCGCCTGGATGCACATTTTGGTGGCGTAGCCCTGGTTGGTCCGCCAGAACGCCAGGGTGCCGCGACTCGGGTACTCGTGGCGTTCGCTGTGCTCGGCGATCTCCTCCCAGCTCTTTTCCAGCAACGCCCGGGCAGCGGCCACCTGGTGGGTAGACTCGGCCAGGCGCATCAGTGCAGGGGTCGCTGCGCCGACCGCCGCACCCGTGTAGGCACGCACACGGTTTTTGGTTTTTTCGCGGAACACCTCGAGCATGCGCTCGGCGATCCCCAGGCTGACGGTAGAGAAGCCGCTGGCAAAATACGGACGGTACGGGGCGAAGAAAATCCTGCTGTCGGGGTACAGGCCAAAGCCGGCCGACTGGCCTTCCATCATGTCCCTGGCCTTCTGGATACGGTGCTCGGGGACGAAGGCCTGGTCGACGATCAAGGTCTTGCTGCCGCTGCCACGCATGCCCACGGCAAACCAGTCGTCACGAATCGTGTAGTCACTGCGCGGCAGCACGGCGAAGCAATAATCCTGGGTGCCTTGGGCATTTTTGCGACGAAAGCCCATGATCGCCCACTCGGCATGGTCACACCCCGAACTCCAGCCCATCTCGCCGCTGAAGGTCACGCCACCTTGCACTTCTTCGGTACGACCGAACGGCGCGATACTGCTGCTGGCGGTTGCGTCGGGGTCTGTGCCCCAGACCTCGTCCTGCAACTTTGCCGCAAACATTGCCATCTGATGGCTGTGAGTACACAGCAGGCTCATCGCCCACGCGGTGCTCGCGCAAGCGCCGGCCAACAGCGCGATGCACTGGGCAAACTGCGGCAGTGAAATTTCCATGCCACCGTATTTTTTTGGCAAAAACGCGCGATGCATGCTGATCCCCTTGAGCAACGCGATGTTCTCGGCAGGCACGCTCCGATCATGCTCGGCGGTGAAGGCATTGGCAGCAATGGTGGGCAAGACCGACTTGAGGTCTTCCAGCAGAGGATTTGGCTTTTTCATGGGTGCTCTCTTTATTATTGGATATCCCCATTCCTGGCCAGCCTGCACCCCGCTCACGGGACAGGAGGCTTAAAACAACCGGGAACGTTCGTAACGACGCGACCAGTATGTGGCGCTTGGTCGCAGCGCAAAATGCACGTTCCGGATGGAAGATTGTACTTTTCATGGCCGTCATGAAAGGTCACTGGATAAGCAGACACCTGTGAAATATGACAGTAGACGTTTAAGGCACACCAGCCTTAGCTTGGCATCGACAGTTACTTAAAAGATTGGGTGCTGAGATGAACCACAAACAACTTTATGAATTCAGAGATATGGACGGTGCTGGCAACCCTGAAGTTGTAATGTCTCGCTATGACGAAGGCAATTATAACTTGGATGCCCCCAATGCCCGCGTAGTGATCTATTCGAGTAATGACAACTGGCAGTACGACGCGGTTGGCGGGACCAATGATGCAGATGGCGACGGAAAACATGACGACGAGGATAGAAGCTATTACATAAATGCCGCCAACTTTGTAACGCAGATGGTCACATTGAGCCCATTCCATGAGGGCAAGCGACTGTTTGACCGTATCTTGATTGCCTTTGATGGCAGCAATGTAAAAGATGTCAACATCATGCACTTTAATAAAGGCAACCGAGACCTTACCCGGCCTGACTTTACCGTGACCGCGGCAAATCCAGATCAATATTGGAGTTACCGCAGCATTATCGCCACAAGTCGAAAAGATGCCGACGGCGATGGAGATATCGATCTGGACGATGATCTGATTTACCGCCGGCTAGCGACATCCTTCGCGTCAATGCGAAATTTGAAACCGTAGTTATTGTAGGAGCTGGCTTGCCGGCGAAAAAAACCAGGCACCGCATTCATCCTGGTGCCCAGTGATATCGTTGACGACCATCGCCGGCAAGCCAGCTCCTACAGCTTAGCGATAGCGCTCAAGCCAATGCGCGTAAGGCGCCGGCAGGGTCCAGGAGGCCTTGTCCACCCCCAATTCCTTGGCGGCAAAGTACGCCCAGTGTGGGTCGGCCAGGTGTGCACGGCCCACGGAGACCAGGTCCAGATGACCAGCCTGTAGCGCTCCTTCGGCCAACTGCGGCGTACCAAAACCCCACGCCGAGGTGACCGGCAGACCGGCTTCGCGGCGCACGCGCTCGGCGATTGGGCCCATGAACGCCGGGCCCCAGGGGATATTGGTGTCGGGGATGGTGAAGCCAACGCTGACGCTCAACAGATCCAGGCCGCCATCTTTGAAACGACGGGCCAATTGAATGGATTCTTCCAGGGTCTGTTCGTCGCGCCCGTCATATTCGATAACCCCGAAACGCGCGGTCAACGGTAGGTTTTCCGGCCAGACTGCACGCACGGCCGCCAGGGTTTCCAGCATGAAGCGGCTGCGGTTGTCGAGGCTGCCGCCGTAGGCATCGGTGCGCTGGTTGGAGTGCTCGGAAAAGAAGCTCTGGCCCAGGTAACCGTGGGCGAAATGCAGTTCGATCCACTCAAAGCCAGCGTCACGGGCACGGCGTGCGGCATCGACGAAGTCTTGCTGTACCCGGGCGATGTCTTCCAGGGTCATGGCCTGGGGGACTTTCGGCAGGTTGGCACCAAACGCGATGGCCGAAGGTGCCAGGGTTTGCCAGCCACGGGCGTCGTCTGCGGGGATATGGTCGTCACCTTCCCATGGGCGATTGGCGCTGGCCTTGCGCCCGGCGTGGGCGATCTGGATACCGGGCACCGAGCCTGCCGCCTTGATCGCTTGCACCATGGGCACAAAGGCTTGGGCATGGGCATCGCTCCAGATCCCCGCGCAACCTGGAGTGATCCGACCTTCAGGGGCCACGGCGGTCGCCTCGACCACCACCAGGCCAGCGCCGCCCCGGGCCAAACCGGCAAGGTGGACGTGATGCCAGTCGTTGACCAGGCCGTCTTCGGCCATGTATTGGCACATCGGCGGAATGGCGATGCGATTGCGCAACGTAACGTCTTTGAGCGTGAAGGGTTCGAATAATACAGACATGAAAAACTCCTGAAACGAGGGTAACGTTTGATTCGATAGTTCGATCTTAATCGAACTATGGTAATCAATGCCAGCCCTGTTATCATTCGCTTCATGCGAGCCTTTAAACACCCCTCCCCCGAAGACCTGACCCTTGAACGCCTGCTCTACGCGTTGAGTGACCCTGTGCGCCTGGACATCGTGCGCTGCCTGGCCGGGGTGGAAGAAGCCAGTTGCGGCGAGCTGGACGGCGGGCGGCCGAAGTCCAGCATGTCTCACCACTTCCGGGTTTTGCGTGACGCCGGGCTGGTGCATACGCGCAGCGTGGGCACCACCCATATGAACTCGTTGCGGGCCGATGTGTTGGCTGAGCGATTTCCAGGGTTGCTTGAGAGCATCCTCTCCCAACAATAAGGCCCCGGTGTCAGTAGAAATACGCCAGGCGAAACTGCAGCGAATTGTCGATCTTCACCCCTTCGCGCACCGATGTGTCATGCATCAATTGCCCTAATACCTGTACTTGCTTGCCCAACATCGTGGCCACGGTAAAGCCCAGCGTGCCATTGCTGCGGCTGGTAGCCAGGGTTTGATGGTCCAGCGTCTCGCGTGCGCCCCAATTGTGGCGATAGGACACAGCCGCATATGTCTCGGGGGTGAAGTTGTAGCGCAGGTGGTTGTGCAGTTGCAGCAGCGGGTCCTTCTTGGCATCGGTGGCGCGCTGCTCGCCGTAGAACTCGGTCTCGGCAATCACATCCCAGGTGATTTTGTCGGTCAGCCCCTTGATGTAGCCCACCTGGAAATCCAGGGCCCAACGGTTGCTGCTCAGGGCAAATCCCTGGTTCTTGTCGCTGCCCGTGGGCGCGGTGACAAACGCCGACCAACCCAGGTGTTCGTTATTGGCCAGGTCCGCAATGGTCCACACCGTACCGCCAAACGTGATGTCGCCCAATCCCGAGTTCTTGCTGTCGCTGGCGCCGATCTTCTGGTAGCCGAAGGGAATGACGATCTGCGGGTCCCAGGTCAGGCCGGTGTTGAAGAACTCGGTGAAGTGGATCAGGCGCAACACGCCCACGGTCATGTCCAGGTCAAGGTTGTCGGCGACTTTCTTGCCGCCGGAGTAAACCTTGTCACCCCGCGGGTTCTGCTGGTACAGCACCACCACATCGGTGCCTTGGGGCAAGGCCGTGTAGTCGCCGGGGTCCGGCTTGACGTCGGCGTGGGCCAAGGGAACCAGGCTCAAGAGCAGGGTCAGGATGCTAAGTGTTTTCATGGCAAGTACCGTTATTGTTATTGGAGGCAACACTCGGCCATGGCGCCGCCCAAAGGCGTCGCCTGGCACACATGAGATAAACGGGATCAGTGAGCGGCGCTGAGATCGGCCTGCAGATCCTGGGTACGCTTGACCAGGTATTGGCGCAGCAACTCCATGTCTTCGCGCTGCAAAATGTCGGAGAAGTTCGGCATGCCTTTATTGATCAACGCGCCGCTGACAAAGGCTGGAAATGCCGCATGCTTGTTGTCATCCAGGTAGCGCAGGTCTGGCACCACCCCGCCGCTGATCGCGTTCAGGCCATGGCAGCCGGCGCACAGGCCGTTGAACATGTCACGGGCCTGGGCCAGTTGCGCCGGTGTCGCCGTGAGTACCTGGCGGGTAGTCGGCAGCACTGGCGCGGCCTTGGGCGGTGGCAGCTGGCCTGTGGCACCCAGTTTGAAGGCAATCACCCGCGACTCGGCCCGCACCTTGCCCTTGTTGGTCAGCGGGCCGGTCAGCAGCGGCAGGATCCCGCCCCAACCCACGGAAAACGCCACGTACTGCTCGCCGTTGACCGTATAGGTAACCGGCCCCGCCATCACGCCGGAGTTGGCCCGGTGCTCCCACAGTGGCTTGCCGGTATCGGCGCGGTAGGCCACCACCCGCCCATCGGCCGTGCCCTGGAACACCAGGTTGCCAGCCGTGGCGAGGGTGCCGCCGTTGCCGGCGCTGACGTAGGGTTGCTTCCAGGCAGCTTCTTGCTTGACCGGATCCCAGGCAATCAGCTCACCGCTCCAGGCATCACGGATCTGGTTGAGGGCTTTCGGGTCTTCCGGCAGGTCCGGCACATCCAGGCCAAAGTTGACCACCGATTTATTCGGCAAGAACTGCGGGGCCTTGGCCGCCTTCAATTCGGCCAGGGTGTACTGCGCCGGAATGTACACGTAGCCGGTCTTCGGACTGTAGGACATGGGGTGCCAATTGTGCCCGCCGAGGAAACTCGGCTGCACCACCTTCGGCTCCTTGGAATAGTCCGCTGCGCCGGTAAGGATCGGCCGCCCGGTTTGCAGGTCGATGCCACTGGCCCAATTCACGGGCACGAAGTTCTTCGCCGACAGCAGTTTGCCGTTGGTGCGATCCAGGACATAGAAGAAGCCGTTTTTCGGCGCCTGCATGATCACCTTGCGCACGCTGCCCTCAATCTGGATATCGGCGAGGATCATGTGCTGGGTCGCGGTAAAGTCCCACTGGTCCTGCGGGGTGACCTGATAGTGCCAGACGTACTCGCCGGTATCCGGGCGCAGCGCCAGGATCGACGACACATACAGGTTGTCGCCCTTGCCATTGCTGCGAAACCGATAGTTCCACGGCGAGCCATTGCCAGTCCCCACGTAGAGCAGGTCCAGTTGCGGGTCGTAGGCCATCGAGTCCCAGACTGTGCCGCCACCGCCCCACTTGACCCAACCGTCGCCATCCCAGGTGCTCATGGCCTTGGCCATCGCCGCATTTTCTGCTGGCAGCTTGGGGTCGCCCGGCACAGTGTAGAAGCGCCACACTTGCTTGCCGGTATCGGCGTCGTAGGCGGTGACGTAGCCGCGCACACCGAATTCGGCGCCGCCGTTGCCGATCAATACCTTGCCCTTGACGATGCGCGGCGCGCCGGTGATGGAGTAGCTTTTGCTGCGATCGATGATGGTGTCGACGCTCCACACCGGCTGGCCAGTGCCCGCATCCAGCGCAATCAGGCGCCCATCGAAACTGCCCACATAGACCTTGCCCTGCCACACTGCCACGCCGCGATTGACCGGGCCGCAGCAGCCTTGGCTGAGGTTTTCGGCGGGTACTTTCGGATCGTACTTCCACAGCAACTCGCCGGTGGCGGCATTGATCGCATAAACGATGCTGAAGGCCCCCGTGGTGTACATCACCCCGTCGACCACCAGCGGCGTGGCCTCGGTGCCGCTGTCGATATCCAGCTTGGTGGTCCAGGCCATGCCCAACTGCCCGACATTACCGGCATTCACGCGGTCCAACGGGCTGTAGCGTTGCTCATCGTAGGTGCGGCCGTGGCTCATCCAGTTACCAGGCTCACGGTCGGCGGCGATGATGCGCGGCCCATCGACCTGGGCCGGGCCGGCCAGGGCCAGGGTGGCGAATGCGGTCGCCAGCAAAGGCATGCCTAGGCGCAGGCTGCGTATTTTCATTGTTATTGTTCTCCAACATTAATCGGATCTGGCCACTCTATTAGAGGGCCTGCCACGCCCGCCCACTTGACTGAGGCTGCCAAAGCCCTTGGCATTCCCTGCCAAGGCGCTGCCTATGCCGGCTGCTGGCGAAAGTCCCGGGGCGCATGTTGGAAATGCCGCTTGAACGCCCGACTGAAATGCGCGGCGTCGACAAACCCCCACTTGAAGGCGATCTGGGTGATCGACTCATGTCGCAAATCGCGGGCGCGCAGGTCCTGTGCCACCCGCTCCAGGCGGCGCTGCTGGATGTAGCGCGCAATACTTTCATGGCGCTGCTCGAACAACCGGTAAAGCTGGCGCACCGAGACATTCAGGTGCCGCGCCAGGTATTCGGGGCCAAGGTCGGTCTCTTGCAGGGAGGCTTCCACCAGGCGCGTGGCCAGGCCATAAATATCGTTATGGCCCACGCAGGCAAAGCCCGGCTGGCCCTCGGCGCGCTCGTCCAGGCCGGCAGCCGCCAGGCCGATCAAGGCCTGCTCTACGGCCGAGCCATCGTTCTCGCCGCCATAACCTTCACTCAGTTGCGCGTCCTCCAGGGAGCGCACCAGTGCACGAATCGTATGGGTGGCGACGCTATTGCGCGCCAGCTTGCCAAACAGCCGCTGCTGGCCGAATTGCCGGGCGACCTCGGCGCGCGACAGATGCACCGAGGTATTTTGCACCAGCCCCTGGGGCTCGATCTCGAAGGCCTGGGCCGAGTCCACCAGGGCGATATCGTCCGGCCCCAGATCGATGACCCGGTGCTGCTGGCGGATGCGCTGATGGCCGCTGCCCTGCAGGATCAGAAAACAGTGGCGGTCATCGTCCCCATCGCCGTGGGTGTGCTGGCGGCTGATCAGCCCGGCATTGGTGCGGATATGTGCCAACTCCAGGCCACACACGTCCTGGCCGTGGACGCTGCCAATGAACAGACTGTGTCGATCTGAACGTGCGGTGCTGAAATTGCCGCATACCGCACGCAAGTCACGATTCCAGTTGGCGAACTCAACGCAAGGGTTCAACAAGGCAGGCATACCCCCTCCCACAGACCGTTTATAGTTATATTGTTAACATATTATCTATATGCGGTCAGTGCAAGCAGGGCAAGGGGCTGCTAGTCAGTGCGGCCGGTGATCAACGCACTGATTGCCTGGGCATTCACCGGCACGCTGAGGTAAAAACCCTGCGCCTCATCGCACTGCACATCCTTCAGTGCCTTGAGCTGGTCGATGGTTTCCACGCCTTCGGCGGTCACCGTCAGCGAGAGCGCGCGGCCCAGGCCGACAATCGCCTGGATGATCGATTGATCGCCACCGCTGGCGGTCAGGCCACCAACAAAGCTGCGGTCGATCTTCAGCCCGTCGAAGGGGAATGAACGCAGATAACTCAACGACGAATAGCCGGTGCCAAAGTCGTCCATCAGCAGGCGCACACCCAGGGCCTTGAGGCCTTGCATGGTGCTCAAGGCGACCTTTTCGTCGTTGAGCATCACACTTTCGGTCAACTCCAACTCCAGTCGCGCCGGGTTCAAGCCCGTCTCCACCAGCACCGCCTTGACCCGCGCCACCAAGTGCCCGCGCTGGAACTCGGTGGAGGACAGGTTGACCGAGATCATCACATCGTCAGGCCAGCCAGCGGCCGCCTGGCAGGCCGCGTGCAGCACCCAGTTGCTCAATGGCAGGATCAGCCCGGTTTCTTCGGCGATAGGAATAAACACATCAGGGCCCAGCAGCCCGCGCCGCGGATGCTGCCAGCGCACCAAGGCCTCGGCGCCGGCCAGGCGCTTGCCTTCGATACGGTAGCGCGGCTGGAAATCCAGGCGCAGTTCGCCGTTCTTGATCGCATGGCGTAGATCGGCTTCCAGCTGGCGCCGCTCGATAATGCGTGCGTTCATGTCGCCCGCATAAAAACGCCAGGTATTGCGCCCGCTTTCCTTGGCTTCGTAGAGCGCGATATCGGCGTAGCGCAGCAGCTCTTCGGCCAGGGTCGCATCCGCCGGCGCCATGGCAATGCCGATGCTGGCGCTGATAAACACTTCATGCTCGGTGATATGAAACGGTAGCTCGATACAGTCGATCAGCCGCCGGCAGAGGCCTTCCACCTCCAACTGCGAACTCATGCCCGCCACCACCAACATAAATTCATCGCCCCCAATGCGCGCCACCAGGTCGTCACCGCGCAGGCAGCCCTGCAAGCGCCGGGACACCTGGTTAAGCACCTCATCGCCAGCGGCGTGGCCCAGCAGGTCATTGACCGGCTTGAAGCGGTCAAGGTCGATACTGAGCATCACCAACGGCCTTTCCAGGGTCGGCACCGCCTTGAGCTTGCCCTCGAGAAATTCCTGCATGCGCGTACGGTTGGCCAGGCCCGTCAAGGCATCGTGTTGCGACAGGTACTCGATACGCCGCCGGGCCTCGACCTCTTCGGTGATGTCACTGGCGGTGCCCCGATAGCCCTGGCCGGGGATCTCGCGCACCGACAACCGGCAGATACGCGGCTCGCCTTCACCCGACAGGTAGTTGCACTGCACGATGGCATTCGGGCGATGGGCGTGGTCCTTGAACCAGCTGGACAACAGGCCCTGATCCGAGGCCAGCAGCTCATCCGCCGCCGTCCCCAGGCAGTTGGCCCCTTTGAGGCCGGTGATCACGTCGAAACGCTCCGACAGGTAGGTAAACCGCAAGTGGGTATCCACTTCCCAGATCCAGTCGGAGGCCGCTTCGGCCACATCGCGAAAGCGCTCCTCGCTGACCACCAGCGCCGCGCGACTGGCTTGCAGGGTGGCGTAGTTACTGTCCATGATCCGCGCGGCGGCGGTGCTGCGGCGCTGGATAACCCAGGCCATCAGGGCGAAGATCAGGCCGGCGAACGTGACCAGCGGCACGACCAGCACCAGCAACTGGTGCCCCGGGTCGTCCGAGGTCCATTGCACAACGCCGGCATGGTCCCGCAGGCTCAGGCTCGGTGCGCCCGCCGCTACCCTGCCAGCCGGGGCAACCTGCAGACCTTGCACACCAAAGTCCTGGCCCAATGCGGCCAAGCGTTGCGGCGCGAGCTTGGCAATGAAGATCAACACAGAGGCCGGGCCGCTATCGGCCTTCACGCTCGGATCGGTGCCCGGCGTCAGCGCTGCGGCGGCCAACACCGCAGGTGTCCCGTCGGCCTGTACCAGCCGGGTCACCGACTGGCTGTTGGCGGCAGCCTGCCGGGCCTGGGCCAGCAGGGGCTCGATGGGTATGTGCAGCCAATCCTGCACGGCAACGGTCTGCAACTGGCCGTCAACCACCGAGTACACCGTGCGCCCGGCTGGATCGACAACAAACACCCCCTCGAAACCCAGGTCGGCAAACAGCGTCGAACCCAGGTTTTGCCGCCCAAACGCCCAATCCACATCCACCTGCTGATGCAGGTGTGTGTAGGCGTCCCCCCAAAACGCGTAGTCCTTGACCGTAGAGGCGGCGATGCGCTCAACCGACAGCAAGGCGTTTTCGATATCGATCCGGCTGTGCTCGCTGGCATCCTGATTCAGATGATCGGCAATGGACACCAGCAGCACCCCGACCAGCAAAAACATGGCCAGTAGCAGCAGTGAACAGGCGAGCAGATAAGCCCGTGCGGTAGAGAGATTGGAAACCTTGCCTTCCAGCGACGACTTGGGGCCAACGTTGAGCTTTTCCATAGCGCTCCAGGCGCCAGGGCGCCCTAACAACCCGCACCGAAAACCACACGACGCACACGCAGGTGCGCGACTGCCTGCCCATAGACGATAGACAACTTTTGCGCTTCGAACAGCCCGAAAACCGCCCTATGCGCAATGCACCACATAACGCACGGCAAACCCGCCCAGGCGCTGATCCAATTGCTCGCGCTGGATCGCGCTAAGGTTTGGCACATGAATATCCACGCGCTGCCCGTGGCGCTCGTCACTGTGGGCTTCCACCCGGCTTGCCGCCGCGACCTGCCACACCTCATCTTCGAACACCCGCCGGATCGCATCCAGGCGCAAAGCGGGCTTGAAGGTCTTGCCCACGGCGGTCAGCGGAATCTGCTCCACCAACCAGATGTTCTTGGGCACCGCCGCACGTTCATGAATGTGCTGTGTGGCGTGCTCCAGCAACTGGGCCTCGCTAGCGTGCTCGCCGGCCTTGAGCTGCACATACACCACCGGCAGTTCCCCGGCCCTGATATCCGGCTTGCCGACTGCGGCGGCCAGCGCTACGCACGGATGGCGATGCAGCGCCTCTTCGATCATCTGCGGGTCGATATTATGGCCACCGCGAATAATCAAATCCTTGCTGCGACCGGTCAGCCAGATATAGCCATCGGCATCGATGCGCCCCAGGTCGCCGGTATTGAACCAGTCACCATCCAGCCAGATACCTGCGTTCTTGTCCGCTTGCAGATAGCCCTTGAACACCGTCGGGCCGCGCAGGCACAGGGTCCCCGGCTCATCGGTCGCGGCGTCACGCCAATAATTGCCGGCGCTGTCGAGCACCACGATCTTGACCTGGCAATACGGCAGGCGCAGGCCAATGGAACCGGGCCGGCGCTCGCCCTCATAAGGGTTGCAGGCTGTGGCGCAGGTGCCTTCGGTCAAGCCATAACCTTCGATGATGCGCAGCCCCGTGCGGGCTTCGAACTGGCGGATCAGTTCCACCGGCATTGGCGCTGCACCGCAGAGCGCAAAGCGCAGGCTGGAAACGTCGATACCGTCATTTGGGATCTGCAGCAGTGCCGCATAGATGGTGGGCACCCCACTGAAACTGCTGACCCGGTAGCGCTCCACCAGCTTCCAGAAGTCCTTGATCAAGGCCGGGTTACGGTAACCCTGGGGCCCGGCCAGCAACACCTGGGCTCCGTAATGGAATGCGGCGAGACCGGTGACCATCACCCCATTGACGTGAAACAGCGGTAACCCGCATAGCAGCACGTCGTCCGGTACGTAGCGCCCATGCAAGCCAATGATCTTGGCCATCGCCACTTCGTTGAAGTGGCTGTGGGGGGCCAGTTTCGGGGTGCCAGTGGTGCCGCCCGTGTGAAAGTAGGAGGCGATATCGTCCGGCTGGATAACCCGCCCGCTTTCCAGGTGATCGGCCGGGGCGGCGGCTAGCAGTTCATCGAAGTCCAGGACGCCTGCGGGCATCGGTGGCCGCTGGGCTCTTACAGCGCTGCGTTGCGGCTCCGGCAACAGGTTGGCGAGGTCGACCGTCACAATCGTGGGCATCTGTGGCAAAAAGTCTGCCAGGGCCGCCACTTTCTGCCATAGGTCGGTACCGGGGAACGGTGCCAGTGTGACCAGCACCGAGGTATTGGAAGCACGGATCAGCTCTGCAATGTGCTCAGGCTCAAGCAACGGGTTGATCGCATTGACGATCCCCGCCGCCTCTGCACCCCAAATCACAAAGTGCGTCTGCGGCAAGTTAGGCAGCAGGAAAGATACCGCCTGGCCCGGGCGCAAGCCCAGACGATGCAAGGCGTTGGCGGTTTGTGTGACCTTGGCAAAAAGCTCGGCATAGCTGATACGCCAGGGCTGATCCTCGATGCTGCCCGTCGGTAGAAAACACAAGGCTGGCAGATCGGCAAAGCGTTCGGCGGCACGCTGCAACAACTCATAGGTACTGCCAGGCAAGTCGCGCTCGGCCAACGGGTATTGTTGCTCGAAGACTTGGATGTCGCTCAACCGGGCAAGGGAAACAGGACTGTTCATGGGTTTAATGTTCTTCCGTGTTTTTTACAAAGGGCGCCAGGGTCGTGTGCTGGCACTGCTCGGTGAAACGCAGCAGACCCGGATCCAGCAACCCCTTCTGCTCACTGCAAAGTTGCGCTGCCAAATCCAAGGCCCCAGCGTAGACCACGGTTTTGCACAACTCCAGTGGGTCGGCCTCGACATGCACGCCCAACTGCACCAGGCGCCCTACCGCCTGGGCCACGTGGGGATGTAGCCAAAGGTCGGCTCGAGTCCCGGCAAAACGGCGCCTACTGGACTAACGGTTTACCCAGCACCTTGCTGAAGCTTTGTGCAGCCGGTTGCAGCCACCGCGCCTGCACCAGCAACGGGGTCACGGCGGCCCCCGGTTCAATCTGCCCGTCCACCTGCACGCGCTGGGAGTCGACTTGGATCTTGAAATGGTGCTCGGCCGCCAGTTGCAGGTCCGCCAGCAATCGCAGGCCATCCCTGCACTGCAACTCGATCCGGGTATTGCCCAGCTTGACCAGCCACGGGCTCAACAGCGCCAGGTCGTGCCCCAGCAATTCACCGTCGGTGTTACGGCAACCCGCTCCGGCGCCATTGACCTGCAATCGCCCGTCCCAACGCCCGTCCAGCACGAACATCGGTGGCGGCAAGGCGCTGACCGCACGCGGGGCCAGTTGCGCCTGCCAGTTCCACGGCCAGCCATGGATCGACAGCTCCCAGATGCGTTGCGCAAAGCGCAGGTTCACCTGCGCCGCCCACGGACGGATGTTCCAGTCCACCGGCGCCAGGGCACCGACGCGCGCTGCGCGGCCAGTCCACAGGCTGCCCACCACGCCGCTGGGCTGCCAGCCGGTCGGCCAGGGCAGCTGGCGGGCAACGAAGGCGGCCGGCAGCTCCAGCAGCACGGTCAGGCTGAACACCACAATCGCCCACAGGATCACCGCGCGACTCATGGCCGCGCCGCCACTTCCAGGCTGAAGGCATAGCCCTGGCCGCCACCCTGCTCCAGGCTCCACTGCACGGGTCGCCCACCCTGCTCCTGCACCGTCCGCAGCAGCAGTTGCAGGGCCTGGGGCCCCGGCAGCTCGCCTTGCAATTGCCAGCGATCGCCTTGCTGTTCAACGCGGGTCAGCACCCATTGGCGCGACACCGCCAGGGCCTGCCACTGTTCGTTGGAAAACGCCGCTGGCGGTACCAGTGCGCCGGCCTGTTGCGCCAACGCCTGCCACTGGCGTGCATCCTGCCAGGCCGCCAGCAGCGGCCGGGTCAACAGCACCAGCAGCAACAGCACGACGGTCGACCAGCCAGCCAACAGGCCATAGCGGCGCTTGGGCGGCAGTTGGTTGAAGTGGGCCAGGTACTCCTGCATCCGGGCTTTCATGGTTGTTCTCCCAGATCAAAACTCAGGTGCAATTGACCGGCGACACTTTGCGCCTCGTCAGTCCATTGCGCGCCGGCAGCCTGGGCCATGGCCTGCCATTCGCCGGGCAGCGGCCGGGGGCCATTGCCGCGCAAGGCCAGGCGCCAACGGCTGCCGTCAAACTCGATGCGCGACACCGACCAGCCTGGCTGCTGTTGCAGCCAGCCGGAGAGCGCCTGCTCCAGGGCGACGATCTGTTGCTGGCGCACCTGCCAGTCGCTCGCCTCGCCCTGCACTCGCGCCAGCGCCACGCGCGCCTGTTGCGGGTTGTTGGCAGGCCCGGCCAGCGCCCGGACCTGGGCTTTCCAAACATCAACCTGGCGCAGGCTCTGCACCAGATACACCGCGCCCCAACACGCCGCCAGCGCCACGCAAGCCAGCAGCAAGCGGCGCTGTACGCCGCTCATCAGTGGCGCTCGAGTCACCCGTGTGCGCGGCCCCCGCGTGCCTTCCAGCACACTGGGCAACTGCTCCAGGCGCGCCAGGCGTGACGGCCAGTCGCCCTCTTGGGTCTCGCCAGGCAGGTCGCGCCAGGCCTGGGGCAGGCGCTCACCCAATACCGGCGGCCACACCAACCATTGCCGGGAATGCGCCTTGAGGTAGCGCACCGATTCGCGCCGCCACTCCACTACCTGCCCTGGCTCTGCTGGCGGCAACAACTGCAAATCCGCCCAGCCATGGGTGATGTGCAGCCCCAGCGCAGCACACTCGGCCAGCCATTGCTGGACCTGCTCGCGATGCATCACCAACAACTCCAACTGCCCGGCCTCGCGGGACAGGCAACTGACCAGCAACGCTTCGGCGGGCTGCTGCGCATATTCTTCAAACAATTGCGGCCATTCGTGACGCTTGAGCCCCGGCGGCGCCGGCAGGCAGAAATGGCTGCAATCGAGCGCTGGAATAATCAAGGCGCCCGGCAGTTGCAGCAGTGCGGACGGTGGCGGCCAGGTGCCGCTTGCGCAAGCCTGTTGCGCGCTGTAGTGCAACCACTGCCAGCGGCCCTCGGCGGTGGCCGGCGGGCGCACCAGCAACCATTCCCGTGGCTTGGCCCGCAGACGCTCAAACATGCCTGCGCTCCGGCTCATGGCTGGGTATCGGGCAAGGCGAAAGTACAGACATAAGGGGCTCCATGGTGCTCGAACTCGATCCGCACGCCGCGATTGGGCTGGGCGGCAACAGTAGAAGGAAAGGCCAGCCAGCGCGTGCCCTGGTAAAAACTGAATGTGGCGCGCTCGACCGGCGCCAATGACGCCTTGAGTTCCCAGCGCGGCTTGTCGGCGGCGTACAGGTCGGCCGAGACCAACAGGTTCAAGCGCTGCTGGCGCGCATCGAACAGCAGGCGCTGGCGTTGCACGCGCGACGCGCCCTCGGCCGGCGGCCAGGCGCCCAGGGCCACCCACTGCAGTTGCCCAAGGCTCGGCTGCCACTCCAGCCAGGCCAGGTCCAGGGGCAAGCGCTGCTCGTACAACTGGCGCAACACCAAGGCGTCGAAGCGGCGCTCCAGGGCCATGCAGAACTCCAATACCTGAGGTTCGCTGCCCGGCTCCTCCAGACGCTCACGCACTTTGACCCAGCCATTGACCAAGGCCGCCAGCAACACCCCGACCACCGCCGTGAGGGCCATCGCCACCAATAGCTCGATGAGGGTCAAGCCGCGCTGCGCCGCCTTCATGGACGCACCAGGAACAGGCTGAACTGACCCAGGGGCTGACGCTGCTGGGGATCGGCAAATAAGCTCAACTCACCCCGGCGCAAGCGATTGACCCCGGTATTGCCCAGGGTCAGTTGCCAATGACAGGTGGCATTCCCCTGGCGCAACTCGCCGCTCACTGCATTGATCTGCGGCCAGTACTGCTCCACGCCAAACCGCGTTTCCAGCTCCCGTGCGCACAAACTGCCGAGGCGATGTTGCGCCACGGCCTGGTGGGTAGCGATGCGCTGGCGCAACAGCTGGCTGACCATCACCGCCATCAACGCGGCAATCCCCAGGGCGACCATGACTTCAAGCAAGGTAAAACCACGCTGGCGCTTCATGGCAGGGTCGCGATATGCAAGGTGTTGTCTGCTTGCCATTGCCAGCGCTCGCGGCCCTCGGCCCAGCGCCAGGTCAGTGATACCGGGCGGGCCAGCCCCGATGGGGTGAACATCACCTGGGGCTCGCGGCTCACCGGCCAGTCAGGTTGCAAGCCGGCTGGCCAGGGTGCGCCGCGCGACGCTTGGACCTGCCACCCAGGCGCTGCGCGCCCGGCCTGCCAGCGCACAAACTCCGGGCTGCGACCGTTCCAGCGCAAGCCCAGCAACTGCCCGGCATGCCGGGCCTGGGCGGCCTGGCTGCGCGCTTCGCTGGCCAGTTGAGCCAGGGCCTGGCGCATCGGCGCCTGGCCGGCATCCAGATAGGCCACCCCCAGGGCGCTGAACAAGCCGACGATCAACAACACCACCAGCATTTCCAGGAGCGAAAACCCGCGACTGCGCTGCATGCCTAGAGGTCCCAGTTACCGATATCGGCATCGGTGCCTTCGCCGCCTTGCTGGCCGTCGGCTCCCAGTGAGAACAGATCCACCCGCCCATGCTGCCCAGGCGTGCGGTAGCCATAGGCATTGCCCCATGGGTCCTCGGGCAGGCGGCGGATGTAGCCGTCGGCACGCCAACTGCGCGGCAAGGGCTCCAGGCTCGGCTTGCTGACCAGCGCCTGCAAACCCTGCTCGGAGGTGGGGAACCGCAGGTTGTCGAGGCGGTACATGTCCAGTGCCTGCTCCAGGGTCGCCAGGTCGGCCAGGGCCTTCTGGCGCATGGCTTTGTCCTGGCTGCCAAGCACGCTGGGGGCGACCACCGCGATCAGCAGGCCGATGATAAAAATCACCACCATGATTTCCATCAGGGTGAAGCCGCGTTCGCGACGCTTGACCGCACGATTGCCAGGCATGGCGTGCTTTTCCATTTCATGTTCTCCGTTTTCAGGTTGTCTGTTCAAAGGCTCAGGCCCTGATTGAGCTGCATGATCGGCAACAGCACCGCCAGCACGATGAACAGCACCACCGCGCCCATCAGCAGAATCATCAGGGGTTCGAATAACGCCAGCAGCAGGTCGACCTGGCGCGCAAACCCACGCTCCTGGTTGTCGGCGACGCGCTCCAGCATGTCGGGCAAGGTGCCGCTGGCCTCGCCGCTGGCGACCATGTTCAGTAGCATCGGCGGGAAATGCCCACTGGCACTGAGGGCGCGGTACAGGGTCACACCGCCTTCGACCTGTTCACGCACCGCTACCAGGGACTGGTGGATCTGCCGGTTGCCGACCGTAGCGGTGGCCACCTCCAGGGACTCGAGCAACGGCACGCCACTGCCGAGCAGAATCGCCAGGCTGCGCGAGACCCGCGCGCTTTCCAGCACCGACAGCAGCACACCAATGCGTGGCAAGCGCAACGCCAGGCTGTCGCGACGCAAACGCCATACCGCCTGGCGCAGCAACACCCGCGCGCCCAGCGCCAGCAGCAAGCCCAGCCCCAGCAACCACGGGCCGAGCATCACCAGGCCCTCGCTGGCGCCGATCAGCACCCGGGTAATCAGCGGCAGGCTTTGCCCGGTGTGGCTGAACTGCTCGGTGAGCTTGGGCACCACAAAAGTCATCAGGCCGATCACCACCGCCAGCGACACCAGGATCAACACCGCCGGGTAGATCAACGCCGTGCGCGCCTTGTGCCGTTGTTTCTGCACCTGTTCCAGGTGCTCGGCCAACCGCTCCAGCACCGGCGCCAATTTGCCCGAGCGCTCGCCGGCCTCGACCAGTGCGCAATACAGCGTATTGAACTGCCCACCCTGGCGGCGCAGGCTCTGGGCCAGGCTCAAGCCTTCGCCCAGGGCGCCGCGCACCGCCACCAGCAGGTTGCGAATCGCCGGTTCCGCCAACTGGCGTTCCAGGGTGGCCAAGGCATCCACCAAGGGGATACCAGCGCTCAACAGCGTGGCCAACTGGCGGGTCAACTCGCACAGCTGTCCATGGTTCAAGCGTTGCCCGCGCGGGCTCGACAGGCTTGCGCCCTGCACCTGCAACTCACGGGCAAACAGGCCCTGCTCGCGCAGCAGTTGCCGGGCATGGCGCTCGCTTTCTGCCTGGATGCTGGCTTTGCGGCGATTGCCGCGCAGGTCCAGCGCCTGGTAGCGGTAGGTCGGCATCAGTCGCGCACCGCACGCAGGACCTGCTCCAGGCTGGTTTCGCCACGGCGCAGGCATTCGGTGGCCATGGCGGTCAGGCTCTGGCGCTTGTCGGCGAGGTATTCGTGCATGGCCGCTTCGCTGGCGCCGTCGTACAGCAGGCTGATCAAGCCGGCATCCAGGGTGATGAATTCATAGAGGCCGATCCGCCCGTGATAGCCACTGCCCTGGCAGTCGTCGCAGCCCTGGGGGTGAAAGCTCTGATCCAGCGTCGCCAGCTCCGGCCACAACTGGCGCTCGGCGGCCTGCAACGGCGCCGGCGTTGCGCAATGGCACAGGCGCCGCACCAGACGCTGGGCCATCACGCCCTTGAGGCTGGAGGCGATCAAAAAGGGCTCGATGCCCATGTCGCGCAACCGCGTGACGGCGCCCACCGCGCTGTTGGTGTGCAGCGTCGACAGCACCAGGTGCCCGGTAAGGCTGGCCTGCACGGCGATCTGTGCAGTCTCCTGGTCACGGATTTCGCCGAGCATGATCACGTCCGGGTCCTGGCGCAGGATCGCCCGCAGGCCGCTGGCGAAAGTCATGCCGGCGCGCGGGTTGATCGCGGTCTGGCCGATGCCGGTAATCGCGTATTCCACCGGGTCTTCGACGGTGAGGATGTTGCACGAGCCGTCGTTCAGCGCATTGAGGCTGGCATACAGCGTGGTGGTCTTGCCCGAGCCGGTGGGCCCGGTGCTCAGCAAGATCCCGTTGGGCCGCGACAGGCAAGCGCGCAGGGCCTGCTCGACGGCAGCGGGCATGCCCAGGTTGTTCAGGTCCAGCAGGTTGGCCTGTTTGTCCAGTACGCGCATTACCACGCGCTCGCCGTGGATGCCGGGCAAGGTCGACACCCGGATATCCACCTCGCGCCCGCCGGAGCGCAAGGTGATGCGCCCGTCCTGGGGCTGGCGCTTCTCAGCGATATCCAGGCGCGCCATGACCTTGATCCGCGACACCAACATGGCCGACAAGGCCCGTGGCGGGCGCAGGATTTCGCGCAGATGGCCGTCCACCCGCAGGCGCACCACCAGGCTCTGCTCGAAGGTCTCGATATGGATATCCGAGGCGCGCAAGCGCAGGCCTTCGGCGAACAGGCCGTTGATCAGGCGGATCACCGGCGCTTCGTTGTCACTCTCCAACAGGTCTTCGATCCGTGGCAGTTCGTTGATCAGGCTGTCGAGATCGACCTGCTCGCCGATGCCCTCGATCAACGCCGCCGTGGCCGACTCCCCGGCCTGGTACAAGGCCCCCAGGCGCAGTTCGTATTGCGCCGGGTCGAGGTGCTCGACCAGCGTCGGCAGGCCATGCACGCGCAATACTTCCTGCAAGGCGTCGGTGTCGACATCCTCGCGCAGGCACAGGGTCCAGCCCTGCGCACCCGGAGCCCGCGCCAAGCCCGCCTGGCGCGCCAGTCGATAGGGCAACAACGTACTCACCACACGCCCTCGTCGAGGCGCTCGCGGCTGGCCGGGAACAGGCGCAGCAAGGCGTTGTTATCGGAGATCGCGGGCAATGCCAGGTTCGAGTTGGCCTTGAGGTTGCGGTATTTCTCGCTGCTCAATTGGGCCAGGGTCTCGCCGTCGCGCATGATCCGCGGGCGGATGAACACCATCAGGTTCTGCTTGGTGCGCTGGCTGGCGTTGGAGCGAAACAGCCGCCCGACCCCTGGGATATCGCCGAGCCACGGCACACGCTGGTCACTGTTCTTGGCTTCGTCGCCGATCAGCCCGCCGAGCACCACCAGGCCGTTGTCTTCGACCATGACCTTGGTCTTGATCTCGCGCTTGTTGGTGATCACATCGCTGGCGCCGGTGCTGTCGGCAATCGACGAGACCTCTTGCACAATGTCCAGGCGCACGGTGTTGTCGATATTGATCTGCGGCTTGATCCGCAGCTTGATCCCCACTTCCTTGCGCTCGATGGTCTGGTAGGGGTTGGTGTTGTTCTGCGTTACCGAGCCCGTCACAAACGGTACTTCCTGGCCGACCAGAATCGATGCTTCGGCGTTGTCCAGAGTCAGCAGGGTCGGGGTCGAGAGCAGGTTGAAGCCACTTTCGCTCTTCAGCGCATTGAGCAGTGCGAGGAAGTTCAGTCCGCCGCCGTTGAGCTTGCCAAAGCCTGCGGTGGCGCCGGGCACATTGGCCAACAGCTTGCCCAGGCCTGCGGTGTCGCCGCTGGCAGCGGCGCCCGCCAGGCCGGCGATGCTCGTCCCGCCGTTGGTAAAGTTCACCGCGCCGCCGCCAAAGGAATCGCCCAAAAACAGCCATTGCACACCCAGTTCCTGGGCGCGGGTGTCGGAGACTTCGGCGATGATTGCTTCCACCACCACTTGGGCGCGGCGGATATCCAGTTGTTCGACGATGGTGCGGTAGGCGGCGATTTCGCTGTCCGGGCCGACCATCACCACGGCGTTGGTGCCCTCCTCAGACTCCATGCGAATCCCCGAGGCGCTGACCGCCATCTGCTTGGGCGCGCCTTCCGTGGGCACGCCCTCGCCTCCGGCGCCTGGGGTGTCCTGGCTCAAGCCGCGCAACACCTTGACCACTTCGGCGGCATTGGCATGACGCAGGTACATCACCACGGTGTTCGATGGACGCAAGGCAGTCTGCGGCTGATCCAATTGCTTGAGCAGCGCACGCACCCGTTGGCGGCTGTCGGCACTGCCGCGCACCAGCAACGCATTGCTGCGCGGGTCGGCAACCACCTGCGCGCCATCGGCGCCCTGCTCGCGGGCCAGCAGGCGGGTCATCAATTGCGCGGTGTCGTTGGCGCTGGCGTTGACCAGGGGCAGCACTTCCAGGGGTTCCTGGCTGACCTGGTCGAGTTGCTGCAACAGCGCGTCGATACGGTCAAGGTTGCTGCGCCAGTCGGTGATCACCAACAAGTTGGCCGACGGGTACGGGCTGATCACTCCCACCCGAGGGTCAATCAGCGGCTTGAGGATATTGAGCATCTGTTCACTGGCGGCGTTGCGCACGCTGAATACCCGGGTGGCCATGCCATCGTTGGCTTGCACGGCCTGGCGCGCAGACTCCACCGGTACCGGCTCCAGGCGCGCGGCCTGGTCCGGCACGATCTTCACGCTGCCATTGGGCAGGTTGACCGCAGCAAAACCCTGGGCGCGCAACTGGGCGAGGAAGATGTCGTAGATGGCCTCGCTGCCGAGCATATCCAGGCTGCGCACCGTGACCTTGCCCTTGACCCGTGGGTCGATGATGAAGGTGGTGTTGGTGATGCGCGATACGCTGTCGATGAAGTCGGTGAGTTCGGTGTCGATGAAGTTCACTTCATACAAGGCCGGCGCTTCTTCGGCGTGGGCCGGGGTCACGCTCAAGGCCAGGCACAGTGCGCTCAGGCCCAGGCATTTATTGATCATGTGCATCGTCGGTTCATTCCTTGCGCTTGAGGCCGATCACCGGTCGCTCAGTCGGCCATGGCAAGCGCTCGCGCTGCCCTTGATTGTCGAAAATCAGCCCGCGTTCATCGATGTCCTGCAAGACGATGCCCGGGGCCAGGCGCTGACCCAGGGTCAGCGTGCGTTCTTGTTGCTGATAGCGCAGCACCAGGACCGTGGCGCGCAACGGCGTGGCCTTGAGGCTGCCCAGGTAATCAACCTTGAGCGTGGTCAACGGCAGGTCGTCGCTGGGTGCCTGGCGCGGTGTCCAGTGGCTGCTCAACAAGTCGGCAACCGGCGCCGCTGGCGCGTAAGACACGACCGGCTGGGCGATGCCGTGCCACAGTTGCAACACACATTGCGCTGCGAGCCAGGCCAGCAGTGTTGCCAGCAACAGGTTGCCCCCACGGCTCAACTGACCAGGCTCCGTGGATGCCATCCCGGATGCCCCTGCACGTAGCGCACATCCGGCAGTTGCAACGGCGCCAGTTGCCAGTCCGCCGGCTGCTCGCGCAACCAGCCTTCGAGGTGTTGCCACAGCGGTTGCCCGGCATCGGCGGCAAAGCCCAGGCCAAAGGTGCGGCAGGTGCCGAGCGGTTCGGCAAACTCACTGACCCGCTTGCCGCCAGGGCTATAGGTGACCTGCCAGGGCTGGCCGAGCCAGCGCGGCAGGTCCTGGCTGTTATCCAGCAGCAGTGGCTCGCCAAACAGTTGCTCGGCGCCGTTTTCCAGGACCTGGCGCACCTGCTGCGCCGGGACATCCACGACCGGCGCTGGGTAACTGGCACTCAGGCTGATCAGGTGTTCGCGGGTAATCATCTGGCCGCGGGCCAGGGGGCTGTCGTAGCGCAGCCCTGGCAGCAGCACTGCGCTCTTGGGCTCGCGGACCAGGGCCTGGTGCAACAGGCGATCCCAACTGCCGGCGCGCACATCGCGGCGCCAGAGGTTTTCCGGGGCCTTGGCCAGGGGTTGGTCGAGCCAGGCGGCGTGGGCGGCGCGCTGTTGTTGCAAGCGTGGTTGCAGGCGCTGGGCGTGGGCCTGGGCGGTAGCGTCCAACGCGCTGGCCTGGGCGGGAAAGAAGCGCGCATCGAAGCGCCATTGCCCCGCCTGCGCCTGGCAGCGGATGCGGAAGGCGCCGCTGGCCCGGGTCCCGCCCAGCACCACCGGTACGCGCTTGCCGGAGCTTTGCAGGATTTCTACCGGCTGCGGCCACAGGTCCTGGCCACGGGCGCACAACATCAAGTCCACCTGGCCCAGGCGCTCGGCCAGCCAGAACCCCGGCCCGGTGCCGACATCGGCCAGGGCCACCACCAGGTCGGCTTCCTCACGGGCCTGGGCAAGCACCGGTTGCAGGCTGTGCAACCACTGTTTCAAGGAGGCTTGCTGGTCCCGCGCATAAGGGTCGGTGATGCCGACTACGGCGATGCGCACGCCGCCCCGGCGGAACACCTGCATGCCTGGGGTGGCCAGGCGTTGCGCACTGGCGCTGGCCAGCCCGGCGCCGAGTACCGGGTGGCCGAATTGCTGGTACAGGCCCTGGCATTGTTCGGGCCACAGCACGCGTTCATCGCTGCTGACCCGCACTTCACTGCCGAGCAATTGGCTGCCCTGGACCCCGGACAGGCCACGGGTCAGGTACGCCAGGCCGCTGCCGTTCCAGCACTGGCCGTTTTCCAGGGTCAGGCTATTCTCAGGCCCTGCCTCATCACGCAGGCGTTGCAACACGGCACCGAGTACCGCGTAGCCACCGGTTTGCACATCGTCACTTAAGGAGGCATCCAGCAGGCCATCCAACTGGCTACCGTCAGCCTGGCGAAAACGCGCATTGGCCCCGGTGATCCACGGCGCCTGGCCGATCCGTGTTGCCGGCCCCAGGCGTGTGGCGGGCACCACCGGGCGACCCGGCAGGCGTGCATCGAGGGTGTCGGCGATATACAGCAGGTCGACCGGCTGGCTGTCCGCAGGCCCCGCCGCAGCCCCCAGGCTAGAGCAGCCGGCCAGCCACGGCGCACAGGCCCCCAGCGTCATCCATCCCAATACATCGCGCCGCACCATTGAAGCCATTGTTCTCTCACCCTAGGGCTAACTCTGCTTTAAGGGCGGCATAGTGGGGGTCAATTAATGACGGTTTAATGTCAGTTTTTTAACAGGAGTGAAATATGCATCCTTGTAACAAAAGGAAATAAAAGAAATACACTTAAATACATTTTTAACAAAACCGACCGCGAATCATCACATTCGACTCTTAGAGTTCGGGCTCCTTTCAAAAATCGTGATCTACAAAGGACCTGATGAAATGAGTCGAGAGACTGGCGACAACCAGAATCGCAACCTGAGCCTCAATGAGCCGATGGAATCGGTACTCACTGCCTACCTGAGCCGCCGCAGTGTGGTACGGGGCGGACTCGGCGCCGCGATCGCCATGATTGCCGGCACCGGCCTGACGGGCTGCTTTGACAGCGGCGGTGGCTCTGACCACGACACCCCGACCGAGCCCACCAAACCTGCGCTGAAGCTGGGTTTCAACTCGATCCCCGGCTCGCGCACCGACGGCTGCACCGTGGCCGCCGGCTACACCGCGCACATCCTCGCGCCATGGGGCACGCCGCTCAACAGCAATGCGGCACCGTGGAAAAGCGATGGTACCAATACCTCGACCGACCAGGCCAACTCGGTCGGCATGAACCACGATGGCATGCGTTTCTTCCCGATCAATGGCAGCTCCACTGACGGCCTGATCGCGATCAACCACGAATACATCGAACAGTCCGAACTGCACCCCAACGGCGCGACCCTGATCGGCGGCGTACGCCCGGTGGAAGAAGTGCGCAAGGAAATCAACGCCCACGGCGCGGGCGTGATGCGCGTGACTAAAGTCAACGGCCGCTGGCAGGTGATGGAAAACGACCCGCTGAACCGTCGCTTCACCTCGGCCACGCTGATGGACCTGGCGGGCCCGATGAAAGGCACCGAGCACGTCAAGACCAAGTTCTCGCCGACCGGCACCCAGACCCGCGGCACCAACAACAACTGCGGCAATGGCTACACACCGTGGGGCACCTACCTGACTTGCGAAGAAAACTGGCCAGGGATTTTCGTCAACCGCAGCGGCAACCGCCCGGCCGACCAGGTGCGCATCGGCGTGGGCACCAGCAACGGCAACTATCGCTGGGAAAGCGTCGCGGGTGACCCGAGCGAAGTGAACGGCGAGTTCAGCCGTTTCAACGTCACCCCAAGCGGCGCCACGGCCACCGACGACTACCGCAACGAAGCCAGCACCTATGGCTACATCGTCGAGATCGACCCGTACAACGCCGCGACCCGTGCGGTGAAACGCACCGCGCTCGGCCGTTTCCGCCATGAAGGTTGCTGGCCGGGCCTGACCACCGCCGGCAAGCCAGTGGTGTTCTATAGCGGCGATGACTCGCAGAACGAGTACCTGTACAAATTCGTCTCCACCGCGTTGTGGGACCCGGCAGACGCCAACCCCAGCGACCGCCTGGCCACCGGCGCCAAGTACATGGACAGCGGCAAACTCTACGTGGCGCGCTTCAATGCCGACGGCAGCGGCAACTGGTTGCTGCTCGACGTGGCCAGCCCGACGCTCGATGGCAGTACCCTGGGCGCGAAGTTCACCGACCTGCCGGGGATCATCCTCAACACCCGCGGCGCGGCCGACGCCCTGGGCGCCACGCCGATGGACCGTCCGGAATGGACCTCGGTCAACCCGCTCAATGGCGACGTGTACCTGACGCTCACCAACAACACCAGCCGTACCGTGGCCAACGCCGCCAACCCGCGGGTGAACAACAAGCACGGGCACATCATCCGCTGGCATGACGCCGACAACCAAGTGGCCTTCACCTGGGACATCTTTGTATTTGGCGCCAACGCTGCCGGCACTCCGGACCTCAACCGCTCGGGCCTGACCGCACTGAACCAATTCGCCAGCCCCGACGGCATGACCTTCGACAGCCGTGGCGTGATGTGGATCCAGACCGACAACGGCGAAAAAACCCTGACCGACTACACCAACGACCAGATGCTGGTGGTGATTCCCACCAATATGGTCGACGCCCAGGGCAAGCAAGTGCCGGTCAACGCACAGAACCAGGCAGACCTGCGGCGCTTCTTCGTTGGGCCCAATGGTTCGGAAGTGACCGGGGTGACCTTCACGCCGGACAACAAGACGGTGTTTATCAACATCCAGCATCCAAGCAACTGGCCGTCCACTAACGTGGCAACCGACGTCACCGTCGGCAAGGTACGGGCGCGGGCGTCCACGGTGGTGATCCAGCGGGCAGATGGGGGGGAATTGGCGATCTGACCAACATGCAGGAGCCAGCCAGGCTCCTGCTTCGCTGTCTTTGTGGATCAGGCCTGTTGGGCTTGCTGTTCAAGGTGCAGTTGCAATTCAGGCTTGATACCCAGGGCATCGGCCAATTCATTGAGGTAGTTGCGCTCGGTGACCTGCTGGTCATCCACCAGCATCACACTGGCCAGGTAGACCTCGGCGGCCACCGCCGGGTCATTGGCATATTCGGCAAAGTCGGTTGCATCCAAGGGCTTGGCGACTTGAGCGTCGAGCCATTGTTGCAAGTCCGGATCGTCGGTGTGGCGCCCGATCTCCTGGGAGATCAACGCCTTTTCCTTCTCATCAATCCGCCCATCCGCCTTGGCCGCCGCGATCAATGCGCGCAGTACCGCATGGCTATGGGCCTCGACCTCGGCGCCAGAGAGTTGATCAACCGTCTGCAAGGCCTGCTGCGGCGCAGAGGCCTGCTGGCGTTGCCAGGCTTGATACGCCTGGAATGCCATCATCCCCAACGACGCCAGGGCCGCATAGTTGGTGCCGCCGCTACGGGTCTGGCTCGAACCGCCCGCCTGGGTCCCGCCCAACATACCGCCCAGGCCACCGAGCAGATCGCCCAGGCCGCCACCGCCCGACGCAGAAGGAGCGGAGCCGCCGCCCCGGAGCAATCCACCGAGCAGGCCGCCCAACCCACCGAGCCCTCCCGCGCCGCCCTGGGGTGCCGCCGAACCGCCTTGCTGGGACATCGAGGCTTGACCTGCACGTAGCAGTTGTTCCAGTAGAGCACTGGTGTTCATGGTATCGCCCTCCTATGGGCTGTGCGCCAGACAACCAACAATAGTCCCTGGCGCCTATAACGCCAAGACCGCCCAGCAGGCGCTGGTTTGCCGAGCTGACTGGCCCCCCGCAAACCCGGCGCAGGCCTGTGGAAACCGTGAGAATTGTTCAGATTCAGCGCGCCACGGCTTGCGGTGAACGTCAGCCCGCCCGTGGGGTCGGAAATATAAGGGCACGGCCTCAATCGGCCTGGCCTTGAGCGCGAGCATCCACAGATTTGCGGTGCCGCGAACCCTCACAGAAGGAGACGCTGACATGGTCACTCACTTCAAGGTCGCAGGGCACCTCGCTTGCGGCCATCACGGCAATAACCTCACGTCCACGGTGGAACTGAACCGGGTCAAATGCCGCACCTGCCGCAACACCGATGCCTATAAGGAAGCCCGCCGCAACCAGCGCAACGCGTCCCGCCGTGCATCGCGCAAAGCCAAGTCCAACACCGCCAGCAATGATTGGCGCAGCGCCTGGACCCAACGCCTGACCGCCCTGCCCGGCCTGCAACGCCTGCCACGCGGTTTCAGCCGCCAGGCCTTCGTCTAGCCCCTATAGGAGCCGGCTTGCCGGCGATCGCGGCGTATCCGGTCGATACCCTATCGAATAGGCAACAGCGCCGCACCGATCAACCCCGCCAACCCCAAGAGGCACGCCAGGCCAACGCCATAGGCCAGGGTGCGCCAGGGTTGGCGGCGGCCCAGGCACAGCAAGGTATGCAGTACCCGCGCGACGGTGAACAGGCCGAACAGCCAGGCCGTCGCGGCGGCGTTGGTATCCAGCGCCAGGCATAACCCGCCGAGGACGAAAAACAGCGGAATGTTTTCCAGGTCATTGGCCCAGGCTTTCGCCGCCCGGCTGACCGGCGCAAGCTCCTGCGCAATGGCCGGGCGCTGGAAGAAACCGGCATCCTCAGGATTGCTGAACGCACGGTGCCGGAGGCGGAAAAAGCCCTGGTAACAGGAGATCGCCAACATCTTGATGAACAACACCAGCACACACAGGGCAAACAGATGCACGAGGCTGGTCATCGCCGGTCCCTGGCAAAGCCGTGGACCACGATATACAGCAGCGGCCCCACCGAGACAAAGATCGCCGTCAGCAGCCAATACGGCAGCACACTGGCCAGCGACCGGCCCTTGGCGCGGGCGTCGCGGTACATCCACACACACGCCAGGGCCGCCATCAGGTACAGGTCGATCACCACCTGGGCGGTGTCGGGCCTGGATAGCAGCTCAAGGCCAAACGCCAGCAGCGACTGCTCGGCCCAGAGCAAGGTGCCCAGGGTGTACAGGGAAAACGCCAACAGGCTGGCAAGGGCGATATAGGGTCTGTGCATAGGGTCCACCACGCAGGATTGGGCAAGCCGCAGATTAGTGATAACGTCGCCGCCATCTCAATGACCTGCGAGGTCATGGACGCCCCCCGCCCCGCCCTGCCAGAGTCCATCCATGAACCGCCCACCATTCCCCCGCGCCAACCCCGAGACCGACGCCGGTACGCAACTGCGGCTGTTGCGCCGCCAGGCGAAGTTGAGCCAATTGCAGCTGGCGCTGATCAGCGGTATTTCCCAGCGCCACCTGAGTTGCATCGAAACCGGCCGCGCCAAGGCCAGCCCTGGCACCTTGCATAACCTGCTCAGCGCCCTCGAGGTGCCCCTGGAGCAGTGCAACAGCCTGTTCCTCGCAGCCGGCTACGCCCCGCGCTACGAAGCCACGCCGCTCGCCGCGCCGGCAATGGATGCCATTCGGGATGCCATCAGCCACGTGCTGAAGGCCAACAACCCGGCGCCGGCCATCGTGCTCGGGAGCCACTGGCAAGTGCTCGCCGCCAACGCCAGCACCCAGGTGCTGTTCGACCTGGTGGGTTTGGCGCCAGACGCGGCACAAGGCCTGAACCTGCTGACCACCCTGCTGCAACCGGGTGGCCTGGGCGACTACCTGCTCAATGCCGACGAGATCCGCAACCTCGCCTGGCAACGGGCTGCCCGTGAAGCATTGGGCAACCCGACCCTGGCCACGCTGCTGGAAAGCCTGCCGGTGCCGCAAGGCTCGACCCCCCTGGCCAATGAACTGCCGCCACTGGTGCTGACCCGCGTCAATTCGCGCCATGGCGAGCTGGACTTCATGTCCACCTTCACCACCTTCGGCATGCCCCAGGACATCACCGTCACCTCATTGCGCATCGAGCACCTGATCCCGGCCAATCCCCACACTTGGCAGGTGATGACCGCGGCCTACGAACACTCCCTGAGCCGCTAGGCGCCGCTGATCAGAACTTGGTCACCACCCCCATGCGCAACGTACGCCCCGGTGCCGGCATGAAGCTCTGGGCCAGCGGGTCCAGGTAGTAACGATTGGTCAGGTTATCCAGCGACACGTTGAACTGGGTGTGGTCTTGCCATTTGTAGTCAAGGAACAGGTCCACCAGCGCCACTTCGCGGTAGACCAGTTGCGGCGTGGTGGCGCCGGTCTGCCAGGATTTGTCGGCGGTGACGGTCGGGCCCGAGGTGTAGGTCAGGCGCCCGCCCACGGTCAGGGCCTGGTCAAAGAAGCGCAGGCCCGTGGTCAGGTTGCCGGCGACCCGCGGCGGGTTCTGGGTATTGGTGTACGAGCCCATGAAGCTGCCTGGGGTGCAGTTGGGGGTGTTGTCAAGCTTCTGCCAGCGAGTGGAACTGGCCCGCAGGCGCGCGGCGAAGGCCGAGTCGCAGGTTTCGGTCTTGAGGTAATAGGTCGACGACAGGTCGGCAAAGACCCAGCCGGCATCGTATTTCGATTGCAGTTCCAGGCCGCTGGTCTTGAAGCTGTCGGTATTGCTGAAGTTCATCAGGCCCATCAGGCCGGGGCTTGGGTCGTAGTAACGGGTCACGTAGTTCTTGATGGTGTTGTTGAAGTACGCCAGCTTGATCGCCGCCGTGTCGTTGTCCGCCAGCAGGCCTTTTTGCAGGGTGCTTGCGCCGATTTCCCAGTTGCTCGAACGCTCCGGTTTCAGGCCCTTGCCAGGCATGGTCTGCAAGGTGCCCTGGCTGGTTTCGAACAACGAGGGCATGCGCAGGCCCTGGGTGTACGAGGCGTAGATGAAGGTATCGGGCGCGATCTCGTAGTTGATGCCGATGGCCGGCGAAAAGGCGCCCTTGCTGTCGCGCTGCTTGCCCGAATAGGTGTAGCCGGTGACCACTTCGCCCACCTGCGACGGATAGACCCGTGTGCCAACGCCCCCGTAGTCGTTGTAGCGCGGGCCATCGAACGGGTTGTTGGTATCGCTGAACACAATCCCGTTGTTCAGGCGCGGGTCGGTGGCATCGGTGTATTGGCCGTTGGCGTCGGGGAACCACAGCATATTGCCGTAGCTGCCCGGCTTGATCACGTTCACGTAGCGCAACTCCCGTTCCTCGCGTTGGGCGGTGGCGTGCGGCACATGATCCTTGGTGCGGTAGTAGGTATAGCGCCCGCCGCCCCACACCGTCAGCTCGTCAACCGGCTTGTACTCCAGCTTGCCGTTGAGGCTGAACTCCTTGCGCGAACCATCACGCAGGCTGCGGTTGGCGTTGATATCGTTCTGTGTGGTGACCACGCTCTTTTGCGGCTGCAGCTCCTCGAGCTGGAACGAGCCGCCCAGGTCCAGTTTGAAATCGCCATAGTGCGTGTCAAAACGCGAGGTATTGGCCAGCTCGCCCCCGATGCGCCGGTCGTGCTGGCGCGTCCAGTTGCGGTCCGAACGATAGGCCTGGGATTTGGGCGCCAGCACCGAGGTCAACTGGCTGGTCTTGGCATCGGTCATCCACAGGCTGGTCGTCAGGTCCACCAGCATATTGCCCGTGGGCAGGTAGTGATAACGGGCGGTGTAGGTGTCGATCTTGGTGCTGCCGCGCGGATACTGGTAGATACCGCCGGTGCCGAAACGGAAGATGTCCGAGGGCATAATCTCGCCTATGCGTCCATCGTAACGACTGTAGCCGAAGTCGAAAGTGTGGTCGTCGGCCGGGCGCAGGGTGGTCTTGAGCAGGATCGACTCGGTCTCTGCCGAGGAGTTGAGCACCTCTTCGCCGGCGTTGTAGGTGGTGGCCACCGTCATGTTTTCGCGGCCATAGCGGTCAAAGGTGCGGTAGCGGTCCTGGCCGTGCTTGCCGGAGAAGTAGTTGCCCTGGTTGCGATGGGCGTAGGCGGCCACCACATCGAACAGATCGTGGGTATAGGCAAACGCCGCGCTGCCCGATTCCGAGTCGGAACCGAACAGGCCGCCACGGTTCTGGTGCGGCTCGGAGTACAGGTTCTCGGTGGTCGAATGGCCGTTGCGCGAGGCCGGCTCGACGCCGTTGTTCCACAGATCGCCCTTCAGGCGCAGGCCCACGTTCTTGCCGTCACGCAGGATGTCATCGACCCCCAGGGTGCGGATCGCCACCGTGCCGCCGATGGCGCTGGACGTCAGACTGGGGCCTTTGTCGATGGCGACATCGCTGATCAGGTCGGGGTCGATGTAGCTGCGCTGTTGCGTGCCCGCATAGCCGCGATAGACATCCAGCGCCTGTTGCGAACCGTCGACCGTGACCGCCACCCGGCTTTGCCCCTGGATCCCGCGGATATTCACATCCAGGCCACCGCCATTGCGGCTGTCACCCACCTGCACCCCCGGTTGGCCCTTAAGCAGGTCGCCGACGGAGATCACGCCAAAGCGGCGCACTTCTTCGTTGGAGATATACACCGACGAACGTGGCGCGGTGTACACCGCTTTTTTCTCGAGGTCATCGCCAGTGACTTTCTGCGACGGCAGCACCAACGCACTGGTCGCTGGATGCAGTTCGAAGCTGCCATCGGCCTGGCGCTGAAAACTCAAGCCGGTGCCTGCCAGCAACTGCGCCAGGCCGGCCTCGGTGCTGAAATCTCCGTGCAGGCCGTTGCTGCGTTTGCCCGCCGTCAGCGTCGAACTGCCCGCCATGCTGATACCCGCCTGCACGCCGAAACGCGAGAGTGCCTGGTCCAGCGGGCCGGCTTCGATGCTGTAGGGTTGGCGCTCGGCCTGGGCGAAAACTGCCGTGCTGTACAGCGGTTGCAGGCTGAGTAACAGCAGACCCAATGTGCGGGTGCGCAAGACACTTGCGGGAGAAATCATGCAGGGCTCCTAGAGGTGAAGGCCCACCTGTTTCGGTGGGTTATCCCTCTAGGCCAAGCGAGTTTTGAAAACTACGCAGAGAACGTAAATAAATGTTCAGGCCGGCACCACAGTCACCCAATAGCGGGTACGCCGCTCGATACGCACCGGCAGTGCATGGGCCACCAACGCCAGCGCGGCATCGGTGTCGTCGAGCTGGAAGCTGCCAGTCACGCGCAACCCCGCGACCTGCTCGCTGCATCGCAAGACGCCCGGCCGGTAACGGGACAACTCGGCCAGCAGCACATCCAGGCGCATGCGCTCGGCAGGCAGAATCCCGCGCAGCCAGGCCTGGGCCAGAAATCCATCGGTTTGCCGTGGCGTACCCACACCCTGGCGATCGACCTGGGTCTGCCAGCCTGCCGCTACTGATACCGGTGCCGGGTGGCGCGGCGAACTCACCTCCACCAGCCCGCGCAATACGGTAATCCACGTGCCCTGCTGATCATGGCGCACCAGCAGATTGGCATCGTGGCTGCGCAGCAGCGCATCCGCTGTGAGCAGTTGCAGTGGGCGCGACTCAACGCGCGCATCCAGCGCCACCTCGCCCTCGATCAACTGCACGCGGCGCAGCTGCGCGCTAAAGTCCAGGCTGACAGCGCTGGCAGTGTTCAACCACAGAGAACTGCCATCGGCCAGGGTCCAGCGGCGGCGCTCGCCGGTAGCCGTGCGGTAGGTGGCAAAGGCTGCGCGCAGAAGGGTCGATTCCGCGCCCTGCCAGGACAAACCACCGAGCAAGCCCAACCCCAGCAAGCACTTGAGCACCTGCCGGCGCCGCGCCGGATCAGCCCCGGCTGCCTCCAGCGCGCGTCGTGCGGTGACATCCGCCAACAGGCTGGCCCCCGGCTGAAGCATCAGCGGCAAGCTGGCGACGCGTTGCCAAGCGTATTCGTGCTCGGCACTTGCCTGGCGCCAATGCTGCAACGCCTGTTGCTCGTCCGGGCTCATCATCCCGGACTGCAACCGGACGATCCAGTCGATGGCCGTCTCGCGGACTTTCGGTGCAACCGGCTTGCCATTCATTCGAAACGGCTCGCGTAGCACACACTGAAAGCCTTGCCCATCGCCCGCTGCACCTGGGCCACGCTCAAGTTCAACTGCGTGGCGATCTGCGGGTACGTCAGGCCGTCGAGCTGGGACAAAAAGAAGATCTTGCGCACCTGCATCGACAGCCCCACCAGCAGCGAGTCCAGCTGTAGCAAGGTCTCGATCATCAAGTAACGGGTTTCGGGCGACGGCTCCTCACCTTCCGGACGGGCGGCGAGCGCCTCCAGGTAAGCCCGCTCAATCGCCTGGCGCCGCCAGCGGTTAATCAGCAAGCCATTGGCGATCGCGGCCAGAAATGCCATGGGCTGGCGCAGCTCCCGCACGTCCTGCTGCGTGCGCAACACCCGAATGAACGTGTCGTGCGCCAGGTCCTCGGCATCGGCGCTGTGCCCCAGGCGACGCCGCAACCAGCCGCGCAGCCAGAGATGGTGACGGGTGTAGAGTTGTTCGACGGGCGAGACGAGACTGTCGTCGTACATGTCAGGTCCAATGAGCAGTTAATGATAATACTTCTCATTTTAATATCCTGACCTGACGCTTGTACAGTCTCGACTGCTAACACTGTTATCTGTGGGGGCCATTCCTGACCCACCGCTATCGCGGGCAAGCCCGCTCCCACAGGGGGGGCTCGGCTGGGCACAACATTTGCGCTACATCGCAAATCAAATGTAGGAGCGGGCTTGCCCGCGATGGCGGTGGGTCAGGTTAGAAATACTTGACTGACACACCGCCATCGCGGGCAAGCCCGCTCCCACAGGGGGGGGCTCGGCTGGGCACAACATTTGCGCTACATCGCAGATCAAATGTAGGAGCGGGCTTGCCCGCTCCCACAGGGGGGCTCGGCTGGGCACAATATTTGCGCTACATCGCAAATCAAATGTAGGAGCGGGCTTGCCCGCGATGGCAGTGGGTCAGGTTAGAAATACTTGACTGACACACCGCTATCGCGGGCAAGCCCGCTCCCACAGGGGGGCTCGGCTGGGCACAACATTTGCGCTACATCGCAAATCAAATGTAGGAGCGGGCTTGCCCGCGATGGCGGTGGGTCAGGTTAGAAATACTTGACTGACACACCGCTATCGCGGGCAAGCCCGCTCCAACAGGGGCGGTCGGCTGGGCATAAAATTTGCGCTACATCGCAAATCAAATGTAGGAGCGGGCTTGCCCGCGATGGCGGTGGGTCAGGTTAGAAATACTTGACTGACACACCGCTATCGCGGGCAAGCCCGCTCCCACAGGGGATCTCGGCTGGGTACAACATTTGCGCTACATCGCAAATCAAATGTAGGAACGGGCTTGCCCGCGATGGCGGTGGGTCAGGTTAGAAATACTTGACTGACACACTGTCATCGCGGGCAAGCCCGCTCCCACAAGGGTTTTGCGTTGCCGGGGGAATTAGTTGAACTCGGCGCGGACCTCGGACCACAAGCTGACCTTCTGCCCACGGTTCTTGAAGAATTCGATCTCGCGCTTGATCCCGGAACTCAGGTCCCAGCCCGGCAGGTCAAGGATGATCAGTTCTTCCATCATGTCCATGAACAGCGCATCCACCGGCGCCCACAGCTTGCCGATGGTGGCGCTGTCCTTGCCTTCGAACGCGAGGTTGATCGGGTGCGACATGGACACCTGGCTGAACACCCCATGACCCGACTCGATGATGATGGCCGCCACCTTGTTGCACTGGATAAAACGCTCGTGGGTCACTGACGCATCGGCATGGCTGTAGGGGCAGGCCAGAAAAATCTTTCTCATTGTTACCTCAAGGCAATGCAAGGGCGCGCGCCCTTGCCGTGGATTAAAGAGTCAGGGTCACACCGCCTGCGCAGCCGGCACGCCGGCCTCATCGGCCTCTTCGCGCTCGCGTTCCTGCGCTTCGTAACGCTGGGCGGCGGGCACCGAGATCTTGATCGCGATCGCCACTGCGAGCAGGCCGCCAAACAACTTGGCCAGCAGGATCGGCATGATCAGCGTCGGCTGGAAGTTCGCGGTAAAGGCCAGGTGGTCGCCAATGGTGGCCTGCGCACAGACACCCAGGGCCACACACAAGACCTTGTCCCGGGCATTCATCTTCTTGAACAGGTGGTAGACCGCGATGATGTTGGCAAACACCATGACAAACGCCGCTGCGCCATCGGCTGACAACCCGATGTGCTTGCCCAGCACTTCCATGGGTTTCTTGCAGTAGCGGTTGAACAGGTAGCAGATCGGGAACGTACCGGCGAGCATGATGCCGATGTAGCCGGCAATCTCGATGGCACGGAACAGCTCCTTCTCGTCGGCGAACATCGGGTCGAAGCCCCACACACCGAAGTTCTTCATGAAGAACCCGGTGAAGTGCTCGACGATGGCCAGCGCCAGGACGATCTTGATAAAGGCATCCATCAACTTACCGAACACCAGGAACCCGGCCACCATCCACGCCGCCCGGTAGCGCAGGCCGGCGGCCAGCAGGAAGCAGAACACAAACAATGGCGCGAGCAAGCGCACGCAGTCGACAAACCCCAGGCTCAGGTAATGCAGGGCCGGCGAGGTGGTGGAAACGATATCCCGCACCGGCAGGTTGAAGGCGGTGATCATCATCAACGAGGCAAGCACCGCAAACGGGATGCTGATCAAACCGGCCATGGCCCCCAGCGCCAGGTACTTGTGGTCCTTGCGTTCGAGCATCATCAGGCCGACCGGGATCAGGTAGACGATGGTCGCGCCGGAGGTATAGCCAACGATCATGGCGGTGATCCACATGTCGCGGTTCGCTGCCAGGGCATCGGCCAACTGGTAGCCGCCCATGTCCACGGCGATGATCGACAGCGCCGCAATCGACACGTCGGAACCCATCGCGCCGAAGTACGGCCCCAGTGCGACCTCGATGAATTTGGACAGGTACGGGATCGCCACCATGATGCCCGCCTGCGCCAGGAACACCGGGCCAATGGAGTGGATGCCGTTGACAAACTCCTTGCCCAGGCCGCTGTCCGGCTTGATCACGGATGCAAACGCGCCAACCACCGCGCCGATCATGATCAGGTAAATAACGTAATTGCCGAATTCCGCCATTGCTTTCGCTCCATCTGTACTGAATCAATTGTTGTTGTAGGAGTACGCCCCAGTTCGGTCGCTCCATTGGCCAAACGCGTTTTACAGCCCCATTTGTGGCGCTTTCACACCCTATTACTAACCACTTCCCATGCCAATCGTGTGTTTTTTGTGGTTTTGCGGGTTAAACACACTGGAATCGGTCAACTCTATTGCGTAATCTCTGATCACACCTTTCAAGGCAGCGGACTCTACGGCCGTGAACGGCAAACGCCAATACCAAGTTCACACCACCCCCACTGGCGCCCACCCGCCCCGCCGCCTACTGGCGGGGCATCATTTGAGTGCCTCGGTAACAGCACTGCGCCGCCGTGGCGCATTCACGTAGCATCAAGAGGATGGTTGCCCATGCGCCCCAATGAAAGACGCCAACATATCCTTGAACTGCTACGCCAGCGTGAACGCATCTCGGTCGACGAGTTGGCGCGCACCCTCGGCACTTCGCAAGAGACCATTCGCCGCGACCTCACGGCCCTGGCCGAAGATGGCCAGGTCACCAAGTTCCATGGCGGCGCCTCGCTGCCGCCCAGCGGCGAGCACGAGAACGCCTTCCAGACCCGGATGAATGAATTCTCCCAGGAGAAACGTGCAGTGGCGCGCTTCGCCGCCGGGCTCTATGCGCCGGGCGACAGCCTGCTGATCGATACCGGTACCACCACCCTGTTCTTTGCCCGTGAACTGGCAAGGCTCAACCGCATCACCGTGATCACCAACTCCTTGTTGATCGCCGCCGCCATTGGCGCCAGCGGTAATCGCGTGTTCATGATCGGCGGCGAATACCGCCCCGAATCGGAACAGAACATCGGCGCCCTGGCCATGGAGCAGATCGCCCGGTTCAACGCTGAGCATGCGGTGGTCACCATTGGCGCCTTGAACACCGACGGCGCCTTTGACTTTTCCATCGAGGAAGCGGAGATCACCCGCGCCATGATCGCCCGCACGCGCTACCTCACGGTGATTGCCGACTCCTCGAAAATGGGCAAGCGTGCGCTGTTCCAGGTATTCCCCCTGGAGCGCATCGACCGCCTGATCATCGACCGCAAACCCTTGGGCGAACTGGCCAAGGCCCTGGCCGAAGCCCAGGTTGAAGTCCTGGAAGCCCCTGCCCTGACCCGGCCGGAGTGGTAAGCGCTCAGCGCCAGTCGCGGCAGCGCGTCACCGCATCGCTGAACGTGGCCCGCCACTGCTGGGCCTGGGCGGCACTGACTTTGGGGTGATAGCTGGTGCTGGTATTGCGCGGCGGCTTGAGCGCCACGCCGAGGCCTTTGGCTGCCAGCGCTGCGCAGCCGAATGCGGTCAGCTCATCGAAGCGCTGGGTGACGATGCAGCGCTGCAAGGCATCGGCGAGAAACTGCGCAAAATAGGGGCTGCGCGCCAGGCCGCCATCGATGGACAGGTGATCGGTGACGCTGAGAAACCCGTCCATTGCGCTGATCACTTCCACACTGCGCAATGCCACACCCTCAAGCACGGCCTGGCACATATCCTGGCGCGTGGTGCTGCCATTCATGCCGACCCACAGGGCTGCCGCGCTGCGGTCCCAGTGCGGGCAAGCGAGGCCGGACAACGCCGGCACAAACGCCAGTTGGCGGCCAATGGCCGGTGCTTCGTCGAATGCCGCCAGCTCCGAAAAATCGCTGAACAAGCCAAGCCGCCCGGCCCATTCCACGGCTGCGCTGGCATCGTAGACACCACCGTCCATGGCGTAAGTGGGCTTGCCGTCGATCTGCCAGGCGATGGTCGCCAGCAGGCCCTTTTCCGGGGCGCGGATGATCTGCTCGCCGGTCACGGTCAGGGCAAACGCCCCGGTCCCGTAGGTGATCTTGGCGTCGCCCTCATTGCGGCAACCATGGCCGTAGAGCGAGGCTTGCTGGTCGACAATCGAGGCGGTGACCGGCGTGGCGCCGATCTCGCCAAAGTGCCCGACGGTGTCGCGGATCTGCGGCAGGGTTTCCATGGGCACGCCAAACAGCTCGCAGAGCTGGCTGTCCCACTGCCCGGTCGCCAGGTTCATCAGCGAGGTGCGCGAAGCGGTGGTGACGTCCGTGGCGAAGACCCCGGTCAGGCGGTCGAGAAAGTACGCATCGGTGGTGCCCAGGCGCAGCCGCCCGGCGCGCAATGCGCTCTGCGCGGCTGGCAGGTTGCGCACGATCCAGGCCAGCTTGCTCGCCGAGAAATACGGGTCCAGGGGCAAACCCGCACGCTCCAGGGTCAGGGCCTCGCCGCCGTCGCCGCGCAACTGGGCGATTTCGGCCCAGGTGCGATTGTCTTGCCAGACGATCACCGGGGATAACGGCTCGCCGGTCTGGGCGTCCCACGCCAGGCAACTCTCGCCCTGGTTGGCAAGGCCGATGGCGTCCACCTGGCCGGTGGCCTCCAGGCAACGCTGCAGGTTACTGAGCAGCTCCAGTGGATCGTGCTCCACCCAACCAGGATGGGGATGGTGTTGCTGATGGCGCAACGAGAGCTGGATATCAGCTGACCCATTGTCACTCACCACCAACACGCGGGTGCTGGTGGTGCCTTGATCGAGCGCGGCAATCCGCATGTTTAAGACTCCTCGGCAGGTCTTGTTATTGGCCGACAAAGTCGACTTCGAGTTGCTGTACGCCCTGGGGCAGCTTGAGGCTGGCGATGGGTATCAATATCCGCCGCTCGGGCAGCGAACTGCCGGCGCGGGCCCAGATTTCCTGGCCATCGGCCCGTACCACCAGGCGCCCTTTCACCCCACGGTTGACCCGCAGTTGCAGGTGCTGCATACCGGCCACTGTGGACGGGCTCAGGCGTTGCGGCACGCAGAGCTTCAAGGCGCCCTTGCAGGCGATCTCGATGCTCGGCGCAGCAGGCGGCAGTTGCCCCTGCAGATCGCGGGCGATCATCGTAGCGATCTTATGGCCTTCGCGAAACGACCAACCTGCCGTCTCGACGGGGCGCAGCAGATTCCCCGCGGCAAAGTAGGCCGGATCGGAACAGCGCCCGTATTGATCGACATGCGGGCCGCCGCTTTTCGGGTCCAGCCGCAGCTCGCTCAGGCGCACCAGGCTCGACTCGGGAGTGAACTGGCCGGTAAGCAGCACGCCGTCACAATCGAAGGTCTGGGTCTGCCCATCGGCCAGGCGCACCGTTGCGCCCTCTACCCGCCCGGTGCCGTGGATTGCCAGAAGTTGTGCACCGAAATGCATCGGCACCCCGCACAACCGCGGAAACAGCGACAGCGGCCAGCGCGCCGTGGCCCGCAGGTTGGCCTCGATCATCGCCACCGGTTGGATTCCGGCACGCCGGCAACTCATGACCGCCGACAGGCTGACCAGCTCGGTGCCGACGATCAGCGGACGCTCAAAGGGCTTGAGATGCTCCAGGTACAGGTAGGACTGGAACGCGCCGGTATTGATCACCCCCAGCGGGCGATCGCCGCCCAGCAGGCGCGCCGAGCGTGGTGTTTCCCGGGCCCCGGTGGCAATCAGCACGCGTCGCGCCTGGATCACCCTGGCGCCCTCCGGGCTCACCAGTTCCAGCCGCCCGCCCAGGCCCATCTGCGTCACCGAGTGCTTGACGCGAATCTGCACCCCGGCCTTCAACGCCTGCGCGACGTTTTTGCGCGCATAGCCAGGCCCTGTATAGACGCGGCCGTATTCGCGCAAACCAAAGGGCGGGTGCCCACAATGACGTGGGATACCACCCGCCTCGGGCTCACGCTCAAACACCACCACCGTGCCAACGCCCAGCTTGCGCAGGGTCATCGCCGCCGACAGCCCCGACGGCCCGCCACCGATAATCGCGACATCAATGTTTTCGACTTCAATGGGCTTCATGACAAACACCTGTGGCAAGGGGAATGGCCAGGTGGCCAGCGCTCAGCTCGGCCACCCGCGCCCCACAATAAAAGCCCTGGCAGCGCCCCATGCAGGCCCGCGTGCGGCGTTTCAGGCCGCCCAGGTCACCGGGCGGCAGCGCGCTGGCCAAGGCATTCTGGATTTCCCGCTGGGTCACCATTTCACAGTGGCAGACGATTTCGCCGTAGCCCGGCCGGTGGTAATCGCGGGGCAAATGTTCGGCGAGATTGGGCAGCACCGGCCATTGCAGGATTGAGGCGGGGACTGGCGTGTGCTCGCGCTGATACAGGCTGAACACGTGCCGGGCAATGCCCAGCGCCGCCGTCAGGCCGGTGGAGCGGATGCCGCCGACGCTGATCCAGTTCTTACCTTCGACCCGCTGCACCCGATACTCTTTCTTTTCCGTGGCCGGGCGCAGCGCGGCATAGGTGGCGGTGACCGGCATACCGTCGAGCGCAGGAATCCGCTCGACGGCCGCGTCCACCAACTGGCGCAGCACGTCGCTGTCCAGGCCTGCGTGCAGGCGGTCTTCCTGTTCTTCGGCGGTAGGCCCCACCAACAAATTGCCGTAGACGGTGCGGGTCAGGACGATGCCCTTGGTACGCTCGTTGGGCACCGGCAGGATGATGTTGCCCAGGTAGCGCGCGGCCGCCTTGTCGAACACCACGAACTGGCCTTTGCGCGGGTGGATGGAGAAGCTCGACGCACCCAGCAACTGTTGCTCCAGTACATCGCCGAACAAGCCGGCGCAGTTGATGATCGTGCGTCCCCGGATAAACCCGTTGGTGGTCTCCAGGGCCCACAGTTCGCCATCGAAATAACCGCCGTTGACCTCGGTATTGAAGCGCACCTGTGCCCCATGCGTCATGGCCTGGAGTAGATACCCAAGCGGCGCCGACCACGGATCGATAAGAAATTCACCAGGCACCTGGACCGCCCCCAGGGCGCTTTGGGCCAGGTGCGGTTCAAGGCTGCGCACCCGCTCGCGGCCGATCAGGCTGACATCGGCAATCCCATTGGCGTGTGCCTGTTCGACGATGCCGTGCAGCTTGTCCAGGTCATCCTCGTTCCAGGCCACCACCAGCGCGCCGGTCTTGAGCAGCGGCAGCGACATGTTCTGGTGGATGTCCAGGTATTCCTGGTAGCCGTCCTGCATGCATTGCAGCTCCAGGCTGCCGGTTGGCGCATCGAAGCCGGTGTGCAGGATCGCGCTGTTGCCTTTGCTCGCACCAGAGAGGATGTCCGGGCTTTTTTCCAGCAACAGCACCCGCGCGCCCTCCAGGGTAAAGCGCCGGACCATCGCGCATCCCACAACGCCACCGCCGACAACGATGACGTCGTAGATGCCGCTCTGGTTCGGGAAGGGTTTCGTCATTATCAAGCCTATGGGTGAAGTAAGCGCAGAGGTTGCCGTGAGTGGGTGCAGGGCATATGCCACTGACCGAAACGGGGTTGGAATGACCGATTGGCCATCACGGTTCCCTCACTGCCCAAGGACTGCGCGCCAAGGCATGCAGCCGCCGCCATGCCAGCGCCTAATGTTTATGGGTACCCGGGCTTTAAACACAACGTGGAAAAGGCTGACCGGTTCGGTGCACACAGAGCTGATTCTGTCAAAAAGACGTTACTGTCGATTCGCTCAATACGCGAAAAGCGCTACATAAATACACAACCACTTAGAGCGAAGTTACTTTTCAACACTTTTTAGGCATGACCCCGACCGCTATTCCACGGCCATATCGCGCTCAGAGCGCGATACTCAGTCAAAAAAACCAACAAATATTGACCGATACGCAAAATTATCCACATTAAATTCGCCGACCGACGAGGTAAGGCCGTCTTTTCTCGAGTCCTTCTATAAAAGACGTTGAACGGGCCGGTTCTGAGACCGAGGCCCCCTCGCCCATTGCAGCCGCCAGTCAGAAACAACTAGAATAAGATTAATTCCCACTTACGAATTTTTCGCATGAAACCAGCCCAGCCCGCCGAAGCCGCGACGCTTGAAGCCCTGTACCGCGGCTACCACGGCTGGTTGCTGAGCTGGCTGCGCCGGCGCGTGAATTGCTCCCAGCACGCGGCAGACGTGGCACATGACACGTTCATCCGCCTGCTGTCGGCCAGCCCCTACGTGGCGCCCCGCGAGCCCCAGGCCTATCTCGCCACGGTGGCCCGCCGCCTGTTGATGGACAGCAATCGCCGACGCCGCCTGGAGCGGGCCTATCAGGAAGAACTGGAACGCTGCGCCCAGTACCTTGAGCAAGCGCCCTCGCCCGAGCAGATCCTGCAGGCGGTACAGGTGCTCGAAGCGATTGACCGGGCCCTGGCGCGGATGAAGCCACGGATCCGCGAGACCTTTATCCTGCGCCACCTCGATGGCCTGGATCAGGCCCAGATCGCCGAGCGCCTCGGGGTTTCGGTGCGCACCGTGCAACAGGACCTGGTGGAAGCCCTGCTGGCCTGCGACGCGTGCGCCCAGGCATGACCCCGGCCATCCTGCGCCAGGCTGCCGAGTGGCTGGTGCGCCTCGACCATCAGCCCGATGCCGCCAGCCAACAGGCTTTCCACGCCTGGCTGGCCGCCGACCCGCAACATCCATTGGCGGTTGCGCGCTTGCAGGGCCACCTGTCGCCGCTCAAGCAGGCGCCGGCCCGATCCGCGTTGCGCCGGGCGCGCCAACAGCCGAAGGCGATCAAGGGCCTGGCCCTCACCCTGTTAATCGGCCTGTTTGCCCTGCCGGCCTATCAGTACAGCCAGCGCGGCTACCTGTTCGCCGACCTCAGCAGCGCCAGCGGCCAGTGGCAGCAACAACGCCTGGCCGATGGCAGTGCCCTGCAACTGGATGGTGGTTCGGCGGTGGACCTGCACTTCGACGCCCACCAACGGCGCATACGCCTGCTGCGCGGTGAGTTGCTGGTGGACGTGGCCAAGGATGCCCAGCGCCCGTTCTATGTCGACACCCCGCAAGGCAGCATTCGCGCCCTGGGCACGCGTTTTATCGTCGAGCGCAGCGGCGATGCGACGGTGGTCAGGATGCTCGAATCGTCCACTCGCATCGACAGCGGCACCCAACAATTGACCCTCAACCCCGGCCAGCAGGTGCGCCTGGAGGCAAGCGGCCCAGGGCCGGTGGAAAAATTCGATGCCCGCGCCCACGAGGCCGCCTGGAACACCCACCAATTGCTGGCCAACGACGAGCCCCTGGCGGATGTGCTGGAGCGCCTGGGACGGCATCGCAGCGGCCTGTTGCTGTTCGATCGCCAGGCCCTGCAAGGCTTGCGGGTCACGGTCATGCTGCCGGTCGACGACCCGGCGCGGGCCTTGCGCCTGCTCCAGCGCACGCTGCCGATCGAAGTCAGCAACTACACACCGTGGGTCACCCGTGTGTCCTTGAAAAACAGCGCGAATAATTCTCAATAAAGTCTGCGTGTTTTCGGTTTTGCCGCGTCCTTTCCTTGGCCAACATCCAAAGGAGCACCGATTACATGTCTTCCAACCCATCCTCCCGTGGCAGCCTGCTGCTGGCCAGCCGCCTGCTGTTTGGCTGCCTGCCGCTGGCATTACCGGCCATTGCCTACGCGCAGCAACAGGTCCAGGCCTTCGATATCGCCCCAGGCCCCCTCGGCGAAGTGCTCAGCCGCTATGCCCAGGCCGCAGGCACGCCGATAGCCTTCCAGTCGCAACAAGTGGCCGGCCTGAGCAGTGCAGGCGTGCGCGGCAGTTACAACGTAGTGGATGGCTTTGCCAAGGTGTTGGAAGGCACCGGCTTTGCGGCGCAAGCCAGCGCCGATGGCTACCAGTTGCAGGCCTTGACCGAGGCCAGCGGCACCCTGGCACTGGCTGCCACCCAGGTCACCTCCAACCAGTTGGGCACCGTCACCGAGGGCACCGGCTCCTACACTCCGGGCACCATTGCCACCGCCACACGCCTGGTCTTGACGCCCAGGGAGACCCCGCAGTCGATCACCGTGATCACCCGCCAACACATGGACGACTTCGGCCTCAACGCCATTGACGATGTGATGCGCCACACCCCCGGCATCACCGTGTCGACCTACGACAGCGAGCGCACCAACTACTTCGCCCGTGGGTTTTCCATCGAAAACTTCCAGTACGACGGCATCCCCACCCTGCGCAACTCGGCCTACTCGTCCGGCCAGACCCTGACCGACATGGCGATCTACGACCGAGTGGAGATCCTGAAAGGTGCCACCGGCCTGCTGACCGGTGCAGGCGCGCCGGGGGCGACCTTGAACCTGATCCGTAAAAAGCCCACCCGTGACTTCAAGGCCAGCATCGAACTGGGTGCCGGCAGCTGGGACAACTACCGCTCCCAGGTCGATGTCAGCGGGCCGCTGACCGACAGCGGCAATATCCGCGGGCGCGCCGTGGCGGCCTATCAGGACAAGCATTCGTTCATGGAGCGCTACCAGCGCAAGACCAGCGTCTACTTCGGCTCACTGGAAGCGGATCTTGACGACGACACCTTGCTGACCGTGGGTTTTGACTATCAGGACAACGACCCCATGGGCTCGGGCTGGTCCGGCAGCCGCCCGCTGTTCAACACCAAGGGCGACCGCATCGACGTCAAGCGCTCCTACAACAACGGCGCCAAGTGGAGCCGCTGGGAGCAATACAACCGGGGCGCCTTCGCCACCCTGGAGCGCAGCTTCGCCAATGGCTGGGTAGCCAAGGCGCAAGTGACCCACCAACTCAGCGGCTACCACGCGCCCCTGGGCTCGATACAGAGCGCGCCGAATCCCGACACCGGCCTGTCCACGGTCTACGCCAATAAATTCACCGGCCAGACCCGTGCCAATGCCGCCGATGTGTACCTCAGCGGCCCCTTCAGCCTGCTGGGGCGCGAGCATGAACTGGTAGTGGGTGGTTCGGCCTCCAACTCCCACTGGAAAGGCAAGGACTACGGCAGCCCCAAACACGCCAACGGCAATGTGGTGGACTTCTGGAACTTCGATGGCAACTTTGCCGAACCCGACTGGGGCGCCCCCACCTACGTCAACGACCTGACCACCCGCCAAAGCGCTGGCTACATGACCTCGCGCTTCAATCTGGCCGACCCGCTGAACCTGTTCCTCGGCGCCCGCGTCGCCAACTACAAGCTGCGCGGCACCGACGACTCCACCGAAACCGGGCGCCTGGTGCCCTACGCCGGCGTGACTTACGACCTGAACGAAAACTTCACCGCCTACGCCAGCTACACCGACATCTTCATGCCGGAAAGCTACAACCGCGACCGCAACAACAAGCTGCTGGAACCCTCCGAAGGCAAGAACTACGAAGGCGGCATCAAGGGTGAATTCTTCGGCGGCCGGCTCAACACCAGCCTGGCCTACTTTGAAGTGCACCAGAGCAACCGCGCAGAAGCCGACGCCGAATACAACGCCGCGCCGACCAACCCGTCATTGGGCTATGCCACCAAGGGCATCGAAGCCAAGACCAAGGGCTTGGAGGCCGAAATGTCCGGTGAACTGCTGCCCGGCTGGCAGGCCCAGGCTGGCTACACCCACAAGATCATCCGTGACCAAAGTGGGCAGAAGGTCTCGACCTGGGAGCCCGAGGACCAACTCAGCTTCTACACCACCTACAAACTCAAGGGCCCACTGGACCGCTTGACCGTGGGCGGCGGCGCGCGCTGGCAGAACCGAAGCTGGCAGGAACTGTACAACCGCTACAAGGCCAAGAACGAGGAGTTTGCCCAGCAAGCCTACTGGCTGGTGGATGTGATGGCGCGTTACCAGGTCACCGAAAACCTGTCGGCGACGCTGAACCTGAACAACGCGTTCGACAAGAAGTACTACACCAATATCGGCTTCTACAACACCGCCTATTACGGCGATCCGCGCAACGTGATGCTGACGACCCGCTGGGATTTCTGATCAGAACATAGTTGAAACATAAGGAAAGTCATCGGCTGCCAAAACAAGGGAATCAACCTGGGGCAAACCGCTACACAAGGCTAACGCCCGGTAGCGGTTGACACCCAGGCCCATTCCCGAACTTTGAGGCAGCAATCCTTATGAGCAGTATTTCCCAGCCCAGCCCTGCGCAGCGCCCCCCACGCCAGCTACTCAATCTGCCTGTCACGCCGTTGCCCTCGCGGCACAAGCGTGAAACTCCCACCCCATCTGAATCAGCAGAACATCCTCGCACCGTGGGTGATCGCGCATTGGCGACGGCGTATAGCTCGGCATTACTGGAGGTCGCCAATCGCCAAAAGAATGTGACGATCAACACGATTGCTCCCGACTCCACATTCGGCCAGTGGTGGGCACAACTGCAAAATGCCTTCAAGTCGCCCGACGTCCGTCAGTGGCTTGAAGAAAAAGGCATCAACACCCGCTCGATCACCCTCCACCCGGAGTCAGGAACGCTCTCTTTCAAGCGCCAGCACTACCTTGACCCCGAACAGAAGCGCCACACAGTCGGGCTCGACGACGCACGCTGGGCAGCCATCAGTGGGCCCATCCTGCAGGCCGGCAAAGTCATTGCGGCGGGCCACACTGACACGACGTTCTCGCCCCCCGCAAGCGATATCCATGACCCGGTTCCCTATTGGCTGGTCGGGCACTTTTACAATGAGCGGCTGGACCTGACGGGCCCGTCGATGCGCCTGCGTGCTGAACAAATCGATCAACAGCAAGGCTTTACCAAGCTCGATCCCACCACCAGCGCCGATTTGATCAAGGCGCGCAGCGACAGCGCTCTGTACGTGCAAAAAGCGCACTTGGGGGATATTGGTAGCCGCCATCAAGCCATCGCCGAGCTTCGTCACCTGGCGTCTGGCGTCGAATCCGGCAGCGAATATGTGGGGCAAATCCAGAATGCGCTGACCAAAACGATGATCGACCTGCCGGCCGACAGCACTTACCAACCCAGCACCAGCGGCCAACCCAATAGGGTCAGCCTGCTGCAGTTTATCCAAGACCATGGCTGGGATATCCCGACCGATCACGCACAACTGGTCAACCTTGCCAGCGCCCTAGCCACGCCCCCCCCCAAGGCTGCGAGCAATGGCAACCTGGGTGGCGCGCTGGCCTGGCCCGTATCGCTTGACCAGGACAGCCAGGAACAATTGCAGTCGGATATACGCGCAGGCCAGTTCGGCGATCTGACCCTGCGGCCCTTTCACCGTGTGCTGGATTATCTGCTGCAAGGCAGGCAAGTCTCGCCTCAAGAGCAGAGTAATCCACGCCTGTTGATTGATACCTTGATCAATTCTGCCCGAGGCCAGGCACTGGGCAGTGCCATCCAAGCCACCTTCGCGGCTCGCGCCGTCAAAGGCAGTGCCGCTGATTGGCTGCTGGCGGCCTTGAACGTGGAGAGCACCAGCGCACCCACCGGCCAAGTACCCGGCGAGATCGCGGGCTACCGGCTGGTTTCGCCCGGCAACGTCGGTAAGTCGGCCGCCACGGTCTGCGAGGAATTGGCCGCGCACCTGCTGGCCCAGGGGCGTGCAGCCTCGCCCGCGCAAGCCACGCTTCAAGCCCATCTGCTACTGGCCAGCCGGGCGCCGGCGTTCCTGGTCAAGGACATTCCGGAGCAGGTAGTGGTGGGAACCCACAGTTGGGTCAGCCTGGCCACGGCAACCGCGCGCATTGAAGCAAAAGCCCCCGGGGCAACGGCGACGATGAGCTATGCGCAGATCATGCTCGACGCGGGTACAGCGCCCATCACGGAAGAAGAACGGCAGGTGGAATACAGGGCCCAGAGCGAGGCGATCAAAGACTGGGGGGCAGCCAGCGGCATGGGTTACCCCGTGACGCCCGCCGCAATAACTGCCGTGCGCGAGGCATTCAGCGCGCAAGTGCGCGAACTCAAGGAGGCCTCCGAAACCCAACTGCCGCCCATGCCCACCACCAAAGCCATTGCCCTGGAACAGCTCAAGCATGCGCTGCCGGAGATGGACCCGGCACTCTTCGACAAAAAATGCATTACCTCGCAGCCCGCCAGCAGGTTTTTCCCCGGCCCCTACTCGATCCTGGACCTGTATATCGACGGTCGCGGGCTCAACGGGGCACCCGACTCGGCGGACAACTGGGGAGAGACCGGCCGTGCCTTTGTAAGGGACCAGACGTATGGCACCATCAACATTGAGCCTGATGGCAAACCTGCGGCGTGGGTTTGCTCATCGACTGCGATCAACCTCAACGAGGTCATGCCCAAGCTCAAAAACCTGGCGCGCCCCTTGGAAGTGTTCAAAAGGACATTTGCCGACTACGCCAACGACGTCAAAAAAACCACGGCTACCCAGATCAAGCTACTGATTTCCAAACTGCCGCTCACCGACAGGCAGAACCTGGAATTCGGAAAAATAACCATCAGCAAGGAGATGCGCTACACACGGGACGATCAGCCCATTCAGGTTGAACCGGGTGTTGTCCTGGTCAAGACCGAACGCAACGGTAGCGTCATGACCTATGCCATTGATCGCTTGAAGGGCACGGTGACCCGGCGGCCAGACCAGAGTTACAAGGAGTACGCTCCCCAGAGCAGTTTCATGCATTCCTCTGGCGGTAAAAGATTCGATGCAATAACACCCTCGGGTCAGTACGCAGCGGGCATAACCCAGGAAACCCCAGGTGTAGAAGACGCCCCCAATAGCTTCAGCAGTGCCAGGACCCGCTACATTGCTGATGCCTTGATCAAGGACATGGAACTGCCTGCTGTAGAACGCTATGCCAAGGGCGCCACCACCTTTGATACGGAAGTACCGACCTATAAGATCCTTGAAGAGATTGCGCTCAATCTCATTCCCTTCAGGTCGGCCATCAAGAACTTTATCGAGGGCAACATCGGCAGCGGCATTGTCGATCTGGCGTTTGATATCTTCGGTTTTGCAATCGGCCTGGGGCCGGCAGCCAAAGGCGCAAAAGCCCTTGCCACCGGGGCATCGGCCCTGTCGAAACTGGGGCGTACCGGGCAGATCATTGGGCGCGCGGCGGTTGGTGCGCTCAATCCAGTAGGGGGTATCGATGACTTGGCGCGCTCTGTCGTAAGCCTGGGGCGTACCGCCCACAAGGGCGTCAAATCCTTGCGCGGCAGCTACCGCAGTGTGAACCTGCTGGAACTGGCAAAAAAACCTGACATTGCCGAAGGCACCTACAAAGCAGCCAGCGGCGCACTTGAAAACAAGGCCCTGGCCAAGTTCGATGAGGCGAGCCAAAAGTGGTATGCCTTTGACCCTCGCACGCAACAGGCGTACGGCAAATCACTGGACCATTTCGTCGTTGATACGCCCAGGTTAAACGACCCCAACAGCTTGCCGGCCATCGGCGCCGAGGTGGCAAAGACCGCCAGCCAGCAGCACGGTCTGGCAGCAACCGGTACGTTCCGGGTTGGGCAAGAGACAGTCGAGGGGAACGTCGTACTGTTCCAGGGCAACTGGCATCAATACGACGTGCTCAAGAAAAGAGCCTTTGGCCCCCCACTGAATGATTTCAAACCCAGCCGGGTGGCCGCCAATGGTGAGGTGAAATCGCTCAATACCGACCTATTGGGCTACGAAATCAAACATATCGCGGCGGATGAGCTCAGGACTAAAGGGCTGCAAGGCAATGTCTACACGGGCCAGAGCCATAAGGAATACGTCAGGGTCGATGGTGCGTTTTATGAGTCGCGTTTGAAAGAGGGACAGCGGGTCATCGTCCACCCCGGCGGCGCGGGCGCGGATATCCCCGTGCAGGATCTGGGCATGGCTGGGTGGGCCCCCACATCCAGGGCCAACCAGTTGCTGGGAGGGGCCGGCAGCGCGCCAACACCCTGGAAACTTGGCGACAGTACGTATGTAGTGCCAATGGACGATATCAAGGCAACGGGCAACCCAGCGTCGCCCTATGCCATCAACTACATGGGCGAAGACCAGAGTGTCAGCTTCAATAGCTCCATCGGTACATGGAAAGCCACCCGCCTATTGAGCGGCGCTGAACGGCCAAACCATCTCTACTACTGGAGAACCGGCAAAGGCAAATGGCAGCGGGGAACCATCGATGAGCTTAAAAAAGCCAAGCGGATCGACGCACACAACTACCATTTTGTTGAGGCCCCCGCGCCGATCACGATAAATGTCCCCAAAGATGTTCAGCCTTTACCCAAAGAACTGCATTATTTCTGGGCTGGCCAGGACATCCCCGCCAACCTGGTCGACAACATGGCCAACAATGCAAGCAAAGCGTGGGGGTATAAATCTGTGCTGCATGTGGATGCCGATAACCCAGCGGTTTTTCAACAGATAAAAAGCAAACTGCAAAGCAAGGCCCCTGGCCTGACGGTGATGAACCTCAATGAAGACGAGGTTTTCAAACAGCTGAAAAACGGCGAACTGTATAACTACTTTCGCCAAGGCCAGGGGAAAAACCTGGCCGCCGCGTCGGATGTTGCACGCTATCCCATCATGAATAAATACGGTGGCATTTATCTCGATACCGATGATGTCATTCAAGCTGACATCGGCAATACGCTACTAAAAGCGGGCGCCAATGATGTCCTCCTGAATAAACCTGTGGCCCATAGCCTCACTGACTACCACCCGTTCTACAACACCAGTAACTTTGCAACGCAGCCTGGCAACCCTGTCATTACCGATATGATCGCCGAAATGAACCAGCGGTTTTCCGCCAACAAGCCCTACTTCGCAGCCAATCGCCCCACCGTTACCCGAGGGTCAAATGGGCAGGTGCAATACACCCCTGAGTTCAACGCCTATGAGCGCAAAATCTTTCAGACGGTGGGCCCCAATTTGTTTAACGACGTACTTAAATCGAAAAGACCGGACATGTACGACCTGGGTTTCGATGGCATTGCCAAAGAATCAAAAGTTGTCGATAACAAAGTCGTCTCATCCGGGCCGGTGGTCAACATTGAAGCGCGCCTGCGCCAGTTTTACACGAGCAAGGGCATTGTCCCTTCCGAGCTGTTGGGCCTGCGGATCAAGCAAATGAAGGAGCACTACTACCCGCTGTTCCATCAGTTCAAGGTCAAAGTAGGCGCCGAACACTCCTGGATCGACGGCTGAGACCGCGTGCGGCGGGTGGTTACTCAACCACCCGCCGTACCTTGAGCAACGCCGCGCGCAACGCGCTCTTGTCCACCGAGCCCAACGCCAGCCTGATTGCATGGGGCACATGCCCTGACACCGCAAACGGCTCGGCAGTGGACACCGAAACACCCTCCTGCGCCAACGCCATGGTGACCTGATCCGCCCGGGCATCCTCCCCCAACGGCAGCCATAAAAAATACGACGAGGGATGGCTGATGTACTCCACCCCCGCCAGCACCTCAGCCGCCAGCGCCTGCCGGGCCTGGGCGTCCTGGCGTTTTTGTACCTCCAGTTGGAGTACCGTGCCGTCCTCGATCCAGCCGGTGGCGATGGCCGTCATTACCCCCGGCGCATTCCACACCGTGGCCATGACCGTCCTTTCCAGCGCCGCAACCCACGCCAGTGGCGCCACGACGAACCCCACCCGCAGGCCGGTGGCGACACTCTTGGACAGCCCACCCACGTACACCGTGCGCTCCGGCGCCAGGTGCGCCAAGGGCGGTGGCGCGTGCTCGACGAGGAAGGCATAGGCGGCGTCTTCGATCAGGATCAGCTCGTGTTCGCGGGCGATGCGCACCAGTGCCTCACGCTGGTCGAGCCCCAGCACCCAGCCCAGGGGGTTGTGCAAGGTCGGCATGCAGTACAGCGCGCGCACCGGGCGTCGGCGACACAGCTGTTGCAGCACCGCCAGGTCCGGCCCGCGCGGCGTGACCGGGATCGCAACGAGCTCCAGGTGCAAGGTCTCGGCCAGCACCTTGAAACCGGAATAGGTCAAGGCATCCACCGCCACCACATCGCCGGGCTTGAGCAACGCCATCATGCTCACCGCCAGGCCATGCTGGGCCCCGCTGACCACCAGCACCTGCTCGGCCGCGACACTCAGGCCACGGTGCAGCAGATGCCGCGCCATCACCGCCCGCTCATGGACGCGCCCGGCATGGGGCTGGTAACGCAGCAGCGCTTCCAGGTCGCCAGACAACGCCAATTGGCGCAAGGCCGTGCGCAGCAGGTCGGCCTGGCCGGGCAAGGACGGGTAGTTGAAATTCAGATCGAGCATGCCCGCCGCCACCGCCATTTGCCCACTGCCTTGGCCGGGCGCCAGGGCAATTTCCCGCACAAAAGTGCCACGCCCGGTCTCGCCGCTGACCAGGCCCATGGCCTCCAGTTCGCTGTACACCCGGCTGGCCGTGACCAGGGCCAGGCCATGGGTGGTCGCCAATTGGCGGTGGGTCGGCAGGCGGGTGCCGGGCACCAGGGTTCCAGCACGGATATCCCTGGCAAAAGCATCCACCAGGGACTTGTAGCGGGCACGGGGCATGGGCGATGTATCCATGACAATTTTTTGATTGTCGCAATCTTCAGCCCTAGGATGCCCGAAACGCAACCCTCCCCTGTCGAGCGCCCCCTGCATGGAACAAACGTCCCGGACCATCCCCCCCGAACATAGCCGCAGCGGCTGGATCAATGGCTTGATCGGCGTGCTGATTTTCAGCGGCTCGCTGCCCGCCACCCGCTTGGCGGTGCTGGAATTCGAACCGGTGTTCCTGACCGTGGCCAGGGCGAGCATTGCCGCGGTGCTGGGCCTGTGCCTGTTGTGGCTGTTGCGGGAACGTCGCCCCGCGCGCAACCAGTGGGGGCCGTTGCTGATTGTCGCCCTGGGGGTGGTGATTGGCTTCCCGTTGCTCACCGCCTTGGCCTTGCAGTATGTGACCTCGGCCCACTCCATCGTGTTTATCGGCCTGCTGCCCCTGGCCACCGCGGTGTTCGGTGTGCTGCGCGGCGGCGAGCGACCGCACCCGGTGTTCTGGCTGTTTTCGATCCTGGGCAGCCTGCTGGTGGTGGGCTATGCCCTGGCCCAGGGCCTGAACGCCGCCCCCGCCGGCGACCTGCTGATGCTATTGGCGGTGCTGGTGTGCGGGCTGGGATATGCCGAAGGGGCCAAGCTGGCACGCACCCTCGGCGGCTGGCAGGTGATCTGCTGGGCGCTGGTGGTTTCGCTGCCGGTGGTCGCGCCCCTGACCTTGCTCCTGGCCCCCGCCTCCTTCACCGGCATCAGCCTGGCGGCGTGGATAAGCCTGGGTTACGTGGCGCTGTTCAGCATGTTGATCGGATTTGTGTTCTGGTATCGCGGGCTGGCCCAGGGCGGCATTGCGGCGGTCGGGCAGTTGCAGTTGCTGCAGCCGTTCTTCGGCCTGGCGCTGGCGGCCAGCCTGCTGCATGAACCGGTGAGCCTGGGCATGCTCGCCGTGACCGTGGCGGTGATTGCCTGCGTGGCCTTGGCTAAGAAGTTTGCGCGATAGGGGCGTGGGCCTTTAGGCTCATGGATTGGCCCAAGAACAATAAGGATGCACGATGCACACCCCTTCCCTGCAAGACACCACGGCGCCGGACGGCGTCTGCTACGGCTGTGGCCCCAGCAACGCCCACGGGCTGCATATCAAGAGCCGCTGGGATGCGGACGGTGTGCATATCGTCGCCGAGCACCTGCCCGACGCCCAATACTGCGGCTGGCCCGACCTGGTCTACGGCGGCCTGATCGCCATGTTGGTCGACTGCCACTCCAACTGGACCGCCATGGCCTATCACTACCGTGCCGAACAGCGCACACCTGGCGAGTTGCCGCGTATCGACTGCGTGACCGGCAACCTCGGCATCAAATTCATCAAGCCCACCCCCATGGGCGTGCCGCTGACCTTGCGCGCGAAGGTCGAGGGTGAGGTCGGGCGCAAGAGCCGCGTGATCTGCGAGGTGTACGCCGATGGCGTGCTGACGGCGATTGGCGACTCGATCTTCGTGCGTGTCGATACCGGGCGCCTGGCCGATACGGCCCATGGCCGCCAGGCCTGAGAATGGTCTACATTCAACGCCACGTGCCGAAAAAAGGAACCTGACGATGACGCGCCTGACCGCTAAAGACTTCGCCCCTGAGCTGCTGGAGCTCTACGACGGCTATGCCCACGGCAAGATCAACCGTCGCGAGTTTCTCGACCGCGCGGCCCTGTTCACCTTTGGCGGCCTGACCGCCTCGGCACTGCTGGCTTCCCTGAGCCCCAACTACGCCCTGGCCGAGCAGGTGAAATTCACCGACCCGGACATCGTTGCCGACTACATCACCTACCCCTCGCCCAAGGGCAACGGCGCGGTACGCGGCTACCTGGTCCGCCCGGCGAAGGCCACAGGCAAGCTGCCGGCGGTGGTGGTGGTCCACGAAAACCGTGGGCTCAACCCCTATATCGAAGACGTCGCCCGGCGCCTGGGCAAAGCCGGGTTTATCGCCCTGGCGCCCGATGGCCTGAGTTCGGTGGGCGGCTACCCCGGCAATGATGAAAAAGGCGTGGCGCTGCAACAGACCGTCGACCCGACCAAGCTGATGAATGACTTCTTCGCCGCTATCGAATGGCTGATGCATCACGACGCCAGCACCGGCAAAGTCGGCATCACGGGCTTCTGCTACGGCGGTGGCGTGACCAACGCCGCGGCTGTGGCCTACCCGGAACTGGGCGCGGCCGTATCGTTCTATGGGCGCCAACCTGACACCAGGGACGTGCCGAAAATCAAGGCGCCGATCATGTTGCACTTTGGCGAACTGGACACACGGATCAACGAAGGCTGGCCGGCTTATGAAACCGCCTTGAAAGCCGCAGGCACGACCTATGAAGCCTACATCTACAAGGGCGCCAACCACGGCTTCCATAACGACTCGACCCCACGCTACGACGAGGCTGCGGCGAGCCTGGCCTGGGAACGCACCTTGGGCTGGTTCCGTAAGTACCTCGTGTAATCACACCGCCCCCTGATCAATTCAAATCAAGAAGCAGCAGACATGATCGAAACCCGCCTGCTACGCCAGTTCATCGCTGTGGCTGAAGAACTGCACTTTCACAGGGCCGCCATGCGCCTGCACATGGCCCAGCCCCCTCTGAGCCAGGCCATCAATCGCCTGGAGGGCAAGCTGGGGTTCAGTCTGTTTACCCGTAGCAAGCGCGGGGTAAAACTGACCCCAGCCGGTGGCGCATTCCTCGACGCCGCCTATGGCACCCTCAAGGCGTTGGCGCTGGGCATCGAAAACGCGCGCCAGGTGGCGCAGGGTATCGCCGGTAAACTCACGGTGACTGCCGTGTCGATCACCTACTACGAGCCACTGCTCGATAGCCTGCGCCGGTTCCGCGAGACGTTCCCAAAGGTGCAATTGATCATCAAGCAGATGCCTTCTGCCAGCCAGGCCCAGGCCATTGCGTCGGGGGAAGCGGATATTGCCTTCATACGCAAATTGCCGATGGCCGCACCAAACATTGCGTCGCGCCTGTTGCTGGATGAGCAGATCGTGATGGCCCTGCCGGCCGATCACCCCAAGGCCGGCGACGGCCAGATCGACTTGCGGGACTTCGCCGGCGAAGACTTTGTGTTCACCCCTCAAGCCCTGGGCAGCGGTTATCACAGCCAGCTTATCGCCCTGTGCGAGGCCGCCGGCTTTTACCCTCGGGTGGTACAGGAGGCCGTGCAGCTCCATACGCTGATCGGCCTGGTCGCCTGTGGCTTCGGCGTTGCCCTGGTTCCGGAGTCGATTGCCAACTCGATCCTGCGCGACAAGGTCGTGTTTCGTCGCATCGCCCCGGTAAGCGCTTTCCCCAACCCAGCCATCGGCCTGTACCTGAGCTGGAACACCGACAACCCATCACCGTTGCTGGACAGTTTTATCGCCCTGCTCGACTTCAGCGCCACTGCTGTGCCTTCGACCACCGATTAGTCGCTGCCCGTGAGCGTGCCACGGCATTAGCACCGCAGAGACGGGTGATCGCTGGCGCTGGCGAGTCGAATCGGGGGCTGGACATGTCAAAACCGTGGGTCGCATTGATTGCAGTGATGATGACTATCAAACCGAGCGGCCTGTTTAATTGGCAACGCTGATTCCTATAATCGCCTCCACATTCTTCCCCGGCCTGGCTTCAGGCTGCATTCCCCCCGGATCTTCGCCCCATGCCAAGCGCTAGCCAGGCCCCTCATAGCCTTCCCGAACATAATCAACAGAGCGTCAAACAGCAGTGGCTGGCGATTCTCTCGGTTGCCGTGGGGGCCTTTGCCCTGGTGACCAGTGAGTTTCTGCCGGTGGGCGTGCTCAATGATGTCGCCAGTGACCTGGGCATCAGTGCCGGCCACGCCGGTTTGATGGTGACCCTGCCCGGCATCATGGCCGCCCTCGCCGCGCCCTTGCTGTCGGTCAGCATTGGCACCATGGACCGTCGCTATCTGCTGATCGGCCTGACGCTGATCATGATCATTGCCAACTCGGTGGTGGCGTTGGCCAGTGATTTTGGCCTGCTGCTGTTCGGCCGTGTGCTGCTGGGCATCAGCATCGGTGGTTTCTGGGCCACCGCCATCGCCCTCAGCGGCCGCCTGGCGCCCAGGGGTGTGGGCGTTGCCCAGGCCACTTCGATCATCATGGTCGGCGTGACCCTCGCCACCGTGCTGGGCGTGCCGGTAGGCACCTGGCTGAGCGGCCTGATGGGCTGGCGCATGACGTTCCTGATCACCGCACTGATGGGCGTACCGGTACTCCTGGCGCAGATTTTCCTGCTGCCACGACTCAATCCGGAGAAGGCCATTCGCGTCAGCGACCTGCCCGCCTTGTTTATCAACCCCCAAGCGCGGGTCGGCTTGATCGCGGTGTTGCTGATCGGCCTGGCGCACTTTGCCGCGTACACCTACGTTGCGCCCTTCTTCAAGCACAGTGCCGGCTTCGATGGACCAACGATTGGCTCGTTGCTGCTGTTGTTTGGCGTGGCCGGGGTGATGGGCAATATCTTTGCCGGTTTTGCTGCCAACCGCAGCGTACGCCACACCCTGTTGCTGGTGGCGCTGATGATCGGCACCAGCACTGCGCTGTTCCCCCATTTCGCCACCGGCATGACCGGCGCAGCCATGCTGATCGCGCTCTGGGGCTTCGCCTTTGGTGCCTTTCCGGCCTGCGCCAGTATCTGGATGTTTGTCGTGGCGCCCAAGGATGTCGAACGCGGCATGCCGCTGTTCGTTGCGTTGTTCCAGGTGATCATTGCCCTGGGCTCGTTCTTTGGCGGGCGGATCGTCGACCAACTGGGCAGCTCGGTGCTGCTGAGCCTCGCCACAGTGCTGGTGGGCTTGGGTTTTGTGACGGTGTTGGTGCTGGGGCGCAATGTCAGCAACAGCCTTGCGGCCCAGCCCTGCTAGCTGGCTGAGCATTGCAGTGGGGCTCTCCCATCGGCCGGGGGAGCCTACTCGATCCTGCGAGACAGCCTGACGTTGGCTTTGCCGATGGGCAACTCCTGCGCGCCCGACCTCAATGCCAGGGAAACCCTGGTGTTTTGCGCGTCAACCTTCACCACCAGGTCGATATCTTTTTGCTTGCCCAGTTTCTGGAAAGCCTCAAGGATTTCTTCTTCATCGAAGGCGTCAATCCACACGCCATACCGGCCGTTTCCATTGCGCCAATAGAGGCCACAGAACTTTGGGATGGCCCTTTTGGCGTAGTGGTTATCCTGTAGATCCTTTGCGAATAAATTTTCCTGCTCGCCGTTGTAGGCACTGAAGCCAAAATCGAGCCACTCGCCCTTCTCCAGGACAACCACCGGTCTCCAGCTATATTTCTCCCGGTAGACGCCATAGATTTCTGGCGCAGGATAGCCTTGCGTCAGTATTTTTTGCCGGATTTGCGGGCTGAAGGTCTTATAGGAAGGATCATTGAGCATGCGCTCTGCATAGCCGTCTTTAAACATGTACTGGGCATTGCTGTAGGCGCTTTGCTTGGTAATGGTTGTAGCCTGCGCCTGAAAGGCCCCGACTTCCTTCTGATGCCCCGCTCCGCTCAGCCACAGCACCACCCGGCCCTGTGGCGCCAAGCCCACGACAAAGGTGCTGTAGGTGTCTTTTTTATGGGTGTCCTGATCGATAAAGCCCTCATCCAAGAGGCGCTTGATCGCGTCTTTGTCCAAGGCCCAGTGACCGCTATAGAACGTGCGCTCCACCAGCGAGTACCAGGTAAATTCCAGCTGATAGGGCACGCCCTTTTTTTCGATCGCGGTGGTCATCGTTCCGCCCTGGCTGCCCCAGCCGGTGTTCTGCGTGCCCCAGATCGCATCAAAACCGTAGGTAAAACCCTCAGCGATTATGGCGCCACGGTAAACCTCCATCGGGTATTCCTGTGGCGCAGATACCGTTCCCGTCCAGCTGTAGGTTTCTGGCATGTCTTTACTCTTGCACGCGGCCATCGAAAAACAGAACAACAGCGCAGCAATCACAGTTATCGGGGTTTTTATTGTCACGCAGCGCTACCTCGTCATGGCTTTACAGGAACATCGCCCGCCACTGCGCTTCCCTCTCCCGGAACCAATACCAAGCTCTGGGGCGAAGACAACGTAATGCCCATTTCCTGAAGGCGCGCAAGCAGGATGAACAGCAAGTCACTGCGGGTACCGGACACCGAGCGCGGGCTGTTGACGTAGCCGCTGACCCCAATGATCAGGCCGTCCCTGGCCAGGTCCTTGAACGTGACCGAGGGTGCCGGCGTATCGAGAATCGCCTCGTGCTCGGTAAACGACTGCATCAGCAGTTCGCGAACCTTCAATACATCGGTATCCAGCGGCAACGTGAGGGTAATGCCCACCACGCCCAGGGCGTTGCCCATGGTGACGTTGCGCACGTTTTGCGAGATGAATTGCGAGTTCGGCACGATCACCGTCGAGCGGTCGGACATCTGGATCTCGGTGGCCCTGACGTTGATCCGCCGAATATCGCCCTCCACGCCCCCCAGGCTGACCCAATCGCCAACCTTCACCGGCCGCTCCGTGAGCAGGATCAGCCCGGAGATGAAGTTCTGCACAATCGCCTGCAAGCCGAAGCCGATGCCCACCGACAAGGCACTGACCACCCAGGTCAGGCTGGTCAGGTTGATCCGCAGGATCGACATCACCAACAGAGTCAGCAGCACAAAGCCCAGGTAACCCACCAGGGTCACCAGGGAGGCGCGCATGCCGGCGTCCATGTTGGTTTCCGGCAGCAGCCGCTCGCTCAGCCAGCGCTTCAAGGTGCGCACGGCGAACAGCCCGATGACAAACATCAGCAGCGCAATGAGGATGTCCTGGGGAATGATGTGCAGGTTGCCCAGGGTCTTGCTGGACTCGCCCAGTTGGCTGAAGCCCTGGAGCAATTCGCTGGGGCTGGAGCCTGCCGGAAGGAAAGCCGCCATCACGGCGGTGAGCAGCAGCAATGTACGGCCAACGCCCGCCAGCACCGTACAGGCCTGGGCCTGGTGCCGTGGCGACAGCCCCAGGGCATTGGCCAGTGCCAGGCCGCTGGGCTGCTTGGGCGAAAGCAGGGTTTCGCAGACGTCGCCGAAAAAGGCGATCAGCAGGTAGGCCGACGCCGCCACGACGCTGACCCACAGCAGCTTGACGGTAAGGAAGTAGGCCAGGGACAGATACCCGGTGAACAACGCGAGGACAATCACCGCCACCCAGATCGACGCCACAAAGGGCAGCATACCGGCGAGCCCGCCCGGGCGCGGCAGCTCGAGTTTTTTGCGCACATGGCGCACGCGCAACATCGCGGCGATAAAGATCAACGCGGTGGTCAGGGCCGTCAGGCCATTGAGCGCCACGGTCAGCGCCAGGCTGGCGCCAGTGACGTTGTTGATGCGCTCCTCGGTGGCCACCAGCATCAGCGCCACCGCCAGAATCGCCGGGAAAGGCCCCAGGGCACTGGCGATTTCATCGGCAATGGCCGGTAACCGCCAGGACGGTCGCGGCAGCATCAGCAAGGCGCGGCCAAGGCCCGCAATAAACGCACAGAACGTGGCCAGGGTGACCAGGTGATCGGAAAGCCGGGCCAGGTTTTCGCTCAACACCGCGTTGCTCTCCAGCCCCCAGCGCATCAGCGAGACCGCCCCCATGATCGTCAGGATCGACGACAACCCCACCGCCACCGCCAACGTACTACGCCGCAGGCGCCCCTCCGGCAGCCAGCGGATCATTGCCCAGGTGAGCAGATGCTCCAGCAGTCGCCGGCCGAAACTCCAGATCAGCACCGCCGCCAGCAGTGTGCTGAAAAACGCCCAGCGGTTCTCGGGGCTGACGGCACTCTTGAGGGCGACGATACCTTCGGCCTTGAGGTTGTCCAGGCGTTGCAGGTCCTCGCTGGTGGGGCGGATCAGGGTCGACCAGAAGGTGGGGCTGAAGGGCGAGTCGGTACGTGAAGTGACTTGGGAGTTGAACAGATTGCGCCGCAGGTTGACGATCTGCGCGGCGAGGTCGCGGCTCGTCTGGCTCAGTTGCTTGGCCTGCTGCTCATCCTCAAGCAGGCTGTTCTTCTTGCGGGTCAGGGCATCCCGTTGCTCGGTGAGGCTCTGCGCTTCGCCGGGCTGGGCCGCGCCCAATACCTTGAGTTGATCGTCAAGGCGCTCCATCTCGGTGGCGCGCACCGTGAGCAAGGCCGCGGCCAGCTGTTGCACCTGCAGCGCACCCTGCCGAAACTCCGCCAGCTTTTCGTCACTGGTACTGACCGGCACGCTCTGGCGAATCAGCTCAAGCTGCTGGCTGAGCTGCTTGAGGTCGGCGTCTTCGGGCAACAGCGGCAAACTGTCGACGACCTCGACTGGCGCCGGTGTGGCGCCCGCCTCTGCCCATCCCGCCGGGCTGATAGCCAAAACCATGGCCAGCAAGGCCTGGCAGATGACGCCCCTATAAATTCGCCGCATCAACAATTCACCCTTTCTGTCTTTTTTCCATTGGCATTATGGACCGCCAGGGCCGAAAGGAAATTCCGCCCTGGCGGCAAAAGAGTAGATGCGGGGTGTTCCTCTCAGTCAACCAGCGTGGCCTTGGGCACCAATGCCCACGGCGCCATCAAGCGCTGCGGGGTCTGGCAGGTCTTGCGCTTGAACACGAAGTTGCGGCACTTCTCGGCGAACTGTTGGCGGTTTTCCACCATGTCCAAGCGCATCTGTGCCAGCTCGTTTTCGCGCAAGTGTGCAATCTGCTCCAGGTCCATCTGGGCTTTACGCGCGCGATGCAGGGCGTACTTTTCATCGGTCAACGCGTCGCTGGCCTGTTGCAGCAACCATGAGCCAAATGCCCGTGGGCAGCGTGGGCCGATATCCTGGATCATCCCCCACTGGCGGCCCTGGAAGGCGCTGATCGGCAGGCATTGCTCGACGAGCCTGTGGGCGATTTCACTGCCGACCGCGCGCGGCAGGCTGTAGGTCCAGTATTCGGAGCCATACAGGCCCATGGTCTTGTAATGCGGATTGAGCACCACCCCCGCCCGGGCGAATACGACATCGGCCGCCAGCGCCAGCATCACACCGCCGGCTCCGGCGCTGCCTGTCAGGCCACTGACCACCAGTTGCCGGGCTGTCAGCAGTTCCTGGCAGACATCGTCGATAGCCTGGATGTTGGCCCAGGCCTCCAGCCCCGGCACCTCGGCGGCCTGAATCACGTTGAGGTGCACACCATTGGAAAAACTCCCACGCCCGCCCCGGACCAGCAGCACCTGGGTGTCCCGCGCCTTGGCCCAGCGCAGTGCCGCGACGAGGCGCTGGCACTGTTCGGTGCTCATGGCACCGTTGTAGAACTCAAAGGTCAATTCGCCAACGTGACCGGACTCTTGATAACGAATCGGTTGATACGCCATCTCATCGAACCCTTGGTGGGCAATCGAGCCGTCCAGTACCGGTACACCCGCCAGTTGCCCAGCCAGCACGTGACGGGCCGGCAACTTGAAGGTTTCCTCGCCGGGCTGGGCCTTGCGCTTGAGCGAGCCGACCCACAGGCTATGATCACCGGCCGCGACCAATACCGCGTCATCCTGTACCGCAAGGATTTCCCCCGCCGTACCCCGGCGCGAATCCAGATGCGCGTCATACAGGTAATACTGGCCGCCAGCGAGGCTCGCCAACACACCGGGCTGGCCGTCGGCGGCGTCGATGGTGCGTTTGATGAACCGGGCGCAGTCGTACCAACTGAAGGTGCGGTCAGCTTGCTTCATGTTCGGCTGCAAACGCCCGATGACGTCAGGTTGCGTGTAGTCGAGGGGCACCGGCACGAAACCGCGGGCGAATTTTTCTACTACATCGCGGATGCAATAGATCGCCGCGTCACTCACCGCGCCGTTGTACAGCTCGGATTTACGCACGTCGGCGGGCATGTCGAATTCACAGGTCGACCAGATCGGGCCGGCGTCCATTTCCTCCACCGCCTGCAAGGCCGTGACGCCCCAGCGCTTGACCTGCTGGGTGATGGCCCAGTCCAGTGCGCTGGCGCCACGGTCGCCGACAATCCCCGGATGAATGATCACCACCGGGCGATCCGGATTGCTCCAGAGCTGCTGCGGCACCCGGTCCTTGAGAAACGGGCAGATCACCAGGTCCGCCGCCGATTCCTCGATCTGCCGGCAGACCGTGGCTTCATCGGTGAACAGCACCACACTGGGCACATGGCCCAACTGGCGCAAATCCAGCCAGGCCCGTTGGGTCAAGCCGTTGAACGCCGACGACAACAACATAATCTTCAATGACTGCATGACTGACTCTTCCTTGAGAATGCATGGCCGCAGGCTCCTTGAGCCATCCTTGGCCTTTTATGGAAACCCAAGGGTAGAGGGAGTGTCAGGAAGGGTAGATGACCGAGATCAATCTTGTGTCAGCCAGTGGTTGATCGGCTGCGGGGGTTGCCACGCAGGGCATCAATCGTGCCCGTCCAGCCCTTCTCGAACCAGGTCCAGAAAGGTCGTCAGGATACGCCGGGAGCTCTGCGCGCGCAGGCACACCAATGTCTCGGTGAACTGGCGCTGACAATCGATGATCGGCAACCCGCGAAGCCTGGAGTCCGAGCCCAATTCGGCCGCAGAAACGACACCGACGCCCATGCCAATGGCTACCGCCTCGCGCGCGGCTTCACGCCCCTCCACTTCGATCGCCTTGCGAATGCGCAAGCCCGCCGTCGCCATCTCTTCCTCGAGGGACAGCCGCGTGACCGAGCCCTGCTCGCGTAAAACCATGGGAGTGTTGTCCAGGTCGGCCAGGCAAACCGATTCACGCTGGGCCCAGGGGTGGTCATGCGCCACGAACACAAGCATGGGATCGCTGCGCAGATGCAGCGTCAGCAGGCGATCGTCGTCGATGCTGCGCCCCAGCAAGGCGATGTCTGCCTGATGGCCGAACAATCGCTGCAGGACCTCATCGGTATTGGCGGTCTCAATCTTCACATCCACACCTGGGTATCGGCTGCAGAAGCGAGAGACATAGGGCAAGACATGCACCGGCGCATCCACGGCCAGGTTCAGCGTGCCCGTCGACAAGGTGCGGTAGTCCGTCAGCATGTCGTGGGCATCGATACTGATATCGAACAGGCGCTGAGTCAGGCCGAACAGCCGCTCGCCCACCTCCGTAAGGCGCACCAGGCGCTTGTCGCGGTAGAACACCATCACCCCGTAGTAGTCCTCGAGCTTGCGAACCTGGTCTGACACCGCAGGTTGGGACAGGCACAGCTGGTTGGCCGCCCGGGTGAAGCTGCCGTTCATCGCGACCGCATGGAAGGCCTTGAGCTGTGTATGGGAGATCGTCATTGCAGCACCTATCTATAGTTTCAGCTTATTCATGCATACGCTAAATCGATTTCATTTATGGAAAATAAACTGCAAGCATGTTTTTCACAAGATGCCCAAGCCGTTACGCCCCAGCCGCTTACAAGGAATGCGCTATGGAAGTTGAACGTTTCGCTGTATCAAAACGCCGTTCGGACATGGTCCGCTACAACCATCACCTGTACATCGGTGGGCAGGTTGCCCAAGACCTCGGGGGAGATATCCAAGCGCAGACCCTTGAAGTGCTCCTGGGTATCGAACAACTTCTGCTCAGTGCCGGCAGTAGCCGCGAGCGGGTCCTTTCGGTGCGCATTCTGCTCGCCGATCGCGAGGACTATGCAGGGCTGAACAGGATCTGGGATGAGTTTTTTCCTGCCGGCCACGCACCCACCCGTGCCTGCACCCTGGCGCAATTGATCGACCCCGGCTGGCGCGTGGAAATGATCGTAGTCGCTGCGTGCGACTGATTCATAAACCTGCCTCGTAACGATCCAACGGAGACGACCCTATGCGCCCCTACTGGCTGGACCAGGCCTTAAAACATCAACCCGCTGCGCCTTGCCCGCCCCTGCGCCAGAACACGCGCGCCGACGTCTGCATCGTTGGCGCAGGCTATACCGGGCTGTGGACTGCCATCATGCTCAAGGAGCAGAACCCCGAGCTTGACGTGGCGATTGTCGAGGCCGATATCTGCGGCGCCGGTGCCAGTGGGCGCAATGGCGGGTGCGCACTGTCCTGGTCGGCCAAGTACTTCACCCTGGAGCGCTTGTTCGGCACCCAAGAGGCAATACGCCTGGTCCAGGAGTCGGAGCAAAGCATCTACGCCATCGGCCGCTTTTGCGACAAGTACGCGGTCGATGCCGAGTACCGTCTCGACGGTACGCTCTACACGGCGACCAACCGTGCGCAGATCGGCTCCACCGACGGGGTGATCGCCGCGCTGGAACGCAACGGTATCAACTCGTTTTCCAAATGTGCGTTGCCCGATGCACAACGCCTGGCTGGCTCGACCCGCCACCTTGAGGGCTGGTTCTCGCCAGCGGCGGCCAGCGTACAGCCGGGCAAGCTGGTCCGCGGGCTGCGCCGAGTGGCCCTGGACCTGGGCGTGCGTATTTATGAAAGCTCGCCAATGACCCGCCTGGAAGAAGGCGCACCAGCCATCATCCATACCCCCAACGGGAGCGTAACGTGCGACCGGGTCGTGTTGGCGATGAACGCCTGGATGGCCAGGGCTTTTCCACAATTCGCGCGTTCTGTGGCGATCGTTTCCAGCGACATGATCATCACCGAGCCACGGCCTGACCTGCTGGAAAAAATCGGCCTGACCAACGGCGTCACGGTTCTGGACTCGCGGATATTCGTCCACTATTACCACAACACCCCGGACGGTCGGATCATGCTCGGCAAAGGTGGCAACACCTTCGCGTATGGCGGACGTATCCTGCCGGTGTTCGACCAACCGTCGCCCTATGCAGGACTGTTGCGCAACACACTCAAGGATTTTTTTCCGGACTTCGCCGACGTCGGTATTGCCGCCACCTGGAATGGCCCCTCCGACAGATCAGTCACGGGGCTGCCGTTCTTCGGCCGCATGGGCTCAAGAGGCAATGTCTTCTATGGCTTCGGCTATTCCGGCAGCGGCGTTGGCCCTTGCCATATGGGCGGGCAGATCCTCTCGTCACTGGTGCTGGGCCTGGACAACCCGTGGACGCGCTCGCCACTGCTGCAAGGCCCGCTAGGCCACTTCCCTCCCGAACCGATCCGCTACCTCGGCTCCCTGATGGTGCGCAACGCCATTCGGCGTAAAGAGCATGCCGAAGACCACAACCGGCACCCTCGTCGATTCGATGTGCATCTGGCCAAATTCGCTGCCGCCGCCGGCAAGGCCGACAAGGGTTGACCCACCTCAGTCAGCCCGCATAACAGGCACCACAACGATCTTAGCCACCGTTTCAGCGATGGCTTTATCGGCTCCATGCATCACTCCTCACAACAATAATATTGCTGGAGAAGATCATGACCCACACTGCGTTTGGATATGCACCTCTACTGCCCCCCCGAGCCTTCAGCAGGCCCTGCCTGCTGGCGACAAGGCGCCCTTTACCACTGACAGCCTGACTCCATTCTCACGGCCATCTGATCGATGCCGTGGGCCTGGACGGGCTCGTACCGCAAAAACAAAAACAAAAAAATCCTCTTTTGCGCTGTCTGGCACCTTTTACGGGATCAGAACACCATGAACAAAAATAATCCGTCGGTCCTTGCAAGCAGTTGGCACTCCCTCAAGCGTTGGCGCGTGCAGGTTTTCCTGATCACTTGGGTGGCTTATGCCGCCTTCTACTTCACCCGCAAGGCGTTCTCCGTCGCCAAGCTTGGTATTGGCGAAGACCCAGGCTTTATGCTCGAAAAGACCATGATGGCCAACCTCGACGCCCTCTATCTGGCCGCCTACGCCATAGGTCAGTTTCTCTGGGGAAACTTCTCGGACCGTTTCGGCCCCAGGATCGTAGTTTTGAGCGGCCTGGCCATTTCGGCGGGGGCAGCGCTCCTGATGGGGACCTACGCCACCCTGCCGATCTTCGCGTCTTGCATGATCATTCAGGGTCTTGCGCAATCGACCGGGTGGTCAGGCTTGTGCAAGAACGTCAGCAGCTTCTTCAGTACGGGAGAACGCGGCCGCGTACTTGGCTACTGGAGCACCTCCTACGCCTTTGGCGGCTTGGTGGCTACCCCATTTGCCGGCTGGTGGGCTTACCAGGTCTATCACGACTGGCGCGTAGCGTTCATCAGCAGCGCGATCGTGGTGCTGGTGGCGACCGTGCTGTTCTTTTTCCTGCAACGCAACTGTCCGGAAGACGTAGGCCTGCCGGCTGTAGAAGTCGAGCTCGAACCGGTCAGTAACGTCGTAGTACCACGGGAAAGCATGTGGGCCGGTTTACGGATCGTGATGAAGAATCGTACGGTATTGGTGCTCGGCCTTGCCTACTTCATGCTCAAGCCCGCCCGTTACGCGATCCTGCTGTGGGGACCGGTGATTATCTACGAGCGCATGCCCGAGATCGGCAAGGTAGCCTCTGCAATCGTGCCTACCTCTTTTGAGCTTGCGGGTTTAGTCGGCCCCATCCTCATCGGTATTGCATCGGATAAATACTTCGGTGCGCGTCGTGTGCCCGCCTGTGTCCTTAGCCTGGTTCTGCTGACTATCTGCCTGGCGCTGTTTGTTCCCGCGATGCAAAGCGGCAGCCTGTACATGGTGGTCGGCCTGCTATTTATGATGGGCCTGACACTCTACGGGCCGGACTCGATGATCTGTGGCTCGGCGGCGATTGACTTCGGCAGCAAGCACGGCGCGGCTTCGGCTGCCGGCTTCGTCAATGGTTGTGGTTCGGTCGGTGCGGTTTTGGGCGGCTTGCTGCCGGGTTACTTCGACACCATCACCGTATTCCTGGTGTTCACCGCCACGGCCCTGCTGGCCAGCCTGATGCTGGTGCCATTTTGGAACAGCCGGCCAAAGACCGTGGAAAACCCGCAGTTGGTCTCAACCCCGACGCCGCCGGCCAGGGTCAGCACTGCCTCTTGATCGCCAACCCTGCAAGACCCAAGCGCAGGCATGGAGACGGTCGCCTTGGCCTGCTCCGGCCATGCGTCAGGCCTGGCCTATGAGGCACTTGGGGCCGCAGGACCGGTCATTTTGCCTGGCGCAATGATTTGGGGGTGCGCCCGTAATACTTTTCAAACGCAGCGCTGAAGCTCGAAAGGTGTTGAAACCCGACCTTGTACGCCACCGTAGACACATACATGCCCGACTCCAGCAGCTCCCTGGCCTTTGCCATGCGGATATCCGTGAGCATGCGATAAGGGCTGGTGCCAAACACCTTGCGAAAGCCCTGTTTAAGCTTGAATTCATTGGTGCTCAACGTAGCGCACAGATACCCGACGGTTAATTGCCGATCGAATTGGCTCATCAGGATATCCCGTGCGCTCAGCATCAAATCCTGGTCTTTTGCGCGGATCTTGTCCTCTACAGGCGTTGGCGCGGGGGCAAGCGGGCGGATCTGCTCCGACAGCAACCCGAGTGCGGCAATGTGGATATCGAGCAGCCCTCCAGCCTGGTCGTGCAGATGGACCAATGAATCGGCCAGCCTCTGGGTGGCCGCACCGTGCTTGCCGCAAAATAAATGGTTGGCCGACAGGTCCTTGGCATTGTCCAACAGCAAGTATTCCAAGCCGTACCGCTGCAGCAGTGGCGCCTTGGCCACCAGACGCAACTGGCGGATAGCCTGTTTGGCCGGATAACACCGCTCTCCCCGCAAACTGCCGTAGGTGGCGACGGTACTATGGCCGCCTATGAAGTCGTAACGCTGCCCGTCCATACCGGTACTGCTCGATTGTCCGGACAACGCAATCGCCACCGTCAGGGCACGCTCCCCTTCAAACGACCCAACTTCCACCAGGTCAAAGTTTGGATTGAAACTGGAGTAGGTCACTGCCAGGCCATCCTCGAATGTCAGCGAGTCACTGAAGCAGGTTCCCAGGCTTTCCGGTAACTGGGAGCGACGCCAAGGCGATTGCCCCAGGCGAGAAGGTGCGGCCCTGTCCGTGGAAGAAAACCGATAGCTCATTTTCATCATTCCTTGTGTTGCGCTTACCCAATGACGGGGGGAGATCTCCGAAATGCCAAACAGATAATCCGGACCTCCAAAAAAGTGTAACAAGATTTATTCGCATTGGCATCCTATAGTGGCCCGACCTTAATTAGCGCCTATTTCGGGCCTGGCTACCACATGAATTATGCCCCTGACTCGGTGCTGCGCACCGTTTTCATTGCGTTGTCTGCCCTTGCCTGCCCGGCAGCTGTTTATGCACAAACCGCGTCGGACTCTGCCGAAAATGCAACCAGCATCGCCCTCCCCTCCGTGGTGGTGACGGCCGACAAGATTGAGCGGCCGCTGGAAATGGTACCCGCCAGTGTCGCGGTGATTGATGGCCAGGATCTTGAGCAATCGAGCATCACGACTATGGAGCAACTGGAGGGTCGCATTGGCGGGTTGTCTTTCCAGCCCTTTGGCCAGGCCGGTATGAAAGCACCGGTGATGCGCGGCGTGACGGCCGGTATCCACTCCTATTCTTCCTCGGTACTGCTGCTGGTCGATGACGTTCCCACATTGATGGCACAGGGCTTCGAGAACAGCCTCCTAGATGTGGATCGTGTCGAAGTACTGCGTGGACCGCAGTCCACCTTGTACGGGCGCAATGCAGAGACCGGCGTGGTCGCCATCCACAGCCAGCAGATGGAAGATACCCCACGGGCCACGGTAACGACCGAGCTGGGCAGCCGGGACAAGCGGGACGTGCGCTTCGCCTTGAGTGGCCCGCTGGTTGCCAACACCTTGTATGGCAGCGTTTCCGGCTCGATCGCACGGCAGTCCGGGTTCATTCATAACACCTATACGGGCGGGGATGAGGACCATACCCACCACAAATACCTGAACCTGGGACTGCGCTGGACCCCAACCGACGCCGATGAAGTGGTCACCCGTTACACCCGTCAGGATTACAACGATGGTGCGGCGCTCTGGGGCAATGCCGGCCAGCCCAGCGACCGCGTTGCATCCACCACGCCCAGCTGGAACCGCTCCCTGGGCCAGACCTTCTCGATCAATGCCTCGCACCTGTTCGATACGGGCCTGCGCCTGCGCTCCATCACTGCCTACAACGACTACCAGGACAAGGTCCTGCAAGACTCCGACTTCATGCCGGTAGAACGCCTGTACATCGGGCGCGACAACCATATGCGCACCCTGTCGCAGGAGTTCCGGGTGGAGGGGCAACTGGGGCGGGCCGACTGGTTAGTAGGCCTATACGGTGATCACGGTAACAACGACTTGCGCAACTTTGCCCTGCGCAGCCCCGTCTTCTCTGATTATGGCGGCCGCTTGAAGACAGATTCGGTGGCCCTGTTCACCCACTGGAATGTGCCGCTCAACGATGACTGGAGCGTTTCGGCGGGCGCGCGCATCGAGCGCATGTCGGCAGGCATCACCCCCACCGGTGGTGGACACAGCAGCCAGGACTGGACCTATGTCTCGCCGAAGCTGAGCCTGCAGTACCAGATCAATGCCTCCAACCAGTGGTACATCAGTGCCAGCCGAGGGGTACGCGCCGGCGGCTATAACATCTTTGTTTCCAGGCTCAACTACCCCTCTTATTCGCCGGAAGATATCTGGTCCTACGAGACCGGCCTCAAAGGCTGGGCGCTGGACAAACAGCTGCGTTACTCCCTCGCGGCCTACGTGATGAAAATCGACAACATGCAAGTGCAAATGCAGCCGGCGGTGGGCGTGATCTACACCGCCAGCGCCGCCAAGGCGACGTCCAAGGGCGTAGAGCTGGACCTGGACTATCTGCTCGGTGCCGGCTGGCAAGTGACCACAGGCGTGGCCTTCAACCACACCACTTACGACAGTTTTCAGGACGGTGCGACCAACTACGCGGGCAACTACAACACCTTTGCCCCCCGACTGAATGGCCATGTAGACCTGCGCTACACCGCGCCACAGAGATGGTATGCCCAAGGCAGCGTGGTGGGCACCAGCAAGATCTACCTGGATGCCGGCAACCGTTACGAACGCAATGGCTACGGCCTGCTGAATCTGGTGGTGGGCTATCCCTTCGGCCAGTGGGAAGTGGCGGCTTATGCCAACAACACGCTCAATAAGAAGTACGACGCCGAAGGTTACAACGCCGGCTACTACACCATCTACAGCCCGCCACGTGAAGTCGGCGCGCGACTGACCTGGCGCATGTGAGGCGTGGTGATGAACACAACTTTCTGGTGGCCACGACAGCTGCTGATCGGCTGGATCAACCTCGCCCTGACGGCACCGTTGATTTATCTGTTCATCGGCCTGCCGTTGGTGATGCGCGAACACGGCTGGAGCGCTACACAAATTGGCCTGATGCAGATGACGGGGTTGCCGGCGCTGGGCAAGTTCCTGCTGGCGACACCCATCGACCGCTGGCAGGTAGGCCGGAACAATTATCGCAATTGGGGAATGCTGCTGGGCGTGGGTTACATCGCCACCCTGCTGTTGCTGGGCCTCCATGATTTGGCTGAGACACCATTTGCCCTGTTGTTCGTGCTAGCCATGGCGGTCAGCCTCTTCGGTACCTGGGTCGATTTGCCCATCAACGCGCTGGCCATCCGGATGCTGCCGCAAACCCAGCGCATGCAGGCCGGTGCGATTCGTTCAACAGCCACCTCGCTGGCGGCAATCATCGGCGGTGGCCTGATGCTGATCCTGCACAGCCGTACAGGTTGGGCCGCGCCCTTGTACGTTTTGTCTCTCGGGGTGCTTTCGGCAGTGCTGCTGCTCCCGCTGCTGCGAACACCGACCACCCTTGCCTGCCCTGTTCCCGAAGAGCGCGACGCCTTTATATCCAGGCCCAGCATGGGGCAATGGCTGGCGTGGTTTACACAACCCGGGCACCGCACCTGGACCGTATTGCTGATCTTGTATTTCCCGTTGATCGGCACCGTCTGGGTGTTCCTCAAGCCGTTGATGCTCGACCAGGGTTTCAGCCCTGAACGCATTGCACAGATTGTCGGCGTGGGTGGCGGGGTGGTCGCCGCTTTCTCCAGCCTGGCCGGGAGCTATGTATCGCGAAAGTGGGGAGTGCGCGTTGCGTTGCCCTTGTTTGCGGCCGGCAACCTGCTGACGCTGGGCACGCTGGCCGCCAGCACGCTGCTTTGCTGGGGGCCTGACGCAATGGCCGTCGCGGCGTTGCTGGTGGCCCTGATGATGGGCGCCAGCGGCGGCCTGGTGTTCGGTTTGATGATGTACCACGTACGGCCCGGGCTGTCGGCGCTGGACTACGGCATCCAGTCGAGTCTGTTCGTAGCAGGTCGCACGCTGCTGCCGATTCTCGCCGGCGTGTTACTGGACCACACCGGTTACAGCGGCCTGTTCGGCTGCCTGCTGGCCGCCCTTGGCCTGATGCTGGCCTACCTGCTCGGCTGTAGCCTGCGCGCCCCGCGCAAACCCGCCAGCCAAACACCCTCACCCACACAGTCGGTTGAATAAACTCAAGGAGATGACCCGATGCAAGAGCTGAAAGCGCCGAGCACCCTCGCTCAACTGATACCCCTTGAGCGCGTCCGTGAAGTTGCCGCCCGCCACGCGTTGAACGCCGACCAGCAAGGTGTGCTGGCCGCCGAAGTGGTGGAGGCGCTGACCTGCGCCGGTTTTTCCCGCTACTTCGTGCCAAGGGAACAGGGCGGGCACCCCGGCACCTTCGTCGAACTGTCACAGCGCATCGTGGCTGTGGCCAAGGCATGCCCTTCTGCTGCCTGGTGCGCCATCATCCAGGCGGTCGTGGGGCGCATGGCAGCCTACCTTCCAGTGGCTGCACAACAGCAAATCTGGGGAGACAGCCAGGACGTACGCATTTGTGCCTCGTTCCGCTCCACCGGCAAGGTCGAGGCCGTCGCCCAGGGCTGGCGCTTGACGGGAACATGGCACTACCTCTCGGGCGTTGATTTCGCTGATTGGGCTTTGCTGTGCATTGAGGTCGATGACGGGGAGCAACGCTTCGCCGCCATTCCCGCCGGCACCTGGCAAGTCCTCGACAATTGGCAAACCCTGGGCATGCGGGGCACAGGCAGTCACTCGATCATCCTGGACGCAGTGGTTGTACCGACGCATATGACCTTCGCCAGAACCGACTTGATGAAAGGTGGTTCCCGCCACGCCCAGGGCCCGCAGTACCGGGCCTCACCGATTGCCGCCGATGCCCAGCTGTTTTTGGCCTGTGGCCTGGGGGCCGGCTGGCAGTGCCTTGAGCAATGGCGTGACAGCCTCCCCAGCGAGGCAGTGGGTGAAGTGGCCATGGCCTATGCCAGCGCGGAAGCTGCACTGGAGACCTGCGGCCTGTTGCTGCACAACAGTTGCCAGGCGATTGACCAGGGTGAGTTATCACCACTGCAAATCGGACGTTGCGCCCGTGATGCGAGCTTCGCTGCACAACTGCTTCTGGACGCCGTCAACCGCATCTTCCGCCTGAGCGGCGCCCAAGCCCACTTCAGCAGCAATCTGGTGCAGAAAAGCTGGCGTGACGTGCAAACGCTGACGTCGCACATCGCGTTAAGGCCTGACTTCAATTTCATCGGCTATACCCGGCATGCCCTGGCGAACAGGCCGTAGCGCAATGCCCGCCAGGACAGCGGTAGACAGGGAGGCTTACATCATGCAGGACACCTCACCAATGACAGGCTTCGCAAACCACCTGCAGTTGCGTCGGATCAATCGCGCAACCGTCGAGCGCTACATGCACATGAAGGGCGCCGAACGGCTGCAACGCCACAACTTGTTCAGCGAGGACGGCTGCGGCGGAAACTGGACCACGGCTACCGGAGAGCCCCTGGTTTTCCAGGGCCACGAAAGCCTGGCACGCCTTGCCGTATGGCTCGAGCAATGTTTTCCCGACTGGGAATGGCACAACATACGGATCTTCGAAACCGACGACCCCAACCACCTCTGGGTGGAGTGCGACGGGCGCGGCAAGGTGCTGATCCCGGGCTATCCGCCAGGCTACTGCGAGAACCACTACCTGCACTCATTCGAACTCGATAACGGCAGGATCAAGCGCAACCGCGAGTTCATGAACCCTGTGCCCAAGCTGCACGCACTAGGCATAGCCATGCCGCAAATAAAGCGCGACGGCATTCCCGTCTAAATACCATCAAAGGAGTATTGATGATGCCAGACACAACTAACCAAGCCGACTTCAGTGGCGCCTCCGATCTTCGCGAGAAGAATCGCGTCACCGTTGCAACCTACATGAATACCAAGGGCCAGGATCGCCTGCGTCGACATGAGTTGTTCGTCGAAGATGGCAGTGGCGGTCTATGGACGACGGATACCGGCGCACCGATCGTGATCAGCGGTAAACAGAAACTCGCGGAACATGCGGTCTGGTCGCTCAAGTGTTTTCCGGACTGGGAATGGTACGACATCAAGATCTTCGGTACCGACGACCCCAATCACTTCTGGGTCGAGTGCAAAGGCCACGGCAAGATCCTCTTCCCCGGTTACCCGGACGGCTATTACGAAAACCACTTCCTGCATTCCTTCGAGCTGGATGACGGCAAGATCAAGCGTAATCGCGAGTTCATGAACGTCTTCCAGCAACTGCGCGCACTAAGTATTACGGTGCCGCAAATCAAACGCGAAGGTATTCCCACCTGATAGCCAGCCAAGCAGGGTCAATAATGGACGATTTATTGCAACGCGTGCAGCGCTGCGAGGTGCTGCAGCAACCCGACTGGGACGATCCGTCGTGCCTGCGCAAGGTTCAGGAGTGCCTGCGGGCCAGCCCGGCGTTGATCCGGGTTGGCGATACCCTGGCACTGCGTGCACAGCTTGCCCGTGTCGCCACGGGCGAGGCGCTGGTGATGCAGTGCGGCGACTGCGCCGAAGACATCGACGACCACCAGGTACACAGCGTGACACGCAAGACCGCACTGCTTGAGACGCTCGCCGGGGCGCTGCAAAAGGCCGGGGGCCGCCCGGTAATCCGGGTCGGGCGGATTGCCGGGCAATATGCCAAGCCTCGATCCAAGCCCCATGAACAGGTCGGCGAACAGCTGCTGCCGGTGTATCGCGGCGATATGGTCAACGGTCATGCGGCGAATGCCAGACAGCGTCAGGCCAACCCACAGCGGATCCTCAAGGGCTATGCATCGGCGCGCAACATCATGCGTCACCTGGGCTGGGACGCCCCGCGCGATCTTGATAAAGGCGCCCCGCCGGTGTGGACCAGTCACGAGATGCTGTTGCTCGACTACGAGCTGTCGATGTTGCGCAAGGATCACCAGCACCGGGCCTACCTGGGGTCGACCCATTGGCCTTGGATTGGCGAGCGCACCCGACAGTTGAACGGCGCGCATGTGGCGCTGCTCAGCCAGGTGCTCAACCCGGTGGCCTGCAAAGTCGGCCCGCAGATGGGTCGCGAGCAGTTGCTGGGGCTTTGCGAACGGCTCGACCCGCAACGCGAGCCAGGACGGTTGACGTTGATTGCGCGAATGGGCGCACAGGCCGTCGGCGAACGCCTACCGTCGCTGGTAGAAACGGTACGTGCAGCCGGCCATCCGGTGATCTGGTTGAGCGATCCGATGCATGGCAACACTATCGTCGCCCCTTGCGGCAACAAGACCCGCATGGTGCAAACCATTAGCGAGGAAATCTGCACCTTCAAGCATGCCGTGACTTCAGCCGGTGGCGTGGCCGCCGGCCTTCACCTGGAAACCACCCCCGACAACGTCAGCGAATGCGCGACAGACGCGGCAGGTTTGCTCCAGGTCAGCCGCCACTACACCAGTCTCTGCGACCCACGCCTCAATCCCCAGCAGGCACTCGCCGCAGTGATGGCCTGGAACGGCTGGCAAGCAGCCCCCACTGCAAACTTCCCACTGGAGACTGTCGCATGACCGGCATTCCAAACATCGTCCCGTATGCCCTACCCACCTCCCGCGACCTGCCTGTCAACCTCGCACAATGGCGTATCGACCCCGAGCGCGCCGTACTGTTGGTGCATGACATGCAACGCTACTTCCTACGGCCCTTGCCCGACGCCCTGCGTGAAGAAGTGGTGGGCAACGCCGCGCGCATTTGCCAGTGGGCGGCTGACAACGGCGTGCCGGTGGCCTACACCGCCCAGCCTGGCAGCATGAGCGAAGCGCAACGCGGGCTGCTCAAGGACTTCTGGGGGCCCGGCATGCAGGCCAGCGCCACTGACCGCGAGGTGGTCGACGCCCTGACGCCCAAGCCTGGCGACTGGCTGCTGACTAAGTGGCGCTACAGTGCGTTCTTCAACTCCGACCTGCTGGAGCGGATGCACGCCAATGAGCGCGATCAGTTGATCCTGTGCGGGGTGTATGCCCATGTCGGGGTGCTGATCTCGACCGTAGATGCCTACTCCAACGATATCCAGCCGTTCCTCGTGGCCGACGCTATTGCCGACTTCAGCAAGGAACACCACTGGATGGCCATCGAATACGCCGCCAGCCGCTGTGCCATGGTCGTCACCACTGACGAGGTGGTGTCATGAGCCAAGCCGCCGCCCGCCTTATGGAGCGCATCCTGCAACCGGCGCCCGAGCCGTTTGCCCTGCTGTACCGGCCGGAGTCCGGCGGCCAGGGACTGCTGGACGTGTTGATAGGCGAGATGTCGCAGCCCACGGTCCTGGCCGATATCGACTTGCCCGCCACCTCGATCGGCGCGCCTCGCCTGGATGTATTGACGCTGATTCCCTACCGCCAGATTGCCGAGCGTGGCTTTGACGCCGTGGACGATCAGTCGCCATTGCTGGCGATGAAAATCACCGAACAGCAGCCCATCGGCATCGAACAGCTACTGGGGCTGCTGCCCGACGTGCCCATCCAGTTGAACAACGAGCGCTTCGACCTCAGCGACGCAAGCTACGCCGAGATCGTCAGCCAGGTGATCACCAACGAAATCGGCTGCGGTGAAGGCGCAAACTTCGTGATCAAGCGCACCTTCCTCGCCGAGATCAGCGAATACGGACCAGCCAGTGCCCTGTCGTTCTTTCGTCATCTGCTAGAGCGGGAGAAAGGTGTCTATTGGACATTTATCATCCACACCGGCAACCGCACCTTCGTCGGTGCATCCCCCGAGCGCCATATCAGCGTCAAGGAGGGGCTTGCGGTGATGAACCCCATCAGCGGTACTTATCGCTATCCGCCCGCCGGTCCCAACCTGGCAGAGGTCATGGAGTTTTTGGCCGACCGCAAGGAAGCCGACGAGCTGTACATGGTGGTCGACGAAGAACTGAAAATGATGGCGCGCATTTGTGACGACGGCGGCCGCGTGCTCGGTCCTTACCTCAAGGAAATGGCCCACCTGGCCCACACCGAATACTTCATCGAAGGCAAGACCCGGCGCGATGTACGCGAAATCCTGCGCGAAACCCTGTTCGCCCCTACCGTCACCGGCAGTCCACTGGAAAGCGCCTGCCGGGTCATTCAACGCTATGAGCCACAAGGCCGGAGGTACTACAGCGGCATGGCTGCGCTGATCGGCAGCGACGGCAAGGGGGGGCGTACTCTGGATTCGGCGATCCTGATTCGCACCGCCGACATCGATGGCAACGGCCAGGTGCAGATCAGCGTGGGCTCGACCATCGTGCGCCACTCTGATCCAGTGACCGAAGCTGCCGAAAGCCGGGCCAAGGCCGCCGGGCTGATTAGCGCATTGAAAAACCAGGCGCCCTCGCGCTTCGGTAGCCACCTGCAGGTGCGGGCGGCTTTGGCCAGCCGCAATGCCTACGTTTCCAACTTCTGGCTGATGGACAGCCAGCAACGGCAACAGACCCATGCCGATTTTAACGGGCGCCAGGTGTTGATCGTCGACGCGGAAGACACCTTCACCTCGATGATCGCCAAGCAACTTCGTGCCCTGGGTCTGGTGGTAACGGTGTGCAGCTTGCGCGACGAATACAGCTTTGATGGTTATGACCTGGTGATCATGGGCCCAGGCCCCGGTAACCCGAGCGATACCCAACTGCCAAAAATCGACCATTTGCACGTGGCCATCCGCTCCTTGCTGCGTCAGCAGCGACCGTTCCTCGCGGTGTGCCTGAGTCATCAGGTGCTGAGTCTGTGCCTGGGCCTGGAGCTGCAACGCAGAGCCATTCCCAACCAGGGCGTGCAAAAACAGATCGACCTGTTTGGCCACGCCGAACGGGTCGGTTTCTATAACACCTTCGCCGCCCAGAGCAGCAGTGACCGCCTGGACATCAACGGCATCGGAACCGTCGAAATCAGCCGCGACAGCGAGACCGGGGAAGTACATGCCCTGCGTGGGCCATCGTTTGCATCCATGCAGTTTCATGCCGAGTCGCTGCTGACCCAGGAAGGCCCACGCATCATCGCCGACCTGCTACGCCATGCCCTCCTCCACACACCTGTCGACAGCAGCGCTTCGGCCGCCGGGAGATAACCATGCACCAATACGTCATCATCGACGCCTTTGCCAGCGTCCCTCTGGAAGGCAATCCGGTCGCGGTGTTCTTTGACGCCGATGACTTGTCGTCCACGCAAATGCAACGTATCGCCCGCGAGATGAACCTGTCGGAAACCACCTTCGTGCTCAAGCCGCGCAACGGTGGCGATGCGTTGATCCGGATTTTCACCCCGGTCAACGAACTGCCGTTTGCCGGCCATCCATTACTGGGTACCGCTATTGCGTTGGGTGCGCAGACCGACAATCACCGGCTGTACCTGGAAACCCGGATGGGCACCATCACTTTTGAACTGGAGCGCCACAACACCAGTGTCATCGCCGCCAGCATGGACCAGCCCATACCGACCTGGACCACCTTGGGACGCGATGCGCAATTGCTCAGCGCCTTGGGGATCAGCGGCTCGACCTTTCCTATCGAGATCTATCACAACGGCCCGCGCCATGTGTTTGTCGGCTTGCCGGATATTGCCGCGCTGTCAGCGCTGCACCCCGACCATCGTGCCCTTGCCAGCTTCCATGACATGGCCATCAACTGCTTTGCCGGCGCAGGGCGGCAGTGGCGCAGCCGGATGTTCTCACCGGCCTATGGCGTGGTCGAGGATGCCGCCACCGGCTCTGCGGCCGGGCCCTTGGCAATTCACCTGGCACGCCACGGCCAGATCGAGTTCGGCCAGCAGATCGAGATTCTGCAGGGCGTGGAAATCGGCCGGCCGTCGCTGATGTTCGCCAGGGCTGAGGGCCGGGCCGATCAACTGACTCGGGTTGAAGTATCGGGCAATGGCGTCACGTTCGGCCGGGGGACCATCGTGCTATGAACCCTTCACTACAAGGCAAGCCCCTGCTGGGCAAAGGTATGTCGGAGTCTCTCACCGGCACGCTGGATGCGCCGTTTCCCGAGTACCAGACGCTGCCCGCCGATCCCATGGTCGTGCTGGCCAACTGGTTGGAGCGTGCACGCCGCGTGGGCATCCGCGAACCTCGGGCGCTGGCTCTGGCCACCGCCGACAGCCAGGGCCGGCCATCGACACGCATCATCGTGATCAGCGAAATCAGTACGCGTGGCCTGGTGTTCGCCACCCATGCCGGCAGCCAGAAAGGGCGCGAACTACTGGAGAATCCCTGGGCCTCGGGGGTGCTGTATTGGCGTGAAACCAGTCAGCAGATCATTTTCAATGGTATCGCCGAGCAGCTTTCGTCGGAGCGCGCCGACGCACAGTGGCAGAGTCGGCCCTATGCAACCCACCCCATGTCGGTGGCCTCGCGCCAGAGTGAAGAACTCATCGATATTGAGTCGTTGCGCGCGCAAGCCCAGCGTCTGGCACTAGTCGGCGGCCCGCTGCCACGCCCACCCGGATATTGCCTGTTCGAGTTGTGCCTTGAGTCAATTGAGTTCTGGGCCAACGGCAGCGGGCGGATGCATGAGCGGCTGCGCTATGACCGCTGCGCCGAAGGCTGGAAACATCGCCGGCTACAGCCGTAGGACAGTGCAATAAACACGCTTTGAAATACCGGGTTGCTGCAACTTCGAACACATTGCACGAACTTCAATATTCATGACACCCGGTCAACAAGACAAGAGTCCGGGTGGGAAACAACGCGTACTCGAAATGCCAAACAGAGAATCCGGATCGCCAAAGTCTGTAACGACATTAATTCCCATCTGAATCTTATAGTGGCGCTAGAACGTTGTCCTTGATCCAGCGCTAGACAGCGGGCCAGAGCCTACGCAAACAACGTTGAACATTACTGAGGTTGCTACCATGCCAGATCTGCAAAACAAGCGTAAATATCTGAAAAGTGCAGAATCCTTCAAAGCTTCACTGCGTGATGACCGCACTGTTATTTATCAAGGCCAAGTTGTTGAAGATGTGACTACACACTTCTCTACGGCTGGCGGCATATCGCAAGTTGCAGAAATCTACGAGGAACAGTTCAGCGGTAAACACGACGACATTCTGACGTACGTACGCCCGGACGGTTACCTGGCCTCTTCTGCCTATATGCCCCCCAGAAACAAAGCAGACTTGGCGTCGCGACGCCGCGCAATCATGTACGTTGCGCAAAAAACCTGGGGCACCCACTGCCGTAGCCTGGACATGATCGCCAGCTTCGCCGTGGGCATGATGGGACATCTGCCGACATTCAGGAAAAAATGCCCCGAGTACGCAGAAAACATCACCGATTACCATGACTACGCCGAGCGCAACAGCCTGTATTTGTCCGAGGCCATTGTTGACCCTCAAGGCTATCGGGCACGGACCCACGGCACCGACCTCAACCTGCCGCCGCCCGATCGTGCGGTGATGCGGATCAACAAGCAAAACGCCGAGGGCATCTGGATCAGCGGCGTCAAAGGCGTGGGCACGGTAGCACCGCAATCCAATGAAATATTTGTCGGCAGTTTGCACCCCGCAGCGCCCGACGAGTCATTCTGGGCCTACGTCCCTGCCGATGCGCCGGGGGTGAAGATTTTCTGCCGGGAGATTGTCTCCCAGCCCCACGCCAGCGCCTACGACCACCCGCTCACGTCCAAAGGCGAAGAAGCCGAGGCGATGGTGGTATTCGATAACGTGTTCATTCCACGCTGGCGAATCATGGCGGCAAACGTCCCAGAACTGGCCAACGCCGGCTTCTTCAACCTGTGGACCTCATACAGCCATTGGTACACGCTGGTGCGTCTGGAAACCAAGGCGGACCTTTACGCCGGACTGGCCAAGGTGATCATGGAAGTCCTGGGCCTTGAGGGTATTGCGGTGGTTCGCCAGCGGGTCAGCGAAATAGTGCAGTTTTCAGAAATACTCAAAGGCATGTGCATCGCGTCCATCGAAACGGCCGAGATGTCCGACGGCGACATACTGCTGCCTGGCCCCAACGCACTGGCCGCCGGACGGGTATTTGCCATGGAAAAACTGCCCCGGGTGCTGCATCTGCTCAGAGAGCTGTGCGGACAAGGCCTGATCCTCAGGTTCAACGAGAAAGACTTGGCCGCCGACGCCGCCTTTGGCCAGAAGTTCTCCTGGTTTCTTGACACGCAAAGCGTGGGCGCCAGAGAGAAGAACCTGCTGATGAATCTGGTGTGGGACGTGGCCGCCAGTGAGCACTCCACACGGGCGTTGGTGTTTGAAGAGCAGCACGCACTCAGCGAGCCCCTGCTGCGCGATCGCCTGGTGCTGGACTACGACTACCACCAAAGCACCAGCCTGATACGCCGCATGGTGGGGCTCAACGCCAAATAGACCAACTGCCGCGCAGGCGCCGCGCAATGAGCCCGGCGCTCGATCAGCGTTGCCCGCCTTGCGGCCTCTGGCATCTCGTAGTTTCCAACCTTCAACGGCTACACCGCCCCAGGAACCTCCAAATGAATACAGCAGGAGCCCGTTCATGACGGAACAAACACTCAAAGCGCGCGAGGTCAAACTACTCGGTTACAACTCACGCGCACTCAAGGCCGAACATTTTGCGGTGGTCGAAACCGCGCTTGCAGCACCCGGCCCCGGGCAAGTACTGGTGCGCAACCGCTGGTTTCGTGTCTCTATCTCTACCCGCTTGATGGCCGAAGCGGGTGCCGAGGAGGTAAAGGGCATTCCCTTTCCACCACTCAAGCCTGGCGACACGCTCGCCGATGGCGCCATTGGCGAGGTGGTACAGGTCGGCGCCGGCGTTGATCTGAGCATCGGCAGCCTGGTCATGCATCCTTTGGGGTGGCGCGATTATGCAATGGTGCCGGTCGCACAATGCACGTACATCGACAGCCCGGTCGTTGACCCCGCCGCGTGGCTCGGGCATGGCTGGACCGCCTTTGCCGCGCTGGTCAAGGGCGTGCAAGTGCGTCCGGGCGATACGGTCTTTGTCACCAGCGGTGCAGGCGCGATTGGCTCAATGGCCGGGCAAATCGCCCGACTGCTGGGTGCTACGCGAGTCATCGGCACGACCAGCAACCAGGAGAAAGCCCGCTGGATGCAGGCGCAGTTGGGTTATGACGCGGTGGTCACACGCGAAGGCGAGCCAATCCGCGAGCAACTGGCCCGCGTTGCTCCAGAGGGTATTGACGTTATCGTCGACATGGTCGGCGGCGAACAACTGGCGGCCGCGCTGGAGATCGCCCGGCACGGTGCACGTTGTGTATTGCTCGGTGCAGTGTCAGCGGAACTGAACCCCCACAGCGCAACCCTGAAGGCACCGGTGGAGCTCGACACCTTCCAGCTGATTCTCAAGGGCGTGACGATACGCGGTTTCAGTGCCGACGAAGAGGCACCAGAAATGTTTGACGCCTGGATCCGGCAACTGGCGCTGTGGCAGCGCGGCAGCGGTATTCGGATTGCCCACACATTGGTCAAAGGCCTGGACCAGGCACCGCTGGCGTTGCAAGAAGCCTGCGCGGGCCACCTCAAGAGCCTGGTCCTGGTGGAGTTGGAACAGTGATGGACACCTCAACCGTTTCACCTCAAGTCAATACCACCGCGGCGCAATCATGGCTGCTGTGGGTGGGTTTTATCCTGGTGTCGCTGAACCTGCGGCTGATCTTCACAACAGTTGGCCCATTGTTGGAGAACCTGCAACTTGGCTTTACCTCCACCTTGCTGGTGACGACCTTACCTCTGGCACTGCTGGGTCTGTTCTCCATGGCCGGCGTAAGGTTGCGACACTGGCTGGGAGAGGAGCGTGCGCTGTTTTTCGCGCTGATCCTGCTGAGCATCGGTTGCAGCGTTCGCGGGCTGGGTGAGTCCGGGCTGATCGTGGGCACCGTAGTGGGCAGTGTGGGTATTGCCGTGATGAACGTGATCATGCCCGTGCTCGCACGAAAACGCTTCGGTCCGCAACGCATGGGTATGGTGATGGGGATCTATGCATTGATGCTTGGAGCCGGTGCGGTACTGGGTGCCAGCGTTTCGCTGCCGCTGTTCCAATGGCTGGGGGCTGATCGCGCCTCGGCGTTCCACGCCCTCGGGCTCTGGGCCGTCCCGGCCTTGCTGGCCTTGTTACTGTGGTTGCCACAGTTGCGGCACGCCGCGCACCATGGGTTGGGCAGCGGTCATAGCGGGCCGAGCGTTAACGTTTATCGCAACCCCACGGCCTGGGCAATCACGCTGTTTTTCGGACTGCAAGTGCTGAACCTGTTCGTGTTTCTGCCGTGGATGCCCACCCTACTCAGGGACCGTGGCACCGATGTGGCTACTGCGGCGCTGATTTTCTCGGTCTCGCAACTGAGCCTGATGGTCGCCAGTTTTTTCACGCCTTTGCTGGCTGCGCGCACCCAGGACCATCGCCCGCACATCACTTCAGTCATCCTGTTGTGCCTGGCCGGAACACTGGGGTTGATGTATGCGCCTTTGCCCAGCGCCATCGTGTGGGCCGGTGTGCTCGGCTTCGGGCAAGGTGCCGGGCTTTCTCTGGGGACGTTCCTGTTCGTTGCCAAGGCCGCCAGCATCGACACCGCCACGCGTATTTCGGCCATGGCGCAAACGGTGGGTTATCTGATTGCCGTCGCGGGGCCCCTGGTAGTCGGGGCACTCTATCAACACAGTGGAGACTGGAACCTGCCGGTGTTGTTGCTGGTGGGGATTTTGCTGATTGAATTGATCGTGGCGCTGCCGGCGGGGCGTAACGTCAAGGTGTGAGCCTTCGGAGCGGGATTTTGCGCAGATCTCGCTCCAACCGGGGGCGCTGCTTGAAGTATTGCCCCTGCGAAGTTGGGCTAACGCTTGGGCAGGGTAATGCGGTTCGGGTGGCCTCGGCCACAGCCAAGAGCCATTGCGCGCTGAAAGGAAAGGAGCTCGCCTTGCAGGTGAACACTTGGGTCGGCACTTTATGATCGACCACTTTCCCCCGCCAATGCGGTCTGCTCACAGGCACCCACCTGCGGTACCAGTTGGATATCCACACGCCGATTAACGGTACGTCCGGCCTCGGTCGCATTGCTGGCGATAGGCTGTTTGGCCGCCAAGCCCTGCACCGCGAAACAACTGTCGGCGATGTCGCCCATCTGCTGCATCCAGTCGCGCACGGCTGAGGCGCGGGCGTGGGACAGGGCCAGGTTTTGTTCCACAGGTCCGGTCGCATCGGTATGCCCTGCGATCACGATCAGCCAGCCCGGTTGGGCTTTGATACCGACCAGGGCATTGATCAGTACTTTGGTCGAGCCTGGCTTCAGGATTGCGCTGCCGGCATCGAACAGCGACAGGCTGTCCAATCGCACGGGTTCGGGCATGAGGGGTGGACGGTCTTGATTTGTCAGCCATATCTGCCAACCAAGTCCCGCGAGCAAGGCGATAATCAGCATCCCGGCAAACAGCCACAAGGCCAGACGCCGCCTGCGTGGCTCCACGTCAGGGGGAGGCATGATCACCACAGGTTTCACCAATGTCGGTGTCATCACTCTAACGGGATCCAGCACTATTTCGCCCGATGCATAGCGCTGTTCAAGGCGCTGGATAAGGCTGCCCACCTGGTAGCGCAGAGCCTGCAATGTCTGCAGAGGATTCGCCGCCTGAGAAAGTAAACGCGCATGCAAACGTGCCAGCTCGGTGTCCAGTTGAACCAACGCGGACACACTGTGGGCGGTCATCGCCATGCTGCGCATCAGCGGTTGCAACTGATCGAACAACCACCCCAGCAGGTCCGGACGCACCGACGCCATCGGCGGCCACAGGCGTGCCCACTCGCGGCTCAGGGCTTCCAGCAACACCACGCCCTGGGTGATGCCCTCCAGCCCATGACGCTGACCGCATGCCAAGGTGTAAAAACATGCGGTTTGAAGGTCGGCGCCATTATGTTGGAACAGCGCCAGGCAGCTTTGCTCCACCTTGGCCCAGTCCACATCCGGGCAAGCAGGATGGCTGAGCTTGGCCAATTCCTCACGCAATACCGTAAATTCACTGAAGCCGCGCGGATCACCGCCGACTCGAATACGCATCTCAAACAACGCCGTCATTGGCTTCCCTTCCGTTCTAGGTTCAAGGCTTGGTCAGGTAGTGCTGTCGCTTCAAGTGACGCACCAGCACTTTGCCCTCGGGCGCCAGGGTGGTGCCGAAGCTCATGTGCTGCCCATCTTTGAGTTGCGCGTCCAGGGCATACTCCAGATGCCCCGGCAGCGTCTGGGGCTGCAGTTCGATGGAGACCGCTGCCAGACGCGGTTCGTACTTGAGCAGGGTGGCGGTCATGGTGCCGATCAAGCCATGGGCCGTGGCGGGCAATCCCTGCAGGATCAGGCCCATGTCCGGCAGCCCGTAATCGGGCAGATGGCTGAGCGCACCGGCGCGGCTGTTGAGGATCCGCTGCAGGTTGTCCAGCACCGAGAGGGCGTGCTGGTCTTCCTCACTGACCTGATGCAGATCCAACTCACCGTCGAAATTTTGCAGCAGCATTTCGTACAGCGAGGGGTTGTACTCGGTCATGGTTCAGTCCTTTGCCAAGGGCCGCAGGGTCAAGCGATTATCCCCCAGCTCGATGACCCGAGCCCGATCCGGGTCCAGGTCATCACGGGTCAACGTCAGGCGCCAGGTGTTCAACTGGGTATCAGGGCTGCGAAACAACGCCACCACCGTGACGAACTGCGCGTCCTTGTCCATCGGCACATTCAACTGCGCGCCTTCCTCGGGCTTCACCACCACCGAGCGTTTGTCCAACAACGCGCTCGCCAGCAGTTGATTGTCATCGCCCAGCAGCCCGTCGTAGGTGGCCTGCTCTACCGCCTTGCTGTCGCGCAATTGATACACCCGCACCAGGGTCGGCACCGACAAGGCGCTCATGTCCGTGGCAGAGGTGTTCAACGCCGCGCGTGCACTGAAATCCAGATGCAGGGTTTTCACCTGCTTGTAGAAGATCGCCTTGGTAGTGGATGCCGTGCCATCCGCAACGGTCTGGGCCAGACCACACCCGCCGAGAGCCGCGAATATCACCAGACTAAAAACGGTACGCAACATGCTGTGTTTCCCTATTGTGGGGATTAATCGAAAGGCCTTGGTAGCGGCCCAGGTTGATCGTGAGAGTGTCGTGTTCGGCCACCTGCCAAGCATCGCTTCCCAAACCCAGCACCCCGGTCATGCCCAACCGAATAGGGGCTTGCCCCAGCACCGGTGCGGGCAGGCTGTGCACTGGCAATGACAACTGCAGTTTCGCCGTGCAGCGCCACCCGAGGTACACGCGCAGCAGCACCAGCAGATCGCTGTACAACTCACCACCGGGCAACCAGCCGATGGCTTCCTGCGTGTCTTCTGTGTAGAGCGTCAGCCGCAGTTGGCTGTTGGCATCAAGGCCAACGCTGCCCAACGGCGTCCCCTGGGACAAGCTCACTGGACGTTGGCGGGAAAGGCTGGCCGGATGTTCCAACGCAATTTTTTGTGGCCAATGCGGGGTCACCTGCGCCTGGGTGTTGGGCGCCAGTAACTTGACCAGCGCGGTGATGCCCTCGGCATTACGTGTGGGCAGGCGCATCACACTGAGCAGGGCCAGAAAACGCGAGACCGGCGTGGCGATCTGCTGGGCGGTGCCAGGAATCCCTAAGCCGATCAGCCCCAACAGGCATTGCGAGGTGGCATCGGTGCCGCCTGCTTCGAAAGTCGCCGGGTAGGAATACTTGCGCCAGATCCGGTAGAACTGGGTGAAGATCCGGTGGTTGAAAATATCCAGGAAGGCTTCCAACGCTTCATGCCCTTCCCGGCGCTGCGCGATGTCATCCAAAAACACCGTCGGCATCGGCGAGTCGACGCCGTACAACCCGAGCAGACGAGTGCGTACTGTCGCCGGCCGTTCCGGATGAGCGACATCGGTTTCAATCGACTTCAACTCGCTGGCTGGAAAGCCCATACCCGGATCAGGCCGAAAGCGCACCGCATCATCAGCCGGGTGCGCGGTACTGCCCAAAGGCGGATGACCGGGCAGAGCCTGCTCCAGCAACTGGCAAAAGCGGTACAGGTTAGCCTCGGCTACTTGGTCCTGCAGGGCGTCGAGCAGGCCGCCGGCTTTCAGCCGGGAATACGCTGACTGTGGTTCTCGTTCCATCGCAGGCACTTTCCAGTAGGTTGCAGGATCAGCGTGAGCTGGGTGTACAGATGAATGTCGGCATACAAGGAGAAGAAGCGATTGAGCATCTCGCCGAACAGGCTGATGTCGCCCTCCCCCGAAAAGCCATTGGCATCCAGGGTGATTTCGATATCCACCCCACGCAGCAGAAAGCCCTTCTCGAAACGCTGCACCAAATGATGTTTGACCTCGACGATCGCCGCCAAACGACGGCGATTCAGTTCACTGCCGGTCCAGTCGTACAGCGCCAAGGTGCCGCGCAGCACCTCGGCGTTGTCGAGCATCGGTAAGAAGTTCGAGCCCAGGTGACTGAGCACCCGCCAGTGAAAGCGGTCGCGGTTCGGCGGGTAACACGGCAAGGTCGGCGCACACAGATTGCGCACGCGCAAACCGGCCTGGGTGGACTGCACCACCGTATCGAGCAAGGTGCTTTGCAGTGCCTTGCGCGGCAACTGGCCGTGGGTGCCGGTCAAGCGCAATGACAGGCTTTCACGCTCGCGCAGGCGGTCCTTGTCAAAACCCTCGCCGCCGAGGATCAACCAGGTGTCATGCAAACCATTCGCTGCGCGCTTCAGGCGTGTATGGAAGTAGCGTTCTGGGGCATCAAAGCGCAGCATGCCGCCCTTGTGACGAAAGCTGGTGAACGGCACGTAGTCCTGGCGCTCGGCGTTCCTCGACGCAGTGACCCGGTCCACCGAATAGATCTCTGTATGGCCGTCCTGCAATCGCATCGGGCGTAGCAAGTAGTCGGTTTGCAAGGGCGCCAGGGTCAGCGGGTCGGCCTCCAGCGCAAACAGATTGATCACCGGTACCGCGTGCAGGCGGATGTGCTCGCTGCTCAAGTCGAAGTTGGCTGGCCAGGGTTCACGCAACACCACTTCAAGTTCGAACCAGGCCGTGCCAGGCGCAATCTTCAACTGCTCCAGGCCGCACAAGGTCACGAACATGAATTTTTCACGGAAACTGAAATATTCCAACAGCAACTGGTAACCGCTGAAGGCGCTGTCGCCCTTTGGCCACAGCCGGTCTTCATCGGCAAAGCCCTTGGGCGCAAAATGCGCGGTCAGTGGCTGGCGCTCGGTCTGGCCGGGCCAGCGCACATACATCGCTTGTGCATTCAGGGTCAGCGCCTGATGCAACGCGCTGGCCAGCGGCGTATCGGCATTCAGGTATAGCGGCAAACGGCTGAGGTCGATCAGGCTCCAGTCAGTCAACGCCCCACAGGCAAAGCGCAGCCGCAACACCGAGCGACCATCCATTTCATGACCGCGCGCCACCGATTCCAGCGCCAGCGGTCGCAGGGTCAAGTCCTGGGTGGTGGTGTAACGGCAACGGGTGCGTTGCGGGCCGATCGGCTGCGACAGCACCTCAAACCCCTGAGTGATCAACTCGCTACGTTTCATCTGCGTCAGTTCAGGCACCAGTTCAACCACCGACAGCGATGGAATGGTGCGCAGGTAATGCGGCCACAGCAGGCTGACCAGGCCTTCGGTCAGTTCCGGCAGGTCGTCGTCGAGTTTTTCGCGCAAGCGGCCCATCAAGAATGCGAAGCCCTCGAACAGGCGCTCCACATAGGGATCCTGCGCTCCCGGTTTGTCCAGATTGAGCTGCGCCGCCCGATCCGGGAACGCGTCCGCGAACTCCTTGCCGGCCTCGCGCAGGTAGCGCATTTCGGCATCGAAGTAGCGCAGTGTCAGATTGTCCATGTTCACAGAAAGAATCCTGATGTAGGAGGGTTAGCCGCAAAGCACTGCGGCGCGTACCGGATCGATGGCTACCAACGCCGCCAGCAAAGCTTCCATGCGCCGCGCCAGGGTGGGTTTGTCGGCGTCATTGCGCTGGGCTTTCACCCGCAGCAGTTTGAGCAGCCGCGCTTTGACCTCGAAATTCAGCTCGGGCTCCCACTCGGCCAAGGCGTGACGTTGCGCCGTGGCGTCCAGTTCGGCCAACAGATGGATGGCCAGGTCGCTCTTGCTGTACTGCTCGGCCACCCGCGCCATCAACAGGCGCAGCAACCAGCGTTGGCGCCCGGTGTGGATACCGGGGCGTGCGGCCAGCCAGGCCAGTGCCTGATCCACGCCGTCGCTGTCAGCCTGGGCCACGGCCTCGCCTTCCAGGGACAGGATGTCGGTATCGCCAGTGGCCGGTGCCGCCGAGGGTACGGGCAACCATTGCTGGGGCTGGTTGCCGCTGACGTGCTGGGCGATCCACTCGCGGGTGGTTTCGTCGGCAAACGGGCTGCCGTCGCTCCAGCACAGCACCTCCAGACCCGGCAGGCGTTCAAGGAACATGCCCAGGTCACGCTTGGCGATATCGGCCCAGCGATCCTGCGGCGTGGGTTGTTTGCTCAGGGCCTGATACAAGAACCACTGCAGGTCCAGCCAGAAATGGTTCACGCCCTCCGCATAGATCCGCTCGACCTGCTCGATCAACTCCGACCAGTTCTGTTGCAGGTACAAACGTTTGAGCTGTGCCCGGTATTCACCGCGCGGCGGCGCCAAACGCGTGTTGCCGTTAGCCTCCTGCGGGGGTGTCTGATGCACGGTGTCCCAACGCAAGCTCTTCATCAACCGATGAGCCGCCAGCCAACCCAGAGGTTGCTCACGCAGGTAGCCCGCCAATGCCCGACCGCTGTCCAATAGATCACGCCCGGACTTGATCTGCGGCGCTGGCGCATGCGCAGTTGACTCATGGCTGGCGGTGTTCTGCGGCACCAACGCGTCCATGCCGCCGGACTGCGCCAGCCTCGCGGACAAGGCGGCATACAATGGCGCCAAATCAGGGCGTTGCTCCTGCGGCCACACATTCAGTCCGCGCTCCAGCCAGGCCAGTGCTGCGGCGGTGCGCTCGGCCTCGGCCTTGACCACTTCCGGGTACAGCGACAGCGTGTCGAGCACCTTGCCACCGGCCAACCATTCCAGGGCCATTTTGCGGCTGTTGGGGCGGATAGGCAGCACCGCATCGGCAAAGCGTTCCACCAACGCCGCCAGCAGGCTGAGACCATCGGCCAGGCCGACTTCGCCGTCCTTGTGCAAGCGTGCCCACAGGTAATAGGTGGCAACGCGCAGGTCCTTGCAGCTGTGGGTCAACAGCTTCTGCGCCAGTTGGGCGACTTGCTCGGCATCGGCGCCCGAGAGCTTGTTGACCTCTTCGCGCATGCGCTGGAAGTCATCGTCGTAGCCGGGGTCTTCGCCGACGGGGGAGTCGGTGCTGATGGGCTGCAACCAGGGTTGCCATTGGGCGGCCTGTTCGCGGGCGACGGACAACGCGTCGCGCTCGCCGAGGCAGCGGGCGATTAAGGTGCGTAGGCTCATTCAGGCCCTCCATTTTCCGTACACATCAGGGACACCGACCCATCGAGGGGCAATCCGACAATCAGATATCCGGGCGTCATCCGAGCAGCCTCCACTCAACAATTTCGTCCTCGACCGTTGTGGTGTCGGTTCGCAGGAAGCGGCGATGGTGACGCTCGACATTTTGCAACGGCAGGATTTCACCCTCTTCAAAATGGCGGATCGTGCCGCCCTGCAAGCTGGCTTGCGAGGCGTCGGTGAGGCGCGAGGCTTGCCAGTAACCGGTATGCGGGCAGGCCTGGCCGCTTTGGCAGGTCGGTGCGGGGCTGCTGGCCTTGATGAACGCGGGTGAGCCCGGCACGGGTTTGCCGGTGGCCGGTTCAAGCAACTTGGCTTGGGCCAGTTTGTTGATCAGCGCGTCGGTTGGTTTTGGCGGCGCTACATTGGCCAGGCGGGCTTCCAGCCATTGCAGCTTGCCGTCCCATAGCGGCAGTTTGGCCGGGGGCAAGGGGACGATGTCGTTGATTTCTGGGACTTTGGGGTCAGCGTAGGAATATCTTGCAAGCACACGCCAGATTTTCTCGTAACGCTCAGAACGTTCAAGGTCCTCCGGTTGACCGAGGTAATACAATTCATCTGTGGGTTGTACACGGAACCCCTTTGAAAGATGGGATGCTGAGTTACTGTTGCCAGCAACCACCCCTAGCTGGAATGACTCTAGAGCGTTTTGATAATCCCCCTCATCTTGAAAATAAACAGCCAGAGCAACAGCTGCTTTTCCGTCACCCTGCTCGGCAGCACAGCGATACATCTGGAGCGCAATCTTTGGGGCAATATCGATAGGCTCAAGTTTTTCGCCAACATAGTACTGAGCTTGGGCATTGCCCTGGTCAGCCGCTTTTCGGAAGTAGCGCAATGACATAGCTACATCTTGGTTAAGTCCGGCTGAGCCATTTTTCAGGAAGAGACCGATAAAGTAGTACCCCGTCGCAACATCCACATCAATCAATTGCTGGCTCAGCCGTAAATGCTCCTCGCCGCTGAGCGTGAAATCACCTCGCATGGAACCATTCTGCAGATTGATGTTGGCTTTGAAATGGCCATTCTCTGCAGCGATGCGATATAGGCGCGCGATCTCGGCATTGACAGTTTTATCCTGCTTCAGCTGGTTGTTTTTTTGTAACCAGCGAGCGTACTGGAACAGCACATCAGCCTCAGCAGACGACGCGGGAATATTGTCATGAATGCAGTTGAAGGCTAGGTTTTCCTTAATCTCATTAAGCGGGTTCACGCTAGGTTCCTTGTTCAAAAAAGTGGAGGCTCCGCTGGTTTCCCAGACCGTGAGCAGCAGCGTTGACAACAAGAGGATTCGCCGCATCAATCGAGGTCCTTTAGGGTGGCTTCGCCCTGCTCGAAAGCGATGGCTACCTCGGTGCCGGCAATCAGCGGTAAATGCAGGCCGTGGGTGTCGCCGGCGTAGGGCCGGGCCAGGCGTAGCCACACGCTTTCTTCACCGGCCTTCCAGCTGTCGCGATCGAACAGGAAATTCACCCGGTAGCGCCCTTCCAGGTCGATATGGGCGTAGGGGTCGTTGGCCTGTGGGCTGGTGACACGGGCTGGGACGGTGCCGGCGATTTGCGGTTTTTCCTTCAGTTCTGGACGAAAGCACACCGTTTCTGAATAGGGCATGGCCTGGAAGGTGGCTTCAAAGCTCTGGTCACGGGCGGCCTTGGTCGTCAGGCCGGTGATCACCGCGCCCGGCGTAAAGGCCTGGGGCGCACCGCCGGAGACCTTGAGCACCTGGCCCGGCGCCAGGCCCGCGCGGCGCAAAGGGCCGAGCAAACTATTCAGACTGTTTTCTAGAATCAGGGGGGTGACACGTGACGGCAGCAGGCAGCCCACAGGCTGGCTATCGCGCTCCTCCTGAGACCATGCGCTGTCGCCCACCTGCCATAGGTGCAACGGCAACTGCCAACGCAACGCACGGGCCAGGGTTTGCAGGCGACGGGCACCGGCGCTCATGGCGGCTGCATCGGTGCATTGGTCTTTGCTCAATGCCCATACCACCCCATTGAGCGCACGCCCACGCCACTGCAAAAGCAACGACTCTTGGGGGTCACCTTGGACGCTGCCGGCCCACAGCAGCACGGTGTTTTGCCCTTCCAGCCAACGCTGCTCGCTCAACCCTGGGGCAATCGCCTCAATCTGCTCAGGCTCACCGACCACCAATAAGAGTCGAACTTTGCGCCGCCAGAAGAAGCCATAGCGTTCTCGAAGATAAGCACCATTGGGAACGGCACTTTGCGCAACCTGAGCAACGTGAGGTTTAGGACGGGCCGCTTGCGGCTGGAGGTTCTTTGCGTCCTGCTTGCGATACGCCGAACGCCCCAGCTCACGGCCCAGCAAGTGGTAACCCAGCAGAAACAGCACCACTATCAACGTGGTTGCAGCGATCGCCAGCAGCCAAAAGGACTGGCGTTCGCTGCCAGGCTGAATACCCAACCAGTCCGGGTAGCGCCATACCATCACCCCCAGCAGCGTGCCAGCCAACAACAGCATGCCAGCCAGCACCCAGAAGCCTACAATGCGTCGAAACTGCATTCGAGATCCCTATTTCGAAAGCGGCAGCACAGGCGTCATCGCTGTGCTCCAGAGCCCTGCATCAGTGCAGCCGCTCCCGCTGAAAATAAACTGCGGCCCAGCGCCGCCCTGCATGGTTTGTGTTGCAGCGGCAATGGCCAGCCACGGTGCGGCTTTGCCTGAGTAGCCCAGCGATATGTCCAAGTCCTGGATTCCTTGGTCACGCGTCACCGACATGGGCGCCTCACCCAGTACGGCGTTTATCGCCGCATGACGTTGAGCATCTATTCCTGCCCGCCAAACATGGCGCACCGATTTCGCATCCACCGGTCCCCAGTTCAAGGCTTGCGTCACGGCGTAGTGCAACGCTTCAGTCGATGGTTGCTGTTCAAGCTCCGGGCGATGCAGAACAGCCACAGGAGGCAAAGTCGTTTGCGTCAAACGGTTGCCAAGCAGCAACCCCACAACCACCTCCCCTGTTGCCTCGGGCTGCTTCGGTGCGAAGTGCACTGCAATCACCAGCAGCAGTGCCTGATCGTCGCTACGCTCATCGAGCCACTGGTCCAGCGCGGGCAAACCACGCCCCTCCAAGGCGACGAACGTCTGACGGATACCCGAATTACGCAAAGCCTGTTGCCATACACGGTCCCATGCGCGATCCAGCAAGCCGCTCTCGACCTCCAGCAACACTGCCAGCGGCGTTTCACCGGGTAACTGCTTTTTTAAGGACGGCGCCAATTCGGAAAACAACTGCCCCAGCGTGCGCAGCAATGCAGGCTCGGGATCTTCATTTACATCGCCAGCCAAACGGCTGTGACGTAGCGTTACGTTGTCCCGACGGGATGGTTGCGCCTTTAGGGCTTTGATACCCCCGAGCAACGCATCCAGTTGTGCTGCAGGGCTTTCGTCCGGTTTGCGCAAGGCGGTATGCAGACTTACGCTCAGTACATCCAGGGCATGTCGCCCTTGACGGACTCTCTGCATCAAATCGTGCTCACGGGCCTCATCCCAACCATCCGCCGCATGTTGCTGGCCGAGATACAGCAGCACCCTTGCGGAACTCAGCACACACCAGCCCAGAAACGGGATGCCCAAGGCCAATCCCCAGAACATAGGCGGCTGCTGGCTTACCGGTGCCGTACTGAACAGCAACGCACCCCCTCCTCCCAACAACAGGACGAGCACCAACAGACCAAGCCACCGCCACATACGAGGACGGGCCGGCCGAAGCGCCAGGGCCGGCACCTGATCCATCCTGACCGGCATGGTTAGCTGGCACCTGCAACGGGCAGCGATGAAATCAACGTACAGCCACACGCACAGGCGTGCCCTTCAAAGGCTATCGGGATGCCGTTGTCACGGAAGACCGGGTGGCCCTCGGAAATTTCAGTACGGCCATGGCCTGGGATTGGGCAGTCCACGGGGTCACCTTCACGGGCGACGCCGATACCGCCGAATTTCATGGTGATGGAACCGGAGAGGACTTCGCCTTCGCCGGTTGTTTTGTCGCCTATGCGGATGATGCCTTTCATGCAATACACCTCTTTAAAAGACCAATAAAACAATAACCTTGGAGCGCAAAATTTAGACCCAACACACTCGCAAAGTTAAAAAGAAAACTTATACTTAACACCACCTCCACGAATTTATACACCCCACGTTTAAACACCAAATCATTTGGTTACACACCCCAAAGCATCGTCAACATCACACTCCAAGTGGGGAATCACTTTCTCAAGATCGTCTACATATATTTTTTCACATGACACTTGTACAGCCGAACCTTTAGATGTATCAGAAACCACTACTCCTGCACTTCTCGCACCACTTCCAACACCTTCACCATCGTAGTTACTATAAAGACCATACACATAAGAGCCGATTTGAAATTTAATCACCTTGTAGTCAACCTGATAGCGAACAAAGTGGTTTGACTTGAAAGCATCAAAAACAAAACCTGCCTCAGGAAAAACAAGCTCTATATTTTTTTCTCGACCAAAGCGGTACTGAACCCCAGCCAACGCCCCATCCACATAGTTTGGACAGAGTGCCAGGTATCTTCCTCCATCAACTTGACACTGAAATAATGCGACGCCGCCGTCACAAATTTTTTCCGGCATTGCCCATATTGGGCCAGCCCATAACATTGCAAAAAAGAAAACTACGTTTTCAACTAGAAAACCAGACGCACTTAAGCGCGCTAGCCAAATCAATGGCCCGCAACCCGGCTGGAAATTGGAAATTCCAGACCATCAATATCCGCATGAGCCCCACATACTCCCAACCCAAGCGCGGTCGGGTCAACGCCACCCGAAGACACTTTCAATAGATCGTATTTTTTTTCTATAAGCACCAGACCAAACTTTGAATCATACTCTAACGCACCACCTTTAACAGCCATCTGAAAAGCAAGGGAACAAACATGCTGGTCGGCTTGAGTACTATAAAGCTCAACAAAATAACCAGACGAATTCTTCCTGACTTTCAAGGTATCTCTAAAGCTATTCGAGCAACTCTCTTCCGACCCGACATAAGTGCAAAAACTGCTATCCTTAGAATATTCACCAGTCCAAGTAATATCGAGGCCAGCTTTTGCCCCCTCCCCGCCCCTCGCTTTAGCCGAAGCAAAGACGACAGCGAGAACGCAGGTTAAGAAAAAAGACCATCCACTTTTCATTTCTATTTGCCTCCCCTTAGATAACGAGCTCTTTGTCGCCCCTTTTCGTACTGCGCCAACTCCGGAGTCTCCTCAATATAACGTGCCAGCGACTCCGGATCATTTCCTGAAAAATAAGGCAACTGCCTAGACCATATACTTCCTTGATGATATGTAAAATCCACCGCAACGTCTCTAATCCTTTCATTCAATTCATTCCATTTTGGCGAATTTTGAACTGCCACTGATTCATATCTTCGTACGGCCGCAGCCTCGTATGCAGGGTACAAAACCTCCTCAAACAGAACTATTTGCTCCTGATGAGAAATCGCCCCAAAAACATCGCGATTCTGCTTCACAAAAGCTTGAGCACTTGGCCCAGAAAGTGTCGCACCTAAAGAAAAATTTTCCGCAGCCGCACTATCAAAACCGGCCTCAATTAGCTGTGAATAAACTTGAGACCTAGTTCGATGTCGCATATCATAACCACGCCCGAGTGTAACCCCCGACTTACCGGCAGGCCAATGCAACTTCCGGCTAAAATATAAACTATCAGCCAAATCATTACCCTCAGCATCAAATGTAACTTGCCCACTTCGCACGGTCAGCCGCCCCCATTCCACTGCTGCATAAAAATTCCCCAGCAAGCCGATAGCATGTAAGTGATGCACCTTCCCATCTGCTGGCAAACCAACCCTATCCGCAACTTCCTCCCACCAACTCAGCTGTTTAATCCGTTCCTTCTCCGCCAGCCAATTAGTATGCGGAGTCGAACCGCCGTGACCAAACATCTCATCCAACCCATCCCACTTCTGCGGCTTGTAATACCACTCACTTTCGCAACATATAATTAGCTGCGAGATTGATTGGGCCTGAGCAGGTATTCGAATTGCCGCTTGTATTTCCTCAGCGGTCATTTTCTTATTGCCATCACGATCAATGATGTGGCATAGCCGCTCCTTTATCGGCCCTGAGTCCCCAGCATCAGCTAACGCGCCATAGCGTTGGAGTTGCTGATCCGTGAAACGCTTAAGTGATCGAAGGAACGCCGCCATAAAGGCGGGAGCAGAGGTATAATCCGTGATGACAGCATAGCCTTGCCATTCCCATGGACTGACCCACGGGGTAATGCCCACTTCCTCGCACACCCAGCCACTCAATAGCTTGTTGTCGGCATCGTTGAGAAGCTGATTAAGGCGATACCAGTTGTAAGCCTTGTGCCCTGCAGTTGCAGGTACTGTAATTTTTTCTGCAGTAGGCAAGCTATCAAGTAGGCTTTTTGGGATCAATAAATCCGCACCGCTTACTGCGTCGGCCGTACTTAAGGTGGGTAGTTGTTTGGTGCTGAAATGGTCTTGATGGGCCACCACAGGAGTGCCCTTGACAAGCTTCAACCAAGTTTTACTCGTGTCGGGCAGATTCTTCGCCCAACATTGGCAATCCTTGATGAATTTCTCCATATCCTCTTCGCTAAACACCTCGAGATGCAGCTTCTTTTCGGGCTTATCAGCGGCATAGTTCTGGTACCACCCGATGTGACCGATTAGCTCTCCGGCCTTGATCGGAATCGGCTCATCAAGCACACTCACGCGGTCATATTGGGGGGTACGCAGACTTTGTAACGACTTAAAATAGACGTACTGAGTGACGTGCTCCAGCTTTCGAAATTTACCCTCACCGCTGATCTTGACTTGCGTTCCGGCCGGTAACTTTTGACCAATGGTTTTACTTTGAGCCGTCGCGTCGACATGGACGTTCAAGTCATTCTTGAGGCGATACTCTCCCCCCTCAATCGACTCCAGGCGGTCGAAATCAAGATACCCAAGCAACGAGCCATCTTGGTTCTGTAGGTAATTTGGCCCTACAGAATTTTCCAGTTTACGGAAATCACCTTCGCCGCTGACTATCACTTCTGCTCCTCGCGGCAGAAGATCAAGTACTTTGCCTTGGTGCGACCGATTACGCACATTAAGGCCGTGCTGCTCGGAAGGCCCAGCGCGAACATCTTTAGCGGTCTCCGGGACGAAACGAACTGTACTCTCCGGCCAAAAGGCTGGCCGGGCGATGGTTAAATCGCCTTCGTAGGCCGTCCCGTCTTGCAGATGCATGTACAAACTGTAGAAAAATAGACTGGGAGGAGACTTCGGCTCTCCCTCAATCGCTGGTGGCTCAAGACGGTGACGAACCAACACAAAGTTACGGGAGTAAGGCTTCATCACATGCAGCTTATTGACGATATAAACTGTTCTTGCTGAGTTCTTATCAATACGGTAAGCCACCACCTCGCCATCGGCCAGACAACGCACACTGGCATCCTTCGGAACTCCAGTGCCGTTATCAAAATGCACGCCGCCATGCCAAAGCCCACCCACTCCCAGTGGATATGAACCCGCCGCCGCATTGGCCAACTGCGTTAGTTGCTGTAGTGGAGTGCTCTTATCCTTGAAGGGATGACTCCAATTTTTTATTGCCTCAGGTCGCAACTGGGCAGTCACCGGCGGATGATTTCGGGCGGGCTTTCCATCAGACGTCGGATAGAGCGGTACCTGCGACCCCTTAGTTTGCGAGTCACTGGAACTAAATATATTAGCAAGCCGTTTGAAAACGCCATCAGCCATGGTGTGTTCGCTCCTGGTTATGAAAAGATGTCATCACCTTTCAACGCTATTGCTCTCTATAGCCGCCATGCGTCCACGAATACCCCCGTATTTTATTTAAGCCCCCCGTATTACCGTATTTCAAAATGCGCCCCTCAACGTCCCGCTCAATCGGATCAAAAATAATTTCACCAATAGTAACTTCACCTCCTACCAGCTTCGCATCACGAATACGAATCGAGCCTTCATACTCATACCAAGATGATACTTCTTTTATATAACCACCAGCCTATCCAGACGAATCATATATAACAGCCGAAAATATTACCGCCTCGCCCTCGCCATCTTTTCGCTCATAACTTCTGTGCATATAAATCACAACAAATCCAAACTCTTCATCCCACAAGTAAATAGGATGTAGATCATTAATCCGCCCTTTCCTTAACTCAGCACTTTCAAAAATATCAAAATCAAATGGCATATATGTCAAGCACTGACTGTCCAGCTTTATTTGACTCAGAGGTAGTTTGACGTCTCTTGGTCTCAAAACAGAAAAAGGCCTGGGCGGATACTGGTTGAATTCCCGAAACACACTTAACTCTGATATTTTTCGCCCAGTCTCATTAGCTTTCAAACTAGTCAAGCAGCGCATAGCTGACAAGCCATCGCCCGTCCCACTCGATACTTCGCCAGCAATCACCTCGGATAAAACATCGTTACCAACGCCGTGAAATGCAGCGCTACAACTCATCGAAAAAGTCAACCCCGCCAGCAATACCCACGACAACGTGCTCTTCATTGCGTGACCTCAATTACATTCGGAGTGTATTTACCAACATGTAAATGATGGTGATGCCCATCAAAATGAAGCGTTCGCGGAAGCAGCTTTAATTTTCCACCTTTCTTATACTTCCAAGCATACTGGGTTTGCCAACCGAACTTATCCCAGAACATAAGCGGCTGCTGGCTTACCGGTGCCGTACTGAACAGCAGCGCGCGCCCTCCCCCCAACAACAGGAACAGCATCAACAGCCCAAGCCACCGCCATATACGAGGACCGGCTGGCCGAAGCGCCAGAGCCGGTACCTGGTCCATCCTGACCGGCATGACTAGCTGGCACCTGCAACAGGCAGCGATGAAATCAACGTAAAGCCGCAGGCACAGGCGTGCCCTTCAAAGGCAATCGGGATGCCATTGTCACGGAAGGCCGGGTGACCCTCGGAGATTTCAGTACGGCCATGGCCTGGGATTGGGCAGTCCACGTGGTCACCTTCACGGGCGACGCCGATACCGCCGAATTTCATGGTGATGGAACCGGAGAGGACTTCGCCTTCGCCGGTTGTTTTGTCACCTATGCGGATGATTCCTTTCATGCATTACTCCTATGTAAAATACTAATCAGCCAAACAAATTTATTTACTAATCCAGATCCCATCCACGAACTCCAGAAGCTCAGAGCGCGAAATTGAATCCAGATCTTCCACGCGAAGAAGTTTACCGAATTGACTTCCAACATCATTCGTTTTTATTTTCATAGAACCCCTATAATTCATGATATAGGCGGGCAAAAAACAATATGGGGCGGACTGGTTGTTTGTAGGCTGCTTTAGCAATGTTACAAATACACTTTCACGCAATTTAACAACATCAACTTTCTCACACAAAGGATGCGAAGCCATTATGTCAAAAATACTGGATGGATCTTTCCCCAATGCCTCTACGGTGAATTCCTTCCCAAGATACAACCTTTGGATTTCACGCTCGCCGGTCACGGATGCCCCGCCAATCAACCAACCGGTATTATCATGAGAAGTACACTTACAGTCGCACGCGATTAGAAACACACCTTTTTCCTTGCGATTCCAAGATATGGATGCTCGCGGAGCCTCGCATGCCGCTAAGATATTCTTCCCTTCACTGCCGACATCCATAGAGCACTCACCTGAAAAATTACAAACAGCCTCACCCTCAATATCTAAAACATGAGGCTCCTGCGCCCACACTGCCAATGGCACCGTCCCGAAAAGCACAGAAGATACAATCAACCCTAAAGCGTTATATATCACAGACATGCCTTCCTCTTATATCTGCTACAAGATGAAAATTTTTATTATCTCGCCTGGTCGAATACTCACCAACACTAGCTAAATACGGATACCCTTCGATAATCCCCATCCTTCGACTCATTGCATCTGCCTTCCAACGACTAGACGCACTCTTCGCTCTTTCTTGAACGCATATCCGAAGTAACTCCTCTTGAGTCCCAGGATTCTCAGCCTTCACCCGTACGCCGATATTCGAAAGTGTATCCCCCTTATCAAACCCACCTTGCTGAACACATAAGTCATACAAAGCAACATAAGACATCACATCAACAGAAGTCATGATCACGGGAGACAAGCGTCGCATTTCCTTAATGCAACCCAGCACATTAGAGTGATACTCAGCAGCAGCACGCAGCTGAACCTCTTGAAAATCAGGAACATCCCCCAAGGATAAAAATAACTGCTTCCAGCCAGCCTTATTAGTCCGAAGAATATTCCTTACCCATGACAACTGAGCTTCCTTGTCCGAATTCACTATAGCGGTTTTTAATGTTTCGTAATTCGTTCCATCCGGAAAACAATCAGCAAATTTAGCACCATCTTTTCTGAGCATTTTAAGCAATACCGGCCCAAGAGTCCCTTGTCCAAAATTCCACTGAATCAGACCAAATGATGTCCCCTGCTTATCAAAATCATCTGCCAACGCATGATAATCAAGCGCACTACGCCCCTCATATCCCCCGCTAACTTTAAGCGCCAACTCGATAGCCTCACGTAGAGGCATGCATGGGGAACTGTTGTAAAAACTCCCCATCAAACCTATCGGGTGCAAGTGATAGACCTTCCCATCAGCCGGCAAACCAACTTTCTCCGCCACTTCATCCCACCAACTAAGCTGTTTGATCCGCTCCTTCTCCGCCAACCAATTAATATGGGGAGTCGAGCCACCATGACCAAACATCTCATCTAATCCATCCCACTTTTGCGGTTTGTAATACCACTCGCTCTCGCAACAGATAATTAACCGCGAGATCGACTGGGCGTGAGCAGGTATTTGAATTGCCGCTTGTATTTCCTCGGCGGTCATTTTCTTATTGCCATCACGATCAATGATGTCGTACAGCCGCTCCTTCATCTGCCCTGAGTCCCCTGCATCAGCTAACGCGCCATAGCGTTGGAGTTGCTGATCCGTGAAACGCTTAAGTGATCGAAGGAACGCCGCCATAAAGGCAGGAACAGAGGTATAGTCCGTGATGACAGCATAGCCATGCCATTCCCATGGACTGACCCATGGGGTAACGCCCACCTCCTCGCGCACCCAGCCGTTCAATAGCTTGTTGTCCGTATCGTTGAGAAGCTGATTAAGACGATACCAGTTGTAAGCCTTGCACCCTTCCGTTGCAGGTACTGTAATTTTTTCTGCAGTAGGCAAGCTATCAAGTAGGCTTTTTGGAATCAATAAATCCCCACCGCTTACTGCGTCGGCCGTACTTAAGGTGGGTAGTTGCTTGGTGCTGAAATGGTCTTGATGGGCCACCACGGGTGTTCCCTTGACCAACTTCAACCAAGTCTTACTCGTGGCGGGTAACTTCGGTGCCCACTCGCGGCACTCCCTAATGAATTGATCTACATCCTCTTCGCTAAAAACCTCGAGATGCAGCTTCTTTTCCGGTTTATCAGCGGCATAGTCCTGGTACCACCCGATGTGACCGATTAGTTCTCCGGCCTTGATCGGGATCGGCTCGTCAAGCACATTCACGCAGTCATATCGGGGCGTACGCAGACTTTGTAGCGACTTGAAATAGACGTATTGAGTGACATGCTCCAACTTTCGAAATTCACCTTCACCACTGACCTTGACTTGAGTTCCGGCTGGCAGCTTTTGGCCAATGGTTTTACTTTTAGGTGTCGCGTCGACATGGACGTTCAACTGATTATTGAGGCGATACTCTCCCCCCTCAACCGACTCCAGACGGTCGAAGTCAATGTACCCAAGCAACGAGCCATCCTTGTTCAGCAGGTGACTTGGCCCCAAAAACTTTCCCAGTTTACGAAAATCCCCCTCGCCGCTGATCGTTACCTGCGCTCCCCTCGGCAGAAAACCGAGCACTTTGCCTTGGTGCGCTCGATGACGAACATTAAGTCCATACTGTTCGGGAGTTCCGGTACTTACATCTTTCGCGGTCTCCGGAACGAAACAAATTTTACTCTCCGGCCAAAAGGAGGGTCGGTCAATGGTTAAATCACCTTCGTAGGTCGCCCCGTCTTGCAAGTGCATGTACAAACTGTAGAAAAATAGACTGCGAGGAGGAGACTCCGTCTCTCCCTCAATCGCAGGTGGCTCAAGTCGGTGACGGACGAGTACAAAGTTACGAGAGTAAGGCTTCATCAAATGCAGTTTATTGACGACATAAACTGTTTTTGCTGAGTTCCGATCAATACAGTAGGCCACCACCTCACCGTCGGCGATACAGTGCACACTGGCTTTATCTAAACTGCTCAACGTACCGCTGTCAAAATGCACACCGCCATGCCAAAGACCGCCCACTCCCAGCGGGTATGAACCCGACGCTGCATTGGCCAGCTGCGTTAGTTGCTCTAGCGGATTGCTCTTTTCCTTGAACGGGTGGCTCCAATTTTTTATTGCCTCAGGTCGCAACTTGGCAGTCACTGGCCCCATATTTCGGAGCCGCTTTCCATCCGGCGTCAAATAGAGCGGCTCCTGCGAACCCTCCGATTTCGAATCACTGGGGCTAAATATATTGGCAAGCCGTTTGAAAACACCATCAACCATGGTGCGCTCCCTCCTGGTCACGAAAAGAAGTCATCCCGAGAAAACCGTCGAACTCAAAGAGTCAGCGTCATACTCAGTCACCGGGGGAAGTTGTGGCATCTGCGCTACTTGTTTGGCAGCCCCCACTACGTACTCGTAGCTCGCCGACTTGACGATGTAATCCCCTTCGGTGCCCGACTCGATGCTGAACGGGTCCAAGGTGATGTAGCTGCCACCCGCATTAAGGATGATTTTCTTCTTGGCCGTAATGCGGATCTCGTCCTCTGTACTGCTGATCTCCAGCCCATGGCGTGCGATCAACTCCAGTTTGTCGTTCTGTGCCTGGATGCTCACCGGCCCTTGGTTGGCAATCAGCTTGATGCCCAGCTTGCGCACGAACACGCTTAGCCCCTGTCCCACACCCATGAACAGGCGCTTGACCACGCTGATATCGGCTTGCCCGCCGGCGTTCAACATCAGGTTGTGCTCAGCGGCTAGTTGCAGATGCTGGCCGCTGGTCAGTGCGATGCCCTGTGGGGCGCTGAGCAGCAGTACCGCCGATTTGAGCTGTTCCAGGTCTTTCTGCAGCAGATTCAGTTGCGCCTGCACATCCGCCGGATCGGCATGGCTGGCTTCGGCATCCACCGAGAGCGCCTGCAACTGCTCACCGGCCTGCTGCAATCGGCCCACGGCGGCGTTCATCTCCAGCATTGGCCCCTGCGCGCGGCGCTGGGCGTCGGCACTGATAAACAGGCCTTTGCCGCCACGGATCGCGGCATGCCCATCGGTGCGCAGTTCCGCGCCCTCCCCGCGAGGCTGGCGCTCGGCATCCACCAGATGGCCAAGGTTGAGCTGGCTCTTGCCGCTGTGTTCGGTGCTGAGTTTGAGGTGCTCCTGCCCGCGGGTGTCGTCCATGCGCAGTTTGTTGTTGGCCGGGGTGCGCAACACGTTGCGCTTGTCGTTGCGCAGGGTAACGTGGTCCACATGCTGGCTGTCGTGCAGGGCATGGGCGATGTAGGGCCGGTCCGGGTCGCCTTGCTCGAAGGCCACCGCCACTTCGGTGCCTGCAATCAGCGGTAAATGCAGGCCATGGGTGTCGCCGGCGTAGGGCCGGGCCAGGCGTAGCCAGACGCTTTCCTCACCAGCCTTCCAGCTGTCGCGATCGAACAGGAAGTTCACCCGGTAGCGCCCTTCCAGGTCGATATGGGCGTAGGGGTCGTTGGCCTGTGGGCTGGTGATGCGGGCCGGGACAGTGCCCGCGATTTGCGGTTTTTCCTTCAGTTCTGGACGAAAGCACACCGTTTCTGAATAGGGCATGGCCTGGAAGATGGCCTCAAAGCTGCTGTCGCGGGAGGCCTTGGTAGTCAGGCCGATGATCACCGCACCCGGCGTGAAGGCCTGAGGCGCACCGCCGGAGACCTTGAGCACCTGGCCCGGCGCCAAGGTGGCGCTGCTGCTGATGCCGCTGAGTTGGGTCTGCCCATTCAGGTAACGTTCGTGACGCAGACGCGCATAGAAGTAGCCGCTTTCGCCTTCCAGGTCTTCGTCCTGGGACTGCGCATCGCCGAGTACGCGGTAGGGTTCAGCGTAGTGGTAGGCCTCGCCATAGGTGGTAGTCGCGCCCCGGCTCTGGTCGATTTCGCCGCTCAGGTGGGCGCCGGCATCGCGGTGATGGTAAGCCCGGAAATGCACCTGCTGCTCGACCACTTCGTGGCTCGATTGCAGTTGCCACACCGCATCCTGGCCGCTGCTGCCCAGCCCGGATTGCGGGCGAAGGGGCAGCTCGATGTCGAACTGATAGTGGCGTTGATCGTCGCGAAACTCGACCACATCGATGCCCAAACGCTCGTCGCTGGTGAAGCGGTACCAGATGCCGACCTCGGCCAGCAGGCGGGCAATAAAGACCAGGTCGCTTTCACCGTATTGCATGACCTGTTCGCGCTTGGGGTAGTCGCGTTTGAGGATGAACAGAAAGTCCTGACCTTCCAAGCCGTGGCGGTTACGCAAGATGCTTTCGACGATCTCCGGCACCGATTGGTGCTGGTAGATGCGAAACTGCCGGCCACGACCGAGCAGGGCCAGGCGTGGCTGCAGGGTGATCGCATAGGTGGCCTGGTCATTGGAGCCGGACTGACGCTTGAAGCCGGTGACCACACCCTGCAGGGTGCGCAGCGGTTTGACCTCTGGCGCGCTGAACCCGGCGACCGGCAGCTTTTGCGGTGCGGCGTGCAGGCTGAAGCTGGCGTCCTGGCCGAGCATACTTTCCGCAGCCAGGTCACGCTCGGTGCTGGTGAATTCCACGCGATAGGTGAAAGGTTGGCTCAGGTGTTCTTGACCTTCAAAGGCCAGAACATCGAGCCTGGCCTCAACGTTGCGCACACTCAGCGTATGCCGGCTATGGTCGAAGAAGTTTTGCAATCCATCAAGCATGCTCACACCTCCAGCGCAACGGGCTGAGCCGTGTCTTGAACATCGGTGAATTGCAGGCTGATGCCTTCGTCGTCGCTATAGCCGAGGCGCACGCCGTGGGTACGTTGCTGCGCCGCGCGGCGCTCCAGCAATTGCTGGCTAAGCACCGGCAGGATTTGCTCGTTGAGCAGGCTGTCGATGTTGCGTGCGCCTGAATCGGGCAGCAGGCAGGCGGCAACCAGCGCGTCATTCAGGGCGTCGTCAATCTGACAGTCCAGGCCGTAATGGCGCTGCAGGCGCTTGGCGACCTGGGCCAGCTTGATCGCCACGATGCGCTTGAGTGCATCGGCCTGCAGCGGGCGATAGATCAGGGTTTGAAAGCGTGCCAGCAACGCGGGTTGGAAGTGCTCACTCAGGATAGGACGCAGCAGTTCATGCAGCACGCTGTCCGGTGCGTCAGGTTGTTCCTGCACACAGGTTTGCAGCAGGTCGCTGCCGAGGTTGGAGGTCATGAGGATGACGGTGTTGCGAAAGTCGATCTCGCGCCCTTCGCCATCGCGCATGAAGCCGCGATCAAAGACCTGGTAGAACAGATTGAGCACGTCGCGATGGGCCTTTTCCACCTCGTCGAGCAGCACGACGCTGTAGGGCCGTTGGCGCACGGCTTCGGTAAGCACACCGCCCTGACCATAACCGACGTAGCCGGGCGGTGAGCCCTTGAGTTGGCTGACGGTGTGGGCTTCCTGGTATTCGGAAAAGTTGAGGGTGATCAGTGATTTTTCGCCGCCGAACAGGCTGTCGGCCAGGGCCTGGGCGGTTTCGGTTTTGCCCACGCCGCTGGTGCCGACCAGCAGGAACACGCCCAGCGGCGCCTTGTCATCGGTGAGGCCAGTTTTGGCCGCGCGCAAGCGCTGGGCCATAGCGCTCAAGGCCAGTGCTTGCCCGATGACACGCTCGCCCAGTTGCTGCTCCAGCATCAGCAGGTTCGCCTGTTCGTCCTTGAGCAAACTGGCCAGCGGCACCCCGGTCCAATCCGCAATGACTTCCGCTACGCTACGTGCGTCGACGTCCAGAGACAGCAGAGGTTGATTGCCCTGGACATCGCTCAACTGTCGTTGCAGCTCCGCGCAGGTCTCTAGCTGCAACGGCTGCTCTTGACGCGCATCGATCAGTTGCTGGGTCAGGTCAAGTTCTTGCCGATATTGCTGCTCCAGGTCGATGTATTGGCGTTGCAGCTCGGCGTGTTGGGCGGCAATCACCGCCAGGCGTTCATTGGCACCATGCCCGCCAAGGCGCTGATCCTGTTCCAGCGCCTGGCCCTCCAGCTCCAAGGCCACTTGCCGGGCACTCAGGCGGATCAACGCCTGCGGTTCGCAGTCCAGGCTCATGCGCACTCGGGCGCTGGCGGTGTCCAGCAGGTCGACCGCTTTATCGGGCAACTGGCGACCGGTGAGGTAGCGGCGCGACAGGCTGACCGCAGCCTGCACGGCCGCATCCTGAATGTGCACGCCATGATGAGTGGCGTAGCGCCCTTTGAGGCCACGCAACATCAGGCTGGCGTTGGCATCATCCGGCTCATCGACCTTGACCATCTGAAAGCGCCTTTCCAAGGCCGCATCGCGCTCGAAGTACTGTTTGTACTCGCTCCAGGTGGTCGCAGCGATGGTGCGCAACTCACCTCGGGCCAAGGCGGGCTTGAGCAGGTTGGCCGCGTCGGCGCCGCCAGCCTGGTTGCCGGCACCGATCAGGGTATGGGCTTCGTCAATGAACAACAGCACCGGTTCTTCAGACTGTTGCACCGCGTCGATCACGTTTTTCAGCCGTTGTTCAAACTCGCCTTTGACGCCTGCGCCAGCTTGCAATAAGCCAAGGTCAAGGGTGCGCACACTGACTGATTTGAGACTGTCGGGCACCATACCGTGGGCGATGCTCAACGCCAGGCCTTCGACCAGTGCGGTCTTGCCGACACCGGGCTCGCCCACCAGAATCGGGTTGTTCTTGCGACGGCGGCTGAGGATGTCGATGACCTGGCGGATTTCGTCGTCACGGCCAAACACCGGGTCGATCTGCCCTTGCGCTGCCTTGGCAGTGAGGTCGTGGGTGAACCTGTCCAGCACCGCCTGCAACGCCTCCACTTTTTTCGTTGCGCTGGGTGGGAGTATGGCGAGCTCACCTGAAGACGTTTCGGGATCGCTTGGCTCGACTGCCCCCTGCACTTCAGGGCGTTCCTCGGACGATTGATCCAACAGCACCAAGAGGCGCTGCAACTGAGCCTCACTGAGGCTGAGCAGTGGCCATGCGGCTTCACACACCAACAAGCTGGGCGTTTCCATCAACGCGCTCAGCAGGTGTACGGAACGCAAGCTGTCGTTGTTGTCGTCCAGCGAGGCCCGCAACCAGGCGTTTTTGATCAGTTGCTGCAATGGCTCCGACAGTTGCGGCTTGCTCTGCACGCTGCGAGGTAGTTGATCAATGTGTTCAAGCAGCCCGTACCACAGCGTCTCCATATTCCATTCGTAACGACGCGCGATCACGGTCAGGTCACCGTCTCCCTGCCCCAGCAACTTGAGCAGCCAGTGTTCAATGGTGATCTGTGCGTGCGCACGGTTTTGGCACAGCGAGGCCGCTGCACTCAATGCCTGGGCGCAGTAGGGGTTGAGGCGGCGAAGCAAGCGAGTGGAATTGGGTGCCATACGGTTACATCCTTGTGCGGGGATCAGGGTGTGTCGTCGATAAAACCAGCCGGGGTTGTGCAACTCGATGTGTTTGGCTGAACGCCCGCGAACGGACGCTCAACCCAGCACACCGGCAGCCAGCAGGCGAAAGCACGCCTGCGGCTCCGTGCTTATCACGCGCTTTGGCGTTCGTTCCACGAATCGGAGTGGATGATGTTGCCGTCCTTGTAGGTCCAGGTGACCTTTTCGTAACGCAACTCGACCTGCTCCAGGTGGTTGTGCTTCTCTTTGGCTGGGTCTTTGACGTCGTGCATTTTCGGTGCGACTTTCACCACCTTGACGTTTTCCAGTTTGGTGATGAAATACTCGACTTCTTCCCCGGCGTCGTCGATGCGATACCACTTGAACTCAGCACTCTTGAGGGTTTGCCCGGTGGTCACGGCCTTGTAAAGGTAAGGGCTGGACGAATCGATTTCCTTGGAAAACAGAAACGGGGTATGTACGCGCGTCCCGGTCAACTTGCCGGTGTTGTTGTCGGTGGGGATGTACAGGCTGTGGTCCTGGGCAACCACTTCGATGCTGCCTTCGCGCTTTTGCACGTCCACCGAACCTTTGATGCTTGCGCCGCCGTCGTCTTGCAGCCAGAGGTAAACGGGAATTGCCATGTGAAGCTCCTTTTCTTGGAAATTTAACTGTCGCGGGATACGACAGAGGGTTGCCTGTCCGGCTCCGCGGTAGAGAGCACACACGCCCCTGCCTCCGGTACCAGACGGATATCTACGCGGCGATTGGCTGCACGCCCCGCTTCGGTGTCGTTACTGGCGATCGGCTGGCTGGCGCCGAAGCCCTGCACCGCAAAACAGCTGTCGGGCATGCCGCCCATCTGCTGCATCCAGGCATGCACGGCGGCGGCACGGGCGTGAGATAGCCGAAGGTTGTTATGTGAGTCGCCGGTAGCGTCGGTATGCCCGGCGATCACGATCAGCCAGCCTGGCTGCGCCTTGATGCCGACCAGCGCATTGATTAGGACTTTGGTCGAATCCGGCTTGAGCTGGGCACTGCCGGTAGCGAATAGCGACAGGCTGTCCAGCCGTACGGGGTTGGCAATTCGCGTGGGCGGTGTGGTCGACGGTGGCTCAACATGCGCGGCCAGCACTGCCAGCAACGGGGCGCGCAGGCGTTCGCCGCGGTACAGGCCCAGGCCGAATGCCAAGGGCACGCCGTGCCGGTAGTAAGCGTCCAGGCGCTGGGCATCCTGGCGAAGGACGGTTACCGCGTCTTCACGCCAAAGAAACCCGCGCTGCTCACGCTGAGTCGGCTGTGGAATGGCCGCATAACGCCGTAGATCGTCACTGACCTGACGCACCAACAAGGTGTTCTGCCACGCTGAGCTTGCGAGTGCGACTACACCTGCGACGGCGAATAACCACACTGCTGCAATGCTTGCGCGATGTACCGGGGAGCGCAGCGGACCGAGCGGGAACAGGCTGAGCAACGCGTCCGGGAACGGCAAGACCGCATCCGTCACCACCGGCCTGTTGTCAATCAGCGCCACTTTGCTGCGTAACCATTGCTGCCACAGGCTCCCTTTCACGGCATAAGGCAATGCCGGCACCAACTTGACTGCGCAGATAGTTGCCAAACCTGGAGAGCTGCGAGTGCCGAGGTGTGGCAGCACGGCGTCATGCAGCCAGGCCACAACGCTGTTCAGCTGCACACTCGCGTGCATCCGAGCCGCCTGTATGGACGAGCCAGTGATTTGCTGCTGCCACTCATCCAAACTGACGCAGGCCCCCGCATCACGCACACGGGCCTCGGCCTGGCCGTTGTTCCAACTGAACCAAGGCTCCTCGCCCTGCAAGGTTTGCAGGTAGCTCACCAGCAACAGCGGCAGCGCAATGCCGCGCTTGCGTGCCAAGGCCACCTGGTGATTGAAGGCACGCACTTGACCGGCGAGTACGGCGTCATCGCTATGGGCGCCGGGGTTGACGGTGAACATCACGCCAAGTTGCCCTCCCCAGCCTGGGCGCAAGGCCAGGACGCTATCGGTGACGACCGGCAGCTGCTTCAGGCTGGGCACGCGCACATAGCAACCTTGCTCGGTGACACGCAGGGCCAAATGCTCGGCTGGAACAATGCCGAATAGGCCCTCCAGGCCATCACCGCAAACCAGCACGACGGGGTGACGGAACGACGCCGCAGGCAGGGCCATGTTATCGGCCAGGCGTACCGACCCGCGCTGCCGTTCGACACGGTGACGCAGCGATACCCAGGCCCACGCAACACAACACACGGCTATCAACACGCCGAGGGCACGTACCCATATCGCGAGCGGAATGATGGCCAGCAAAGCCAGGACCAGTGCCCCTGCCCACAGGTAAAGTATTCGATACAGGTTGAAGGTCATCTGGCCCTCACGCCTGATCAGGCAAGAGCGAGGCAATTGCGCCGCTCAATAGGTGATCCATTCCCCACCATGTGGCCGCAAGCAACATCCCCACGGCCACTACATGGACCAGAGGTGAGCGCAGCCAAGCCAGGCCTGCGATCAGCTCAATGCCGTTCGCCTGGGTTATCAGGCTTTGACTGACCCGAAGTGGAGTGATCCGTGCACTGAGATCAACCAATAACTGCTCACGCTCGGGATCACTCAGATCACGATAGCGCCCACGAAACCCCAACATCAGTACCCGTTGAAAGGCCGTCAGCACCTGCCGATCGGGCGCAGGCTCGCGCAAGACGTCGCGCATGTCCTCGTACAGAAACTCGCCCGCCTGATGGCGATTAAAGAACTTGGTCTGCAACGGTTCGCTGGCCCAGGAGGCGTGCGCGTCACCTTCGGCGCAAGTGAGCACGGTTTCATCCAGCAACGCGCACTGAGCATGACTGATGTGGTCTATGCTGCGTTGGCTCAGGCCCGCCAGTTTCAACTGCTGCCGAACGTGTTCAACCTGCTCAACACAAAGTTGCGACAGGTCCTGGCTGCGCGGCATGGAGGCGCCTTGGCGCAACTCGACCACCAACAGGTAGGTGTCCTGCAACAGCGCATCGATATCCACAGCCACTGCTGTGTGTTCTTTGGAAGCCGTCAGGTTCATGAGCGCAGCACCGCAAACAGTTCAAGTTTCACGTCGGCCAAGGTGCTTGGCACATAGAAAGCGCATACCCCTTCGTCCAGCACCGCCTGCCCCTTTGAATGATCAAGGTCCAGCGCGAAATACTGGTTTTCCAGACGCAATGGAATCGCCGCCGGTACATGGCTGAGGGATTGCAGCGGAATACCGTCGAGCGCCGCGTTGACCAGGTAATTGACCTCGTCCGGCGTACCGATCTTGCACAGACGTGGGAACTGGTCCTGCAGCTGCGCCGCCGGTAGTCGGCAGCGCACCGACAGATAGAAATCAGCACCATCACGCTCGCGCAGCCGAGGGTCGTTCAACGTGACCTGCCAGCGATTGGCGCCATGCTCCTCCAGCTCCAAAGCAATGACCCGCGACGGCAGGCTGGCTTCAAGCAACAGGGAAATGGTGTGCATCAATGGTGGGAACACCGTCTCCAAAGACTCGTGCCGGTAAGCTGGAATCTTGTCGATATCGTGCTCCAATGAGAACGTCAGCAGACTGCCGGCCAGCTTTATCACCTGCTGATAGACCTGCTCGGGGTGCCGTGCGGGAAATGCCTGAAGATCCGCCAATACCGGCTGATAGGTATTCAAGGCATTGAGCAACCAGAACAGCGATACATCAGCCACAGCAAAGTCGGCCATGCGCTGGTTGCTTTCCCGGCGCATGCCCATAAGCCGTTGCCGCTTGGCCGATAGCTGCGTCAACAGGTTGTCCAACTGGTTCAACAACCCTGCATGGGCAGCGAAGCTCAATAGCGGCGGCACATAGGCAGGATCCAGGCTCCAGGCGCCCTGCCCATCACGCACCAGACGCGCGACCGGGCACGTCAGGTAATCAGCGTTGTCGTCACTGTGCAGACGCAGGCTAAGCGCGTGCTCCAGCACACTGATCGACTGCACCTCGTCGGCATAAATGTCCTGCACCTCGCGCCACGACTGGCGATAGCGCATCGGTCGATCAACTCTGCCACCCTCAAACAAGCAGTTGTTGCCGTTGGCCTGCTCCAGCGGCAAGGCCAAATGCAACAACGCTTCCTGATCATCGTCAGCCAGTAACTGCGCCAGCTCCAAGGCAAGAGGCAGGCGGTCCACCTGCTCAGTGTCAATCCACGTACCATCCGGCATTCGCACGCGCAGTCGAGTCGCCTTGAGTTTGCCCAGTCGCAAAGCCTGCGGGTCAAACTCAACGGCCTGGACACCCCAAGGGTGCGCCAGGGTCAGTTGAGCGAACCGCTCGTTAGTCCAAGCCTCCCAGCGCGCCTGCTGCTGGAATTGCTGCGGACACAGCAACGCCCCGGCGGCCCATAGAGGGCGATCGATCTTCATGGCATCGTTTCCCTACGACTGAATCAGGCTTTGGCCTTGGGCATCTGCGAAACCAGCGACAGATTCACGTCCATGCCCTCGACTTGGAAGTGCGGCACGGCGTACAACTTGATACGGAAGAAGCCGGGGTTATCCTCAATGTCTTCAACCGTCACCTTCGCATCCCGCAGCGGGTGCGAGGCTTGCAGGTCATCGCCCGGATCAGTCATTTCAGTCACCAGCCCGCCGATCCATTTGTTCAGCTCAAGCTCCAGCAGGCGACGATCCTTGGTGGTGCCGATGTTTTCGCGCTGGATCAGCTTCAGGTAGTGGGCTATGCGAGACAGCAGGAAGATGTAAGGCAGGCGCGCGTTGATGCGGCTGTTGGCGGTGGCGTCGGCCGTGTCGTACAACGCGGGCTTTTGCGCAGAATTAGCCGAGAAGAAGCACGCATAGTCGCGGTTCTTGTAGTACGAAAGTGGGATGAAACCGAGATTGGCAAATTCAAACTCGCGCGTTTCCGGGATCATCACTTCGGAAGGGATCTTGACCTGATTGCCAGTGCCCAAGTCGTAGAGGTGGATCGGCAACTCAGTGACGGCACCGCCCGATTGCGGCCCACGAATCTGCACGCACCAGCCGTTGGTGACGAAGCTCTTGACCATGTTGGCGGCAAAGGCAAACGACGCATTGGTCCACAGGTACTTGTCGTGATCTGGCCCTTTTACGCTTTCGATGTAATTGAAGCTGCGTACGGGAACGGTGTCGGGCCCATAGGGCAGCCGACCCAGAACGCGTGGCATGACCAAGCCGATATAGCGTGCATCATCACTGTCACGCAATGCCTTCCACTTGATGTATTCGGCACGGTCAAAGTAGTTGCCGATGTCTTTTATCGCGGCGACCTCTTCCATAGAATCTTTGCCAAAGAAGGCCGGGCCTACGGAACCCACAAACGGCATATGCGCAGCGGCGGCTACTTTTGAAATATTGCGCAACAAGGCAATGTCCTGAGGACTGCGGTCGAATTCGTAGTTGGAGATGGCCGAGGCAATCGGCTCACCCCCCGGGGTATCATATTCCTGAGTATAAGTATGCAGATACAAACCACTCTGGGCGATTTCCGGAGCATCCTCGAAATCCTGCACCAGGTGATCCTTGCTAATATCCAACAGTTCTATACGAACGTTCTGACGGAAGTCTGTCTGGTCGATCAGCGATTTCACGCCACGCCACGTTGACTCAACGCGTTGAAAGTCAGGATGGTGCATGACCACGTCAAGTTGGCGACTGATCTGCATATCCAGCAAAGCGATGTGCTCGTCCAGCAGAATCTTGTCCAGCCGCTCGACTTTTTGTGTAGATTGCTTAATCAACTTTAAAAAGACATTCACGGCGGCCGTTACCCGCTCATCAGCCGAGACCTCAGACAGCGCCTCAGAATTCTGGAAAACTTCGATACCTCCCAACTCAGTAACTGGGCTTAAGTTGATCTTGTTAAACAAGGTGGCATAAACACCACTGTTATGTTCAGACAATACTGTAGCGCCGTGCGATTGCACGCTGGAATTTTCTGCAGGCATGATGGAACTTCCTTTTAAAACTACCGATATGAATTAACGTTCTTCCTTGGGCGCCAGAGCAGCCAGCTCGGCTCGAAGTTCATCACTGAGTGCGTCATCCTTAAGGATGCGCTCCAGCTCATGACGAAAGGTCACGTTATCCAACAGGTTCGATTTGAGGTCACGCAACAGGTTGCGCATGGCCAACAAGGCGCGCAGTTGCGGAATCTGCCTCGCTACCTGCTCGGGCTCGAAGTCCTTCATGCTCTGGAAATTCAACTCGACGGAGGTGTCAGACGCATCGCCGGCCAATGTGTTATCGACTGCGAGTTTCACGCTAGGCGAAAACTCACCCAGAACATTGTCGAAGTTGTTTTTATTGATGTTGACCTTGCCTCGCTCAGAGAGCGGGCGTTGCTCCTTGCCATTGCTGTAATCACCCATGATCATCAGCTTGAGCGGCAACTCGACTTTCTTCTGGGCACCACCAGTATGCAAATCAAGCTTGATGTTGACTCGCGCCTTGGGCACTTCACTCTGAAAACTTTTTGAAGCCATGATCCCACCTCTCCAGACACTTTTTTAACAGCAGTTGCTGCCGTAAATAAAGTAAGACTGGAGCCTATACCTCCAGCCTACTCGCCAGCGCATCCACCGGCCGCAGTACATAAACTCCATTTCATGAGATCAAAAAGTGCTACGTACGATGTACTTATTTCCTTCCTCATTACAATGAAGTATCCCAATCAACCTTGACCAGCCCTCAAAGCCCTAGAGGGAACTTTCGACAACGAATTGGCGAGTTTTCCCACATGAACTGAATCGCCCCGGGTCTCGTAGACACCTCTTTGCCTTAAACTGAAGCCAATTGGGAGATGCCATGAGCAACCCGCGTTACCCCGAAGAATTCAAAATCCAAGCAGTCAATCAAGTGACCGAAAAGAAGCTGCCTGTCGCTGAGGTAGCGGGCCGTCTTGGCGTGTCGACGCATAGCCTCTATGCCTGGATAAAGCTCTACAGCAAACCTCAAGAAGAACGGCAGCAGGACGATGATCAGCACGCTGAACTGCGTCGTCTGCGAGCGGAACTCAAGCGCGTCACTGAAGATCGAGGCATATCAAAAAAATCCGCAGCGTACTTTGCCAAGGAGTGCGGCTGAAGTACGCCTTTATCAAGCAGCGCACTGGCGACTATTCGATTCGAAGGCTTTGCCTCACGCTGAAAGCCCATCCCAGCGGTTATTACGCGCGGCTGTCTGAGCCGCAATCTGTACGCGTCCAACACGAACAACGACTTCTAGGGTTGATCAAGCATTCCCGACTGGAGAGCGGCGGCGTTTACGACTATCGCAAAATCCATGACGATCTGCGCGATGAGGATTGTGGTCGTCATCGTGTGGCGAGGCGGATGCGTCTTGAAGGTCTGCATTCTCAGACAGGTTATCTACGCCGCCCTGGAAATTACGGCGGTAAGCCAGCGGTCGCCTCACCCAGTTTGCTTCGATGTCGTGGAACCCAACAAGGCTTGGGTCAGCGACATTACCTACATTCATGCGTATGAAGGCTGGTTGTATTTGGCGGTGGTGCTGGATCTGTTTTCTCGCCAGGTTGTAGGCTGGCCAATGAAGTCGCAGATGACCAGTGATTTGGCGATTTATGTGTTGTTGATGGCGGTTTGGACGCGTAAACCGAAACAAGAGGTGATGGTTCATTCCGACCAAGGCCCAGTACAGCAGTTCCGATTGGCGCAGCTTTTTGAAGGCAAACAATTTGGTTGCCAGCATGAGCCACTGAGGCAACTGCCATGATAACGCCGTGACCGAGAGCTTTTTCCAACTTCTATAGCGGGAACGGGTCAAGCGGAGAATCTACACCACGCGGGAAGATGCCAGTAGTGATGTATTCGATTACATCGGAATATTCTACAACGTAAAACGCCGCCATGGTTTCAACAATCAACTTTCACCGGTAGAGTTTGAAAAGCGTTACTCAATCAGCTTGCAAGGTGTCTAGAGAATCCTGAGCGATTCGTACAGCCTGCCATACTCGAAGATCCATTTACGATTCCCTCATCAACGTTAACGATACAAAGTCAAACACCATATCAAAATCAACACGCCTACGTCCGCTAGGTCGAACGTAATTTGCAATCTTCGACACATTGCGACGCAACTCGAATCTCTATGTTTATAGACGCTCTCTCGGCATGATTGATAGCGTTAAACGCCCGCTACATAAGTATCGACGTCCGAGGAGAAGCATATGGCAGAGTCTGCCCACTTTTACATATACAAAGACATCAAAAACGAATGGCGTTGGCGATTCATCGCTAAAAACGCAAAGATCATCGCCGTCAGTTCCGAGAGTTACCACAACCTCAAGGACTGCGAACACTCTATTGAATTAGTGAAAACACAGGACTTCGCCACCCGGGTTATTGGCGACGATTCCTTCATGCGGTTACGTACACAGTAATCAGCTTCGGCCCGTGCAGCACTGCATAGTGCTATCTCGAATCACCTCCACGCTTGATCCAGACGATCAACACCCGCCTATAAGGGGCTGCGCCCGTTGCCGATTGACGCTGCCCCGCCACCCACCATCCTCTCCAGGCTAGCGCCCAGCACTACCGACTCGTTCCGCACCCGCCCAGGTAGCCCAGATCTTCAAGGCTACGGCGCAGCAGCACCTGGATGACGAGCAACTCGAACGTCGACCTTGTCTGTTCAATGACACCCATGCGCTGATCATCACCTCAAACGCTGCGTCGACGGTGGATGACGACAGCCACCCAAATCCGGGAATAGTGGTGCAGGTGATCTACGGAGTATTTGCCCACGATTAATCACCGCCCCTCCTGGTGGGCGATCTCTATTCCGAACATCCCTTTCTACTTTTGCCTTCTTTACGGACAGTGCATTAGAAGACTGATAACCCGTCCTACTCTCGACGCCTTGGTTCAACCGCCAAATCTGCCGCGACCAAACCGCGTCCTCGAGCTGCCAAGCCACGCGCTGTTTCCACGGCCCCGACCTTGCAGACCCTCAGCTACATCGAAGCGCGCCTGGGCAACTTCAACAGCCTGATCATGATGCGCGTGCGCGAGACCGCCACCGCCGAACTGCTGATCCAGTAACTGCCTAAGGACGCGCCTGGGGATTGACCCCTTGAGCCAATAATTTGCCCGCTTCGTCCTGAAGGGAACGCGCATCACGCAAACTGACCTGCGGATAGGTGTCCAGCGACATGCGTTTTTGCTTGCCGTTCCAGCAGTAACGGAAGTGCCACGAGCGCCCGCCCGAGGCTGTCACCGCCAAGGACAGGCCGTCAATATCGCCGAGGGTGTAGTCTTTGCCAGTGGGCGTGGCCTGCCGGACGGCAGCATATGAAAGAGCCATGCTTCTAGCCTCCTGAAGGTTGAATTCAGGGCTAGATGTTCAGCAAACGACTCGTTGGGCTCCTGCAACAATCCGATCTCGAAGCCCGCCATTTTCATGGACTAGATTCTGGACTAAACACGTCCGGGTACCCGTGGCTTTCGATGAATGCTGACGGAACGAAAAAAGACGCCTAAGCGTCTTTTTTCAATGATCTACAGACTTCAATGGAACCCTGTAGATCGATATTTGGAGCGGGAAACGAGACTCGAACTCGCGACCCCGACCTTGGCAAGGTCGTGCTCTACCAACTGAGCTATTCCCGCGTCTTGGTGATGCGCATTCTATAGAATCCTCACCACCCGTCAACCCCTTGATTCAAAAAAGTTTTATTTCTTTTCCACGGTGGTGCGCAGATGGGGCCAGGCGGCGCGCAGGTATTGCAGCATGGACCACAAGGTCAGGCCGGCGGCGATCAGCAGCAAGGCGTAGCCCAGCAGCACCCAGAACGTGAAATTCGACGGGTTGGCCAGCAGGATGACCAGCGCCAGCATTTGCGCGGCGGTTTTCCATTTGCCCATGTTGGACACGGCCACATGGGCGCGTGCGCCGATTTCGGCCATCCATTCGCGCAAGGCCGAGACGACGATTTCACGACCGATGATCACGGCGGCAGGCAGGGTCAGCCACAGGTTGCCGTGCTCTTGTACGAGCAGCACCAGCGCCACGGCGACCATCAGCTTGTCGGCTACGGGGTCGAGGAACGCGCCAAACGGCGTGCTCTGCTCCAGGCGTCGTGCCAGGTAGCCGTCTAGCCAGTCGGTCGCGGCCGCGAAGGCAAAGACCGAACTGGAGGCCATGTAGCTCCATTCATAGGGCAGGTAAAACAGCAAAATGAAAATCGGAATGAGCAGGACGCGTAGAACGGTGATCAGATTAGGGATATTCATCGGCACAACTGGCTACGAGGTGAGAGGGCATTCTACTCGCTGTGTAGGTTTGCATAAATCAACTCAGCGAGCTTTTTACTGATACCAGGAGCTTTGGCTATTTCTTCAATGCTGGCACGGGACAATTCCTGCAATCCACCGAAATGTTTCAACAGTTCACGCCGCCGCTTTGGTCCTACACCCGCAACCCCTTCCAGGGTTGAGGTGCGCCGGGTCTTACCACGGCGGGCACGGTGGCCGGTAATGGCAAAGCGGTGTGCTTCATCGCGGATCTGCTGAATCAGGTGCAGCGCCGGTGAGTCGCCCTTCAAGGTGAACTCATGGGCCGCATCATTCAAGTACAACGTTTCAAAACCGGCCTTGCGCGTCGCACCCTTGGCCACGCCGAGCAGGATCAGGTCGGGCACCGCCAGTTCGTTGAGCACATCACGGGCCATGGACAACTGGCCCTTGCCGCCGTCTACCAGCAGGATATCCGGCAGCTTGCCCTCGCCGTCCTTGAGTTTGCTGAAGCGCCGGGTCAGGGCCTGGTGCATGGCGGCATAGTCATCACCAGGGGTGACGCCTTCGATGTTGTAGCGTCGATAGTCGGACTTGATCGGCCCTTCCGGACCGAAGACCACGCAGGACGCCACGGTCGCCTCGCCGCTGGAGTGGCTGATGTCGTAGCACTCCAGGCGTTGCGGCGGCTCGTCGAGCTTGAGCACGTCGGCCAGCGCCTCAAAGCGTGCGGCCACATGCTGGCGGTTGGCCAGGCGCGCGCTCAGGGCCTGCTCGGCGTTGGTCACCGCCAATTGCTGCCAGCGCGCACGGGTGCCGCGCACCCGGTGGCTGATGTCCAGTTCGCGGCCGCGCAGGGCGTGGATCGCATCGATCAGCGCAGGGAAGTCTTCGTGAACCACGTTGACGATCAATTCGCCCGGCAAGTCGCGCTCGGGGCTGCTGACGTAATACTGGCCGAGAAACGCAGCCATGACTTCGGCCACCTCCTCCTCGATCCCCGTCTGGGGAAAGAAGTTCTTGCTGCCCAGCACCCGACCGCCACGCACGCTGATCAGGTGCACACAGGCCCCGCCCGGGTTGACGAAGGCCGCAATCACGTCGACGTCACCGGTGCCGCCCTCCATGCTCTGCTGGTCCTGTACCCGGCGCAACAGCGACACCTGGTCACGCAGCTCGGCGGCCCGTTCGAAATCCAGGACACTGGCCGCCTGCTCCATGGCCCCCGACAGTTCGTCGGCCAGGGCGTTGCTGCGCCCTTCGAGGAACATCACCGAGTGACGCACGTCTTCGGCATATTCCTTAGGCTCGACCAGCCCGACACAAGGCGCCTTGCAGCGCTTGATCTGGTATTGCAGGCACGGGCGGGTACGGTTCTTGTAGAAGCTGTCTTCACATTGGCGCACGAAGAAGGTCTTTTGCAGCAGGCTCAGGCTCTCGCGGATCGCCCCGGCGCTGGGGTACGGGCCAAAATACTTGCCCTTGCGCTTCTTCGCCCCGCGATGGATGCTCAGGCGCGGAAAGTCACCGTCCGACAGAAACACGTACGGGTAGGACTTATCGTCACGCAACAGAATATTGTAGGGCGGCCGCCATTCCTTGATCAGCGTCTGCTCAAGCAGCAACGCCTCAGTTTCATTGGCGGTGATGGTGGTTTCGACCTGGGCGATACGCCCCACCAGCGCGGCGGTCTTCGGCGCCAGGCCGGTCTTGCGAAAGTAACTGGCCAGGCGCTTCTTGAGGTTCTTGGCCTTGCCGACGTACAGCAGGCGCGCCTCGCTGTCGAACATGCGATACACGCCAGGCCGGCCACTGCAGGTCGCTAGAAATGCACTGGGATCAAACGCTGCGGTTATTTCAGTGGCTTGCATTTCAGGCGCTGGCGTCCACCATGCCGTGGCGAACCGCGAGCAAGGTCAGTTCAACATCACTGCTGATGGATAGCTTCTCGAAGATTCGATAACGGTAGGTGTTCACGGTTTTCGGCGACAGGCAGAGCTTGTCCGAAATCGACTGGACCTTCTGGCAACCGACAATCATCAGGGCGATCTGGATCTCGCGCTCGGACAAGGCATCAAACGGCGAATCGCTGACCGGCTGGAAAGACTTGATCGCCAATTGCTGGGCAATCTGCGGACTGATATAGCGCTGGCCGGCAAATACCAGCCGGATAGCCTGGACCATCTCCGCAAGCCCCGCGCCTTTAGTCAGGTAACCCGCTGCACCTGCCTGCAGAAGCCTGGTAGGAAAAGGGTCTTCCTCACAAACCGTAACCACGACAACCTTGATATCCGGATGACTGCGCAGCAACTTGCAGGTCGCGCCAAGACCGCCAATCCCCGGCATCTTGACGTCCATCAAGACCACATCGGGTTTCAATTCACGCGCTTTGATAAGGGATTCCTCCCCCGACTCGGCCTGACCGACTACTTGCAGGCCATCGATGTCAGCCAGCATTCGTGTAATGCCTGTACGAACGAGATCATGGTCATCGACTACTAGCACCCTAATCAAGCAGACACCTCGCGAAATGGTCTTATAGGTTGCCGGACACCTTAGCAAAAAACCACGGCACAGACCTAGCTGAACGCGTCATATATATAGAGTTTCAATCCACTACGAACGCCTGCCGAGCGGCAGGCGGGGTTGTTTCCTGGGCAAAAGGTCAGGATTCCTTGGGGATCGGCCGGGATTTTCCGTTTGCCACAGAGCAATGCTCTGCCAAGGTGCTGGTCAGCCTGCGGATTGCATCCTGATCCTCTTTAAACATCGCGCGGTAGTTGCCCAGGACTTTTTCTTCGATCTGGCTCAGGTTGTCCAACTGGATGGGAGTTGGGCTACCTGTCAAAACAAACAGAATATCGACACCTTTTTCTGCGACGCGGGATAAGTAATCGGCCTTGGGTGCGCGGCCACCACTTTCATATTTACCTTGCGCGTTAGCCTCCACGCCTCCTATTTCACCAAAAACCTTTTGCGACAAGCCAAGTCGCTCTCTTTCTTGCCGTAAGCGCGAACCTATTCCACTCATTTGGATGTAATATCCTTTCTGGCACACCCCAAGAGGTGACGATGTCATCTCGTTTTACACAAACTTGAACGGTTTTGAACTATGCCCGGAATCCGTACCGCTGCACAAGCCAAAGCCTGGCTGGAACATCAAGGCAAATCGGTCCAGGCATTCGCCAGGGAACATGGCGTGGATCCGGCGACCACCTATCAAGTGCTCGCTGGGCGTAAAAAGGGGCGGCGGGGAGAAGCCCATAAGGTCGCGGTCCTTTTGGGCATGAAAGAGGGGATCATCCTTAACGAGGCAAAAAGCCCGGGCAATGATCAGGAGATTGGCTCCTAAGAGCAGTATGCACCGATTCAAGTCGAGCGCGAGGTTTACCGGGACGACTGCGCTGATAGACAAACGGACTCCATGCGCCAGAAACACCCCTCCTCACCGACAATACTCAGGCCCTGTCGCTGATACAGCCTTCTAGCCGGATTGGTCTTGAATACCGTCAAGCGCAGATAACCCCGCTTTTCGACATGCGCCTTGCAGATCATCTGCTCCAGCACCCAACTGCCTGCGCCCTGGCGGCGAAAAGCCTCGAGAATGTGCAGTTCGCGAATGTATAGCGCATTGTCATCGCGGCTGAGGCTGACGAACCCTACCAGCCTGTCATCCTGGCAAATCAACCAGTTTTCCCGCCCGGCCCAGGCGGTGTCGAAGCCTTTGTCGGACCATGTCAGATCGTACTGCCGATAGTAATGGCCCATCGCCTGGTGTGTCAGGCTGCGCGCAAAGGCCAGGTGTTGATCCGATGCTGCCTTGAGGGTGAATGCCATAGCAGTGGGCTCCATTGCGTCACAGGTCGCGTCCAGGCAATCATTGTGAGTATCCATCCAGCATATCGGGACATCCGCTATAGTGGTAAGCCCCTCCTCGCGATAGAAATTACTGATTGAATCCAGCGGCATGCGTCAGTTAAGCTCCACCCCATCATTTGGAGAAACACCATGTTGCAACTCACCCTCACCCAGGCTTGCCCTACTGCCAACGCACAGCGTTCGGTCGTGGCTACCCGCGTGAACGGTTTGAGCGCACTGGCCAGCTTTTATTTTGGGTATTGGTTTAGCCACTGGCGCGCCTGATACCTGAAATCGGCGCCCACTACTCAAGGGGTCGCCTGCCAGAGAAATCTAACCCCCGGTCGGCTCCCCGACCGGGGGTTTTGTTTTTTCAGCCCTGAACATTTTTTGCTACACACCGAACTTAAAGGAAACCACACCATGAACTTCAGCACTTATTACCGTTACGACACCTGCACCGCCTGGCGATTTAGCAAGCTCCGTTCGGGACAGCCTGCCGCCTCCGATCGGTCACCTCTTGGTGGCAAGCCAACACACGCAGCCAATACGGCCAATTGTCGAACACCCCAGTAGGGCAGAGCGCGCGGGAACAGCCCGCCGCTTGCCCAGGAAGCAGAACATATGAACTCCTCCATCGCCGCCCTGCCCGTCACCACCCTGTCCAGCGCCAATGAAGCGCTGACCCAGCGTTTGCCCAGCGCCCTTGAGCTCAAGCACCAATTGCCTCTGAGCCCGTTCCTGACCGAGCAAGTCAACGCTCATCGCCAGGCGATCCGCGCGATTCTCACGGGTGAAGACTCGCGCCTGCTGGTCATCGTCGGCCCCTGCTCGATCCATGACCCCGAATCCGCCATGGAATACGCGCGCAATCTGAAGAAACTGGCCAATGACGTCAGTGACCAGATGCTCCTGGTAATCCGCGCCTACGTCGAAAAACCGCGCACCACCATCGGCTGGAAAGGCCTGGCCTACGACCCGCACCTCGATGGCAGCGATGACATGGCCGCCGGCCTCACGCTGTCACGGGAATTGATGCGCGAAATGCTGCGCCTGGGCTTGCCGGTCGCCACCGAGTTGCTGCAACCAATGGCCGCCGGCTACTTCGACGATGTGCTCAGTTGGGTCGCCATCGGCGCCCGCACCACCGAATCGCAGATCCACCGGGAAATGGCCAGCGGCCTGGGCATGCCTGTCGGCTTCAAGAACGGCACCGACGGCGGCGTGGCCATCGCCTGCGACGCCATGCGTTCGGCAGCCCATCCGCACCGCCACTTTGGCGTCGACAGCCAGGGCCATCCGGCGATCATCCAGACTCCGGGCAACGCCGACACCCACCTGGTGTTGCGCGGCGGCCATCGCGGCCCGAACTACGACCGCCAGAGCGTGGCCCAGGTCAAGACCGACCTGGCCAAAAGCAAAGTGGCCACGCGGATCATGGTCGATTGCAGCCACGCCAACAGCGGCAAGGACCCGATGCGCCAGCCAGCGGTGTTCAATGACGTGCTGGAGCAGCGCTTGCAGGGCGACACCTCGCTGATCGGCATGATGCTGGAGAGTCATTTGTTCGAAGGCTGCCAGCCGCTCAGCCCGTCGATGCGCTACGGCGTCTCGGTGACCGACGGCTGCTTGGGTTGGGATGGGACTGAGCAGTTGCTGCGTGAAGCGGCCGCACGTCTGCGCGATCAAGCCTGATGTAAATCAGTGGAACTTTGCCGGGAAATAACCGCCTGAATCCGGTACGCTCACCTTTTTTATTCAAGGAGTTACCCATCATGGCTAAAGCTACCGCCCGTCACATCCTGGTTGCCACCGAAGACAAGTGCAACGAACTCAAAGCCCAGATCGAAGGCGGCGCTGATTTCGCAGAAATCGCCAAAGCCAACTCCAGCTGCCCATCGAGCCGTGATGGCGGCAACCTGGGTTCGTTCGGCCCTGGCCAGATGGTCAAGGAATTCGACACTGTCGTGTTCAGCGCCCCGGTCAACACCGTGCAGGGCCCGGTGAAAACCCAGTTCGGTTATCACCTGCTGGAAGTGACCAGCCGCCAGGACTGATCCACATCTTTGCAAAACACAACGGCCCGCCTTTTGGTGGGCCGTTGTGTTTGTGTGCCAGTGGGGTGACTGGCGACCCGCGTGCGGTTAGGGTACAAGTCCCCTTCCTTCTTCACCCGGCGCTCAAGGCTGATAATGCGACTGGACTTACTCACGTTAGTTGGCTCTACCCTGGCCCTGCTGTTGGCGAGTTCCATCTCGTTTGCTGCCCCGCAACAGGCATTGACCGTCTACGGCGAACCTGCCAAGTACCCCGCCGATTTCAAGCATTTCGACTATGTGAACCCCGATGCCCCCAAGGGCGGCAGCCTCAAGCGCTCGGCCCTCGAAGTCGGCCGCTTCGACCATGTACTGCCGTATATCGACAAAGGCATCGGCGTCAGCCAGCTGGACGGCTGGGTGTACTCGCCCCTGGCCTACCGCTCGCTGGATGAGCCCTATACCGTCTACGGCCTGGTCGCGCAAAAGATGGAGCGCGCCGAGGACGGCCTGTACCTGCGTTTTTTCCTCAACCCCAAGGCGCGATTTGCCGACGGCAAGCCGATCACCGCAGAAGACGTACGCTATAGCTTCAACCTGCTGATGACCCAGGGCAGCCTGCGCTTTCGCACGCTGTTTGCCGACGTCAAGCACGTCGAGGTCGAAGGCCCCCTGCAAGTGCGCTTTGACTTCTCCAGCAACGAGAACCGCACCCTGCCCCTGGATATCGCGACCCTGCCGGTGTTCCCCGAACATTGGTGGAAAAGCCGCGACTTCGCCAACGGCGGCGGCTATGAGGTGCCCCTGGGCAGCGGTCCGTACAAAGTCAGCAAGATCAATTCCGGCAGCACTATCACCTTCCAGCGCGACCCCGACTGGTGGGGCAAGGACTTGCCCGTGAGCCGCGGCCTGTACAACTTCGACCGCTTGAGCCTGGAGTACTTCGGCGATACCGAAGTCGCGCGCCAGGTCCTGCGCGGCGGCGCCTATGACTTCAACCGCGAGTTCTCCGCCACCGGCTATTCCATCGGCTACAACGGCCCGGCCCTGGACGATGGCCGCCTGCAACGCGCGCACCTGGCCAAGCAAGCCCCGCAAGCGGCCCAGGGCTACGTGTTCAATATGCAAAAGCCGATATTCCAGGACCGCCGCGTGCGCCAGGCCCTGGCCATGCTCTGGGATTTCGAGTGGGCCAACCGGCAGATGATGCGCAACCTGTATATCCGCCAGCAAAGCTACTTTTCCAACAGCCCGCTGGCCGCCACCCAACTGCCCGACGCCCAGGAACTGGCGATTCTCGAACCCTTGCGCGGGCAGATCCCCGACGAAGTCTTCACCCAAGTGTTCAAGGCGCCGACCACCGACGGCAGCGGCATGATCCGCGACAAGCAACTGCAAGCCCTGGCCTTGCTGGAAGACGCCGGCTGGACGCCCAAGGGCGACAAGCTGGTGAACGCTGCCGGCGAACCCCTGGAGTTCACCTTCCTAAATGTGCAAAACGGCCTCGAACGCCTGCTGCTCCCCTATAAACGCAACCTGGCGCAGATCGGCATTACCCTCAACATCCGGCGCATCGACTCATCCCAGTACGTCAACCGCCTGATGACCCGCGACTACGACATGATCGTCACCGGCTTCCCGGTCACCACCTCGCCAGGCATGGAGCTGTACAACTACTTCGGTTCATCGTCGGCCTTCGACCCGGGCAGCAACAACTACATCGTCCTGCAAAACCCGGCGGTCGACACCCTGGTCACCGGCCTGGTGCGTGCCACCACCCAGGCACAGATGCTCAGCTACGCCCATGCCCTGGACCGGGTGCTGCAATGGAATTACTACTGGATCCCCAATTACTACCCGCCCGGCACCTCGGCCGCGTGGTGGAACCGCTTCGGTCGCCCGGCCATCGAGGCCAGCAACGACGAGGCGCTGGAGTCGTGGTGGGAGGTCAGCCCCACACCCCTGACCAATGAGCAGATGAAAGCCGAACTGAACAAGCCGCGAGGTGCCCGCTGATGTTTGCCTATATCGTGCGGCGCCTGCTGCTGATCATCCCGACCCTGGTGATCATCCTGCTGGTGAACTTTGTGATCGTCCAGGCCGCGCCCGGCGGGCCGGTGGAGCAAGCCATCGCCCACTTGCAGGGGATTGGCGGCGGGGGCATCGGCGGCTCGGCCGGCGACGGCGTCAGCAGTGGCTCACGCGCCAGTCGCGGCCTGGACCCCAAGCTGATCAAGGACATCGAAAAACAATACGGCTTCGACAAATCCGCGCCCGAACGCCTGTGGCTGATGCTCAAGAACTACGCCCAGCTGGATTTTGGCAACAGCTTCTTTCGCGGCGCCACGGTGATCGACCTGATCCTGGAAAAGATGCCGGTGACCCTTTCCCTCGGCCTCTGGGCCACGCTGATCACCTACCTGGTATCGATCCCCCTGGGGATCCGCAAGGCGGTGCGCCACGGCAGCAGTTTCGATGTGTGGAGCAGCACCGCCATCGTCATTGGCTACGCGATGCCGGCCTTCCTGTTCGCGATGTTCTTGATCGTAGTCTTTGCCGGCGGCACCACCCTGAACTGGTTCCCGGTGCGGGGCCTGGTGTCGGAGAACTTCGAGCAACTGAGTACCCTGGGCAAGGTCGCCGATTATTTCTGGCACCTGGTGCTGCCGGTCAGCGCCCTGGTGATCGGTGGTTTCGCCACCTTGACCATCCTCACCAAAAACTCGTTCCTCAATGAAATCACCCGTCAGTACGTGGTCACCGCACGCGCCAAGGGCCTGAGCGAACGGCGCGTGCTCTACGGCCATGTGTTTCGCAACGCCATGCTGCTGGTGATCTCCGGGATCCCCCAGGCGTTTATCAGTGTGTTCTTCGCCGGTTCGCTGCTGATCGAGGTGATCTTCTCCCTCGACGGCCTGGGCCGCATGAGCTACGAAGCGGCGGTGTCGCGGGACTATCCGGTGGTGTTTGGCTCACTGTTTATCTTCACCCTGTTTGGCCTCTTGATAAAACTGATCGGCGACCTCTGCTACACCCTGGTGGACCCGCGTATCGACTTTGCCGCGAGGAACGCCTGATGCGCAATCTGTCTCCCGTAGCCCGTCGGCGCTTCGAACGCTTCAAGCAAAACCGTCGGGGTTGGTGGTCGCTGTGGCTGTTTATCGGCCTGTTTATCCTGACCCTGGGCGGCGAGTTGATCGCCAACGACAAACCGCTGGTGCTGAGCTATCAGGACCAGTTGTATTTCCCGGTGTTCAAGCGCTACACCGAGCAGCAGTTCGGCGGGCAACTGCCATTCCAGGCCGACTACCGCAGTGACTACGTGCAGCAACTGATCAAGCAAGACGGCGGCTGGATGCTGTTCCCGCCGATCCCCTTCAGCGATGACACGCCCAACTACGAACTGACCCGCCCTGCCCCCAGCCCGCCGTCCACGGTGAACTGGCTGGGCACCGACGACCAGTCCCGCGATGTGCTGGCGCGGGTGATCTTCGGCGCGCGGGTATCGATCCTGTTCGCCCTCGGCCTGACCGCGATCAGCGCCGTCATCGGCATTGCCGCCGGTGCCTTGCAGGGTTATTACGGCGGCTGGGTCGACCTGCTCGGCCAGCGCATCCTCGAAGTGTGGTCTGGGCTGCCGGTGCTGTACCTGCTGATCATCCTCTCGGGGTTTGTCGAGCCCAACTTCTGGTGGCTGCTGGGGATCATGGCGCTGTTTTCCTGGCTGGCCCTGGTGGATGTGGTGCGCGCCGAATTCCTGCGCGGGCGCAACCTGGAATATGTGAAAGCCGCGCGAGCCCTGGGCCTGAGTGACGGCAAGATCATCCGCCGGCACATCCTGCCGAACGCGATGACCGCCACCCTGAGCTACCTGCCTTTCATCCTGACCGGGGCGATTTCCACCCTCAGCGCCCTGGATTTCCTCGGCTTCGGCATGCCGGCGGGCAGCGCGTCCCTGGGTGAATTGATCGCCCAGGGCAAGCAAAACCTGCAGGCGCCGTGGCTCGGGCTCACGGCCTTTTTCACCCTGGCGCTGATTCTGTCGCTGCTGGTATTTATCGGCGAGGCGCTGCGTGACGCCTTCGACCCACGATCATGAAGGGCGATGCATCCATGACTGACAACCTGATCGAGATCCGCGACCTGTGCGTCGCCTTCAGCGGCCAGACCGTGGTGCGCAACCTGAGCCTGGATATCCGCCCCGGCGAGTGCCTGGCGCTGGTGGGCGAGTCGGGCTCGGGCAAATCGGTGACGGCCCATTCGATCCTGCAACTGCTGCCCCAGGCCGGCACCGCTACCACAGGGTCGGTGCGCTATCGCGGCCAGGAACTGCTCGGCGCCACCGCCAGCACCCTGCAAAAACTGCGGGGCAACCGTATCGCGATGATCTTCCAGGAGCCGATGACCTCCCTCAACCCCTTGCACAGCATCGAAAAGCAGATCGGCGAAACCCTGCTGCTGCACAAGGGCCTCGGCGGCAAGGCGGCCCAGGCGCGTATCCTCGAGCTGCTGGACCTGGTGGGCATCCGCAATCCCCAGGAACGCCTCAAGTCTTACCCCCATCAGTTGTCGGGCGGCCAGCGCCAGCGGGTGATGATTGCCATGGCCCTGGCCTGCGAGCCGGAACTGCTGATCGCCGACGAGCCGACTACCGCCCTGGATGTGACGGTGCAGCGCAAGATCCTGCTGCTGCTCAAATCCTTGCAGCAACGCCTGGGCATGTCCTTGCTGCTGATCAGCCATGACCTCAACCTGGTGCGCAGCATTGCCCAGCGCGTATGCGTGATGCAGGCCGGGGAAATCGTCGAGCAGGCCGACTGCCAAACCCTGTTCAATGCCCCACGACACCCCTACAGCCGCCTGCTGCTGGATGCCGAACCGGTCGGCACGGCACTGTGCCAGGATGCACGCGAGACGGTGTTGCAGGTCGACGGCCTGAGTGTGCGTTTCCCCATCGCTGGCGGGCTGTTCCGGCGCAGGCAGTACCTGCAAGCGGTGGATGGCATCAGCCTGGAACTGCAACGGGGCAAGACCCTGGGGATCGTCGGCGAGTCAGGCTCCGGCAAGTCCACCCTCGGCCAGGCAATCCTGCGCTTGCTCGACTCCAGCGGCAGCATCCGCTTCCAGGGCGAGGCCCTCGATAGCCTCAGCCAGAAACAGATGCGCCCGTGGCGCAAGCAGATGCAGGTGGTGTTCCAGGATCCCTATGGCAGCCTCAGCCCGCGCATGTCGGTGCAACAGATCATCAGCGAAGGCCTGGAGGTGCACGCGCCCTGCAGCCTGCAGGAGCGTGATGCGCAGGTGATCAAGGTGCTGCAGGATGTGGGCCTGGACCCGGCCAGCCGCCATCGCTACCCCCACGAATTCTCCGGTGGCCAGCGCCAACGCATCGCCATCGCCCGCGCCCTGGTGCTGCGCCCGGCCTTGATGCTGCTGGACGAGCCCACCTCGGCCCTGGATCGCACCGTGCAAAAACAAGTGGTGGCGCTGCTGCGTGAATTGCAGGAAAAGTACGGCCTGACCTACCTGTTTATCAGCCATGACCTGGCCGTTGTGCGGGCCATGGCCCACGACATGATCGTGATCAAGGACGGCAAGGTGGTCGAGCGTGGGCCGAGCCAGGCGGTGTTCGACTCACCACAGCACCCCTACACCCAGGAACTGCTGGCCGCCACGCAACTCCCTCTGTAGGAGCCGGCTTGCCGGCGATGGCGCCAGTAAAATCGCCATCGCCGGCAAACCGGCTCCTACAGGGGATCAGGTCATTCATTCATCTTTTTTGTTGGCGCCCCGAGCATGAACACCACCGAAAGCCTCAAGGACTACCCGCACGTTCGTGGCCTGGCGATCCAGTCCCTGTTCGAGATCATCGAGCAGTCCAGCGAAGGCACGGTAATTGTCGATCGCGACGCCAACATCGTGTGGATGAACGAGCGCTACGCCAAGCGCTTCGGCCTCAAAAGCGCCGACCAGGCCATCGGCCAGCCGTGCGAACAGGTGATCTCCAACAGCCTGCTACGCCAGGTGGTGCGCAGTGACCAGCCGATCCTCCTGGATATCCAGGACACGCCCAAAGGCCCGTTGGTGGTGATGCGCCTGCCGATCCACGACGATGCCGGCAAGGTCATCGGCGCCATCGGTTTTGCCCTGTTCGATGAGTTGCGCAACCTCTCGCCGATGATCGAGCGCTACCTGAGCATGCAACAGGAGTTGGCCTCGACCCGTTCGCTGCTGCGCTCGCGCCAGAGCAAATACAACTTCGCGCACTTTATCGGCACCAGCGCTGCCAGCCTGGAGGTCAAGCGCCGGGCGCGGCGCAGTGCCAGTGCCGAGTCGCCGGTGTTGCTGCTGGGCGAAACCGGCACCGGCAAGGAGCTGTTGGCCCAGGCCATCCATGGCGCCTCGCCACGCGCCCATAAGGCCTTTGTCAGCATCAACAGCGCCGCCATCCCCCACGACCTTCTGGAAGCCGAGTTTTTCGGCACCGCGCCCGGCGCATTCACCGGCGCCGACCGCAAGGGCCGCGCCGGCAAACTGCAAATCGCCCAGGGCGGGACGTTGTTTCTCGATGAAATCGGCGACATGCCGCTGCCCCTGCAAAGCAAACTGCTGCGGGTGCTGCAGGAGAAAGAGTTCGAGCCGGTGGGCTCCAACGAAATGATCCACAGCGACGTACGGGTGATCGCCGCGACCTCCACCGACCTGGAAGCCGCGATCAAGCGCGGCGAATTTCGCGCCGATTTGTATTACCGCCTCAACGTATTGCCGATCCAGGTCCCGCCCCTGCGCGAACGCCTGGATGATATTCCGGCGTTGAGCGAAGCGATCCTTGAAGAACTGCGCAGCCAGCATGAACTGGACCGCGAAGCCCTGGCGCTGCTGGCCGAGCATGCCTGGCCAGGAAACATCCGTGAGTTGCGCAACGTGCTGGAGCGCGCAGCGTTGCTCAGCGATGACCTGGTGTTGGATGCGCGGGAAATTCGTGCGGCGATTGGTACGTTCAGCCCGGTAGAGCGCAGCGCCGTGGCGCCAGTCGAGGTCCAGACCTTCAGCGCGGCACGGCAGCGGTTTGACCGGCAGTTGATTGCTGCCGCGTTGCGCCAGTGCGAGGGCAATGTGATCGAGGCGGCCAAGCAATTGGGGCTTGGGCGCTCGACGCTGTACAAAAAGATGGTGGCGCTGGGCATCGCTCAATCTCAATAAAGAGACACAAATCTATTTACCAAGACACCCCCCCTGTGGGAGCGGGCTTGCCCGCGAATGCGGTCTATCAGCAACAAATCATTGCCTGACACAGCGCTTTCGCGAGCAAGCCCGCTCCCACATTGGAATTTCATCTGTCTTGAAATAGAGACTGCGCATGAAAATCACAGCACAGAAATTATAAATATCTATATACATCAACAACTTACAAACTTGGCACGCTTCCCGCTATAGCCCCTTCCTACAGCATTACCCCACAACAATAACAATCCGATGGAGACACACCATGAGTGTGATCATTGCCCTGGCGGCGCTCGCGCTGCTGATGCTGGCCGCCTACCGTGGCTATAGCGTCATCCTGTTTGCCCCCATCGCCGCCCTTGGCGCCGTACTGCTCACCGACCCTTCCGCCGTCGCCCCCGCCTTTACCGGGGTGTTCATGGAAAAAATGGTCGGCTTTATCAAACTCTACTTCCCGGTGTTCCTGCTCGGCGCGGTGTTCGGCAAGCTGATCGAGCTGTCGGGCTTTTCGCGCTCGATCGTCGCGGCCGCCATCCGTCTGCTCGGCACCCGCCAGGCGATGCTGGTGATCGTGCTGGTGTGTGCCCTGCTGACCTACGGCGGCGTGTCGCTGTTTGTGGTGGTGTTTGCGGTGTACCCGTTCGCCGCCGAGATGTTCCGCCAGAGCAATATCCCCAAGCGCCTGATCCCGGCGACCATTGCCCTGGGCGCGTTCTCGTTCACCATGGACGCCCTGCCCGGCACGCCGCAGATCCAGAACATCATCCCCAGCACCTTCTTCAACACCACCGCCTGGGCCGCGCCGTGGCTGGGTCTGATCGGCACGATCTTTGTGTTCTGCGCCGGCATGCTGTACCTGGCACGCCAGCGCAACAAGGCCCAGCGTGCCGGCGAAGGCTATGGCACCGACTTGCGCAACGAGCCGGAAACCGCCGAAGACCTGAGCCTGCCCAACCCGTGGATCGCCCTGTCGCCGCTGATTCTGGTGGGGGTGATGAACCTGCTGTTCACCCACTGGATCCCGCAGTGGTACGGCAAGACCCACAGCCTTGCCCTGCCGGGCATGAGCGCGCCGGTGACCACGGAAATTGCCAAGCTCACCGCGATCTGGGCGGTGCAGGCCGCCTTGCTGGTGGGGATCATCATGGTCCTGGTATTCGGCTTTTCGGCGATCAAGAGCAAGCTGGCCGAAGGCAGTAAAAGCGCAGTCAGCGGCGCGCTGCTGGCGGCGATGAACACGGCTTCGGAATACGGCTTCGGTGCGGTGATCGCTTCGCTGCCGGGCTTCCTGGTGTTGGCGGACTGGCTCAAGGGCATCCCCAACCCGCTGGTCAACGAGGCGATTACCGTGACCCTGTTGGCCGGTATCACCGGCTCTGCTTCCGGCGGCATGAGCATCGCCCTGGCGGCCATGTCCGAGAGCTTTATTTCCGCGGCCCATGCCGCCAATATCCCCCTGGAAGTGCTGCACCGGGTCGCGGCCATGGCCAGCGGCGGCATGGACACCCTGCCCCACAACGGCGCGGTCATCACGCTGCTGGCGGTGACCGGGCTGACCCACCGCGAAGCCTACAAGGACATTTTCGGCATCACGATCATCAAGACCCTCGCGGTGTTCGTGGTGATCGGTACTTTCTACGCCACCGGCATTGTGTGAGGTTTTCATGACGACATTGAACGGCAAGACCGCCCTGGTCACCGGCTCCACCAGCGGCATCGGCCTGGGCATTGCACTGAGCCTGGCCAAGGCCGGCGCCAACCTGATCCTCAACGGCTTCGGCGATGCCAGCGCGGTGATCGCCCAAGTGCAGGCGTTTGGCGGCAAGGTCGGCCATCACCCGGCCGATGTCAGCGACCCGGCGCAGATCGCCGAGATGGTCGCCTACGCCGAGCGCGAGTTCGGTGGCATCGACATCCTGGTCAATAACGCGGGCATCCAGCATGTGGCGGCGGTGGAAGATTTTCCGGTGGAGCGCTGGGACTCGATCATCGCCATTAACCTGTCGTCGGTGTTCCACAGCACGCGCCTGAGCCTGCCGGGCATGAAGGCCAAGGGCTGGGGGCGGATCGTCAACATCGCTTCGGTGCACGGCCAGGTCGGCTCGGTGGGCAAGGCGGCCTACGTCGCGGCCAAGCATGGGGTAATCGGCCTGACCAAGGTCGTTGGCCTGGAAACCGCCACCAGCAACGTGACCTGCAACGCCATTTGCCCCGGCTGGGTCTTGACCCCGCTGGTGCAAAAGCAGATCGATGACCGCATTGCCGCAGGCGTCGACCCGCAACAGGCCCAGCATGACCTGCTGGCCGAGAAGCAGCCGTCATTGGAATTTGTCACGCCACCGCAGTTGGGTGAGCTGGTACTGTTCCTGTGCAGCGAGGCCGGCAGCCAGGTGCGTGGCGCGGCGTGGAACATCGATGGCGGGTGGTTGGCCCAGTAAACCCAAACACCGCAAACCCCCTGTAGAAGCTGGCTTGCCTGCAATAGCGGTCGGCCAGCCACCACCGCTATCGCAGGCAAGCCAGCTCCCACAGTTTAGATGTGTGATGCCTGGCAGATTTCATACAAGAACAAGAGAGTGCGCCATGTCCGATATCCTCTGGCAACCCAGCCCGGAACGCATCCACAACACCCGGATGGACCAGTTCCGGCGCTTTATCAATGATCGCCACGCCTTGCAGATCAACGATTACCCCAGCCTGCACCAATGGAGCATCGACCAGCGCCCGGCGTTCTGGGCGGCGATTGTCGAGTTCTTCGACGTGCAGTTTCGTACGCCGCCCGGCACAGTGCTGGTGGAAGGCGCGCAGATGCCCAGCGCGCAATGGTTTCCCGGCGCCACCCTGAACTTTGCCGAGCACCTGCTGCGCCGCCGCGATGACCACCCCGCCGTGGTCACCATCAGCGAAGACGGCCAGCGCGAACAACTGACCTATGCCGAACTGGCCCGCCACGTCGCCGGCCTGCAGCGCAGCCTGCAAGCAGCCGGCGTGGGCCAGGGAGATCGGGTGGCGGCGTGCATGCCCAATACCTGGCAAACCCTGGTGGGCATGCTTGCCACTACCAGCCTCGGGGCGATCTGGTCGTGTTCCTCGCCGGATTTCGGCACCCAAGGGGTGATCGACCGCTTCGGCCAGATCGAACCCAAGGTGCTGATCACCTGCGCCGGCTATCGCTACGCTGGCAAGCTGATCGACCAGAGCGCCAAGCTCAATGAAATCCTCGAGCGCCTGCCCACCCTGCAACAACTGATCATCGTGCCCTACGCCCGGCCCGAGGCGCGCGTCGAGGATTACCAGACCCAGGCCAACGTAGCCCTGTGGGATGACTTCTACCGCGCGGGCGGCGAACCGCAGTTTGTCGCCGTGCCCTTCGACCACCCGCTGTACATCCTCTACTCCAGCGGCACCACCGGCGTGCCCAAGTGCATCATCCACGGCACCGGTGGCGTGCTGCTGACCCACCTCAAGGAACACGGCCTGCACGCCGACCTGTCGCGCGACGACTGCTTGTTCTACTACACCACCTGCGGCTGGATGATGTGGAACTGGCTGGTCTCGGTACTGGCCATCGACGCCACGGTGGTGCTGTATGACGGCTCGCCATTTCATCCGGGGCCCGAGCGCCTGATTGACCTGATCGACCAGGAGCGCATCAGCGTGTTCGGCACCAGCCCGAAATTCCTCGCCACCCTGGAAAAAGCCGGCCTGCAACCGCGCCGCAGCCATGACCTGGGTAGCCTCAAGGGCCTGATCTCGACCGGCTCGCCACTGTCGCCCCAGAGCTACGACTACGTGTACCGCGAGATCAAGCAGGAGCTGTGCCTGTCGTCGATGTCGGGCGGTACCGACATCGTCTCCTGCTTTGTCATCGGCAACCCGGTGCTGCCGGTACGGCGCGGTGAAATGCAATGCAAGAGCCTGGCGATGGCCATCGAAGTGTGGGACGACCAGGGCCGGCCGCTGGTCGGCGAAAAAGGTGAACTGGTGTGCACCCGGCACTTCCCGGCCATGCCCATCGGCCTGTGGCATGACCCCCTGGGGGAAAAACTGCGCGCCTCGTATTTCAGCCAGTTCCCAGGTGTGTGGGCCCAGGGCGACTATGCCGAGCAACGCGCCAATGGCAGCCTGCTGATCCACGGGCGTTCGGATGCAGTGCTCAACCCCGGCGGCGTACGCATCGGCACGGCGGAGATCTACCGCCAGGTGGAAAAAGTCCCGCAGGTCCTGGAAAGCCTGGCCATCGGCCAACGCTGGCAGGACGATGTGCGCGTGGTGCTGTTTGTGCGGCTCAATGACGGCGAACACCTGGACGCCACACTCGAACAGCAGATCCGCGAGGTGATCCGCGCCAACACCACGCCGCGCCACGTGCCGGCGAAGATTCTCAGCGTGAGTGACATCCCGCGCACCATCAGCGGCAAGATCGTCGAACTGGCGGTAAGAAATGTCGTGCATGGCGAACCGGTGAAAAACACCGATGCCTTGGCCAACCCCGAGGCCCTGGAGCAGTTTCGCGACCGCCCTGAGCTGGCATAAAAGATGAAAGGTTTCAGCGCCCACACACTCATTTGAAGATAAACCCCTCAAGCATGCTATTTTTCGAGGGGTAGCCAGCCGTTTCCGCAGCACGGGATAATCGGCTTCTGTCATTCTTCAAGACGTTACGCGCGGGACACTTACATGAACGGATCACCCACCGGCAGCGAGGCCGCGGCCCTGATCGCACGGCTGGACTGGGCCACAAGCCCCCTCGGTGATGCCAGCCACTGGCCACAAAGCCTGCGCACGGCAATCGATATCGTCATCCACTCACCGATGCCGATGCTGTTGCTGTGGGGCGACGAACTCACGCAGATCTACAACGATGGCTTCGCCCTGCTGGCCGGCAACAAGCACCCCCAGGGCTTTGGCCAGCCGACCCACCGGGTCTGGCCGGAACTGCAACACTTCACCGCCCCCATCTACAGCGCCGTGCTGGCCGGCCAGGTGCGCACCTTCAGCGAGCAGCGTTTTGTCCTGCAACGCAACCACCGCGACACCGAAATCTGGCTGGACCTGACCTACAGCCCGATCCGCGACGAACGTGGCCGGGTCGCCGGGGTCCTGGTGACGGCGATTGAAACCAACGAGCGCCGGCAACTGGCCCAGGAGCTGCAACAACGCTCCGAGGCCAGCCTCAAGGCCCAGCACGATACCGAGCAACGCTTGCAACTGGCCCTGGCCGCCACCGATGCAGTGGGCACCTGGGACTGGGATATCAGCGAAGACCGCTTTATCGCCGACAGCCATTTTGCCCAATTGCATGGGGTTGATCCGGTTAACGCCCACCAGTTGCCCATCAGTGACTACCTGCAAGGCGTGCACCCGGAAGACCGCGGCATGGTGGCCCGCAGCATCAAGCATTGCATCACCCATGGCACCGAGTACGCCGAAGAATATCGCCTGCTCCAGGCCGACGGGCAGATACGCTGGGTGTTCGCCCGGGGCCGCTGCTACAAGGATCACCACGGCCGACCGGCGCGTTTTCTCGGTGCAGCCCTGGACCTGACCGAACGCAAGCACACCGAGCAAGCCCTGCGCCAGAGCCAGACCGAGCTGCAACTGATCATCAACGCGATGCCGGTGCTGATCGGCTATGTGGATCACCAGGAGCGCTTTCGCCTGAACAACAGCGCCTACCTCGACTGGTACGGCCTGACCCCGCAAGAGCTGTATGGCAAGACCATCCTCGAAGTGATCGGTGCCCAGGTGTACGCCGGGCGCGCCGACAAAATCGCTGCTGCGCTCAAGGGCAAGGCATGCAGTTTCATCACCGTCACTCCCCATCGCGACGGTCGGCCCCGGCATGCGCTGATGAAGTACCTGCCACGCTTCAGCGCCGATGGCTCGGTCAATGGCTTCTACATCTTTGTGATCGATGAGACCGAACGCAAACTCACCGAAGAAGCCCTGCGCCACCTCAACGACAACCTCGAAGAACGCGTGGCCCAGCGTACCCAGGCCCTGGCCGAGGCCAACCAGCGCCTGCAAAACGAAATGTTCGAGCGCGAGCGCGCTGAAGATGCGCTGCGCCATGCGCAAAAAATGGAAGCGGTCGGCCAGCTCACGGGCGGGATCGCCCATGACTTCAACAATATGCTCACCGGCATCATCGGCAGCCTGGACCTGATGCAACGCTACATCGCCGCCGGGCGCAGCGATGAGATCGGGCGCTTCACCGATGCCGCCGTATCCTCGGCCCATCGTGCGGCGGCCCTGACCCATCGCCTGCTGGCCTTCTCCCGGCGCCAGTCGCTGGACCGCCGGCCCCTGGACCCAAACCAGTTGGTTGCGTCCCTGGAAGACCTGTTCCGCCGTACCAAAGGCGCCCATATCGACCTCAAGGTGCAACTGGGCAGTGATATCTGGCCGGTGAACACCGACGCCAGCCAACTGGAAAACGCCCTGCTCAACCTGGTGATCAACGCCCGCGACGCCATGCCCGATGGCGGCCAACTGAGCATCGAGACGGCCAACAGCTACCTCGACGGCACCGACATCACCACCCTGGAACCGGTCAAGGCCGGCGACTACGTGATGCTCGGCGTGTGCGACAACGGCGCCGGCATGACCCCCAAGATCCTGGCCAAGGCCTTCGACCCGTTTTTCACCACCAAGCCCATCGGCCAGGGCACCGGCCTTGGGTTGTCGATGATTTATGGCTTTGCCCAGCAATCCGGCGGCCACGTCACGATCCACAGCGAACCGGGGCGTGGCACCTGCGTGCGCCTGTACCTGCCGCGCCTGCACGGCACCGCCCTGGAAAAAGTCCTGCCGCAAATCCCCGTGGAAGCCCCCGTGGCGCTGGATGGCGAAGCCGTGGTGGTGGTCGAGGACGATGCCGCAGTGCGCATGCTGGTGGTCAACCTGCTCGATGAGCTGGGCTACACCGCCCACCAGGCTGCCGATGCACGCGCGGCCTTGCCGTTGCTGGAGTCTGACCTGCGGGTGGACTTGCTGGTGACCGATGTCGGCCTGCCCGGCATGAACGGCCGGCAACTGGCGGAAATCGCCCGCCAGCACCGCCCTGAGCTCAAAGTGCTGTTCATGACCGGCTATGCCGAAACGGCCGCCGAGCGCCGCGGCTTCCTGGAAGACGGCATGGACATGGTGGCCAAGCCGTTTTCCATCGACCAGTTGGCCACGAAAATCCGCAGCATGATCGGCGTCAATGGCCAAGTTGATGCATAATCCCGCGCCTTCAAGCCCGACCGTTGCAAGGTAACTGCCCGATGAAAGCCCAAGCCCGCCATATCCTGGTCAAGACCAGCGAAGAAGCCGAACAGCTCAAGCAGCGTATTGCCAAGGGCGAAGCCTTTGATGTGCTGGCCAAGAAGTTCTCCACCTGCCCGTCCGGCAAGCGCGGCGGCGATCTGGGTGAAGTGCGGCCGGGGCAGATGGTCGGGGTGATCGATGCGGTGATCTTCAAGAAACCGCTGCGGGTGGTGCATGGGCCGATCAAGAGCAAGTTTGGGTATCACTTGGTGCAGGTGTTCTACCGCGACTGAGGGGTTGGCTCAAGGCCGCTATCGCAGGCAAGTCAGCTCCCACATTTGGATGTGTGAACCCGGCCAAATGTGGGAGCCGGGCTGGCCCGCGATCCGCCGCAGGCGGCCTTATAGCCTGGGAATCAGCGCACCCGGAACCTGGATCACCTGGCTCGCCAACCGGTGCCCCGCCAAGCCCGCTTCTTGTGGCGACCCACCCCTGAGCCGGCTGGCCAGATACGCCGCACTGAACGAATCCCCCGCCGCCGTGGTGTCCACCACCTTATCTACCACCACCGCCGGCACCGCAAAACGCTCGCCGCCCCGGCGAATCAGACAGTCATCCGCCCCGCGCTTGAGCACCACTTCATCAATCCCCGGATAGGCGGCGAACACCTGCTCGCTGTCGGCATAGCCAAACAGCGCACGCTCATCGTCCTCCGTGAGCAAGGCCATATCCACCAGCGCCAACACCTGCTGATAGGCCTCACGAGCGGCTTCGACACTGGCCCACAGACGCGGCCGATAGTTGTTGTCGAACACCACCCGGGCGCCACGTTGCCGGGCTTGCAGCAGCGTGGCCAGCAAGCGTGCGCGCCCCACTTCACCCAATACCGCCAGGGTGATGCCGCTCAAATACAGCACGTCGTAGCTGGGCAAGGCGGCCAGGACCGGTTCGGCCCCTGGCGTGGTGAAGCAATCGCGCACCGCCGCTTCGTTGCGCCAATAGAGGAATTTGCGCTCGCCATTGGCATCGGTCTGGATGCAATACAAACCCGGCAGGCGGCCTGGCAGGCGCTGGACGCGGTCCAGGCCAAGGCCTTCGGCGGCCCATTGCGCGCACATGGCATCGCTGAAACTGTCATCGCCCAGGGCGGTGACGTAATCCACCGTGCTGTTGGCGCCCAGCTCGCGGCGTAGGTAGACGGCGGTGTTCAGGGTGTCGCCACCGAAGCTCTGTTGCAGGCTGCCGTCGGCGCGGTGTTGCAGTTCGATCATGCATTCGCCGATCAGGGCGATGCGCGGGTGTGGGGTCATGTTCGGACTCTCGGCTGGGTTTTGGGGCCTCATCGCAGGCAAGCCAGCTCCCACATTGGGATTTGTGAACACATTCAAATGTGGGAGCTGGCTTGCCTGCGATGGCCGCGACGCGGTCTAGAAACAGGTGTGCAATGTCTCGATCACCTGCAACTGCTCATCCACCAAACACCCCACCTGCCACTTATCAAAGGTCAGGCACGGGTGCGAAGTGCCAAACGAGATGATGTCGCCAATACGCAGTTCAACCCCCGCCGCCACGCTCATGAAGGCGTGCTGGTCCATCACCGCCGTAACCTTGCAAGCACTCACGTCATCGCCCACCGCCGGCAACACGCCGGCCTTGTAGCGCTTGAGGGGCACCGGCAGGCCGGCGTCGTAGGCCACGTCACGCTTGCCCAGGGCAATCACTGCAAACCCCGGCTGCGGCAACGATTGCACATGGGCCCAGACTTCCAGGGCCGGGCGCAGGCCTTCAGTGAGGTCGCTGCGCCGGTCCAGCACACAGCATTGCGCCTCCTTGTAGATGCCGTGGTCGTGGGCCACATAGCTGCCGGGGCGCAGCACACTGAGGAAACGCCCTTCGGCGTTTTGTGCAGCGAAGGACTCGGCGATCAGGTCATACCAGGCCGAGCCCGATGCGGTGATGATTGGCTTGCCCAGGTCAAAGGCACCGCTGTTCTGCATATCCACCGCCAGGCGCACCAGGGACGCAGCAAACTCGCGAATACCGCTGACGGCATGCTCGCCGTGGATCACCCCTTCGTAACCTTCGATGCCGGTGAGCGCCAGGGCCGGCTGGGCCTTGATTGCCCGTGCCAGGTCCAGCACCTCTTGCTCGCTGCGGCAACCGCAACGGCCGCCGACCACGCCGTATTCGATCATCACGTTCAGGCGCAGGCCACGGGCAGCGAAGAACGCGCCCAGGTCAGCCACGTTGTCCGGGTGATCGACCAGGCAATGGAAGTCAAAGCCGGGGTCAGCCAGCAGCTCGGCGATCAGCGCCATGTTCGGCGCGCCCACCAATTGGTTGGCCATCAATACCCGGCGCACGCCACCGGCATAGGCCGCGCGGGTCTGCACGGCGGTGGCCAGGGTGATGCCCCAGGCGCCCTGCGCCAACTGACGCTGGAACAGCGCCGGCATCATGCTGGTCTTGCCATGGGGCGCCAGCTGCGCGCCGCTGCTGCTGACAAAGTCCTGCATCCAGCGGATGTTGTGTTCCAGGGCCGCGCGATGCAGCACCAGGGCGGGCAGGCTGACGTCGCGTACCAGGTGGGCACCGCTGGCGGCGGCACCTTTTTCAACGGCATTGAAGGCAGACATGGCGTTACTCCGTTTCGCTATTCATTGATGCGACGGGCCAGGTTGTTGGCGCTTTCGATCAGCACCCGGCGGTAGTCGGCGTAATTGTTCTTGGCGTCGGCCCGTGGAGCGACGATGCACAGGGTCGCAATGGCGACGCCCTGGGCGTCACGCACCGGGGCGGCAAAGCAGTGGGTAAAGGTGTCGGCAACACTGTCGAAGGAAAAGAACCCATCGACAGTGGCCTGGCGGATCTGCCCGAGGAAGGTGTCCAGGGGTAAACGCTGGCCGTCCGGCAGGATAAAGTCGTCGTGGTCGATCAGGTCGATGATCTGCTGGTCGCTCAAATGTCCCAGCAACAAGCGCCCGGAAGCGGTCCAGGGAATCGGCGCGTTTTCACCGATATCCGAAGAAATCCGGAAATGCCGCTCGCCCTCGCGCATCAGCGCCACCGTGTACTTGCGCCCGTTGAGCAGGCACATCTGCGCGGTCTCGTGGGTTTGGCTGACGATCTCCTGCAAGGCGTGATCGGCCTCGCGGGTCAGGTCGAAATGGCGCAAGTGGGCCTGGCCGAGGAAGTACAACTGACGCCCCAGGTACACGTGCCCGTCCTTGCCCACGGTTTCGAGAATCCGCCGCTCCAGCAGGGAGGCGACCAGTTCGTAGACCGTGGACTTGGGGCTGCCGATGCCACTGGCAATATCGTTGGGGCGCAGGGGCTGGCCGACTTCCTTGAGAAAATCGAGGATATCGAACGCCCGGTCCAGGCCTTTGGCGCGGCGTTTGATGGTGTCTTCGGTCATGGCGGTCTTCATCAGCGTAAGAGGTCCATGTGGGGCGGGGCTGTTGTGGGAGCGGGCTTGCTCGCGAAAGCGGTGTGTCAACCAACCATTTAGCGACTGACACTATGCTATCGCGGGCAAGCCCGCTCCCACCCACAGCCAGTCCACATTGGATTTGTGTGGTCTTGAGATCGGGCATTTAGCCTTTTTTCTTGTAGGCCACGCAATCGATCTCAACCTTGCAATCGACCATCATATTCGCCTGCACACAGGCCCGTGCCGGGGCGTGTTCGGGGGTGAAGTACTCGCCGAAGACTTTGTTGAAACTCCAGAAATCCCGCGGGTCCTCCAGCCATACGCCGACCCGGACCACGTCTTCAAGCCCGTAGCCGGCCTCTTCAAGGATCGCCACCACGTTCTTCATGGTCTGGTGGGTCTGCTCGACAATCCCGCCATTGATGATTTCGCCCTCCACCGCCGGCACCTGGCCCGACACGTACAACCAGCCATCGGCCTCCACCGCACGGGCGAATGGGCGGGGTTGGCCACCACCGGCGGTGCTGCCGGCGCCGTAACGAGTAATGCTCATAATGTTGCTCCTTGATTAAAAACGAATACTTTTCAGAAATTCCGCCAGGCGTGGCGATTGCGGGCGCTCGAAGATGTCTTGGGGCGGCCCCTGCTCTTCAATCCGGCCCTGGTTCATAAACACGATGTTGTCCGAGACCTCGTAGGCAAAGCGCATTTCGTGGGTCACCAGCAACATGGTCATGCCCTCTTGCGCCAGGCCCTTGATCACACTGAGCACCTCGCCGACCAACTCCGGGTCCAGCGCCGAGGTCACTTCGTCGAACAGCATCAGGCTGGGGTTCATCGCAATCGCCCGGGCAATCGCCACGCGCTGTTGCTGACCGCCGGACAACTGACCGGGGAAGTGGTTGCGCCGTTCCAGCAGGCCCACGCGCTCCAGCCATTTTTCCGCGAGGGCCACTGCCTCGTCCTTGCCCATATGCTTGACCTTGAGCAGGCCCAGGGTGACGTTCTGCAACGCGCTCAGATGGGGGAACAGGTTGAATTGCTGGAACGCCATGCCGGTCATGGCGCGGTGTTGGGCGATGAGTTTTTCCGGGTGGCGTACGCGCTTGCCGGCAACATCGGCATAGCCAATGGACTCTCCGTCGAGGGTAATCTGCCCGCCCTGGAACTCCTCCAGCAGGTTGACGCAGCGCAGCAGCGTGGTCTTGCCCGAGCCGCTGGAGCCGATCAAGGTCACCACGTTGCCGCGCTGCAACGACAGATCGACGCCCTTGAGGACTTCCACCGCGCCGTATTGTTTGCGCAGGCCGCTGATGTTGAGCAATGGTTGATTCATGGCAAGGCCACCCGCTTTTCAATGTAGCGCCCGAATAACTCGATGGCGTAGTTGATGACAAAGAACAGAAACCCGGCGAACAGGTAGAACTCCAGGGTCATGAAGGTCCGGGCGATCACTTGCTGAGTGCTCAACAGCAATTCGGCGACGCCGATCACCGACAGCAGGGTCGAGGCCTTGACGATCTCGGTGGAGGAATTGACCCAGGTCGGCAAAATCTGCCGCAGTGCCTGGGGCAGCAACACATAGCCCAGGGACTGATAGAAGGTCAGGCCGATGGCCTTGCCCGCTTCCAGTTGCCCACGGGGAATGGCTTGCAGCGCACCGCGCACAATCTCGGCGACGTGGGAGCCGCAAAACAGCGTCAGGCCCAGGGCGCCGGCCTGGAACGCACTGATCTGCCAACCGAGCGCCGGTGCCATATAGAAGCAGGCCAGCACCAGCACAAACACCGGGGTGCCACGGATCAGGTCAACGTACAGACGAAACGGCGCGCGCATCCAGAACTTGCCGTAGGTCAGCACCAGCCCGGCGACAATGCCGATCAGGGTGCCGAAGATAATCGCCAGCACCGAGCAATACACACTGGTCTGGAACCCCGCCCACAGGGTTGCCCGGGCGATCCACAACTCATGCAGCCAATACATGCAAAACCCCTCTCATCGACGAATCGCCAGGCGCTGTTCCAGGTAACGCAGCAGCAGGGCGATGAGGTAACAGGCAGCCACATAGAGCGCGGTCGTCACCAGCCAGGTTTCAATCACCCGGTAGCTTTCGACGTTGATCTTGCGGGCGTAATAGGTCAGCTCCGGCACCGCAATCGCCGCCGCCAGGGAGGTGTCCTTGAACAGCGAGATAAAGTTGTTCGACAGCGCCGGCAGCACGTTGCGCAGCATCACCGGCACCGTGATATAGGCGCGGATCTGCCACTCCCCCAGGCCAATCGCCAGGCCGGCTTCGCGCAGGCCCTTGGGAATATTCAACAGGCCGGCACGAAACACTTCGGTCAGATACGCCCCGGCATACAGCGACAGGGTGATGATGAACGAGGGGATCTTGTCCAGGCGGATACCCAGGCTGGGCAAGGCGAAGTAGATCAACAGGATCAGCACCAGGATCGGCGTGTTGCGCACCACCGTCACATACACCGAGGCCAGGATGCGCAGCGCACGGTGCCGGGACAGCATGGCAAAAGCCATCAACAGGCCGATCACGCAGCCGATGGCAATCGACAGCAAGGCCAGTTGCAGGCCCAGGCCGAGGCCCGCGAGCAAGGTGTCGAAATCGCGCCAGACTGCGGCAAAATTCAACTGATAGTTCATGGTCGGCAGTACCTTGAGCGGGGCGCCCGCTGCGACGCCGCGCGCTCAACAATCATTTGAATTCCACCGGAAAGCCAATCGCCGGGCTCGGCAGGTCGACGCCAAACCACTGCTTGAACGAGGCCGCATAGGTGGGGAACTCGACGCCGGTCATGGCTTCATGCAGCGCCGTGTTGACGAAGTTCAGCCAATCCTGGTCGCCACGCTTGACCGCGCACGCGTAGGTTTGCGGGCTCCAGGCGTAGGTGGGGCTGCGGTAGCGGCCGGGGTTCTGCACCATCAGGTACTTGACCGAAGACTGGTCGGTGGCAGCGGCGTCGGCACGCCCGGAGTTCACGGCCTGGTACATCAGGTCGACGCTGTCGTATTGGTCGACCTTGGCCTTGGGCAGCGCCTGGTGCACCAGTTCTTCGGCGTAGACGTTTTGCAGCACCGCCACGGTGACGTCGTCGCCCGCTGCCTGCAGGTCTTCGAGTTGCTGGTATTTGCTGTTGGCCGGCAACAGCAGGCCCACGCCTTCGCGGTAGTACGGCAGGGTGAACGCCACCTGTTGCGCGCGGCTGGCGGTGACGGTGATGAACTGGCAGCTCATGTCGACTTTGTTGGTCAACAGGTTGGGAATCCGCGCATCGGAGGACTGCACCACAAACTCGACCTTGCTCGGGTCGTTGAACAGGCCCTTGGCGACAATACGTCCGATATCGATATCAAAACCCTGCAACTTGCCATCCGCTCCCTGGAAGTGCCACGGCGCATTGGTACTGCCTGTACCGACGAGCAGATGCCCACGTTTGAGCACTTCATCGAGCTTGCTGTCGGCCTGCACTTGGCTGGCGAGGGAAGCCGAGGCGGCGAACAGAAAAACACAGGCTTTAAACACGGAAGGTCGGCGATGCATGACAAGCACTCCAGGAGTTGTGTATTCCGCTATACCGGAACATGGTATGTAACAACGGAATAGACAGCAGAAAGTGTGCCACAGCCAGTAACAGAAAAATATTGAAGAGTTAAAGGTGTTTTAAATCAGCCAGATAAGGACGCATCGACGAACCAGCGCCGCGCCAGTCACACCAGACACACTGCTACCGTGCGCCCCAATCCGTTGCGATCCGTCACATTTGGGTGCGTTACCTGTGAATTCTCACAGTAGACCGTCCGGCCCGCCCGGCTTAGGGTTTGGCCACCGGCCTATAAGGAGATTGTCATGGGACTGATCAACACGCTGATCGATAACGCAGATGCGTATAGACAGGCGCTGCAGACACAACGCACGGTGTTCATGCTCTTTGTATCGCCCCAGTGCCCGGCGTGCGGCGCGGCCAAGCCACTGTTTCGCAAAGTGGCCGGCCGCTATCGCCGTCAGGTAGCGCTTTATGTACTCGATACGAGCCAGACCCCACGGCATCCCGAGGTGACCGGCACACCGACGCTGCTGATATTGAAAAACGGCAGGCTGGTCGAAAAGCTCAAGGGGTTCGGCCCCTGGGAGACCCAGGAGCAGACCCTGAAGAGAACCTTCGAGCGGCACACCCGGGGTGTGCCGACCAAAAGGGCAAAACCCCGTTAACCCGCCGTGACAGGCATCAGCAACACCTGCGTCACCCGGCGCTCCTCCACCGCCGCCACCGTCAAGCGCCAGCCTTCGTATTCCAGGCTGTCACCCACCACCGGCAGGCGATCCAACAGGCTCATGACCAGGCCAGCCAAGGTCTGGTAATCCTCGGTGGCCACCGCCTGGAAACCCGTGCGCTGGCGAATCAGGTTCAGGTTCAACGCACCGTTGGCACGGTAACCGCCCTGCTCCTGGACGATGTCCGGGCCTTCGACTTCACTGGCATCGGGCAACTCACCGGCGATGGATTCGAGGATGTCAGTCATGCTCAACACCCCCATGAAATCGCCGAATTCGTTGATCACAAAGGCGATGTGCGTCGACTCCTGGCGCATCTGCTCCAGGGCGTTGAGGATCGAGAAGCTGTCGAGCAGGTTGATTGCCCGCCGCGCCAGGTGTTCCAGGTTCGGCTCGTTGCCGGCCAGGTACTCCTTGAGCAACTCCTTCTTATGCACGAAGCCCAGGGGCTCATCCACCGCGCCATTACGGATCAGCGGCAAGCGCGAGTAGGACGAGTGCATCAATTTCAGGCGAATCGTCTCCGGGTCGTCGGCCAAGTCGATGTAGTCGACATTCGCCCGCGGGGTCATCAAGGTGCGGATCGGCCGCTCGGCCAGCTGCAATACACCGCTGATCATCACGCGCTCACGGCGGTCGAACAGCGGGCCTTGACTGCCCTGGGAGTCGCCCAGCAGGTCCGTAACGTCCTCACCCACCTCTTCCACCGCCAGGCTGCGACCACCCAGCAAGCGCATCACCGCATGGGCAGTGCGCTCACGGATCGGCCGCACGCCTTGCGCCGACTTCTTGCGGCGCGCCCGGGCGATCTGGTTGAACACCTCGATCAGGATCGAGAAACCGATGGCCGCGTACAGGTAGCCTTTCGGGATGTGGAAGCCCAGGCCTTCGGCGGTCAGGGCGAAACCAATCATCATCAAGAAGCCCAGACACAGCATGATCACCGTCGGGTGCGCGTTGACGAAGCGGGTCAGCGGCTTGCTGGCCACGATCATCACGCCGATGGACACGATCACCGCGATCATCATCACCGCCAGCTCGTCCACCATGCCGACCGCAGTAATCACTGCGTCGAGGGAGAACACGGCGTCCAGCACCACGATCTGCGCCACGATCGGCCAGAACATCGCGTAGGCCGCATTGCCGGTACGTTCGGTGACATGCCCTTCGAGCCGCTCATGCAATTCCATGGTGGCCTTGAACAACAGGAACACACCACCAAACAGCATGATCAGGTCGCGTCCGGAGAAGCTCTTGTCGAACACCTCGAACAACGGCTGGGTCAAGGTCACCAACCAGGAAATACTCGCCAGCAAGCCCAGGCGCATGATCAGCGCCAGGGACAAACCGATCAACCGCGCACGGTCACGCTGCTCCGGCGGCAGCTTGTCCGCGAGGATCGCGATAAACACCAGATTGTCGATACCCAGCACCAGTTCCAACACAATCAAGGTCAACAGGCCGAGCCAGGCCGTTGGATCCGCTAACCATTCCATATAGAAGTCTCTGTCTCTTTATTGATTTTCAGAATGCCGGGCACAACAAGACGCGGTCGGGTGACCGGGAAAAGGTTAGCAGTCTGAATAGAGGATGTTTCAGCGGGAACGTCGGCAGTAGCGGTCTTGGGGAAAGACGACTGGGGGGCTCCGAGAGGGTGTTCATGCAAGTCCTGCAGTGAGAAAAGGACTTTAATCCTACAGCGTAAATACAAATCTCCTACAATTTAAAACTATTACAAGATCTGTAAAAGCCACCCCCAGAAGCCTGTGCTGTGAGCTTGTGTAGGAGCTGGCTTGCCAGCGATGCAGACACCTCGGTGTATCAGGTAGATCGAGGCGATGCTATCGCTGGCAAGCCAGCTCCTACACAAGCCAGCCCCCTCACACACGCCAGTGCCCATATTTTGAGAGGAGACAGGTCAGGTTTTACGGGTAGCGTCGTCCAGCGCCAGGATGGTGTGGGCATTGGTAACCGTGGTCGCCAGGGTATTGATCACCCCCGAGCGCAACGCCCCCAGGGTCGCGGCGGCCTTGGTGTTTTCACTGGCAATCGCCACCACATCGGGAATGCGGAACAACTCCTGCACCGTCAAGCCGATCACCCGCCCCTGGATGGCGTTGACCGCCGGCTGGCCGTGGATGTCGATAAAGTCGTAACCCATCATGTCACCCACCGTGCCGGACAAGCGCGCCTGGGCGATTTCCTGGGGTGAGAACCAGCCCATGCGCACCATGTTGCTGTTTTCGCTCATGTCACCAATACCGATCAGCGCCATATCGGCACGCCGTGCGCGGTCGAGGGTCGAGCGTACGGTGTCGTTGCTGATCAGCACGCTGCGCAGTTCCGGGTTGGCCACCAGCGCCGGGGCGTACAGGCTTTCGCTCTCGCCACCAAAACGCAGGGCCAGGCGGCGGCAGATATGGTCGGGGTTCATGTATTCGCCGGCCTTGAGCGAACCGCCAATGGCGCAGACAAACGTGCAGTTGCGCGTTACCGGCAAAAACACGTTATCGGCCACCGCCCCCACATTGCGCCCCATGCCCACGGCGACAATCATGCCGTCGCCCAGGGTCTTGTTCAGGTAGTTGGCCACCAGGCTGGCCACGGCGGAACGCTGGGTGTCGGCGTCGCTGTGGTCGACCGCGATCAACGCGCGATCCAACTGGAAACGCTCCACCAGCGCCTGTTCCAGTTCGTTGTTCATCGCCGGATGCTGCAGCACCCGCACCTCGACAATCCCTTCATCGCGCGCACGCTTGAGCAGCCGGCTGACTTTCGCCCGGGACAGGTCAAAGCGCTTGGCGATGGCTTCCTGAGTGACGTTCTCCAGGTAATAGAGCATCGCCACTTCGGTCATCAGATCGATATCGCTGGCGGTGCGCAGGGTACTGTCACTCATGGGGACGGGCTTCCGTTTCGGCGTCAAAGGCGCATTCTCCCGACTCTTACCCTGCTCCGTCCACTACTGATGCCCATCACGCTCAATGGCATTGATGCGCTCGACCTTGGCCCCGGACCGCGCCGCCTCGAACTCCGAGGCCAGAAACGCGGTGACGATGCTCTTGGCCAGTTCCGCCCCCACCACCCGCGCACCGATGGACAGGATCTGCGCATCGTTGCTCTTGCGCGCGCGCTCCGCCGAATAGGTGTCATGGGCCTGGGCCGCGCGAATACCCAAGACTTTATTGGCCGAGATCGCCATGCCGATGCCCGTGCCACACACCAGCACCCCCAGGCGCTGCTGCCCGGCATTGATGGCCGTGGCCACCGCCAGCGCAATATCCGGGTAGAGCACCGGCGCTGTGGAATGGGTGCCAAAGTCGGTCACCGGATACCCCAGCGCCTCGATATGGCGCTTTAACAGCTCCTTGAGCTCAAAACCCGCTTCGTCACATCCGATAGCCACCGGGAAAGGTGTGTTCATGGCATTAGGCTCCGCTGCCGTGGTGAAGCTTAAGACTGATCATATGATCACTCAATGAAATTTCGATCAGTCATTTCTCGGATATTCCCTCGCAACTGTCAAGCACGTTTTAACTGACCCTCCAGTCAAACCCCTCTAAAACGCCATACATCAAGAAAACCTTGGCGATTACAAGTTTTCAATGAAAGAGATTGACTGATCAGAATTTCATTTGATACACATATGATCACGCAGCAACACGACTGTGTACCTAATAAGAACTCACAGCACGAGGACACGCCGATGGCCACGCCATTACTGCTCCAGGCTGAACACGTCGCCAAGGCCTACGCCGGCATCCCTGCCCTGCGTGACGGCCGCCTCTCGCTGCGGGCCGGCAGTGTGCATGCCCTGTGCGGCGGCAATGGCGCCGGCAAATCCACGTTCCTCAGTATCTTGATGGGCATCACCCAGCGTGACGCCGGCAGCATCCTGCTCAATGGCGCCCCCGTGCATTTCCATCGCCCCAGCGAAGCATTGGCGGCGGGGGTCGCGATGATCACCCAGGAGCTGGAGCCAATCCCCTACATGAGCGTCGCCGAAAACATCTGGCTGGGCCGCGAACCTCGGCGCGCCGGCTGCATCGTCGACAGCAAGGAACTGCACCGGCGCACCCGCGAACTCCTGGAAAGCCTGGAGTTCGAGGTCGACGCCAGCGCGCCCATGCACCGCTTGAGCGTGGCGCAGATCCAACTGGTGGAGATCGCCAAGGCATTCAGCCATGACTGCCAGGTGATGATCATGGACGAACCCACGTCCGCCATCGGCGAGCGCGAAGCCGAAACCCTGTTCAAGGCCATCCGCCGCCTCACCGCCCGTGGCGCCGGGATCGTCTATGTGTCCCATCGCCTCAGCGAGCTTGCGCAGATTGCCGACGACTACAGCATCTTTCGCGATGGCGCCTTCGTCGAAAGCGGGCGCATGGCCGATATCGACCGCGCCCACCTGGTGCGCGGCATCGTCGGCCAGGAACTGACACGCATCGACCACAAGGTCGGCCGCGAAAGCGCCGCCGAGTGTTGCCTGGACGTCCAGGGCCTGAGCCGCAGCGGCGAGTTCCAGGACATCAGCCTGCAATTGCGCCAGGGCGAAATCCTCGGCATCTACGGCCTGATGGGCTCGGGGCGCAGCGAGTTCCTCAACTGCATCTACGGCCTGACCACCCCGGACGCCGGCAGCGTCACCCTGCAAGGCAAGCCGATGCCCATCGGCCTGCCCAAGGCGACCATCCGCGCCGGCATGTCCCTGGTCACCGAAGACCGCAAGGAAAGCGGCCTGGTGCTCAGCTCCAGCATCCTCTCGAACATCGCGTTGTCGGCGTACAAGCAGCTGTCGAACTGGTCGCTGATCAACGCGCGCAAGGAAAACCAACTGGCCGAGGACATGGTCAAGCGCCTGCAAATCAAGACCACCTCCCTGGACCTGCCGGTGGCGTCCATGAGCGGTGGCAACCAGCAAAAGGTGGTGCTCGCCAAATGCCTGTCGACCCAACCGGTGTGCCTGCTGTGCGACGAGCCGACCCGGGGCATCGATGAAGGCGCCAAGCAGGAGATCTATCACTTGCTCGACCAGTTCGTGCGCGCCGGTGGCGCGGCCATCGTGGTGTCGTCCGAGGCCCCGGAACTGCTGCACCTGAGTGACCGTATCGCGGTCTTCAAGGGCGGCCGCCTGGTGACTATCAGCAGCGACACCGCCCTTTCCCAGGAAGCCTTGTTGAGTCTTGCCTCATGAACGCCAAAACCCTTGCCACGCCACTGACCACCCCCGCGCGCAGCCGCCTGCGGCTTTCCCTCGACCGCTTTGGCCTGCCGCTGGTGTTTATCCTGCTGTGCGTGGTCATGGCGTTTGCCAGCGAATACTTCATGACCTGGCGCAACTGGATGGACATCCTGCGCCAGACATCCATCAACGGCATCCTGGCGGTGGGCATGACCTATGTGATCCTGACCAAGGGCATCGACCTCTCGGTAGGCTCGATCCTCGCCTTCGCCGGCCTGTGCAGCGCCCTGGTCGCGACCCAGGGCTACGGCCTGCTCGCTGCCGTCAGCGCCGGGATGTTTGCCGGGGCGATGCTGGGGGTGGTCAACGGGTTCATGGTGGCCAACCTGTCGATCCCGCCCTTTGTCGCCACCCTCGGCATGCTGAGTATTGCCCGAGGCATGACCTTTATCCTCAACGACGGCAGCCCGGTCACCGACCTGCCGGACGCCTACCTGGCGCTGGGCATCGGCAAGCTCGGACCGATTGGCGTACCGGTCGTCATCTTTGCCGTGGTCGCACTGATTTTCTGGATGGTGCTGCGCTACACCACCTACGGGCGCTATGTGTACGCGGTGGGCGGCAATGAAAAAAGCGCGCGCACCTCAGGGATCGGCGTGCGCAAGGTGACGTTCTCGGTGTATGTGGTTTCGGGTTTGCTGGCCGGCCTGGCAGGCGTGGTGCTGTCCGCGCGCACCACCTCCGCCCTGCCCCAGGCGGGTATGTCTTATGAGCTGGATGCGATTGCCGCCGTGGTGATCGGCGGCACCAGCTTGTCCGGCGGCGTCGGCACCATTGTCGGCACGCTGTTCGGCGCGCTGCTGATCGGGGTGATCAACAACGGCCTGAACCTGCTCGGCGTGTCCTCCTATTACCAACAGGTCGCCAAGGGCCTGATCATCGTGCTCGCGGTGTTGATCGACGTGTGGCGCAAGAAAAAACGCTAGTCGCTTTTGCTCTGAACCGAACTGAACGACCACAACAATAAACGGGGTTCTCATCATGAAATTCGCTACATCGTTTGCCGCCGTGGCGGCCCTCTCCCTGCTCGCCAGCAGCGTCACCCTGGCCGCCGATGGCAAGACCTACAAAGTCGGCGCCGCCGTGTACGGCCTCAAGGGCCAGTTCATGCAGAACTGGGTGCGCGAGCTCAAGGAACATCCGGCAGTCAAGGACGGCACCGTGCAGTTGACCGTGTTCGACGGTAACTATGACGCGCTGACCCAGAACAACCAGATCGAAAACATGGTCACCCAGCGCTATGACGCGATCCTGTTTGTACCTATCGACACCAAGGCCGGCGTCGGCACGGTGAAGCAGGCGATGTCCAATGATGTGGTGGTGATCGCCTCCAACACCAAGGTCGCCGATGCCAGCGTGCCGTACGTGGGCAACGACGATGTCGAGGGCGGTCGCCTGCAGGCCCAGGCCATGGTCGACAAGCTCCAGGGCAAGGGCAATGTGGTGATCATCCAGGGCCCGATCGGCCAGTCGGCGCAGATCGACCGCGAAAAGGGCGAGCTGGAAGTGCTGGGCAAGCACCCCGGAATCAAGATCATCGAGAAAAAGACCGCCAACTGGGACCGCGCCCAGGCCCTGACCCTGACTGAAGACTGGCTGAACGCCCACCCCAAGGGCATCAACGGGGTGATCGCGCAAAACGACGACATGGCCCTGGGCGCCGTGCAGGCCCTCAAATCCCATGGCCTGACCTCCAAGGAGGTGCCCGTCACCTCCATCGACGGCATGCCCGACGCCATCCAGGCGGCCAAAAGAGACGAAGTCACCACCTTCCTGCAAGACGCCCAGGCCCAGTCCCAGGGCGCACTGGACGTGGCCCTGCGGCAACTGGCGGGCAAGGACTACAAACCCAAGTCGGTGATCTGGGAGCGTTATGCCAAGGACGTGACCTGGGGCGACGGCACCGCGAAGAACTACATCCTGCCGTGGGTGCCGGTGACCAATGCCAATGCGGATGCGCTGTACCAGCAGGTCAGCGGTACTAAATAGCAGTTCGACCTATAAATGCTATCCAAATGTGGGAGCGGGCTTGCTCGCGAAGGCGGTGGGTCAGCCAACTGATGTGTCAACTGACACACCGCCTTCGCGAGCAAGCCCGCTCCCACATTTGAATCTCCAGCGACTGAGAGAATGGAGTTAAACCAATGTCTGGATTCTGGAACCAAGCCTTCGACCTCACCGGCCGTTGCGCCGTGATCACCGGCGGGGCCGCCGGGATTGGCCTGGCGTGTGCCAGCCTGCTGGCAGAGCGTGGCGCGCGCGTGGCCCTGCTCGACCGTGACCCAGCCGTGGTTGAAGTGGCCGCCAGCCTGGGCAGCGGGCATCTGGGCCTGGCCGTCGACCTGCGCCAGCTCGACCAGGTGCAAAGCAGCATCGATTACGTGTTCGCGCACTTCAAGCGCCTGGATTATTTGGTCAACAGCGCAGGCGTGGTGATGCTCGACAAGGCCATCGATGTCAGCGAAAACGCCTGGGACATCACCCTGGATATCAACCTCAAGGCCAGCTTTTTCGTGGCCCAGGCCTGCGCCCGGCACATGCTCGCACAGGGCAGCGGGCGCATCGTCAACCTGGCATCCCAGGCGGCGGTGATCGGCCTGGATCGGCATGTGGCCTATTGCGCGAGCAAGGCCGCGATTGTCGGCATGACCAAGGTCCTGGCCATGGAATGGGCGCCGCACATCACTGTAAATGCCATCTCCCCCACCATCGTCGAAACCGCCCTGGGCAAGAAAGCCTGGGCCGGTGAAGTAGGCGAACGGGCCAAATTGCAGATCCCGGCGGGCCGTTTTGCCCAGCCGGATGAAATCGCCGGGCTGGCGTTGTACCTGCTCAGCGACGCAGCCCAGATGATCACCGGCGCCAATATGGTGATCGACGGCGGCTACAGCATTCAGTAACCCTTCTATTCGTCGTGAGGCCTGTCATGTCCACCGCTACCGAACGTACCGCCGAACAACTCCACCCGGTAATCCCCAAGACCATGCAGGCCGTGGTTTGCCATGGCCCGGAAGACTATCGCCTGGAAACCGTCGATGTACCGACGCCAGGCCCCGACGAGATCCTGACCAAGGTCGAGCTGTGCGGCATCTGCATGGGCGATATCAAGACCTATCGCGGCGCGCCGTCGTTCTGGGGCGACGCCGAGCAGCCGCGCTACGTCAAACCGCCGATGATTCCCGGGCATGAGTTTGTATGCCGCGTGGTCGCCCTGGGCCCCGGCGCAGAAAAGCGTGGGGTGAAGGTCGGCGACCGAGTGATTTCCGAGCAGATCGTACCGTGCTGGGGCTGCCGCTTCTGCAACCACGGCCAGTACTGGATGTGCCAGAAACACGATCTCTACGGCTTCCAGAACAACGTCCAGGGCGCCATGGCCCAGTACATGATTTTCACCAAGGAAGGCATCATCCACCAGGTGCCCGACTCCATCGCGCCAGACGAAGCGATCCTTATCGAACCCCTGGCCTGCTCGCTGCACGCGGCGGAACGGGCCAATGTGGATTTCGACGACGTGGTGGTAGTCGCCGGCGCCGGCACCCTGGGCCTGGGGATCATCGGCGCGGTGCGCATGCGCAACCCCAAACGCCTGATCGTGCTCGACATGAAACCCGAACGCGCCGAACTGGCCCTGCGCATGGGCGCCGACGAAGTCTGGAACCCGGCCGAGGTCGATGTACTGGCGAAAATCCGCGAAATCACCGACGGTTATGGCTGCGATATCTATATCGAAGCCACCGGGCACCACAAGGCGGTGAACCAGGGCCTGGCGATGCTGCGCAAGTTGGGGCGCTTCGTCGAATTCAGCGTATTCAACGACGAGGCCACGGTAGATTGGTCGATCATTGGCGACCGCAAGGAACTGGACGTACTCGGCTCGCACCTGGGCCCTTACATGTACCCACGGGCCATCGACTTTATCGGCAAGCGCAAGATCGACATGCGCGACGTGGTCACCCACAAGTTTGCGCTGGCGGATTTCAAGGAGGCGTTTGCGGTGATGGAGCGTGGGGACAAGTCCTTGAAGGTTGTGCTCGAACCCTAAAACACCCCAACCGCTTTTTACTGTAGGAGCGAGCTTGCTCGCGAAAAACCTGAGGGCGACGCACTCATCCAGGTAGCCCGCGTTAGCGTTAACGTTTTTCGCGAGCAAGCTCGCTCCTACAGTTAGTTGCTCACAACAAGAACAGGAACCCGCGTTATGAATCGAGTCATCAACGATCCGGACCAAGTGGTCGAAGACATGCTGCGCGGCATTCTGGTCGCCCACCCGGAGCTGCGCCAAAGCGACAGCAACCCCCGTGTGATCAGCAAGGCCAAGCCCTCCGGCCAGGGCCGCGTAGGTATCGTCACCGGCGGCGGTTCCGGCCATGAACCGGCGTTTCTAGGCTATGTCGGCCCCGGCCTGGTGGACGCGGTGGCCGTCGGCGAAATCTTCTCCTCACCCACCGCCAAGAGTTTTTTCGATGCGTTTCGCGTCGCTGATCACGGTGCCGGCGTGGCCTGCCTGTACGGCAACTATGCCGGCGACAACATGAACGTGAAGCTGGCAATGAAAATGGCCGCCAGCAAAGACATGCGGATCCGCACCGTGGTCGCCAACGATGACGTGGCGTCGGCGCCCAAGGCCGATATCGCCAAGCGGCGCGGGGTGGCCGGGGAAATCTTCATGTGGAAAATCGGCGGGGCCGCCGCCGCGCAGCACTATGACCTGGACGGGGTGATCCGCGTCGCGCAGAAGGCGGTCGATCACTGCCGCTCCATCGGCATCGGCCTGACGCCCTGCACCATTGCAGCGGTGGGCAAGCCGAACTTCCAGATCCCGGACGGCCAGATGGAGTTGGGTATCGGCCACCACGGCGAACCCGGGATCGAGGTGATCCCGATCGAATCCGCGGCGGCCATGGCTCAACGCATGCTGGCACCGATCCTCGCCGACCGCGATTTCAGCCAGGATGACAGCGTGGTGGTGCTGGTCTCGGGCCTGGGCGCGACGCCGGTGATGGAGCTGTACATCTTCTACGCCGAAGTCGAAAGCCAGCTCAAGGCCAAGGGCCTGAAGATCCATCGCTGCTACGTCGGCAACTACTTCACCTCCCTGGAAATGATGGGCGTGACCCTGACCCTGCTGGGCCTGGATGCCGAGCTGAAAACCCTGATCGACCAACCTTGCCGCTCCATCGGCATGACCCAGGCGGAATAAACCATGAGCCAGCATTTTTCCACCCACGACGGCAGCGCGATTGTCACCGACCTGGTCAGCGTGATCGTCGCCAACCGTGAATACCTCAGCGAAGTTGACGGCGCGATTGGCGATGGCGACCACGGCATCAACATGGCCAAGGGCTTTGCCCATTGCGGCCGTACGATCGAAGGCCGGCAACTGACCCTGGCCGAGGCCCTGGATGAACTGACCCTGAGCCTGATGGAAGGCATCGGCGGCTCCATGGGCCCGCTGTATGGCAGCCTGTTTATCGGCATGGCCGACGAGGTGCGTGGCAGCGACAACATCGACGCCGCCACCTTCGCCCATCTGCTGCGCGGTGGCCTGACTTCATTGCAGGACATCACCGAAGCCGGCGTCGGCGATAAGTGCCTGATGGACACCTTGATCCCGGCGGTGGAGGCGTTTGAGCGGGCGCAAACGGCGGGTGCGTCCTTCAGCGACGCCCTGGACGCGATGAAAAGCGCCGCCTCCCAGGGCCGCGATTCGACCAAGGACCTGGTGGCCAGGATCGGCCGGGCCAGCCGCCTGGGCGAACGCTCGCTGGGGGTGCTGGATGCCGGGGCGGTGTCCTGCTGCCTGATCCTCACGCAACTGGCAGACTCGATCCAGCCGCGCCTGGCCCGGTAGGAACCGGATTGCCGTCGCCGGCAAGCCGGCGCCTACGGGGTGGGGTTTTGCTTGATGTGCTGGATGTAGCGCGCCACCGCCGGGGCTTTTTCAAAGCGCCGGTAAATCAGCGACAGCCACGACGATGCATCGCTGCCCTGGAGGGTGCGGTAGTGCACACCCGGCAGGCTGACATGCCCCACCACCGACTCCGGCACCACCGCCACGCCCTGCCCCAGCGACACCAGGGCAATCACCGCCACCAGGCCGCCCGGCTGCGGTCCCAGGCGCGGGGCATAGCCGCCTTGTGCGGCCACCTGCAAGGTGCCGCTGATTTGCTCGGGCAGGATGAAGGTCTCGTTCTGCAAGTGCGCGCAGGTGATCGCCTTCAACCCCAGCAGCCACGAGCCCTGGGGCAGCGCCAGGACAAAACCCTCACTGCCCAGGCGCAGCGCCTCCACACCGTCGGGCAAGGTCATGGGTGAGCGAATGTAGCCAATGTCGTAGCGCCCTTCGGCCACCAGCCCCGGCAACAGCGCCATGGGGCTTTCCCGCACGCTGAGGCTGACATCGGCAAACTGCGCGCAAAACCCCTGCACCTGGCGTTGCAATACCCCGGAATACACCGCCGACGCGACATAGCCCAATTCGATATGACCGATCTCGCCACGCCCGGCGCGCTGGGCATTGCGCTGGGCGAACTCGAACTGGCGCACGGTGCTTTCGGCTTCACCCAGCAACGCGCTGCCCGCCTCGGTCAGGCTCACGTCACGCTGGCGCCGGATAAACAGGCGGGTGCCCAGGGCACGTTCCATATCCTGGATCTGCCGGCTCAAGGTCGGCGGGGCAATATCCAGTTGCTCGGCGGCACGCGTGAAATTGCGGTGCCGGGCAACGGCCAGGAAGTAGCGGAAATGACGTATTTCCATATAAGGATTAGCTCAAAGGTAATGATGTGCTTGGCTTCGGCTAACAGAACCACCGGAAGTTGACGTTAAGCTCAGGGGACGCCCACAGTAGAGAACCCTCATGATGCCCGTCAAATCCAGCTTGCCTGTTGCCTGCCAGGTAATCGCGCCATGAGTCGGGTCAGCCCACGCCTTACCCTGTTGACCGCCTCCGGGGTCTGTTCGCTGATTGTCCTCGACACCAACATCGTCGCGGTGACCCTGCCGACCATTGCCCGCGACCTGGGCGCCAATTTCGCCGATATCGAATGGGTGGTCAGCGCCTATATGCTGGCCTTCGCCGCCCTGCTGTTGCCGGCCGGGAGCATTGCCGACCGCTTCGGCCGCAAGAAGACCCTGGTGTGGGGCCTGGGTATTTTTATCCTCGCCTCCCTGGGCTGTGGCGCTGCGCCCAGCGTGCTGCTGCTGGATATTGCCCGCGCCGTGAAGGGTGTCGGTGCCGCACTGCTGCTGACCTCGGCCCTAGCATCCATCGGCCATGCCTTTCACGATGAGCTGGAACGGGCCAAGGCCTGGGCGTTCTGGGGGGCCTGCATGGGCGTGGCGATGACCGCCGCCCCAACCCTCGGCGGCCTGATTACCCATTACATGGGCTGGCGCTGGATTTTCTACCTCAACCTGCCGGTGGGCCTGGCGTTGCTGGCGCTGGTCCTGCATGCCATCCCGGAATCGCGCGACAGTCACTCGGCGCGCCTCGATCCTTGGGGCAGCCTGACCTTCAGCGCCAGCCTGCTGTGCCTGATCTGGGGCCTGATCGAAGCCAACCGGATCGGCTGGGACAACCCACTGACCTATGCGCGCCTGCTCGGCGGCGCGTTCCTGCTGGGCCTGTTTGTGCTGGTGGAGCGTGTGCAGCGACGGCCAATGGTAGACCTGCAACTGTTCCAGTACCCGCGATTTATCGGCGCGCTGCTGGGGATGTTTGCCTACGCCGGGTGCGCCCAGGTGATGATGACGCTGCTGCCGTTCTACCTGCAAAACGGCCTGGAGTTTTCTGCGATTGCCTCGGGCCTGGGAATGCTGCCGTTTGCCCTGACCATGCTGATCTGCCCGCGTATCGGCGCACGCCTGGCCAACCGCTTCGCCCCCGCGACCATGATGGCAACCGGGCTGGCCCTGGTGGGCTGCGGCAACCTGTTCAGCGCCTGGGCGGTCAGTGTCGGCGGTTACCTGCCGTTCGCCCTGGCGATAGCCGTGACCGGCGCCGGTGCCGGCCTGCTCAATGGCGACACCCAGAAAAACATCATGGCCTGCGTACCGAGGGACCGTGCGGGCATGGCCTCGGGCATGAGTACCACCATGCGTTTCAGTGCGATCATGTTGGCGATTGGGGTGTATGGCGCGCTGCTGGCCAGCCATAGCGAGCATCTGCTGCACGCCAGCCTCGGCGCGCAATGGCAGGCACAGGTACCGGGGATTGCCTCGCGGGTGGTGGCCGGGGATATGCCAGCGGCCATGGCGCTGCTGCCGGAATCGGCGCAGGGGCCGGTGCAACCCTTGGCATGGCAGGCATTTGTCGGTGGGTTTGGCAGGGTGTTGTGGGTGGCGGGGCTATTGAGCCTGCTGGGAGCGCTGGTAGTAGGCCTGTTGATGAGGCATCCGATTCCACTGCTGCAGCCCGTAGCCCCAGTCAAGTGAGCGTCAGCAAGATCCCGAAGCTCACCAGCAATGCGCCAAAAATCCGGTCGATCCACTGTCGCGCGGCCAATAACCTGGCGCGCACCGCCCCGGCGGAGAAGCACAGTGCGACGAGGCTGAACCACACCACATGCGCTCCAGCGATAAATAGCCCGTACCCGATTTGTGCCGTCACAGCGGTGTCCGGCCGTACGACTCCCATGAACAGACTGACGATGAAGATCGATGTCTTAGGATTCAACGCATTTGTGAGAAATCCCGTACGCAGCGCTCCCAGATCAGACATGGCGGGCGGTGGCGCATCCGACGGTTCAGTGGCCGGCCCGGAGCGAAGCATCTTGATGCCCAAGTAGACGAGATAGGCCGCTCCAGCCAGCTTCAACACATTGAACAACCAAGGCGTTTGTTGCAGCACCAAGCCCAATCCGAGCAGCGTGTAGCACACGTGAACAAGCACCCCCAGGCCAATTCCGACAGCGGTGAGCACGCCCGCCCTTCGAGACAGGAGCAATCCGTTGCGAGACACCATGGCGAAATCCGGCCCTGGACTGATGCACGCCAGTAGTGTGATGGTGATTACCGCTATCCATTCGCCCATGCTGTACCCTTTGAATTCTTGGTGGTGTAGGGCAATATTTACAGATCCTACGCCTTGGTAAAAACGATGATTTCTGAAGCAAATGGTGACTACAACTCACCGACTTCTGAGACTCGCATGCCGTCTCTGCTGGCATTGCGCTGCTTCGAAGCAGCCGCACGCCTGGAAAACTTCGCCCGCGCAGCTGACGAGTTGCACCTGACACCGGGGGCCATCAGCCGCGCAGTGCGCCTGCTTGAAGAGGATTTGGGTGTTGACCTGTTCGAGCGGCGTGGCCGAAGGGTGTTTTTAACCGATGCCGGAAGACGCCTGGCAAAAGCCACCAGTGAAGGGCTGGGGTTGATGACCCAGGCCGTACGCGAGATACGCACCGACGCCCGTCGAGCTCGCCAGCTCGTCCTGTCCTGCGAGCCCACGCTGTTGATGCGCTGGTTGATTCCTCGCTGGAGCGACTTCCAGACCCTTCACCCAGGCCTGGACATTCACCTGGTTGCTGGCGGCGGCCCCTTTTCATTCAACCAGGGTATCGACCTGGCCATCCGGCGCGACGATTTTCCCTGTCCTCCCGGCTACCATACCGAGACGCTATTCCCAGAGCAGGTCGGCCCCGTATGCCGGCCAGAAAAGGCAGATCAGTGGTTTGGCAAAAATCGCAAATCCCTGCTCCCCTCTGCCCCGCTACTGCAAACAGCTAGCCGGCCCACGGCTTGGCACGAATGGGCTTACGCAAAGCAACTGCCTGCTCCAGAAATGGAAATGCAATCTTTCGAGCACTTCTATTTCAGCATCCAGGCCGCCGTTGCAGGCCTTGGGGTAGCCATCGGCCCATGGCACCTGGTGCGCGACGATATCCAAAGCGGTGTGTTAGCCGCGCCATTGGGCTTTGTTGAAGATGGCTCGCGGTACTGCCTGCTATCGCCTACAGCGCCGAGGCCGGGTAGCGTGGAGATGGCGCTACTTGAATGGTTGCAAACTGTGGGGTGAGATGTCTGGGTGTTCAATCATACCCCGGCGAACTAGCCAACTTGCCGAACGCGAAGCCCCTAAATAACAGGCGATAGAAAAGGACATACCGTGCTTATCGTATTCAGCGGCCTTCCCGGCACCGGCAAAACCACAATCGCCAAGGAGCTTGCGGCTAAAACCGGCGCCGTTTACCTGCGGATCGATACGATTGAGCAAGCGATCCGCAACTGCGCAGTTCTTGCACAAGACGTGGGGTCCAGCGGCTATAGGGTCGCGAATGAACTTGCCCTGAGTAATCTTCGCCTTGGCCACACGGTCATCGTTGACTGCGTAAACCCTGTAAGCGAAAGCCGAATAGCCTGGAGCGAAATCGCCGTAAAGGCGGGTATCGAGTTATTCAATATTCAAGTGATTTGCTCTGATAAAAATGAACACCAGCAGCGGGTGGAAACCAGGAAGAGTGATATTGCGGGGCTGATCCCACCCACCTGGCAGTCTGTGCTGGATCATGAATACGAAGCCTGGGAAGAAGCTCCGTTTTGCATAGATACTGCGCTGGTTTCACCGGCGCAAGCGCTCTCGATGATCACCGACCGATTACTGTCTTAGCGGGTAATGACGTCTATAAAGCTTCAAACATAGGATTGATGCACAGCGACTCTGGAGATGCATATGGACTTGGCAACACTCGCGTTATTCCTGCCCGCATGCTTTGCGCTGAATATGGCGCCAGGGCCCAACAATCTGCTGTCTATCAGCAATGCAACCCGCTATGGCTATCGCACATCCTGCATGGCCGGCGTAGGTCGCTTGCTGGCGTTCGCAATCATGATCGCACTTGCCTCGGCGGGCTTGGCCGTGGTGTTGCAAACTTCAGAGCTAGTCTTTTACGGGATCAAAATAATTGGCGCGGCTTATCTTTTCTACCTGGCGTATCAACTGTGGAACGCGGCACCGCAAGTAGCAGCCGAATCCGAAACCCCTCAGGTGGGACTGTGGGGGTTGGCAAGACAGGAATTCCTCGTGGCCGCCGGCAACCCCAAAGCCATTCTGATCTTTACCGCGTTCTTACCTCAATTCGTTGACCCAGCGGTAGACGTGGGCTCCCAGTTCACGCTGCTGGGATTGCTGTTCCTGGTATTGGAATGGATTGCCATTGGCATCTACGCATACATCGGACTGCACATGCGCCGCTGGTTTACCCAGCCTCGAGGCAAGAAGATTTTTAATCGTTGCTGCGCGGGTTTGTTGTCCGTAGCTGCCTCGATGTTATTGATGGCGCGGCGTGGGTGAGTCTCATCAACAAAACAAAAACGGGACAGATTGATCTTCAAGCGGACGCAAGCTGAATCGCCCCTAGTTTCGTAGACGCCATCAAGCTACAAGGAAGGGTTGCTAACCCTGCATAACTGTCCGCTTTTGGCCGATTTCTGCCGGTGACAACCGACTGAAAACGGCCAAAAGCAGACGCTCAGCGATGGGGGCTAAGCGATGTATTTCATCCCATAATAAGCTTCAGAAAGCTTTCAGCCTCAGAACGGCTATGGAACATCAAAGTGAAGGTGCCCAGCGTAAGCAAGCAGCAAGGGGGAGATTCGATTTCTTCGAAAACGATTTTCACAGACGTCCTCCAGTCAAACCTTAATTACGTAGTTACAGGAAGTAGCGGTTTGACCTGCCTTCCATCCTGAAACACCCGATCCTTACCATCATGCTTGGCTTTATACATATTGCTGTCGGCGCATTTGAGCACCGTTGACATGTCCGATGTCGCTCGGAACGGCGCGACGCCCGCGCTGCAAGTGAATTGATGCGGAGGCAATACGCTGCTACGGATGTTGGCCAGCAGGCGCAACGCATATTCATTAGCAACCGCATCATCTTCGCCTAACAACAAGACACCGAACTCCTCACCTCCAATCCGTCCGACACAGTGGCTGCCAGCGGTGGTTTTCAGGCACCCGGCCATGGCACACAAAATCTTGTCACCGACATCGTGACCGTACTGATCGTTTTTTAATTTAAAGTCGTCAATGTCCAACATTATGAAGTAGCCGCTGGGACCTTCAGCCAATGCCTTTTTTAAGGTCTCTATAAAGGCCCGCCGGTTAAGTAAGGAGGTGAGAAAGTCTGTCTCCGCCAATGTCCTGAACTCACTTTCGACCAACAATACCGACCGCATGCTTCTTAAAAAGGTAAAGCTAAGAGTAAAACCAATGGACATGGAGGCAACGCAAAAAATTACCACATAAACTTCCAGCCCCCGGTAAAAGCCAACGTCCAAAGTGGGCCACATCAGCATCCAGACCAGTAATGTAGAAAAAAGATAGTCCTGAACTGTGACAAATAAGATAGCACTGCTTACCACGATGATCACAGCAAGGGGCAGCGTAAAGACGCGTAACTGCACATTGGTGTCAATCACATATGCAAAGCCGAGTGACAAAATCAATATATAGACGCCGCCGAGCATTCTCCATATGCGGAAATCAGCAACTACGCGATGGACGTACCAAATAACAAACAACAATGTTGTGACCAATAGGTTCGGTAGATTTAACGTTGTCGCAGGCTCAATCAGCAAAACGCAAAGCCAGGAAACAATTCCTGCCATTTCAATCTTGGTAACCGCTGGTGACAGCAGCGTTCGCATTCTTGGTCGGATTTTGAAAATCGCCGGCATCCCTAAACTCCTTTTCCGAAACGGCCTGAATGTGACGTGAACGTGTGAGCAATACCTGACCAATGACTTAAGTGTATTTCGGCATCTATACTCCTGTTATCAATCGGAAAAGACTGCACGCAAAACTTTCATATTGCTTTCACCATCAACGAAGAGGCGTTACCGCGACGCAGATAGAGCATTCAATGCAGGTCGCTGGTGACTCTGCCAATGGCTTTCACGACTTGCTTTGCGCCTGACTGGATAGCCACCATCGCCATACCTGCCTGTTCGGACAGTTCCAATAAAACGTCGGCTTGGTCTCTGCTGCACTGGACATGCAACGCTGCTGCGCCGGCCAATTCTCGGTTTTGCCTGACCACGCCGTTAATCTCCCGCGTGGCTGCACTGGTACGGCCGGCGAGCTTGCGCACTTCATCCGCCACAACAGCGAATCCTCGCCCATGCACTCCAGCACGTGCAGCTTCGATAGCGGCGTTAAGCGCCAAAAGATTGGTCTGGGTGGCAATGGCGCCAATCGTGTCGACGATGGAACCGATCAACTGCGACTGCGATTCAAGCGCGGTCATGCTGGCGGTCACCAAGGCCATCTGTTGGGCGATATTCTGTGTTCCAAGTACGGAGTCGGCGACCAATTCCATACCTCGGTTAGCTTTTACATCGGTATCTAGCGACACCTCGTAAGCCATGGTCGCTGCTTGTTTGATTTGGTCGGCTTTTTCAACTTGCTCGGTCACTACACTGGCGAATTTGGCAATTTTATAAACCCGACCGGAAGCGTCTCTGATGGGATTGTAAGTGGCCTCTAGCCACACCACTTTTCCGCTTTTATCTACCCGGCGAAAGCGACCAGCGTTAAACACGCCCTTGTTCAGACTCTTCCAGAACTCGGCGTAATGCGCCGACGCCACGTCCTCCGCGAGGCAGAACAGGCGGTGATGCTTGCCCTGTATCTCCGCAAGGCTATAACCCATGGCCTGGACGAACGATTCGTTGGCGTAAATGACCTCACCCGCGAGACTGAACTGAATCATCGCCATCGAGCGGTTCAGTGCGTTGAACATTTCGATGACCTCCTGTTCGTCTTGCGCCAGAGGTGGTGCAACCATGCCGTAGCCTTGAAACGTCCGGTTCGCTGCAGCGATCCAACCTACATTGAGTGTCACAGCCCGGCCGTCGGAGGCACGATAGCGTTGCCGTTGGATGGCGTACAGGTTGGGTGCAAAATCATTCTGCGGCTCCGCGTTGATGTTACTCATTGCCATATTTGAAAGCTGTTCGAGCGAGTATCCCAGCGTTTGCGCAAACCGCTGGTTGGCCGAGATAATCCGACCAGCACCATCGACACCTATTGAAAGAAAAACCGCTTCGATACCGGCAACTGTACCGAGCGACAGGGACAGTTCCTCTTGGCAGGCAAAAAGAGCATTCTTTATCTGGCGATTAAACACGCTGAACTCCGGTATAAAAAATTACAACAGAAAAAGACATTGCTCAGTGTTTAAGTCGATCCCGAGAGGGAAGGTTAAATAACAAACGAACTCATTGGGGCCAGCGTCCACTAACAATGCAAATACAGCCAGACTTATTTTCCACTTCGCTTTCATCAACTCCCAGTTCCATGCTGACCCGTGCAACTGCGAAGTAAATTGACATGGCCCGCCGCATCAGTTCGAGAAAGGCCGGGCTCAACTCCACCAAGCGTTTATCGCATTTGAAATAGCCGTGTAACTGGCCTTCCTTGATCATGCGCTGCATGTGTGTTTTGGATACGCCCAGACGCGATGAAAGCTCAACATAAGAGGATACTTTGTAGCCAGTCTCTAACGAGCCGTTGCGCAAGGCATCAGCATAGAGTGCGAGCATCGGCAGGTGACCGCCATCCCGGTTGAGAATCCATTTCGCTTCAGGCAAAAGCTTGTGGAGCAGGAAGTCGCCTTCAAGTATTCTGGCAAAACCTCGAAAAAAAACGCGCAATAGATCCGCACTTTTCCCCATGCCCGACAACCAACTGTCGTATGGAGAAATCATCTGCGAAGGCAGTAGATACGATTTGATTAGCTGCGCGGTATTGCACAGCGCTTTATCCGTGGGTCGGAAGCTACGTTGGCGTCCGTCCTGGACATGTAACCGGACATCCAGATATCCGGCGATAGATAAGAACGAGCAATATGAGTCCAGGCTGTTGCGAGACATATAGCCACGTTCTTGGCAAAATGCTTTCACTTTGGATAAGGGAACTTGCTCATCTTTATAACTAAAGCTCAACAAAGACAGGGCTACCATGAACCGGTCATATTTCAACAGGTTTTTATAGAATGAAGGCTTTTGTCGATAGCTCTCCATAACCAAATCGAAATGCAGGAGAACAGCTTCGTCTATATTGCCTCGGGTCATTTCGTAACTGGTCTCTTTCAAATTCTCAAGCAGATCAGTCTTGTTCATCGAGTACACAACCCTTAATCGGTAATATCAAACGGCTACCATTCACAATACGCACAGTATATGTGTATTCGAACCGCTGGCAGGTTCACCCCAAAAATGTTTTATGACCTGACTCGCTTCGATTACCGGTCATCCGCAAGCGTGTCTGATCGATGCCCTCCGGCTTAAAGACGCGCTGCGTGCATGAATCCGTTCGACCAATTGCAGCCAACAACGCATCACGATAATTCCCGCCCGTTCTTGCATCATGATCCTAGCCACGTTCCCCTCGTGCCACCGAACTATAGTTGTAGGATCTAACCCATCTTGGAGTAGGCCAGCGCGAATTCATCGGCCAGGATCCTGACGGTTGTCTCGTCAGGTTGGTAGCGCGGTTGGGTGAGAGGCCGACTTACTCAATCTGAATTTGAATCTGAGCCAAGCCGATGTTCAGGTTTTGGGTTCAGCGGACGCAGTTCAACGTCCGCTAATGGCCGTTAGTGAACGCTCAGGCTCCTGAGTCTCGAGCACAATCCCACGCCCAATCGAGCAGAGCCATACCGATAACGGCGTCTTAAATTTCCCGTAAAAAGATAGGGTTGCGGAAGCGATCCGAAAAATTGCGGATGCGATGACCAAATCACAGGCAATAAAAAACCCCGTAGACGCTAATCTACGGGGCTTTCAAGAGTGGAGGCCGAGGTCGGAATCGAACCGGCGTAGGCGGATTTGCAATCCATCAATATATTGTTACATATCAATAAGATATGCTAAATTCAATTCCGCATCGGCAATATTCAAACGGTGCTTGAGCCCCCTAACATCGGGCAACTCTGTTTCAGTTGCGGAATGAATTTACTGTGCTTGATGCCTACATCAGAATAGCCCTACGATGAGGGGTTGGGCATAGCCTTCTTGTTCCCCACTTCTAGCAATGTTGCTAAACCAACTTTTGTAGAATTTAGGCTGCAGCAAGAATCCTTATAAGAAACTTAAAGCAACTATTCCACTTTGAGCACTTCCGATTATGTGCCCAGATGATTTCTACCTGCAATATTGTCAACAAGCTCCTTAATAGACAAAGGACGGTTTCGGTATCGTGATATTAACGAAGTCGCTGTTAGATAAAACGATATTGAAGCACCACAGATAAATATCATTCGCCAATACTCAGCCCGAATAATAAAATCTCGAAACTCACTTGTAAACAATGTCGTCGCCAAGGTAAGACAAATCCCAAGAGGAGCAACCCAATCTTGACTACTCAAAATACCACGCTGATAATCACCTAATATTCTATGTAACTTATCCTCTGTAATACCAATAATATGGGTATCTGTATTTTGTGATATGCCACTTGGATTTATCTTCACTTGATCCTCTTGCGGCTTTCCAGCCACAATCGGAGGAAGAAGCTGCTCGGGATCGGTTAGTTTCACTTGGTGGCACTCCACCAAAACTGAAGAGTCAGCTGATTCACGCCCCCTACAGCATAGTTAGCCATCATCAACTCTACAGTTCCTTCATCATTAATTTTCGCAAATGAAAATAAAGAATTCAAAACAGTACCCATGGAGCTATTCCAATTTTGCAAGGTCATCAGCGATCTATTCCCGACTGGAATGAAAGAGACATTCTGACCATCACCCTTATTTTCGAAAGCAATAGTCATACGAAGCGTAGTTGGATTTTTCGTATATTCGGGACCAATATACAAGTCAACTTCACACTTCATAGCATTGGGAACAATCACCTCATAAGTAGCAATAAGCTCTCGACCTTCCAAACGTACACTTGCAACCATCACCATGCTCCTTGCATCGTTATTTAGCAAAATCAGTAAGACATCAACAATACGTTACACGCTAAGCGGAGCCAATTTCAACAAACAAAGCGGAATTTATTTATTATTTCTCTACCTTAGCTTCGGGTCGACTCTGTTGAAAAAGTCAGTTTTCTCAAACTGCCCGAAGACTGATTCGTGAAAGCGCCTCACTAGCATGCTGCTGTGTGAAGTCTGAGTCCGATTGCCTCAGCGACGATTCCAGTTTTCAATCTTGGACGCGTACATTTTGCCCATTAAAACCAAGGCCGACCGTTTCAACAGAATCGGTCGAATGCGGTTGTTGGGTATGACCTTAAATGAGAGTTGTGGATAGGGATTTGAACCCGCCCAGATGGTCAGCAGGCCGCAACAGGCCCGTTTTTACTGACGTCTAACCCTATGGGATTGGGCTGGGGCGCCCTAATGCGACCCAGATTCCGCCCTAAATTTGCCCTAAGATTCCGGCATGCTAGCCACTTATCCAACTGCAAAGCGCGCTTCTGGTTCAAGGCTGTTTTTTCTTGGGCTGGCGCAGTAGCCAAGTGCTATCCTGGCATCTCCTTTTGACATCAGAGAATGAATCTATGACAGCTGAAGAGAAGGCGCTCGGTAAACTGCTTGAATACGGGCATTTCGATCAGGAAGAAAAAAAGGTTGAAGGCATCGCAAAGCGAGCCATGAGCCATGGTTACGACAGCCTTACTCAACCGCAGAAAGCAGTTCTCAGTAAACATCTCACAAGAGACTGCGAAGGCGTTACGGACCCGGGCGGACACCACAATGGCTGTCAAGCAGAGCTTGAGGGTGAAGCACTCGCCGAAGCGCTCGACAGAGAGAGCTACGGCGATGGTTTCATTTGTGACTCGTGCGACCAAGAATCACATGAGCATCAGCGTCAGTGGGACAAGATGAACGCTGAGTAAGTCATGGCCTGCACACGCCGATTGTGTAGGGGTATGCGGGGGATTTGGGGGAAAGGCCGGGGATTGCTGGATGTAATGCGCACATGCGGCAGATCGCATAACTGCATAATTGGCATTGGATGGCACTGATTGGCGTACGGTTTGCGCCATTTATGCCCCATGCTCGGCGTTCGTGGCGCCACAGAAACCATCCGCCCACGATGGATTGGACGTAGCCCGCCCCAAACTTCCCATAGGCACTCCTCACAATGCGTCGTGCGCCAGCTCCCGTAACAATTTCTAAGCAAGCTCTAGACCTAGCCTCCGCTTCGACCAGAGTTCAAGGTCGCGCTAGACAAGCTTGCTGACGGACAATATAGAGATTCTGCAAAGCCGCTATCAGTCAGTAACGGATCTTAGCCTAGGGGCTCTCCAGGCGAATACTGGCCGCTAAATGTATCTCTGAAATTAGGAGCAAGGCATCTGTCGGTTCCACCGCCTGCAGAGTAATTGTAGTGGTCTAATGAAACCGGACACCCATTTAGGCGAGAATGCTCGCCAGTTAGAGGTGTCTGATGACAAAACAACGTCGTTCCTTTTCCGCTGAATTCAAACGCGAGGCCGCAGGCCTCGTGCT
>NZ_JAAQWQ010000027.1:0-944 GCF_012985565.1 Pseudomonas sp. WS 5010 | reverse complement strand
GTCCCTTGCAGGATCATCTGGGTCGCTTCTTCCTTCATCTCGGCATCCCACAGGTGTGGGTTTTCGATTTTGATCTGGTTGATCACGTCGATGCCGAAGTTCAGGTGCATCGACTCATCGCGCAGGATGTACTGGAATTGCTCGGCCACGCCGGTCATTTTGTTGCGTCGGCCCATGGACAGGATCTGGGTGAAGCCGCAATAGAAGAAGATGCCTTCCAGCACGCAGTAGTAGGCGACCAGGTTGCGCAGCAGTTCTTTATCGGTGTCGACGGTGCCGGTCTCGAATTTCGGATCGGAGATCGAACGCGTGTATTTCAGACCCCAGGCGGCTTTTTTCGCGACCGACGGGATCTCGTGGTACATGTTGAAGATCTCGCCTTCATCCATGGCCAGCGATTCGATGCAGTACTGGTAGGCGTGGGTGTGGATCGCCTCTTCGAAGGCCTGGCGCAGGATGTACTGGCGGCACTCCGGGTTGGTGATCAGGCGGTACACGGCCAGCACCAGGTTGTTGGCGACCAACGAATCGGCGGTGGAGAAGAAGCCCAGGTTGCGCATGACGATGCGACGTTCGTCGTCGGTCAGGCCTTCGGGGTTTTTCCACAGGGCGATGTCGGCGGTCATGTTGACCTCTTGCGGCATCCAGTGGTTGGCGCAGCCGTCGAGGTACTTCTGCCAGGCCCAGTCGTACTTGAAGGGCACGAGTTGGTTGAGGTCGGCGCGGCAGTTGATCATGCGCTTTTCGTCAACGGCGACACGGGCGGAGGCGCCTTCCAACTCGGCGAGGCCTTCGGCGACGTCGAGTTTGTCCAGGGCGGCCTTGGCGCGCACGATGGCGGCGGAGTCATTGGCGGTGACGGCGCGGGCCTCGATGGCGGCGGCGGCACCGGCACCGTCGAGGCGGTCCATGTTGGCTTCGGTGGCGTGGCCGGCGTTGGCGCC
>NZ_JAAQWQ010000026.1:0-1110 GCF_012985565.1 Pseudomonas sp. WS 5010 | reverse complement strand
ACGGTCCAGGCGATGACGTGTTCATCGACAAGAGCACCCAGACCGTCCAGATCACCGGCACTGACGGCGGCAACTTCGAGAAACTCGTGGTTGCAGGCGATGGCGCGACTACCACCATCAACGACACCATCGACAAGGTCGATGTGGTTCTGACCGCGACCAAAACTGTCGGTGAAGGCGGCCAGATCGTCTACACCGCTACCCTTGTGGATAAAAACGGCGCACCCGTCACTAACACCACAGGTCCACTGACCATCACCTTGGATAACAACCAGGTCATCACCATCGGTGTGGACAAGTCGAGCGGTACCGTTTCGGTTGTAGCGCCGGACGACGTCTACAAAGGCGACCAGACTGTCACTACCGGCATTAAAGAAGTCGCCGGTGGCGATCACTTTGAAAATCTGGTTCCTGGGACTGACAAGGTCACCACGACTGTTACTGATACCCCAGGTACCGATAACACCACGACCGTGACCCTGACGGCGCCGTCGGAAGTGAGTGAAGGTGGAAAAATCACCTACACCGCCACCTTGAGCAACAAGGCTGACACCGACGTCACCTTGACCCTCGACAACAAACAAACCATCACCATCAAGGCCGGCGAAACTGTCGGCACCGTGACAGTGGATGCCCCAGGCGATGACGTGTTCATCGACAAGAGCACCCAAACCGTCCAGATCACCGGGACTGACGGTGGCAACTTCGAGAAGCTCGTGGTTGCAGGCGATGGCGCGACTACCACCATCAACGACACCATCGACAAGGTCGATGTGGTTCTGACCGCAACCAAAACCGTGGGTGAAGGCGGCCAGATCGTCTACACCGCCACCCTTGTGGATAAAAACGGCGCACCCGTCACTAACACCACTGGTCCGCTGACCATCACCTTGGATAACAACCAGGTCATCACCATTGGCGTGAACCAGTCGAGCGGGACTGTCTCGGTTGTGGCTCCAGATGACGTGTACAAAGGCGACCAGACCGTTACTACCGGCATTAAAGAAGTCGCCGGTGGCGAGCACTTTGAAAATCTGGTTCCGGGGACTGACAAGGTCACCACGACTGTTACTGATACCCCAGGTACCGATAACACCACGACAGTGACCC
>NZ_JAAQWQ010000025.1:0-1147 GCF_012985565.1 Pseudomonas sp. WS 5010 | reverse complement strand
GCCGCTGGCAGCCAGGGGTGCCCCCTGGACGGCAGAACAAAGCCACACCAAGGGCGCGGCCCTTGTCAACGCGCTGGGGTCGCCCAGGCCTCGGGTGCGCGGGGTGGTGAAGCTACCCCACACACCCAGGCGAAGACTGGGGGTCACTGCGCACCGTCAAGCAGAATGCGCCTACGGCGGTCCTGCGGACGCGGAACCCACCTTCGGCGGGGCCCCCGCCATTCAACTTGACCGCGCTTCGTTTCAAAGGCTAGAGCCTGTAGCATTTACTCCCTGGCGCTACCCCTAATTTAAGGACGATTGATGGCTATTAATTTTGAACCCAAGATAGGGCAGGTCCTGGAGTGCAATTACGGGGACTATCAGTACGATGAAGGCGGCGCAATCGTGTTCAAAAACTACGACTACCGCCTGAAGCCGGAAATGATCAAGAACCGTTTGGTGGTGGTGTTGAATGCGCGAATCGACCCAAACGCCTGCATAGTCGTGCCGCTATCGACAACAAAGGATATGGGCAAGCTTAGTCGTGGCTTGCACGTCGAGCTGGGGAGCGATCTGATAGACGAGTTGCCGTACTTCAAGCAACAAACCCGATGGGCGAAAGCTGATTTGGTGGAGCAGGTCAGTAAGCAACGTCTGTTCAAGCCCAGGGCGATGCGTGGGCATCTTGAACAGGTGCTATCTCGGGAGGTTGTAGCCCTTATTCAAACGGCGGTGATTAGGTCCGTAAACGCTGGTGCATTGCTCAAATAAGATTGACATGCGTGTCAACCGGCCATAGAATTTGCCACGTAGCCCTTGAGGCACTTGAGTTTTATCCCCCTAGAGGGACCTGCAAAGCCCGGTTAATGACCGGGCTTTTGCCTTTCTGGGATTTGTGTTTTGCTCCCTCTCCCGCCTTATTGCTCAATCCCTTACCTATCCGCATGCACTTTCCGATTCTGTCGAGCTGGGACAGGGTAGGGTGACTGGTCGCCCAGGCCGGGGCCAGCCAGCAAGCCAGCGGCGCGCTAGGCACCTGATAGCATTTTTCGGTGGCCAGCTGCGGCACCAGGTCGCGTATTGATAGCAAAACACGACCTGGGCGCAGATCCAGGACGGCGCAAGTGATAGCAAAAACCCCGGCCGGCGCCGGCGCTCGATCGGC
>NZ_JAAQWQ010000024.1:0-1236 GCF_012985565.1 Pseudomonas sp. WS 5010 | reverse complement strand
TTGTAGTGGTCTAATGAAACCGGACACCCATTTAGGCGAGAATGCTCGCCAGTTAGAGGTGTCTGATGACAAAACAACGTCGTTCCTTTTCCGCTGAATTCAAACGCGAGGCCGCAGGCCTCGTGCTCGATCAAGGCTATAGCCATATCGAAGCCAGCCGCTCACTTGGTGTGGTCGAGTCCGCGTTGCGCCGCTGGGTTAACCAGCTTCAGCAGGAGCGCACCGGCGTTACTCCGCAGAGTAAAGCGCTGACGCCTGAGCAGCAGAAAATCCAGGAACTGGAAGCTCGAATCGCTCGCCTTGAGCGGGAGAAATCCATTTTAAAAAAGGCTACCGCGCTCTTGATGTCGGAAGAGCACGAGCGCACGCGCTGATTGATCAACTGAGCGCCCAAGAGCCGGTCGATTGGCTTTGCGCAGTCTTTGATGTCACTCGTTCGTGTTACTACGCCCACCGCCTCAGGCGCCGAACTCCAGACGTTGAGCGGCTTCGGTTGCGCAGTCGAGTCAACGAACTGTTTACGCAAAGTCGAAGCGCCGCCGGTAGCCGCAGCATCGTGTTGATGATGCAAGAAGACGGCGAGCAAATTGGGCGGTTCAAGGTGCGAGGCCTGATGCGGGAGCTGGAGTTGGTCAGCAAACAACCTGGATCACATGCCTACAAACAAGCGACGGTTGAACGGCCTGACATTCCGAACATCTTGAATCGAGAGTTTGATGTGCCGGCGCCGAATCAGGTCTGGTGTGGCGACATCACCTACATCTGGGCTCAAGGGAAATGGCATTACCTGGCTGTCGTTATGGATCTTCACGCGCGCCGAGTGGTGGGCTGGGCGCTGTCGAACAAGCCGGATGCGGATCTGGTCATCAAGGCGTTGGACATGGCTTACGAACAGCGCGGCAGGCCTCAAGGGCTTTTGTTTCACTCGGATCAGGGCTCGCAATATGGCAGCCGCCAGTTTCGCCAACGGCTCTGGCGTTACCGCATGCGCCAAAGCATGAGCCGTCGTGGAAACTGCTGGGATAATGCGCCGATGGAGCGTGTGTTTCGCAGCTTGAAAACTGAATGGATACCGACCGTGGGCTACATGACAGCTCAAGAAGCGAATCGCGACATCAGCTATTACCTGATGCATCGGTACAACTGGATTAGACCGCATCAGTTCAATAATGGGCTGGCCCCGGCTCAGGCCGAGAAAAAACTTAACGTCGTGTCCGGGATTAGTTGACCACTACA
>NZ_JAAQWQ010000023.1:0-5468 GCF_012985565.1 Pseudomonas sp. WS 5010 | reverse complement strand
GGAATTTAATCTTGACGATGACCTACTCTCACATGGGGAAACCCCACACTACCATCGGCGATGCATCGTTTCACTGCTGAGTTCGGGATGGGATCAGGTGGTTCCAATGCTCTATGGTCGTCAAGAAATTCGGGTACTGAGTCGCGGCAAGTGCCTCGCTTCAGCAAATTGGGTATGTGACAGCTTTCGGTGTTTTGTGAGATTCGAACTTTCGGTTCATTTCGTCTTCACACACCGCAATCTGATGCTCTTTCGAGAAACAAATTGCTTGGGTGTTATATGGTCAAGCCTCACGGGCAATTAGTATTGGTTAGCTCAACGCCTCACAGCGCTTACACACCCAACCTATCAACGTCGTAGTCTTCGACGGCCCTTCAGGGAACTCAAGGTTCCAGTGAGATCTCATCTTGAGGCTAGTTTCCCGCTTAGATGCTTTCAGCGGTTATCTATTCCGAACATAGCTACCCGGCAATGCCACTGGCGTGACAACCGGAACACCAGAGGTTCGTCCACTCCGGTCCTCTCGTACTAGGAGCAGCCCCTCTCAAATCTCAAACGTCCACGGCAGATAGGGACCGAACTGTCTCACGACGTTCTAAACCCAGCTCGCGTACCACTTTAAATGGCGAACAGCCATACCCTTGGGACCGGCTTCAGCCCCAGGATGTGATGAGCCGACATCGAGGTGCCAAACACCGCCGTCGATATGAACTCTTGGGCGGTATCAGCCTGTTATCCCCGGAGTACCTTTTATCCGTTGAGCGATGGCCCTTCCATACAGAACCACCGGATCACTAAGACCTACTTTCGTACCTGCTCGACGTGTCTGTCTCGCAGTCAAGCGCGCTTTTGCCTTTATACTCTACGACCGATTTCCGACCGGTCTGAGCGCACCTTCGTACTCCTCCGTTACTCTTTAGGAGGAGACCGCCCCAGTCAAACTACCCACCATACACTGTCCTCGATCCGGATAACGGACCTGAGTTAGAACCTCAAAGTTGCCAGGGTGGTATTTCAAGGTTGGCTCCACGCGAACTGGCGTCCACGCTTCAAAGCCTCCCACCTATCCTACACAAGCAAATTCAAAGTCCAGTGCAAAGCTATAGTAAAGGTTCACGGGGTCTTTCCGTCTAGCCGCGGATACACTGCATCTTCACAGCGATTTCAATTTCACTGAGTCTCGGGTGGAGACAGCGCCGCCATCGTTACGCCATTCGTGCAGGTCGGAACTTACCCGACAAGGAATTTCGCTACCTTAGGACCGTTATAGTTACGGCCGCCGTTTACCGGGGCTTCGATCAAGAGCTTCGCGTTAGCTAACCCCATCAATTAACCTTCCGGCACCGGGCAGGCGTCACACCCTATACGTCCACTTTCGTGTTTGCAGAGTGCTGTGTTTTTAATAAACAGTCGCAGCGGCCTGGTATCTTCGACCGGCATGAGCTTACGGAGCAAGTCCTTCACCCTCACCGGCGCACCTTCTCCCGAAGTTACGGTGCCATTTTGCCTAGTTCCTTCACCCGAGTTCTCTCAAGCGCCTTGGTATTCTCTACCCAACCACCTGTGTCGGTTTGGGGTACGGTTCCTGGTTACCTGAAGCTTAGAAGCTTTTCTTGGAAGCATGGCATCAACCACTTCGTCACCCAAAGGGTAACTCGTCATCAGCTCTCGGCCTTAGAATCCCGGATTTACCTAAGATTCCAGCCTACCACCTTAAACTTGGACAACCAACGCCAAGCTGGCCTAGCCTTCTCCGTCCCTCCATCGCAATAACCAGAAGTACAGGAATATTAACCTGTTTTCCATCGACTACGCTTTTCAGCCTCGCCTTAGGGACCGACTAACCCTGCGTCGATTAACGTTGCGCAGGAAACCTTGGTCTTTCGGCGTGGGTGTTTTTCACACCCATTGTCGTTACTCATGTCAGCATTCGCACTTCTGATACCTCCAGCAAGCTTCTCAACTCACCTTCACAGGCTTACAGAACGCTCCTCTACCGCATCACCCGAAGGTGATACCCGTAGCTTCGGTGTATGGTTTGAGCCCCGTTACATCTTCCGCGCAGGCCGACTCGACTAGTGAGCTATTACGCTTTCTTTAAAGGGTGGCTGCTTCTAAGCCAACCTCCTAGCTGTCTAAGCCTTCCCACATCGTTTCCCACTTAACCATAACTTTGGGACCTTAGCTGACGGTCTGGGTTGTTTCCCTTTTCACGACGGACGTTAGCACCCGCCGTGTGTCTCCCATGCTCGGCACTTGTAGGTATTCGGAGTTTGCATCGGTTTGGTAAGTCGGGATGACCCCCTAGCCGAAACAGTGCTCTACCCCCTACAGTGATACATGAGGCGCTACCTAAATAGCTTTCGAGGAGAACCAGCTATCTCCGAGCTTGATTAGCCTTTCACTCCGATCCACAGGTCATCCGCTAACTTTTCAACGGTAGTCGGTTCGGTCCTCCAGTTAGTGTTACCCAACCTTCAACCTGCCCATGGATAGATCGCCCGGTTTCGGGTCTATTCCCAGCGACTAGACGCCCTATTAAGACTCGCTTTCGCTACGCCTCCCCTATTCGGTTAAGCTCGCCACTGAAAATAAGTCGCTGACCCATTATACAAAAGGTACGCAGTCACCCAACAAAGTGGGCTCCCACTGCTTGTACGCATACGGTTTCAGGATCTATTTCACTCCCCTCTCCGGGGTTCTTTTCGCCTTTCCCTCACGGTACTAGTTCACTATCGGTCAGTCAGTAGTATTTAGCCTTGGAGGATGGTCCCCCCATATTCAGACAAAGTTTCTCGTGCTCCGTCCTACTCGATTTCATGACTAAGAGATTTTCGCGTACAGGGCTATCACCCACTATGGCCGCACTTTCCAGAGCGTTCCGCTAATCTCAAAGCCACTTAAGGGCTAGTCCCCGTTCGCTCGCCACTACTAAGGGAATCTCGGTTGATTTCTTTTCCTCAGGGTACTTAGATGTTTCAGTTCCCCTGGTTCGCCTCTTAAGCCTATGTATTCAGCTTAAGATAACCATCTTATGATGGCTGGGTTCCCCCATTCAGACATCTCCGGATCAAAGTCTGTTTGCCGACTCCCCGAAGCTTTTCGCAGGCTACCACGTCTTTCATCGCCTCTGACTGCCAAGGCATCCACCGTATGCGCTTCTTCACTTGACCATATAACCCCAAGCAATCTGGTTATACTGTGAAGACGACATTCGCCGAAAATTCGATAATACTCAATTTGAGTAACTCACAAATTTTACCTTAGCCTGATCCGTTACCAGTGAAAGTAACGTTCAGTCTATCTTTCTATCACATACCCAAATTTTTAAAGAACGAACTAGTCAAAGACTAGAAATCAACATTCACCATCATAATGATGGAATGCTCATTTCTAAGCTTTATACAAACAGAAGCAGTAGTGGTGGAGCCAAACGGGATCGAACCGTTGACCTCCTGCGTGCAAGGCAGGCGCTCTCCCAGCTGAGCTATGGCCCCGTATTTCTACAGGCGTTTCCCACACAAAATTGGTGGGTCTGGGCAGATTCGAACTGCCGACCTCACCCTTATCAGGGGTGCGCTCTAACCAACTGAGCTACAGACCCAATTTCGGGCTGCTTCTTTTCGTCTTCTTCAATGAATCAAGCAATTCGTGTGGGAACTTATGGAGCAGCTGATGTCGTCGATTAAGGAGGTGATCCAGCCGCAGGTTCCCCTACGGCTACCTTGTTACGACTTCACCCCAGTCATGAATCACACCGTGGTAACCGTCCTCCCGAAGGTTAGACTAGCTACTTCTGGTGCAACCCACTCCCATGGTGTGACGGGCGGTGTGTACAAGGCCCGGGAACGTATTCACCGCGACATTCTGATTCGCGATTACTAGCGATTCCGACTTCACGCAGTCGAGTTGCAGACTGCGATCCGGACTACGATCGGTTTTGTGGGATTAGCTCCACCTCGCGGCTTGGCAACCCTCTGTACCGACCATTGTAGCACGTGTGTAGCCCAGGCCGTAAGGGCCATGATGACTTGACGTCATCCCCACCTTCCTCCGGTTTGTCACCGGCAGTCTCCTTAGAGTGCCCACCATTACGTGCTGGTAACTAAGGACAAGGGTTGCGCTCGTTACGGGACTTAACCCAACATCTCACGACACGAGCTGACGACAGCCATGCAGCACCTGTCTCAATGTTCCCGAAGGCACCAATCTATCTCTAGAAAGTTCATTGGATGTCAAGGCCTGGTAAGGTTCTTCGCGTTGCTTCGAATTAAACCACATGCTCCACCGCTTGTGCGGGCCCCCGTCAATTCATTTGAGTTTTAACCTTGCGGCCGTACTCCCCAGGCGGTCAACTTAATGCGTTAGCTGCGCCACTAAGAGCTCAAGGCTCCCAACGGCTAGTTGACATCGTTTACGGCGTGGACTACCAGGGTATCTAATCCTGTTTGCTCCCCACGCTTTCGCACCTCAGTGTCAGTATCAGTCCAGGTGGTCGCCTTCGCCACTGGTGTTCCTTCCTATATCTACGCATTTCACCGCTACACAGGAAATTCCACCACCCTCTACCATACTCTAGTCAGTCAGTTTTGAATGCAGTTCCCAGGTTGAGCCCGGGGATTTCACATCCAACTTAACTAACCACCTACGCGCGCTTTACGCCCAGTAATTCCGATTAACGCTTGCACCCTCTGTATTACCGCGGCTGCTGGCACAGAGTTAGCCGGTGCTTATTCTGTCGGTAACGTCAAAATTGCAGAGTATTAATCTACAACCCTTCCTCCCAACTTAAAGTGCTTTACAATCCGAAGACCTTCTTCACACACGCGGCATGGCTGGATCAGGCTTTCGCCCATTGTCCAATATTCCCCACTGCTGCCTCCCGTAGGAGTCTGGACCGTGTCTCAGTTCCAGTGTGACTGATCATCCTCTCAGACCAGTTACGGATCGTCGCCTTGGTGAGCCATTACCCCACCAACTAGCTAATCCGACCTAGGCTCATCTGATAGCGCAAGGCCCGAAGGTCCCCTGCTTTCTCCCGTAGGACGTATGCGGTATTAGCGTCCGTTTCCGAACGTTATCCCCCACTACCAGGCAGATTCCTAGGCATTACTCACCCGTCCGCCGCTCTCAAGAGAAGCAAGCTTCTCTCTACCGCTCGACTTGCATGTGTTAGGCCTGCCGCCAGCGTTCAATCTGAGCCATGATCAAACTCTTCAGTTCAAACATCTTTGGGTTTTTAAGAAACCCTAAACTTGGCTCAGCAATCGTTGGTTACATCTTTGATTTCTCGCGGAGTAACTTGTGATGCTGATAATCTTGTTGACTACCAGTCTGACTCCACAAGCACCCACACGAATTGCTTGATTCAGTTGTTAAAGAGCGGTTGGTTAAGATCTTTCGTCTCAACCGAGGCGCGCATTCTACAGCAGCCTCATTTGCTGTCAAGTGATTATTTTCAGAAGCTT
>NZ_JAAQWQ010000022.1:0-8054 GCF_012985565.1 Pseudomonas sp. WS 5010 | reverse complement strand
AGCGCCAGCGTGCGCATTACCCATCGCGGCGGCCTGCATGCGCGTCCCGCAGCCCTGGTTCGCAAGACCGCCCAGGGTTTCAGCAGCCAGTCGCAGCTGCATTTCGCCGGCAAGTCGGCGTCGTGCGACAGCCTGATCGGGTTGATGGGGCTGGGTATTGGTGAGCAGGACGAGGTACAGGTCACCTGCCTGGGCAAGGATTGCGACGCGGCGTTACAGGCATTGGTCGCGGCCTTATCCGTCGTCATTAAAGAAGAACACCACGTCCCGGCCATCGTCGTTCCACGCCGGGCAAACAGTGAAGCCGGTGTGCTGCAAGGTGTGTGTGCTGCGCCGGGACTGGTCTACGGGCCGCTGTTTCGCCTGACTGGTATCGAACTGCCGGCCGACACCGGCAACCATTCTGCCGACGAACAACTGCAACGCCTGAACGCAGCGTTGGATCAAGTGCGCAGCGAAATCCGCACGACACTGAAGCATGCCCGCCAGCGTAAGAACGTCGAGGAAGAGGAGATCTTCGCGGCGCATCTCGCCTTGCTGGAGGACCCAACACTGCTGGAGGCGGCTACCGGCGCCATCGAAAACGGCAGCGCCGCTACCCACGCCTGGCGCGATGCGATCCAGGCGCAATGCGGGGTGTTGCTGGCCTTGGGTAAACCACTGTTCGCCGAGCGTTCAAACGATCTACGGGATCTGCAACAACGCGTATTGCGAGCTTTGCTCGGTGAAGCCTGGCAATTCGGATTGCCTGCCGGCGCGATCGTCAGCGCCCACGAGTTGACGCCGTCTGACCTGCTGCAATTGAGTGCCCAGAAGGCTGCCGGCCTCTGCATGGCCGAAGGCGGTGCGACTTCCCATGTGGCGATTCTGGCTCGTGGCAAAGGCTTGCCGTGTGTGGTAGCGCTGGGCGCCGAAGTACTCGATGTTTCCCAAGGCCAACGGGTGGTGCTCGACGCCGTCAACGGGCGCCTGGAACTGGAACCCACCGAAGCACGCCGCGCCGAAGTGCACCAGATTCGCGACGCACAGAAGCTGCGTCGCCAACAGCAACAGGCCCAGGCCCAACAGCCGGCGAACACCATTGATGGCACGACCATCGAAGTGGCCGCCAACGTTGCCTCCAGCGCCGAAGCCCAGGTTGCTTTTGAGAGCGGCGCCGATGGCGTCGGCCTGCTGCGCACCGAATTTCTCTTCGTCGACCGCCGCACCGCGCCGGATGAGCAGGAACAGCGCCAGGCCTACCAAGCTGTGCTGGATGCCATGGGCGACAAGTCCGTGATCATCCGCACCATCGATGTGGGCGGCGATAAGCAGCTTGATTATCTGCCGCTGCCGGTTGAAACCAACCCGGTGTTGGGCTTGCGCGGTATTCGCCTGGCTCAGGTCCGCCCTGAGGTGCTCGACCAGCAACTGCGTGCCCTGCTGCAAGTAAGCCCGCTGGCGCGTTGCCGCATCCTGCTGCCGATGGTCAGCGAAGTCGACGAGTTGCTGCACATCCGCCAGCGCTTCGATGAGCTGTGCAAAGAGCTGGAACTGACCCAGCGCCCCGAACTAGGAGTGATGATCGAAGTGCCCGCCGCTGCATTGATGGCCGAGCAACTGGCCAAGCACGCGGACTTCCTGTCCATTGGCACCAATGACCTGTCCCAGTACACCCTGGCCATGGACCGCGACCACGCCGGCCTCGCCGCGCGGGTCGATGCGTTGCACCCGGCGCTGCTGCGGCTGATCGCCCAGACCTGTGCCGGTGCGGCCAAGCACGGGCGTTGGGTCGGCGTGTGCGGAGCCCTCGCCTCCGACCCGCTGGCCACCCCGGTGCTGGTCGGTCTGGGCGTCAGCGAGCTGTCGGTGAGCTCGCCGCAGATCGGTGAAATCAAGGACCGCGTCCGCCACCTGGACGCGGCGCAATGCCGGCAACTGAGCCAAGGCCTGCTCGACCTGAGCAGTGCCAACGCCGTCCGTCAAGCCTGTCAATACCACTGGCCGCTGAGCTGATAACAACAACAAAAGGAGACATGCCATGTATCAACATTTCATCGAAGGCCTGCAACGCCTGGGCCGGGCACTCATGCTGCCGATCGCGATCCTGCCGATCGCCGGCCTGCTGCTACGCCTGGGCGACACCGACCTGCTGAACATCGCGGTGATGCACGACGCCGGGCAGGCAATTTTCGCCAACCTCGCGCTGATCTTCGCCATCGGCATCGCCGTGGGGTTCGCCCGTGACAACAACGGCACGGCGGGTTTGGCCGGTGCGATTGGTTACCTGGTGATGGTCTCCACCCTCAAGGGGATGGACACCTCCATCAACATGGGCATGCTTGCGGGTATCGCCAGTGGCTTGATGGCAGGAGGACTGTATAACCGCTTCAAGGACATCAAGTTGCCGGAGTACCTGGCGTTCTTTGGCGGGCGGCGTTTTGTGCCGATTATCACGGGGTTCAGTGCGGTTGGACTGGGGGTGATCTTTGGTTTGATCTGGGCGCCGATCCAGCACGGTATTGACAGCTTCGGCGTGCTGCTGATGGAAAGCGGCAGCCTCGGCGCGTTTGTGTTTGGGGTGGTCAACCGCCTGCTGATCGTCACTGGCCTGCACCACATCCTCAACAATATGGCGTGGTTTGTGTTCGGCACCTTTACCGATCCGGTGACCGGCGCCGTGGTCACTGGCGACCTCGCCCGCTACTTCGCGGGCGACCCCAAAGGCGGCCAGTTCATGACCGGCATGTTCCCGGTGATGCTGTTCGGCCTGCCCGCTGCCTGCTTGGCGATGTACCGCAACGCCCTGCCTGAACGCCGCAAAGTCATGGGCGGGATTTTCCTGTCGATGGCGCTGACCTCGTTCTTGACCGGAGTGACTGAGCCGGTTGAATTCGCGTTCATGTTCCTCGCGCCATTCCTGTATCTGGTCCATGCGGTGCTGACGGGCCTGTCGATGGCTGTCACCAATATGCTGGATATCCACTTGGGCTTTACCTTCGCCGCAGGGGTTATCGACATGGTGCTGGGTTGGGGTAAGTCCAGCAATGGTTGGTTGGTGTTTCCTGTGGGGTTGGCTTACGCGGTGATCTACTACAGCGTGTTCAACTACTGCATTCGGCGGTTCAACCTGAAGACGCCGGGGCGTGAAGATATCCAGGTGGTACAGGCCGAAGCGATGAGTGATAACCAGCGGGCCAGTGCCTATATCCGCGCCCTGGGCGGCGCCGCCAACCTGCTCAGCGTCGGCGCCTGCACCACCCGTCTGCGCCTGGACATGGTCGACCGCAACAAGGCGGTGGACGCGGAGCTGAAAGCACTCGGCGCGATAGCTGTTGTGCGGCCAGGGAGCGGCGGGAGTTTGCAGGTGGTGGTCGGGCCGATGGCGGATTGCATTGCTGATGAAATTCGGTTGGCCATGCCTTCGTTTGTTGCCAGAGCACCTGTGTCGGTCGTGCCCTTGGATAAGCAGGTGGCGGTGACTGTGCAGGAAGCCGAGAAATGGCTGAGTGCTTTGGGTGGCAGGGGGAATGTGCGGCAGTTGGAAGCGGTGGCGATGACGCGGTTGCGGGTGGAGCTGGGGGATGAATCGGGGTTGTCCGAAGCTGATCTCACTGCGCTGGGTTGCCAAGGTGTCAGCCAACTGGAAAGCGGTGTTTGGCACTTGTTGATTGGTGACAAGGCCACAGGCTTGGGTGAGGCGCTTGAGTATTTGGTCGGTGCTCAGCAGACCGGGGCGGGCGCTTAAAGGGGGGTATGCCCAAACCGCCGAAATTTCCGTCGGGCCTATAAATGCGTGTTTTGAGATCGGATGGCGTTGCAGCGTTTTTTTGACCTCAATCAACGACGGCATCAAAAACGCGGACTACTTCAGATCTCCCTTAGGGAGACGTTGATTTATACAAAAAATCAGTTGTTGACCCCTGATAAGTCAAGGCCTCCCTAGGCTCCGCTTCTCTGCTTTAGCCCGCTATTCAGAGGAGTATTGAAAATGACGAGAGGAGCGAAATGAAAAAAATCTTAATTGTTAATGCCGATGACTTTGGCATGAGCAAAGGCCAGAACTACGGGATAGTTGAGTCATATAATAACGGCATCGTCACTTCGACAACCGCCATGGTTACCTCTCCTTATGCGTTACACGCAGCTGAACTGAGTCAGAAAAACCCAGGTTTAGGCGTCGGGCTTCACGTTGTTTTGACCTATGGACGTCCGTTAACGGCTATGAAAAGTCTGGTTAATGAAGCCGGGGATCTAGGTAAATGGTTGTGGGAATATGCAGAAAAGGGAATGCTGAAACCCGCAGAGATAGCAGTTGAATTAAATGCGCAATTTGAGAAGTTCATAGAGGTTTTTGGGAAGGTCCCTACACATTTGGACAGCCATCATTTTGTGCATATGCTGCCAGAAATTTATCCCGTGGTTGAGAGCTTCGCAAGCAGTAAATCATTGCCTTTGCGGATAGATCGCACTGAAGCTAAAAAATTTAATATTCAAGTAAGTACTTCCCGCTCCACCAATTATTTCGATTCCAGTTTTTATGGAGAGGCCGTTTCAGAGGCGCTTATCCTGCAAATACTAGAGAATGCCGATAAGAGAGGTGATATGAGTCTTGAGATAATGTGTCACCCCGCATTTTTAGATGAAGTCATTCTAAAGAGTTCATATTGCTATCCCCGGATTAAAGAAGTTGATGTTTTGACCTCCCTAGCGCTCAGGAAAGAAATCATATCCTGCGGATATAGCTTGGAAAACTACTCTTCGATCTGAAGATTTCAAATCGGCCTAAAAATATCCGGAGGATCAGGTGATCTTGACGAATAAACCTTATTTAACTGAGATAACATTTTATCCTGTTAAATCGACTGGTGGAATCAGCCAATCACAAGTGTGGGTTGAGAAGCAGGGGATTGCGTTCGATCGCCGCTTTATGGCGGCGCGTGAAGATGGCGAGATGATAACGGCCCGTGAGTTCCCGCAGTTACTTAATATAACCGCTACGCTATTTGCGCAGGGGTTATATTTAACCTATGCGCAATGTAAATGTCTCGTATTGAAGTATTCAGACTTTATGATGCTTGAGGCTGGCACCAATGTGTTCAAGGATAACTTTATTGCCTTTACTACTACCGATGAGGCGAATCAATGGTTTTCGGCTATTTTGAGTGCCCCGGTGCAACTGCTTTATACCGGTGAACAATCAAATAGAACGCGTGAGGCTATTCCATTTAACATCAGTTTCGCTGACGGTTACCCTTTGCTTATCATCAGTGAGGCCTCTTTGGCCGCGCTGAATGAGCGCAGCATTGAGAATGTCTCAATGACCCATTTTAGACCTAATCTAGTGGTCAGTGGAACGAATGCTTTCGATGAAGATAGCTGGAAGCGAATTCGTATTGGTGACGTTATCTTTGAGGGAGTTAAACCCTGCACGCGATGTATTCTCACAACGATTGATCCGAAAAGCACAACCTTCGATGCAAAAAAAGAGCCGTTAAAAACACTGTCTGAATTCAGAAGCGATGAACAAGGAAATATTAAATTCGGACATAATCTTGTTGCCCTCAACGAAGGAGTGATTAGAGTAGGGGATTTTATCGAGGTTTTAGAAGAGAAGCCCCGGGAGGTATTTAACGCCAGTACCACTAAAAGCCTAAGTCTGATTTGTGTTAAGCGGGAGAACGTCTCTCACGATATTTGTACTTTCTGGTTTGAATCTGGAAACGGCAATTTACTCCCCTCATACCTTCCAGGGCAACATCTTCCTATAACGCTTAAAATAGACGGTCAGTATTTCACGCGTCGCTATACGCTATCGTCAACACCTTCACGCGCGGGACTATATGCAATATCGGTAAAACGAGCACCCGGTGGGCGTGTCTCGAACTGGTTACATGACCACTTGCAGGTGGGGCACAAGTTAGCTATCGAATCACCTGCCGGTGAATTCTATCTCGATATTACTGCTGATAAGCTTTTATTGCTTGCTGCGGGCAGCGGTATCACACCAATGATTTCTATGCTGCGTTACCTCTATGATAATAAAAGGCATATTGATATTTATCTCTACTATCAATGCCGTGCTCGGGAGGACATAGCTTTTAAATCAGAGATTGATTATCTTCAGAGCGTTAACCCCAATCTAAAAATTATTATCGCATTAACCCGGCCTGATGAGTTATGGGGCGGGCCAAAGCGACGCTTAGATACTCAGTTGCTCAAGGGGATTCCTAAGGTAAACGAGCGGCAGGTATTTGCCTGTGGTCCTGATGAATTCATGAAATATGCTAAGCGTGAATTATTGATGCTCGGTGTGCCTGAGTCACATTATCATCAAGAAACGTTCAATATTGCTATTGTTCCTCAAGCTGAGTTTAGGTCCGTTAACCTGATGGTCAATGGTGTCGCCTTCCTAGGCGATAATCAGCAGCCTTTATTGCGTCAAGCTGAGCAAGCGGGTGTGCAACTACCTTATGGATGTCGGGCAGGGTTTTGTAGGCAATGTAAAGTTAGAGTCGTTTCTGGATTCGTTGACCAACAAAGTGCATCAGCGTTATCTGCAGAAGAACAACTGAGCAATCATGTCTTGACCTGCTGTGCGGTTCCATTAACAGACTTGGTAGTAGAATCTGCGTGACTTGAGGTATAGAAGTTTCAAACTTCCAGCTTATGGAAAAAATGCTGCTCTCTGCGCATATCGAGGATCGACTGCCGGGCAACACCCCGTGCGGCTCAGCAGAAAGGACGCTGTTTTTGCTGGGCGTGATGAATACCCGTAGCTACACGCGAGTCGTCCTTGTTCAGTTTGAATGAGCAGCTTACTGGACATCCATGTGATTGGTAAAACACGACTAGGGGCTGAGCTTTTACGCAGTCCTAGAAGTGCTACAGTCCCGCCAAACCATAGAGGGAACGACATGCGGATTTTGATAGCGGCGGTAGCGGTGGTGCTGCTGGCGGGGTGCGTTTCGAGTCACGTTGATATTCCAAAGCCCCACGAAACTCAAGAGTGCATGACCTACAGGTCAATGATGACCGCGCCTATGGCGCCGGATGCGATGCAACGATTGAAGGCAGCGTGCGAGCATTCGAGATATCAGTAGCTTTCGAGTTGCGCTGTGGTAGCCAACCGCCCAACTAGCGCCGGGCTTTTTGCATCTGGCGCTATCGACTGTTATCGCATCAATGGGTGCCTCATACTGAGGCTGGGTGGTTAAGGAAGCCTCTTAGCCTTACGTGAACTGTGCGATCACTTCGTCCGATGACATAACATCGGCATATTCATCACCAAGTATTGCTAAGGTCAGGTCGTAAACAGTTTTGGCGTCCCAGGTCTTTCCATTCGCCCCGACGACGGGCACAGCAGTTGTGGCGTTTGAGGGAAGAATGATGCTGTATCCGAGTGCTTTGCCCGCACGGACCGTGGCATCCATGCTGTTATGAATGACGACCCCCGTTAGCACCAACTGTTTTGCTTTCATCCCTTTGAGAGTGGCGTCCAACTCGGTGCCAATGAAGGCGCAGTTTTCATGTTTGATGATGACGACTTCTCCCTTTATCGGGGCAACGACTTACTTGATGCCATTCCACGGGCCATGGACGTAATAACTAGATGTAGGAGTTTGTTCATCGTGCTTCACGTGCAGAACTGGCCAGTCGTTTGATCGCCATAGATCAAGAAGGCGTTGGATTACCGCCACGTACCCAGGATTATTTTTTCCGTCCCAATTCGGGCGGTCAATGGCGTCCTGAACGTCAAGGATAACCAGGGGGATAGGGCTGGGTTGATCCTTCATGTGATTTCAGTTCCTTCAGGTGGGGCGAGCGGATTGAGCTTGCTGTAACAAACTGTTCCCAGCAACTGGTCGAACATGAATCCAACACGTCGCGAACGTTGTCGGCTATTTCTGTGCCACCTTGCTGCTCAACCCAGTTCGTAAGCTCCATGTGTAGTGGTCAACTAATCCCGGACACGACGTTAAGTTTTTTCTCGGCCTGAGCCGGGGCCAGCCCATTATTGAACTGATGCGGTCTAATCCAGTTGTACCGATGCATCAGGTAATAGCTGATGTCGC
>NZ_JAAQWQ010000021.1:0-11846 GCF_012985565.1 Pseudomonas sp. WS 5010 | reverse complement strand
CGGCATATGCTCACTCCCTCCGGTCGCTCCGCTATTCCACGGTCCCCATGACGGCGGCCCAGCTCCGGGTAGTCGGGGCTTACCGCGACCAACCGAAGGCTGACGAGCAGATCCACCGGGGGAGACTTACGCTCCAGGGCAAAAGCGGGGCTGCACCCGCTTCGCGGGCGCGCTTTATGTTTACCTCCCGCTCCCACCTCGGCATCTAAGCAGCTCCGAAAAGCGCGCCGCGCCAAGTCAATTATTCGTCAAAGATTGTTTGACCAACAGTTGACGACAGGGCCGCGATTTGAGATACTAACCACGTCGAAGCAATACCGCTTCAACACCCCGGAAACCAGCGGCGGCAACCGCTCCGGGGAATCTGCGAAGGAGTTTCCATGAGCGCTTATATCCTGAATCGTTTTCACATCTCCGCCATTCTCATGTTCACCTGCACCGGCAAGCCGGATGCGACCACCTACCAGATCCTTGCGGATCAAGGCCAGCAACTGCTTGACGAAAACATTCGCTCCGTGCGCACCCGCTACCCTGGCGAAACCTTCAAGGGCGAGCTGTTCGGCCTGGATGAAACTGTGCGCAAACCTACCCCGCTCGAAGCCCTCAAACTCATCCAGTGCTTGGAGTATCAGTCCAACCAAAACCCCGACTATTACGCTACCCAGGCATTCCGCACCCTGCATGAAATTCGCCGCATAGCTCAGTCCAAGCTGCCGGGCTGGGACCAGACAAGTTGGGATTTTGTCTGATGGCTGCGAATGCCCATCACGTAGCGCCGCCCATGTGGCGCTACTCCCTTCGATGGTGCCTGCCGCACCAGCCCTGCCCTGGCGACTTTGAGTTGCTGGTGATCGAGGCCCCAGCGGGGACGCGGATGCCGGAAGAAATGCACCAGGCATGGCAGCGCCGCCCCGTGGGTTACGGTGTTTGCCTGGACTTCCCCCAGTCCCGCGCCGTCAAGCGCTGGAGTGCCGAGGCCAAAGACCGGGTACGCAAGCAGAAGATGGCCAAGCGCATCGAGAAGGCCGCGCCGCTGTTCGCTGACGAGTTGATCGCCCGCGAGCTGGAGCAGCGCCCCGACTACTTCAAGGGGGAGTGAACCATGCTCAGTACGCAGATCCGCCCAGCACAGCCTGGGCTATTCACCGCCCAGGCCCTGGGCGTTGACGACTTCGAGCTAAGCCAGATCACCGCCGAGTTCAGCGCCATTAGCTCGGGCGAGCTGGAGCACCACTTGTTCGACGCGCCTAGGCCGTCCGAGATCGTGCGCCTGGCCGACAAGGTGGCCCGCCACACCCGGTCACACGGCTGGCTTGACCAGGCCGCCGCCCAAGCCCGCATTGCCGAATGGAAGCGCCACGCCTTCGCCCAGGGCGAAGGGCGGGCCAATGCCGACAAGGTAGTGCTGTCGCTGTTCGACCATACCGGGCAGTGGTCGCAGCCGTGGGAGGATGCCGGCTACCAGGTCCTGCGCTTCGACATACAGGACAACCCCGTTACCGGCGACGTAAACGAGTTCGGCGCCGGCTTCTTCGGTGACTGGTTTGGCGATTTCGACGGCCTGGATATCTACGCCATCCTCGCCGCGTGCCCGTGCACAGAATTCGCCACCAGTGGCGCCCGACACTTCGCAGCCAAAGATGCAGACGGGCGCACGGTTGCCGCCGTGCAGCTCGTTCACCAGACATTGCGCACCATTGAATATTTCCGGCCTGCCGTATGGGCCATCGAGAACCCGGTAGGTCGGATCGAAAAGCTGGGCGGCCTGCCGCCGTGGCGCCTAGCCTTCGACCCGCACCACCTGGGCGACCCGTACACGAAGAAAACCCTGCTTTGGGGCCGCTTCAATGCAAACCTGCCCATTGCCCCGGTCGAGGCCTCGGACGGCTCGAAGATGCACCGCAAGTTCGGCGGCAACCGCCTCGCCACCAAGAACGCCCGCAGCGCAACCCCGGAAGGGTTTTCCTACGGGTTCTTCATGGCCAACAACGCCCAGGACAACCCGGCGCTGGCCATAGCCTACAAATACGACCGACTCGACGCCGGCCTGCTACGCGCCGCGCTCGATGCTAATGTGAGCGCCCGCGAGATCGACGAGCTGGTGGCGGATGCTTACTACATGGACATGGACGATAGCGCTGCCGAGTCAGCGCTACGCCAAGCGATCTCTACACAGAACCCACCTACATAGGACTGCCGTTATGCCGAAACCGAAGCGCCCAAATATGACCCTGCGCGAGCAGGAGGATGCAGCCAAGATCCAGTGTTACGACTGGAACGCCCAGTACAAAGAAGGCGTGACAGTGACCTATGAAGAGTTGCTTGGCTCGGGCGAGTCGATCCAGACCAAAACCTGCGGTCGAGCATTCGTCATGTGCTGCGAACCGGTCATCATGGTGGAGGATGTTTCGGGCGCAGTGTCCCTGGACCACTGCACCGTTGTCGCAGAGGAAGCCGCGTAGATCCCGGCAAATGCCTGTGCAGTAAACGGTCGTTTTCTGCACACTTCAAAAAAAGCGCCCAGGGGCGTTTTTTTTGGGGCATAACTGTTAACTTTCTCGTAAACTTTTCAGTGTCTACATTAGGTGTACGGAAATTGCCATGATGAGCAAACCCATCCCGACCACGCTGTACGTGTACCGTTGCACCGCATGCGGCCATGCTGGCCAGCTACACCTGGCCGAAACCGCTGCCGAGTTGACGACCGCTTGTACATGTTGCGGGGCCGAGGTCGTGGCCGAGTGGGATGGCGGCGTGGTGCTATCGACCGACAAACCAGGCCAACCACATGGAGGTGACCATGCGTAACGGCAAAGACTCTTCAACCCTGGACATATTGACCGGAGGCCTGCGCATTGGGTACGCCCGAACCAGCAAGCAGGACCAGAACCTGGACCTACAGCGAGACGCGCTTGTCGCCGCTGGTTGTACGCGGATCTATGAGGAACAGATCAGCGGGGCCAGGGCCAACCGGCCCGAGCTGGAGCAGATGCTAAAAGCACTCCGCCCAGGGGATACCGTTGTCGTGTGGCAGCTTTCCCGCTTCGGTCGCAGCCTCTCCCACCTGCTCCAGCTCATGGCGCAACTGGAAGCCATGCAGGTTCGCTTTGAATCGCTCACCGAGCACATCGACACCAGCACGGCGGGCGGACGGATGCAGTTGAACGTCTTCGCCACCCTGGCGGAGTACGAACGCGAGCTAAACCGCGAACGGACCATGGCCGGCCTGGAGGCCGCCCGCGCACGTGGGCGCAAAGGGGGTCGCAAGCCGACGCTTGGAGCGAAGGAGATCCGCGATATCAAGATCCTGCTGGCCGATCCCTTGACGACCGTCAGCGACGTGGCCGCCAGGTTCAAAGTCAGCAGAACCACCATCTACAAGTATCTGAGCAAGGAGGCCCAGCATGTCGTCCAATGAGTTGTTTGATATCGATCCCGACCTGGCCACCTCGCCACTGCCGAAACGTCGCTCTGCGGCCAAAGCCCCCTTGGTCGGGCAGGACGCAATCAACATCGACAAGTGGCGCAAGCGCATTGAGGCCGAAGCCCGGCCAGGCGAAACCTACCAGCAGGCGGCGGAGCGGCTGAAACGCGAAGAGGCGAAGCAGCCGAAGGACAAGACACCAGGGCGCGAGGCGGTGAAGGCCTCAGCGGGCCGCAAGCAAGTTGTGGTGCTCGAAACGCAGCTCGATTTCTGGATTGCGACCGGCCTGCCGGCGATCCCCAAGGACGAGCGGCCTACAATGGAGCACCCGATCTACGCCGTGGAAGACGGAGACACCAGGCAGATCACCTACGAGCACAACGGGAACAAGATCGAGATCATTCCCAGCGTTGCCGGTCGGGCGACCCAGCATGACAAGGATATCGTGCTGTTTTGCGTGTCGAAGCTGGTGGCCGCGATCAACGCCGGCATAGCCGTATCACCGACTATCGAGACGACCGCTCACGAACTGTTGAGCTTCACGCGCAGCAGTACCAGCGAGCGCGGCTATGAGCTGCTTAGCAAGGCGTTCGACAGGCTCACCGGTACTCGCATGCGGGCCACCTTTGAATCGACGAAAGACCGTGACGGTAGCCGGCGCTGGGTGGGCCTGCTCGATGACGTGGAGATCATCACCAGGGGCGCCAAGAACCGCATGTGCGCCATTCGGATCAAGGTATCCGACACCACATTTAACGCTGCGAAAGCCATGGATGTGTTGACCATTCCGGGCGACTATTTCGGGCTACGCAGCGCCATCGCCAAACGCATCTATGAGCTTTGCCGAAAGCATTGCGGCGGCCAGGGCCAATGGAAGATCGGCCTGACTCTGCTGCAAAAGAAGGTCGGAAGCGCCCAGGCGGAAAAGAAGTTTCGCGCCAAGGTCAAGGAGCTGGCCGAGGCCGGCAGCTTGCTCGACTACTACATGACCTACCTGCCCGACGAAGACGCGGTGTTGTTCTTCAACAAGTCCGACGCCGGCAAAGCGGCCTTGCTCAAAGCCACGCGCAACGGTATCAAGACGCCACGCAAAGCAAAGGCCGCACCCGCTGCATGAGTCATGGCAATTCGTCACTCCAGGGACCGGAAGGGGTCAATCCACTGATGTGTAAGGGTTTTTCTCTATTGATTCATGCGTTCTTGAGCTGTACCGCAGCCCCTTCGGGGGCTTTATCTGCGCATTCGTCACTCCAGGGACCGCGCCCAATTTCGCGGCCTAGCCGGTTCGTCACTCCAGGGACCGCGATTCGTCACTCTAGGGACCGCCGATTCGTCACTTCGGGGACTGGGGTTCGTCACTCCAGGGACCGCCTATTTCGTCACTCCGGGGACCAGAACCACCCGCCAGCCCAGGTAAATCAAGGCCTCGCAAAACGCTAACAACGCGCGCGCGTATTAACCTTTTAACTTAAACCTTTAACGGCTCTGATTTGACTGAGCTTGTGGATAACTCACGGATAGCGTTCGACACCGGCACCGTGCACGCGCCACGGGATCACTCCGGGTTGTCCTGATTGCCCCACTGGTACTCCCACACCAGTCCAGCGCGGCGTTGCTCATAGTCAAACGGCTTGATGATCCCCGAAACGAACAGGGCCGACAGCAAGCCCTGCGCCATGCCGTAGTAGACCGTGCGGTCGTGGCTCATGCCGTCCGGGCAGTCATTCTTAGGAGGCAACGGTGCGAAGGGTGGCTGGTCGTCATACATGGCAGCAACTCCTATGGAGGCGGGGCATTGAAGTATAGGAGGGTGGAATCGAACGGCTGCTGCGCTCTGGTGCGGTGGCTCGCCCGCCGCGCTGGAGCGGAGCCAACAAGGCCAACTGGCCGCGTTAGGCTGTATTGTATTTTGTAGTATGTTGTATAATACTACACGCTACAACATACAAAGGAGCACGCCCCATGGCACTCACCAAGGAAATGATCTGGAAGGCCGCCGACGAACTGGACGCTGACGGCACTAAGCCCACCCTGGCCAACGTGCGCAAGCGCCTGGGTGGCGTCGGCAGCTTTACGACCATTCAGGAGGCCATGAGCGAGTGGAAGAACCGCAAGCAGCAAGAGGCCCAGCCACTCATCGACCCACCACCACCTGCCCTGGCCCAGTTGCTGGAGAACTTCGGCGCCGATATCTGGAACCTGGCCCGTGTTGCTGCCGACCAGGCCCTGGACGGAAAGCGCCGAGTGATCGAAGAGAATGCCGCGCAGATCCGCGAGCAGGCCGAGGAAGCGATTGCCCTAGCTGATAGCATGGATGCAGAGCTGCACGACCTGCGCGCCAAGATCGCGGGCCTGGAGGAAACCGCAGCGCTGTACCGCGAGCTACAGGCCAACTATCACGCCCTGGAAGAACGTGCCGAGCTGGAGTTGAAGCACCAGAAGGACCACAGCGCCCAGGAGATCCACCGGGCTGTCACCAGGGCCAACGAAAAGGACTCCGAAGCTATCGAGGCACGCAAGAGCGAACGCCAGGCCCTGGACCGCGCAGCACGCGCCGAAGGTCAGGTAGAGGCTCTGGAAAAACAGCTTGGCCTGGCTAAGAAGGGCAAGTAACCCACAAACGAAAGGGAGATCAATCACATGGATAGCACTAATCTGGATTGGCTTTGCCGCGTGGCTGGCTTATCACGGCCCCATGCAAGAGACGGGCTTCGATTGGCTACTGTTCGCCTTTGTCGTAGTCATTCCCAAAGGCTTTCGGGGCGCTCTGTACGCCTCGACGGCGCCTCAAAACAGATTCAGCGAGGGTTACAGCGCCAAGGATAAGCGCCTGCCATTGTACTGGGTTTTAACCCTGCTCTTGTTCGCTATCAACCTGGGCCGAACCATCACCGACTTAATGAGTTGATCGGTATCAGCACTTCCCCAAGCCCGCGATGCGGGCTTTTTCTTGCCTGCCGGCAGCCGCCCGCCACTCGCACCGGACAGACTCGGGCAAGCCTCGCTAGTCAGCCACACGCACCAGGCTCTACGAAGATTCAGGGATTCTTGGGGAGGGATTACAGGAGGGCCAGAAATGGCGAAGCCCGCTGCACAGCAATGCAAAACGGGCTTCTAGTGCTCTGCGAAGGAGCGCATGCCCGCAGTATAACGACGCACCCCAGCGCGCTCAATTGCTCAATTGACATATGCTTGCCATATGCTAGGATTCTCTTGGAGATTGAAGGAGGTTCCGATGCTCAACCGCTGCTTACCTGCGTTGCTTTTGGGGGCCGTGCTCACCACACCGGCTTATAGCGATGATTGCCGGTTGTCGTTCCAGAATGGCGCGACACTCGACCTACCCGTGGCCACCACCGAAGCCGCACAGGCGCAGGGCCTCGCCGGGCGGCCAGATCCAGGGCGAGGCATGCTGTTTCTCTGGACTACGCCGGCAGTGCGATTTGTGTGGATGAAGAACACCCCTGCCCCATTAGACGCGGCTTGGATCGGAGCAGATGGGGTTATCCAGAGCGTACAAGAGCTGGAGCCACACACAACCGCCAAGCATTCATCATTGCGGCCCGCCCTCGGCATTATCGAGGTGCCACGCGGCCAGCTTGCAAACCTGGGCATCGAGCGCGGCAGCACCATCACCGCCTCAACGTGTTTCAACTTGTAGGAGGTTCCCATGCGTACCGTTTCCATTTTCATGAACAGCCGAAACCAGGCGATCCGCATCCCTCGGGATATGGAGTACCAGGGCGTTTCCGAGCTGGAGATTATCCGCGACGGCGAAACGCTGATCCTGCGCCCTGTGCGCCCCTCCTGGGCATCGTTGCGCGACGTGGCGGCCGCAGATCCTGACTTTCTGACCGAGCGAAAGGATGTGATCGAGGAAGACCGTTTCCTGGGTGACTTCACATGAGCAAAAAGACGTACATGCTCGATACGAACATCTGTTCGTTCATCATGCGCGAGCGCCCCGACGCGGTGCTGGCCAAGCTGGAACAGGCAGTCACTAATCAGCACCGGATTGTCGTTTCGGCCATCACCTACTCCGAAATGCGTTTCGGGGCCGCCAACCCCAAGGCATCGCCCAAGGTTGCAGCGATGGTCGATGCCTTCATCCAGCGCCTGGACGCCATCCTGTCCTGGGACGCCGCCGCCGTAGATCAAACAACGCAGATCCGCACCGCCCTCGCCCGCCTGGGTACGCCCATTGGCAACAACGATGCAGCGATAGCCGGCCATGCCCTGGCCGCTGGGTGTGTTCTGGTCACGAACAACACTCGCGAATTTGCTCGCGTTCCTGGCCTAGTCCTTGAGGACTGGACCCAACCCGCCATTACCAAGAGTTGATACGCCATGACCGAACTGGAACAAGCCATCATTGATTGCGCCCAACTGCACCTCACTCAGTTGAAAGGTGCGCTTACCCTGCCCAATGGCCCCGAACGTAGCGACGGCTTTACCTCAGCCTGGTGGCAGCTCACCGGCCTGGCCCAGCTTGCCGACCCGAGCACATGAACCGCACTTACACCAAGCAACAGCACGCCTTGGCAGCGGTCGGCGCGATGTTTGATGCGGTGGACGAGTGGAACAAGGTTATGGCCGAAGTGCGCCAGGTCGTCGGCGAAAACTGAGGGAGGCCGGTATGCGAAACGAACAGGAGTTGATGCCTGGCCTGATCCTGCCGCCGAGCTATCAGGTTGTATTGCGCAGGCGCCTGGCCGAAGTGAACACCGCCACCAGCGCGGCGAATTGCTTGATTTCCCAGGCCCGCGCCGAGGGCATGGTGGAGGCCCTGGAATTGTTGAAAGCGCTGGAACAACAGCAGGTTGAGCGCCTGTATTTGTTGATCGAGCAGGCTGCCACAGCGCGCTTGCTGGAGCTGGAGCAGGGTGCCGGCGAGTGATCGCCCTGCCGTCATCCGAGGCATAGCGCGAGGCCTGCGGCCCGGGCTTTCGTGCTACGCATCGAGCCACAGCTACGCCGCGTCTCGCCCCTTCGGGCTTCAATCCCTCTCGCCTGCGCACCTGGCCCGCCAGGCGCTGCGCGCTCCGCTTGCCCTCCGGCCTGCCGGCCTGCGCGGCGGCCTGCTGGCCACCTTGCCGCCCCTGCGCGTCCTGGGTGTGCTCATCACCCTCCGGCTGGCCGCTATCAGCCCTAATCGCCTACCCTCCGCTGGGCCTATGCCGTCAAGGGGCTTTCGCGGCATATGCTCACTCCCTTCGGTCGCTCCGCTATTCCACGGTCCCCATGACGGCGGCCCAGCTCCGGGTAGTCGGGGCTTACCGCGACCAACCGAAGGCTGACGAGCAGATCCACCGGGGGAGATTCACGCTCCAGGGCAAAAGCGGGGCTGCACCCGCTTCGCGGGCGCGCTTTATGTTTACCTCCCGCTCCCACCTCGGCATCTAAGCAGCTCCGAAAAGCGCGCCGCGTCAAGTCAATTATTAGTCAAAGATTGTTTGACCAACAGTTGACGACAGCGCCCCGATTTGAGATACTAACCACGTCGAAGCAATACCGCCTCGACACCCCGGACACCAGCGGCAGCAACCGCTCCGGGGAATCTGCGAAGGAGATACAAAAATGCGTCTTTCCAGCAACTTCCGTAATCCGTGCATGATCCGCAGCGATGCCCCTCTGACCAATGACGAGATTGCCCGCGTGGCGCCCTCGATCTTTGCCGAGGAAGCGCACGACAGCCGTTCGGAACGTTACCTGTACATTCCAACCGTCAAGGTGCTCGATGCGCTGCGCACAGAAGGTTTTCAGCCGTTCATGGCGTGCCAGACCCGCGTCCGCAACACCGACAAACGCGAGCACACCAAGCACATGATTCGCCTGCGCCATGCCAGCAACATCATGAGCAAGGAAGCGAACGAAATCATTCTGCTGAACAGCCACGACGGCAGCAGCAGCTACCAGATGATGGCCGGCAAGTTCCGTTTCGTGTGCGCTAACGGGCTGGTCCTGGGCGACATGGCGATGGATCAGAAAGTGCGCCACAGCGGCCGCATTGACGTTGTTAACGACGTTATCGAAGGTGCCTATGAGGTGCTGGGCCAGTTCGAGCAGATCGACGCCAACCTTGACGACATGCAGCACTACCACTTGCGCCAGGAAGAGCAAGAAGCGTTCGCCATGGCGGCCCTGGCCTACCGCTACGACCCATCCGAAGGCCCTGCCCCGGTCACGCCGTCGCAACTGCTGATGCCGCGCCGTGCCGAAGACCGCGCAAGCGATCTCTGGACCACGTTCAACCGCGTGCAGGAAAACACCATCAAGGGCGGCTTGCGTGGCCGCAACAAGCAAGGACGCCGGACAACTACCCGCGCCGTTAACGGCATTGACCAAGACGTGAAACTCAATCGCGCCTTGTGGGTACTGGCCCAGGCCCTGCGCAGCGGTCAAGCCGCCGCGTAACTGGCGAGCCGGGCGTTAAACGCCCGGCTTTCCCCCGCCCTTGGAGGATCGAACCATGTGCAAAGTCTTCTATGTCCCTGGCCATACCGCGATCATCGACTATGCCCGCCAGATCGGGCCAAACATGTGGATGGCCCAGCATTCCGGGCTGATGCTGCCCGAGCTGCGCGTGCGTTACCCCGGCGCCATCCTGGGCGACGAAGAGGCGTTTTTGATCGATCAAGAACGCGCCTATGGCACGCCACCGGCACGCACGACCGCCGCCCGTTTCGAGTTCAACCTTTCGCAGCGCCCCGTCATCGACTACCACGCCGACGAGCTGGGCGCGTCGTTCAAGCTGGCCGACCTGGACCACGGCAACATGACGACCATTTTTGCCCAGTGGGGCGGGCGCTACTGGACCTTGACGGGCCTGGCCACCCTGCCCCACCTGCTCATCATGCGCCGCATCGCTACCCACTCCCTGGCCGTGGCCAAGGCCTAAGATCGAGGAACCGACCATGACTTACGAACGCACGTTGGAAGCCTACCGATCGTTACTCAAGGCCAACCCTGGGCATGGCCTGCTCATCCCTGGGGATTGCGTGGCGTTTCTGCTCGACTCTGACCAGCTTTACGCCTGCCAGGTGCAGGACGGTCGGCCACTTCTGGCGTGGATGTTTCCGATCACCGCCGAAGCCTGGGACGATGACGACGAAGCGTGGTTGTGCGATGCGGGCGGCCTGGAGACAGCCGACGCGATCAACGACCCGCAGTTTGTGCCCCTGCTGATATGGGACCGCCAGACACTGGAAAGCGAAACCGTGGCGGCAGTCGCCGCCAAGGTTGGTACCAGTGACCAGGGCGTTGCCATTAGTATCGAGCGCAACAACGAGGGGACGTTTTACGTCATCTGGAAAGCCACCGCCCAGGGCGTCAAACGGCACCGGCTCCATGCCGGTTCCACAGATGCCCGCCGCCTGGAAGCGCATGCGCGGGGCTTCATCGAGCAAATGAACCAGTAGCACGCTTGACCCGTAGCCCTGCCGGTAGCAGGGCATTCAGCCAACAGTAAGGAACCGCGAATGCAGCCCACCCAGCCGAAATACACCGCCGAACAATGGACCGCTTCCCTGCCTGCGCTCCGGGGCATGTCCACCAAGACCCTGGACATTGCCAGGGCGGTGCTGGTGGAGGGCAAGGAACCTATCGAGGTGGCCAACAACATCGGCCAGTCGCGGCAGCTTGTACACGCTGCAATCAAGCGCGTAACCGCCGTGCTGGAACGCCAGACCGTCGGCCTTGTGCCCGTCATGGTCTGGCTCACCCCCGAGGAAGCCGAGCAGGTCAAGCAGATGGCCGCCAAACATGAGCAGCCAAAGGAGGCCCAACCAGGGACCACAAAGAAGACACCTAACCGACAGAAAAAGGCCTAGATGGCGCCTTTCTGTCACGGACAGTTTGACTGCTGAGGGATTTGCAGATGCTTACACCAACAGAGGAAAAGGGCGTGCTCGATTACCTGGCCTGCCTTGAATGGGTCGCCAGCGCCGAGGTTGCAGAGATCCGCCAGCGCCTGGAAACAGCGACCGGCCAAGTCCGCGAGGATCTGGTGACTGCGATCAAGCAACAAATGGGCGGGGGCCGTCCCGAATTGGCCTGGTACTTCCACCACCTGGCCAGCGAGAAAATCTAGTGCGAGGCCTGCGGCCCGGGCTTTCGTGCTACGCATCGAGCCACAGCTGCGCCGTGTCTCGCCCCTTCGGGCTTCAATCCCTCTCGCCTGCGCACCTGGCCCGCCAGGCGCTGCGCGCTCCGCTTGCCCTCCGGCCTGTCGGCCTGCGCGGCGGCCTGCTGGCCACCTTGCCGCCCCTGCGCGTCCTGGGTGTGCTCATCACCCTTCGGCTGGCCGCTATCAGCCCTATTCGCCTACCCTCCGCTGGGCCTATGCCGTCAAGGGGCTTTCGCGGCATATGCTCACTCCCTCCGGTCGCTCCGCTATTCCACGGTCCCCATGACGGCGGCCCAG
>NZ_JAAQWQ010000020.1:0-12415 GCF_012985565.1 Pseudomonas sp. WS 5010 | reverse complement strand
GGCGTCGGGCGCAGAATTTTGGGGCGCCACAAAAAACTGTAGGAGCTGGCTTGCCAGCGATAGCGCTGGGTCAGTCAATACATACCCGGCTGAACCACCGCCTTCGCGAGCAAGCCCGCTCCCACAGTTGAGTGGCGTCGGGCGCAGAATTTTGGGGCGCCACAAAAAACTGTAGGAGCTGGCTTGCCAGCGATAGCGCTGGGTCAGTCAATACATACCCGGCTGAACCACCGCCTTCGCGAGCAAGCCCGCTCCCACAGGTGAGTAGCGGCGGGCGCAGAATTTTGGGGCGACACAAAAAACTGTAGGAGCTGGCTTGCCAGCGATAGCGCTGGGTCAGTCAATACATACCCGACTGAACCACCGCCTTCGCGAGCAAGCCCGCTCCCACAGTTGAATGGCGTCGGGCGCAGAATTTTGGGGCGACACAAAAAACTGTAGGAGCTGGCTTGCCAGCGATAGCGGTGGGTCAATCGCTACATACCCGGCTGAACCACCGCCTTCGCGGGCAAGCCCGCTCCCACAGTTTGGTTGCACAGTTAGGCCGAGCTGTCGGCTCAGTCGGCGATCACTACAATCGATACCCGGCGGTTCTCGGTACGGCCCGCGGCAGTGCTGTTTGAGGCCACCGGCTCGCTGCTGCCCAGGCCACGCAGTTGCACGTTTTCCTCCTTCATACCCACATCCACCAGGACCTTGCCCACGCTTTTCGCCCGGCGCAGGGACAGTTGCTGGTTGTAGGCTTCCTTGCCCGAAGCGTCGGTGTGCCCGTCTACGCGTACGCGTTCGATGCCCACGCCGGTGAGGGCCTTGCCGATGCGTTCGACGATCTCGGTGCTGGGTTTGTTGAGCTTTTCGACGTCGCTGCCAAACAGCACTTTGCCCGACAGGCCAAACGCCCAGCCTTCGTCGGTCAGCTCGAAGCCTTGTTGCTTGAGCACCGCCACTTGCGCCGGTGTCAGGCCCTTGGGCGGGGCGGTCTGGCAGCCGCTCAGCGCCAGCAGCGCGATAAACAAGGTGATAAAGAGAACACGTGTGTTAGCAAACAAGGGATCAACTCCTGTGTTGAACGTTGGCAGCGGGGTGCTCCGACTCCGCCGTGTGCTGGCCGCCCTGGGAAAGGCGTTTGGCCTGGTACATCGCCGCATCGGCGGCATTGAGCAGGGCGCCGGGAGTGGCGCCATGATCGGGATAAACCGCGATACCGATACTGAGTGAGGTCAACACTTCGGTGTTGCCCGGCAGCGGGATGGGCTGGTCCATGCTGGCGATGATTTTGTCGGCGATGCGCTGGGCATCTTCAAGCTTGTGCAGGGGCGAGAGCAGGATGGCGAACTCATCGCCGCCCAGGCGCGCCACCAGGTCGCTCTCGCGCAGTTGCGCCCGTACGCGCGCGGCGACAGCCACCAGTACCGCGTCACCGGCGGCATGCCCGAAGTTGTCGTTGATGTCTTTGAAGCGGTCGCTGTCGAGGAACAGCACCGCCACCCGTTCGTTGAGCTTGGCCGCACTGCGCAAGGCCCGGATCAGGCGGCCCTCGAAGAAGGCGCGGTTGGGCAGCCCGGTCAGGCTGTCATGGCTGGCCTGGTGGGCGAGGGTTTCGTTTTCACTTTGCAGGTGGGTTTGCCAGGCTTCAAGCTCGTCGAGCAGGGCATTGAAGTCATTGCCCAGGCTGTCGAGTTCGGCGATCTGTGCCGGCGGCACGCGGCGGTCGAAGGCCCGCTCGCTGCGCGCGGCGTGGGCGACGTCGGCCAGGCTGTGCAATGGGCCGGTGATGCCACGCAGCATGCGCCGCGCCAGGTAAATCGCGACCCAGCCACTCAAGGCGGTGCAGATAATGATCCCCGCCAGGCCGCTGAGCAAAAAGCGCAACAGGCTACCGCCGTGACCGCTCAACTCAACGGTGCCAATCTGCTTGCCTTGGTGCAGGATCGGCTGGCTGATGGCCTCTTCCAGCAACGTATGGGCCAGCTCCAGCTCGACCCTGGACAACATCCCGGTCTCCGGGCGCACCCAATGGGCCAGGGTTTTGCCATTAAGGTCCAGCACCCGGGCTTCGGCCACCTCTTCCGTGGAGGCAATCAACGCCAGGGCTTCGGTGGCCGCCACGCGGTCGTTGAACACCACCGCGGCTTCCACCGTGTAATTGATCGAGCGGGCGATCAGGTGCAGGTTGTGGTCGGCATATACCCGCAGGGCCAGCACGCCCAGCAGGGTCAGGGACACGCTGGCCATGGCGACCGCCAACAGCGCCACACTCAGGTGCCCGCGACCTAAGACCGAACGTAAAGTGGGGCGGCTTGTGGCGTTACGCAGCCTCATGGCTCCGGCGCTCGCCGGCGGGACAATTGCAACACGCTGGGATGAATGCGCACGCCGCTGCGGGCCACGGAGTCGAGGTTGACCTCGAACGACACCTGCTCATCGCCCACCCGCAGGCAGAACAGACTGCCCACGGTGCATTGGTCGCCACCTTCGCTGATGCTCAGCACCGGGCGGCCGATCAAGGCGGTGAACAAGTGGCTGCGTTCTTCAGTGGAGAGCTTGCCGATATACAGCGCGTCGCAGGCGTTGACGATATTGGGGTTGTCCGCCAGCAGGCGCTGGACCACCACCGGCCGGCCTGTGGCCTGGGTTGTGCCTTTGACCAGGTCATCGGTGTATTGGGTCGGGCCCACGATGCACAAGCGCAGTTGGGTGGGTTCCACCGGCCAGCGGGCGTAGCTGAGAATCCCCAGTACCACCTGGGTGACGGCCTGGGCCCGCTGGTCGGCCGCACTGACAGTGGACGCCTGGGCAAAAGCCAGAGGCGTGACGAGGCACAGAACGGCCGATAGCAGCAATCGTCTCCAGCTCCAACTACGCTCTGCGGGCGAGACAGCCACGTTCATGCAGCGATTCTCTATGATCTTCTCGGGATGATGCCGCAACGATAGCATATTGGCGGAAACCCCATCGAGACGGGGCCTAGGTAGATCCCGCCATTTATTACGAAAAAACCGACATATCAGTCAGGTTTTTCCTACGCATCACACACCCAACTCCAACATCAGCCCGCTCAACCGTTTCACTTTGCGCCGCACCGTTTCCTCGAATACTGCGCCACGGGTCTCGATCAAGCTAAAGCGGTCCTTGGCACGGGTGATGCCGGTGTAAATCAGCTCCTTGGTCAGTACCGGGTTCAGCGCATCCGGCAGGATCAAGGCAGTGTGGGCGAACTCCGAGCCCTGGGACTTGTGCACGGTCATGGCATAGACGGTTTCCACATCATTGAGGCGGCTGGGCAGTACAAAGCGCACTCCACCCTGGCCGTCGTTGCGCGGGAAGGCCACACGCAGCACCTGCGGCCCGCCGTCGCTTTCGGGCAGCTTCAAGGCGATACCGATGTCACCGTTCATCAAGCCCAGGCCGTAGTCGTTGCGGGTCATCAGGACCGGGCGGCCTTCGTACCATTGCTGGTCGCTGTCGATCAGCCGGGCCTTGAGCAGCGCGGCGGTGATGCGTTGGTTGAGGCCTTCGACGCCCCAGGGGCCCTTGCGCACCGCGCAGAGCAATTGGAAGGCATCGAAGGCTTGCAACAACTGGCGTGCCCAGTCGGTCCAGCGCGGGTCGTCGCGGGGTGTCTGGGCTGGCGGGCGCGTGGTGCGCAGCAGGTTCAGGTAGTAGCGATAGCCCTGGGCATCACCGCCTTGCCCATCCAGCACCAGGCGCTCCAGGGCGCGATCATGCTCGCCCTTGAGGCGCAGGCAAGACAGGTCGTGGCTGCCGGCATCCAGCAGTAGCCGGGCCTGTTCGGGGTTTTGCTGGTTGACCCAACGCGCCAGTTGGCCGATGCCACTGCCTTCGCCGAAACGCCGGGAATAGCGCAGCATCACCACCTGTTGCGCCAGCGGATGGCTGGCATCGAGGTCTTCCTGCAAGCCGCTGCCCGCCAGGCTCTCGCCGCTGACACTTTCCAGCCATTGGCGAGTGCCGGGGCTGTACCAGCCCGCTTCGGCATCGCGGCACAAATCGCCGAGTACCGCGCCGGCCTCCACCGAGGCCAACTGGTCCTTGTCCCCCAGCAGTACCAGGCGCGCATGGGGTGGCAAGGCATCTAGCAGGTTGGCCATCATTTCCAGGTCGATCATCGAGGCTTCATCGACCACCAGCACATCCAGCGGCAACAAGTTGCCCGCGTGATGGCGAAAATGCCGAGTGCCGGGGCGGCTGCCCAACAACCGGTGCACGGTGGTGACCTCGGTGGGGATTTTTTCGCGCACGGCCTCTGGCACTTGCAGCGAGCGTACTTGCTGGCTGATGGACTCGGTCAAGCGCGCCGCCGCCTTGCCGGTAGGTGCCGCCAGGCGGATGCGCAGGGCCGTGCCCTGCTCCACCGCGGGCGCTTGCAGCAAGGCCAACAAACGCACCACGGTGGTGGTCTTGCCGGTGCCGGGGCCGCCGGTGACGATGCTGAACGCGCCACGCGTGGCCAGGGCACAGGCGAGTTTCTGCCAGTCGACCACGCCATCCGGTGGCGGCTGCTGGAACAGGCCATTCAAGCGCTGGGGCAGGTCCGCCGAGACCGCTTCCTGCGCGGCAAGACGCTGGCGCAGGGCGCTGTCGATGCGCCGCTCATAGGTCCAGTAACGCCGCAGGTACAGGCGCTTGCCCGACAACACCAAAGGCCGGCTCTGCGCCGCCACACTGCCATCCACGGCCAGCGCCACCAGCGGGCTTGCGGCCAGGGCCTGGCACCAATGGTCACCGTCCAGGCCATCGAGCAGTTGCGAGGGCAGCATCACGCCACTGGAAAGATCACCTTCAGGGGGCAACGACAGGGCGAAATCCGGGGCATTCAGGGTCTCGAACAAATCCAGGCACACATGACCGTGGCCCAGCTGGTGACTGGTCAGGGCGGCGGCCAGCAGCATCAGGGGGTCGGCCTGTGGGTCGAGCTCATGGAGGAAGCCGACGAACGCCTTGTCCAGCGCCCGCAGCCAGCCGCGCTCGACCCAGCGCTCCAGCAGGTGCATCAGGTCGTCAGCGCGATCCAGCGGTGCCAGTGCCTCCAGCGGCATTGTCGAGAGGCTCATAGCAGGACTCCTTGTTCCCAGGCCGGTTCGACCTTGGGCGGTTGCGGCTTGCCCTGGAACAGCAAGTCCAGGCGTTCGATCAGCTCCCGAGGCGGCCGGGTGAAGTACGCGCCCTGGCTCGCGGCTTGGCTACCGCGCAGGAACAGGTAGAGCGCGCCGCCCACATGCCGGTCGTAATCGTAATCGGGCAGCCGCGCCTTGAGCTGGCGATGCAGGGCCAGCAGGTAGAGGACGTATTGCAGGTCATAACGATGGTCGAGAATCGACTGTTCCATGGCCTCGCGGGTGTAGGCCGCGTCGTCGGCACCGAGCCAGTTGGATTTGTAGTCCGCCACGTAGTAGCGGCCGTCGTGCTCGAAGGTCAGGTCGATAAAGCCCTTGAACATGCCGTTGAGCAATACCGGCTCGGCGGCGACCCGCGACACGCCGTCATGGGTGTACTGGCAGACCAGTTGGTCGAGGGCAAGCACATCGACTTTGTGGCTGGCGAACCAGAACTCCATTTCGATCTGGTAGTGCTGCAGGTCGCTCAGGCTCATCGCTGCCTGCCCATGGCCCAGGCCCAGCGGCACTTGCAACAGGTGCCCGAGCCAGCCGCTGAGGGTGCCGATCCAGCCTTCCCAGCCGCGTCGGTTGCAGCGCCGGGCGACGGCATCTTCGATGGCTTCGCCGGTTACGTTGAAGCCTTCGTTGCCGGCCCACTCCAACAGGCCGTGGAGAAAGGTCCCGGGGTTGGGGCCCCGTGGGAAACGGTGAATATCCCCGCCAGACGCGGCGACTTCGCGCGGTGCATCCGGGTCCAGGCGTTCGTCGTCGAACAGCTTTTGGGCTTGTGGGCTTTCCGGGGCTTCCAGGCTGGCGGCGCTCATGCTTTCGCCGATGCGCAGGGCGCTGTAGGAAGCAATCCACCAGTTTTCCGCCGCCTTGCGCTTAGGCAGGAGCGGCGCGAGCAAGGTCGCGTCATTGCGCGGTGGCTGGTAAGTGTTGCTGTCGGCTTGGGGCATTTGCCCGTAGGCAATTGCCGCGCAGCCGTCCTGCACATCCATCAGCCAGCGGGCCAGGGCTGCGGACTCACCCAGGGGCGCGCCGCCACCCAGCAGATAGCCCAGGGCCGAGAGATGCAGCACCGAACTGTTGTGATTGCCGCGCTTGAGGTCGGCCACGCCGAGCCAACAGGCATGTTTGGCCCGGGTCAGCGCCACGTAGAACAGACGCAGGTCTTCGGCCAGGCGCTCGTCATCGGCCTGGGCGATCAGTTCGGCGGTGGGTTTGAGGCTGACCTGGGACTTGCCGTTGGCATCGTGGTAATGCAGCGGCAGGCGGCTGCCGTCGACCGGCTTGGCCGAGCAGATAAACGGCAGGAAAACCAGGTCGTATTCCAGGCCCTTGGACTTGTGGATGGTCACCACCTTGACCAGTTGCTCATCGCTTTCCAGGCGCAGGATCTGCTCTTCGCCGGCCTGGCCCGAGAGTGCCAGGTGCTCTGCAAGATGGCGGATCAGCGCTTGTTCGCCGTCCAGTTCTGCAGCGGCCTGTTGCAGCAATTCGCACAGGTGCAGCAGGTTGGTCAGCACCCGTTCGCCATCGCTGCGGGCGATCAGGGTTTGCGGCAACTTGAAGTCATGCAGCAGGCGCCGCAGCATCGGCAACACGCCCTGGGTGCGCCAGATCACGCGGTAGTCGCGGAACTGCATGACGCGCTGCTCCCAGGCCAGTTCGTCCTGGTTCAGTTGCTCCAGCTGGGGCAGCGACAAGTTAAGGGTGACGCAGGCCAGGGCCGCGCGTAGCGGGCGCTCGACATCCGGTTCGGCACAGGCCTTGAGCCAGGCGAGCAGGTCGTGGGCTTCCTGGGAGGCGAACACCGAATCCTTATCGGACAGGTACACACTGCGCACACCGCGCGCGGCCAGTTCGCCGCGTACGGCCTGGGCTTCCTTGCCGTCACGCACAAGGATGGCGATGTTCGACGGTTGCACGGGGGTAAAGTCCGTCCCCTTGATAAACCCCGCCGTGCCCTGCTGGCCACCATTGAGCAACGCGACAATCTGGCTGGCGCACGCGCCGGCCAGTTGCTGGCGATACAGCACATTGGAGATCGGCTGGTCAGTGGCCAGGTGCCAGATATTCAAGGCCGGCAGTGTATGGCCATCGACCTGCAACTGCTCTTTGCGGCCCTGGGACGAGACCGGTAGGAAAGGCACCGGGTTGTCGCCGTCGGGCGTACGAAACAGAAACGCCCCACGCCCGGTTTCCGCACGCTCGAACACATGGTTGACCGCCTCGACCATGGCATGGCTGGAGCGAAAGTTGGTGCCCAGGGTATGCAAGCGCCCGGCGGTGGCCTGGCGGGCGCGCAAGTAGGTGTAGATATCGGCGCCGCGAAACGCGTAGATCGCCTGCTTGGGGTCGCCGATCAGGAACAGGCCGCTGTGCGGGTTGTTGTCTTCGATGCGGTAGATGCTTTCGAAGATCCGGTACTGCACCGGGTCGGTGTCCTGGAATTCGTCGATCAGGGCCACCGGGAATTGCTCGCGGATCACACTGGCCAGGCGCTCGCCCCCCTCGGCTTGCAGGGCGGTGTCCAGGCGGATGAGCATGTCGTCAAAACCCATCTCGGCGCGCCGGCGCTTCTCTTCCTCAAAACGTTTACCGACCCAGGCGGCCGCGTGTTGCAGCACCGCCGCGTCGGGCGTGGGCAAGGCGTCGAGGCTGGCTTTGAGGCCCGCCATGGCATCCAGGCCGGGGTGATGGGGTGCATCGCCCTTCCAGGCTTCGGCCATGCCATCGGGGGTCAGGCGCGTGAAACCGGTGCCGATATCCAGTTGCTCCAGGGTTTCGTCGGCAGCCCAGACGCTGATTTTCTCGAACCAGGGCTCGAAATAACGGGCCTGCATCTTGCGCCCGTCCACCGCCTTGGCGGCGACGGCTTGCAGGCAGATTTCGCGCAACTCGGCGGCCCATTCCTGCCAAGGGGCCTTGAGCGCCACCAGGGCTTCGCGGCGTTCGTGCAGGCAGGTCTCGATCAGTTCGGCGGGCTCGCGCGGATCGTCAGCGGGGCGCTCGCTGCCAAACAGCGCACGTACTCGGGGCATCAGCGCCGCAGGGCCGCCCCAGTTGCTGCGGACCCAGTTCAGCGCATCGCCGTGCATCGGGTAGCAGAACAGGCGCCAGTAGTCGCGCAACACTTCGCCGAGCAAATCGCTGTGGTCGGTTTCCAGGGTCTGGGTAAACAGGCTGCCACTGTCGAACGCGTGTTCGCGCAGCATGCGCTGGCACCAACTGTGAATGGTCGAGACGGCGGCCTCGTCCATCCATTGCGCAGCGATATCCAGGCGGTTGGCGCAGCCAGGCCATTGCTCGGCGCTGTACTGAGCGCGCAGCTCGACGATCAAGGCGTCGGGCTGCTCGATTTCGTCACGAAAAAAGCGCGCCGCTTGGGCCAGGCGGGTGCGGATGCGTTCGCGCAGCTCTTTGGTGGCAGCATCGGTGAAGGTCACTACGAGGATCTGCGGCGGCAGCAATTCGCGACCAAAACCCGCCTCGTCGCCGCCGTGGCCCAGTACCAGGCGCAGGTACAGCGCGGAGATGGTGAAGGTCTTGCCGGTGCCGGCGCTGGCTTCGATCAGTTGGCTGCCACGCAGGGGGAAGGCCAGGGCCAGGGGTTTGATGGCACTCATGGACGGGCCTCCTCGCTGGTCAGTGATCGCCAGGGTGCGGTTATCAAGGGGCGATACAGGGTTTCAGCCCAGCCTTCGAAATCTTCGCTGGCGACCAGGGCCGCGTAGTCGGGGAACTGCCGGGTGAGGGCCGGGCTTTCACGGCGCTCGCCGTCGCTGGTGATGCCATCGCCTTCGTAGGCTTTAAGGGCGGCGGCCTGGGCTTTATCCGGATCAGTCTGGCCGAGCCAGGCAAACGCCGTCTTGACCGCGACCGGCAGCGGCTCACTCATGCCGGCCTGCCAGGCCAATAACAGATTACCGAGCACATCCTGGGCAAGGTTTTGCTCCAGGGGTGCCAGCAAGAGTGTGTCATCACTCGCCACCAACCCTGTGCTCAACGGCAAGCCGCAGGCACAGGCCACCAGGTGATTGACCCATGGGCGGATCAGGCGATGCCACTTGCGGGTCTTGATCGAGCCGATGCTGTTGGGGATGGTGGTCACGCTGAGCAAGCCGCCATCACTGCGCCGGTGCAAGCCGCTGATCCAGCCGTCGAGCGCAATCCCATGGTGCGCGAAGCTGACGGGCTCTGCGGTGTTGTGTGGCGTGGGCCAGAGAGCCAGGAGTTGCTGGTAGCGTTGCAGCAAGTCAGGCAAAGGTTCGATCAGTTCGTTGCGCAGGCACTCGCCGAAGCCGACCATGGGCAACAGGCCACTGCCTTGAAGACGTTGTGCCTGTGCCTCCAGGGCTTGCTCCAGATGATCCGGGTCGGTCAGCGCGGCGGCGAGCAGGCTGTCGCTCAAGGTGTAGCGCTGCAGGGCGTCGAGGACGAAGGGTTCTTCATCGGCCAGGGGCACTTCGGCAGCTTCGAAAAACACTTTCAGGCGCTGGCTAAAGAAATGCCTGACAGGGTTGCGCAAGAAGTCCTGCAACTGGCCCAGGCTCAAGGGCTCTTCCTGGATGTAGGCTGCCAGGCGCGCTGTTTCGCGGACTTCGTCCTGGGCTTCGTGCAGTAGCTGCCATTCGCGGGCGTAGCTGAACAGAGGGTCACCCTCGTGGAAGTAACGCGCACTGAAGGGTTGCAACGGATGCTCTTGGGTCATCGCCTCCAGCAGTGGTTGCTCCTGGGCGTGCTGCCAGCCGCTGGCGAGGTGATCGCGCAGTTGACCGATCAGCACGGACGCCGGGCGCTCGCTGTTATCGCGGATGCTGCGGCCGACCCAACTGATGTAGAGCTGGTCGCGTGCGGAAAGCAGGGCTTCGAGCAGCAGGTACCGGTCGTCTTCACGCCGGGAGCGGTCGCCGGGGCGGTAGTCGCTGCCCATCAGGTCGAAATCCAGCGGCGGTTGCGCACGCGGATAGTCGCCGTCGTTCATGCCCAGCAGGCACACCAGCTTGAAGGGGATGGCACGCATCGGCATCAGGGTGCAGAAATTCACGGCGCCGGCGAGAAAGCGCTGGGACAGGCGACCCTGGTCGAGGCCGGCAAGCCAGGCCTCACGGACGACAGTCAGCGGTAATTCATCGCACAGGCCGACGGACTCGCAGGTTTCCAGCCAGTCTTCCCGCAGTTGCTCGAGTTGGCCCAGTAGATAGTCGTCGTGTTCATTGCTGGCCAGGAAGAAGCGTTGCATCAGGTCTTGCAGGCGTGCACCCCAAGCGTGCGGGGTCGCGGGTTGTGACAGCGCTTGATGTGCAGCGTGCAATGCGTCAAGCAAGGCGACCAGTGGGCCGATCAGCGCCGCGTCGAGGCCGCCGATTTCGTCATAGGGCTCAATGCCATCGCAGGCAGCCCCACTGCCGACGGCGTAGCCCAGCAGCATACGGCGCAGACCAAAACGCCAGCTGTTCTGCTCCAGCGCACTGGGCAAGCCCAGGCCGGCGCGTTGTTCGGCATCGAGCCCCCAGCGGATGCCCGCGCCTTCGATCCACCGGTGCAGGGTGGGCAGGTCGCGCTCCTGGATCACGAAACGTTCGCGCAGGGCGGGGACGTCCAGCAAATCAAGGATTTCGCTGACCGGGAAACGGCTGTCCGGGAGTTTCAGCAGGTGCTCGACGGCGATCAACAGCGGGTCGCGGCCCCGTTGGCCCTGGTCCGTCAGGGTGAAGGGGATGAAGCGTGGGTCTTTCTTGTCCAACTGGCCGAACACCGCGCGTATATGCGGTGCATAGCTGTCAACGTCCGGGACCATGACGATAACGTCGCGGGGGCGCAACGTCGGGTCCGCGCTGAAGCGCTGGAGCAGTTGGTCGTGGAGGATTTCCACTTCGCGCTGGGCGCTGTGGGCGATGTGGAAGCGAATCGAAGTGTCATGCTGCAGATCAACGGCAGGCCAGCGCTCACGGGTTTCGGGGAGCGGGCGCAGTTCGAGGATATCGTCCTGTAACTGGTTGAGGATGGTGGTCGGTTCGCTGTCGCTGAACAGGTCGATGCGCCCGTCACGGAAGGCCGAACGGTAGCTGTTGGGGTCGTCGTAGCTGTCCAGCAGGTTGATGTAGTCGCGACCTTGCTTGCCCCAGGCGGCCAGCAAGGGGTGGGCATGCTGGTGCAAGGTTTGCGGGTCGATGGTGACGGGCATCCCGGTCTTGCGCGCCTGGCGTTTGTATTCGTTTCGCAGTAGGTCTTTGTCGGCAACGATGTCGGACCAATGGTGACGGCAAGGGTTGTGTACGCAGAGCAACACCTGGCTGAAACGGGCCAGGCCGGCCAATGCTTCAAGGGCCTGGGCTGGCAGGGAGGATATGCCAAACACGATGACTCGCGACGGTAGGCCTTGCGGGGCGGCATCCAGGTTGTTGATGCGTTCGATAAAACGCTGGTGGACCCCGGCACGGCTCTGCGCCATGCCTTGCTCGCCAACGTCCAGCAGCAACGCCCGCCATAACTCGGCCTGCCAGCAGTTGGCCGGGCTCAGGGGCTTGGCTTCGCCTCGGCCATTGCGCAGTTGGTGGCGACCAGCGGCCCAGTCTTCCAGCCAGTCCGCACGGTAGACCTGGTATTGGTCGAACAGGTCGGCCAGGCGTTCCGCCAGTTGGTAGCGTTTACGCAGGTCGGTGTCGTGGGTGAGGAAACGTTGCAGGGGCTCGAAGTGCGGCTGGTCGATCAACTCGGGCAACAGGCGCATAAGGCGCCAGGTCAGTGGGGCTTTATCCAGCAGGGATTTGACCGGGATTTCGTCACGGCCCAAAACCATGCGATAGAGCTGCCACATAAAGCTGCCGGGCAGTTGCACGTCGATTGCAGCGGCGATGCCGCAACCACCCATGTCGTCTTCTTCCGGGTCTTCGGCAAGAGCCAGCTTGAGCCATTGCGCGATTCCGTTGCTTTGTACCAGGGCGATTTCGTTTTCCAGGGGAGCCAGCGGATATCGACGCATCCAACTGACAACCAGGCTGCGCAGTTCATCCAGGCGATTGCCGTGGACGACCATGAATCCAGCGCTGAGGGACGTTGCATCCGGCATAACGGCTTCCTTGGGAAAAGCAAAATCGAGGGTGGGACTTTAGCATTGAAGGGCGTTATGGACAGAGTTGGACGACGTGCCAAATCGCCTCAGCGCCTTTTCGACCGCCCAAAACAAAACCCCAACTGCTTTCGCAATTGGGGTTTCGGAATTTAATCTTGACGATGACCTACTCTCACATGGGGAAACCCCACACTACCATCGGCGATGCATCGTT